>NZ_SLZR01000001.1 GCF_004341165.1 Reinekea marinisedimentorum
GTCTAATTCACTTCTTGCCGGGAGCGAAAAAGACGGAGTATTGCAGGTCACCTCCATTTTTTGAATGTGTGTCGCACTTAGTTTATGAATTCGGCCATCGTAAAAGGGTGTTGAATCGTACGGCCTTGTTTTGCCTACGCCGTACAGCAACGCTGGTGCTCATTGACAACCTTAAGATTTAAACGGAAGCTAACCATTCCACTGAATGCAAACAGGCATAAATACATGGAACAACCGTACAAACAAAAAATCGCCCTGTTCATCGATGCAGATAATGCACCCGCCAAAAAGTTTGAAGACGTTTTGAATGAAGTGGCCAAATATGGCGTTGTCAGTATCAGAAAGGCTTACGGCAACTGGAAGAAAGAGTCTATAAAACCCTGGGAAGAGCATCTGCACGAATACGCGATACAGCCTGTTCAGCAGTACGATTTAGTCAAGGGCAAGAACGCTTCAGATATTGCATTGGTCATCGATGCAATGGATGTGCTGTACACTAAAGATATCGACGTGATGTGTTTTGTTTCATCCGATTGCGATTTTACACCGATGGTGACCCGCGCACTGGCCGAAGGCAAAGTGGTACTCGGCTTTGGTGAACGTAAAACACCCGCCCCCTTCGTAAACGCCTGTTCTAAGTTTTTGTTTTTGGATGATGAAAACCAAAATGGTGAAGAGACGCTCAGCAGTTCGGTTAAAAAGCAGAACAAGAATATCAAATCCAATACCAAGCTGATTAATCTGATCCGGCGCGCCATTCAGGCCACGGAAGATGAAAACGGTTGGGCACTGTTGGGCCCGGTGGGTTCTCACATTTCCAATAAGGTTTCGTTCGATACCCGCAACTACGGTTACAAGAATTTAAGCAGCCTGATCAATGCGATTGACCTGTTTGAGTTGAAGCGCGGACCGGGAAATTCCTATATGGTACGCGATATCCGAAAGAAGAAATCAAACTGAGTTAATATCAATGAGTACCGAACAACCGAACAATCCGTTACACGGTTTAACACTGGAAAACATACTGAAGCAGCTAGTCGAGCATTATGGCTGGGATGGTCTGGCCGCCCGCATTGATATTCGCTGCTTTAAGAGCGACCCATCGGTGAAGTCGTCACTGAAGTTTTTACGCAAAACAGGCTGGGCGCGGGATAAGGTTGAGAAGCTTTATGTAACGACGTTCAGTGGGGATAATCCCTGGCTTTAGCGAGCCTGTTCCCGTAATTTTGACAACTTTATCTACCGGCTTCAGTTGTCATATACATGACTTATTTATTGCAATAAGAAAGGCCGCAACTGCGACCTTAAATGTAGGCATACGTCAGCAAACGACTTCAAGTATGCTACAGCAATTAACTCGACTTAATACCTGTTTAATGCTTATTAGTAATCGCATTCAGGAGTTAAGTCAGCTTCGATCATATTCGTCTTGACCATTGAAAAACTCTCACTACCCGTCGAGAACGTATACTTACTGCCCTCTGATGTGACCGTTACATTCTCGTCGTTATATTCACTATAAAATGTGCTACCAGAGACATGCGTTAGAGTATCTTCATCATCAAAAATCCAGTAACAATCATCGTAGTCATCATAACTATCACCGGCGTAATCGAAGCTGGCAACAGAGCCATTTTCCCTAACTAAAATAAAATACTCATCAACTGTACCATCTTCATAACTATCAGAGTCATCATAAACCCCTGCAAGGTCCTTAAGGCTAGTGATATCGGCAGATTCACCGCCACCACTTTCTGACCCACAGGAGGATAATGTAACCGCTGCAATTGCCAATGCGACAGATAGAATTTTCTTTTCCATTCCAATTATTTCCTTATTACAAGTTGGAATCGGGAAGTCTCCCACCTTGTCAGCATCAGGTCAATATATTGAATGGATAATGTGCAGGCTGTGCAGATAATATGTAGAGAAAAATAAAAAAAGGCCGCCATGGCGACCTTAGTTTCTATATATGCACCTTATTGAATCAACAGACTCGATCCCGACCCGAAATTTAAGCCAACTCCGAATCCACCAACAGCTGCTTCATCTTCGCCGCCGCCTTCTCACTGCCTTCTTCCCGTTGCCATTCAATATATTTAGAACAGAACGCAGCAATTTCTGCGGTGCCGGTCAGCGCTTTTAAATCTTCTGCGGCGCGAACACCAAAGCCGATGGCAAGTGGCAAATCGGTATGCGCACGAATGCGGGCAACGTAAGCTTCAAACTCTTCGCCCCATTGCGTTTGCTTACCGGTCACGCCCATGCGTGAAACCACGTAAATAAAACCGCGAGCAGATGCGCAAATTTTTGCAACACGCTCTTCACTGGTGTTTGGCGTCACCATTAAAATAGGTGCAATGCCAAGTGCATCTAACTTAGGTAACCAGGGTTCAATTTGCTCAACAGGCATATCCGGAATAATCATGGCTTTAATGCCCGCAGCGGCGGCATCTTCAAACAGTTTTTCCAGGCCGTAGCGGTAAAGCGGGTTTAAATAGCTCATTAAGATGAACGTTGCCTGCGGGTGTTTTTTAGAAACCTTCGCAGCCAGTTCTAACGTCGCTTTTACGGAGCCGCCGGTTTTTAAGGCATCGTAACAGGCGTTCACCAGGGTGTGGCCATCGGCCACCGGATCGCTGAACGGTACCTGCAATTCAATCATGGTGACGCCGGCTTCAACCAAGCCAGCAATGGCTTTTTCGTTTTCATCTAACGTTGGGAAGCCAACAACAGCGTGTGACATCACCTGCAATTTTTGATGCTGTGCTGGAATCATTATTTCTCTCCCTTAGTTGCTTCTTCCAGTTCTTGTGCACGCTTGGCTTCGCGTTGCAGAAACTGTGTCCATTCCGGTTGCGGGAAGGCATGAGCGATGTTGAAAATGTCTTTATCGCCGCGGCCGGATAGATTGATGACGATGTGTTGATCGGGACTCATTTCCTTGGCACGTTTAAAGCCGCCAGCCAGTGCGTGAGAAGATTCCAGTGCGGGAATAATGCCTTCGGTTTTCATCAGCAGTTTAAAGGCTTCAATCACTTCGGTATCGGTGGCGCTGTCGGCTGTGACACGGCCGGTACGCGACAGGTGCGATAGGATCGGTGACACGCCAACGTAATCGAGACCGGCGGCGATGGAATGGGTATCGCCCAACTGGCCGTCTTCGTCCTGCAGGAACAGGGTTTTGTAGCCTTGGGCAATGCCGTCTTCGCCGGTATTCGGCAACATACGGATGGAGTGTTCGCCCGGCAGGAAAGAACGACCGCCGGCTTCTACGCCGATCAGCTGTACGCTTGTATCGTCTAAAAAGTTACTGAATGCGCCCATGGCGTTAGAGCCACCGCCCACGCAGGCACAGACGGCATCCGGCAGTCGGCCGATTTGATCCAGCGCCTGCTGTTTCATTTCCTGTGAGATCACGCTCTGGAAGTAAGTGACCAGCTCCGGGAACGGTGCAGGGCCACAGGCGGTGCCCAGCACATAGTGTGTGGTTTCAACGGTGGCGGCCCAGTCGCGCAGGGCTTCATCGAGCGCTTCCTTCAGGGTACGGGCACCGGTTTCTACGCCGACCACTTCTGCGCCCAGCTGACGCATCCAGAAGACGTTGGAATACTGACGTTCAATGTCGTCGGCACCCATGTAGATGGTGGCCTGTAACCCTAAACGGGCAGACATGATGGCGGTAGCCAGGCCGTGCTGACCGGCACCGGTTTCGGCAATCACGCGCTTTTTACCCATGCGTTGTACCAGCAAGCCCTGGCCAAGTACGTTGTTGACCTTGTGTGCGCCGGAGTGGTTCAGGTCTTCACGCTTCAGCCAGATTTGAGCGCCGCCGAGCTCTTTGGAAAGACGACGCAGCGGTGTGAGTGGCGTTGGGCGGCCACTGAATTCCTGGCACAGGCCGACGTATTCCTGCCAGAAGCTTGGGTCGTCGCGCAGATCTGAAAACATTGTTTCCAGCTCCTGCAGTGCAGGGAGCAGAATTTCCGGCACGTATCGGCCGCCAAATTCACCAAAATAGCCTTCTTCGCTACGTATCATTCTCTATTTTCCTCTTCGACAGAGCTTTGTGCTTTCGTTACGGTTTGCTGCCGGATCATCTTTTTACAGGACGCTCAAGTACATCCTTGTATCGCTCAACCTCGCACATCCATGTGCTCAAATGCCTGTAAAAAGATGATCCGGCAGCAAACCTCTATTCAGTGCCATTAGCAAGCTTCCAACTAAATGTATAACGTGCCAAACATGCTTCACTAAGGCTGGTAATCGGTGCGGCTTTCAATGGGCATCCGAGCACATGGATGTGCGAGGTTGAGCGCTACATGGATGTACTTGAGCGACCATTGAAAGCCGCACCGATTGCCAGCCTAACCACCGACCTTAACTTTCCCGTGACTTTAACTAAACGGTTTAGTAAAGTTTGCGCCAGATATTCATGAGATTCAAGACCGAAATGGCGCAAAATTCAAAAAAACTGCAAATCGCCGAATCTGCCCTGCCCCTGTTCCTGGAAAACGGCATTAAAGGCACCTCAGTCGATATGGTGGTGAAGGCTTCGGGCGTGTCCAAGCCTACGGTATACAACCACTTTCCGGATAAAAGCTCGCTGCTGCACTACACACTGCAATGCTGGCTGGAAGACCAGCCGAAGCCCACGTTTGATGCCGCCGATGAGGATACCCTACTCTCGCAAATTGAAAACCAATGGTTAACAACGGCCGCCACCCGGCTATACGGCCTGTTCATGGGTGAAGGCAACCGAGCGCCGGAGGCCCGGGAACTTTTCAGTACAGTGTATGATCAAACCCGAAGAGAACTGCTCGCTGCATGGGCTGCTGCCCATAACCAACCCAATGAAGGGTGGCAAGCAACGGTAAGTCATCTTATCTTCAACAGAACACTCTACGCTTAGTAGAAACTGTGCAGCAGACGATTTCAGGGATCAACACTATGCGCGTCATACTTTCATTGCTGGCAGCCCTATTGCCGGTGCTCAGCGTTGCCGAAACTGGCTGGTCTGTCGGGCTAATTTCAGCCAGTGCCGATAACTACGAAAGCGATGCCGAAAGCCAGCTGTTGTTCCCTCCGATCATTCACGCAGATGATAAAGATTTTCTGTTTATACCCAACGTTCAATACGACTGGCAACAATGGTCCGCCGGGCTTACCGGCATCAGCTGGCACAGCAAAGAGGTTGAAAACAAACCCACCACCACCGTCAAGATTGGTTATCCTTTCTCGTACATTGATGTTTCCGGCGGTGAAGGTTTTAAACGCTACGGCGTTCGTGCCGGCACCCAATACGATGACGGCTTTATCGGCCAGTTGAATCTGACCGGCGGGCCGCTCGATTACATATTGCAGCAGGGTTTTGGCGAGCGCGACGATCAGTTTGGCCAAACCGTTCGATTATCCGCACCGGTTTATTTCAGTGAAGGTCGCCCTTCCGTGTTTGCCAATGCATCACTCACCCTGAATAACGCCGAACTGGAGCAGCATAATCTAGACCTTGATTATGCTCTGAGCGAAGATAACTACCTGCACCCGGCGATCGGTGTGTTTGGTTTTTACGATTTCACTGCCAAGCTCTCGATTTTCCAGTCATTTGAATTGCGGTTAAACAGCAATAAACTGGTTGACGAAGTAGACGATATGAAACGGTTAAGCTTCAACTATGTCACTGTGCTGACCTATAAATTTGGTAACGAATAGATGGATGTTTTTGAAATAACTTTTAACCCGTTCAACGGTGCTGAAGTTTCACATACCGGCAAGACCATTTGTGATCAGTCGATTAACAATTTGCTCATGGCCATGCGCGAATTAAATAAAGATTTAATCTGGCTGACCATCAGTATTGAAAACGCTTACGCCATTCCGTTACTGACCAGCGCCGGTTTCGTTTTTCACATCTGTCAGGAAGATAAAATCACGTTAATCCATCGCCTCACCGATGGCGCACTGGCACCTTTTGCACCCACCCATACCGTCGGCGTTGGTGGTTTTGTGCAACGTGAAAATGGTGATGTTCTGCTGATTCGCGACCGAATGATGAACGGCAAAGGTTTTAAACTACCCGGTGGTTATGTCGATGCCGGCGAAGGAATAGAACAGGCCGCCCAACGCGAAGTGTTTGAGGAAACCGGCATCCATGCTGCTTTTGATAGCCTGGTCGGCATGGTTTCTAAGCACCCGCATCAGTTCAACAAAACCAATCTCTATATCATTTGTGCGCTCAACCCGAGCAGCTTTGAAATAAATATTCAGGACACAATGGAAATTGAAACTGCTGTGTGGATGAGGCCGGCAGACTTTATTGCCGACAACGACAGCAGCCGTTTCCATCGCCACCTGGTAGAAAGCCTGATCGATAAAAATGGTTTGGGAAAAAACAGTTTTAGGTTTGAATTTCAATCGCAAGCGATGCGGGAAATGTTTTTAATTTAGTGCAGCTTCAATTTTATTCTTCGCCGTACATCTGCACCTGATTTTTCCCTTTATGCTTGGCGGCATACATGGCAAGGTCGGCGTGAATCAGCAGCGTTTCCAGATTACTGCCATGCTCAGGAAAACAGGCACCGCCCACACTGACACCAATTTCACAAAGCGCCTGCTGCACACGGAACGGCTGAGCCGTGGCTTCCACTAAGGTATTGGCAACCTTTATGACGTCTTCCTGTGTAATGACATTACGCAGTGTCAGTACAAACTCATCACCACCAACACGGTAGAGCCTGAAATCATTCGCACCGGTTAACGACAACCGCCCAATCGCACGGTTACCAAAAGCACTCAACAACTCATCACCAATGGAATGCCCCTTGGTATCGTTAACCGCTTTAAAATCATCAAGATCACAAAACAGAATACAAAAGGGTTCACCCTCTTCAATCAACCGTTCAACATCATTGTGAAACTTGTGGCGGTTGGGCAGCTCTGTAACTTTATCGAAGTAAGCCAGCCGGCGCTGTCGGGAGTTTGATGTTCGCAACATGGCTCTCATGGTATCGAGCGATTGCGCCAGATCGACAAGTTCTTCGTCGGCCAGCAGCTTTATTTTTTCATCATAGTTCTGCAACCCGACCTGATGCGCTCGGGTGGCAAGGTACTGCAGCGGCTTCAACAGGTAACGGGTAATGGCATAGTTGTAATAGAAGCTGGTGGCAACCACCAGAGCCGCAGCGAGCAGCAAAATAATACTCAGCTGCGTAATAAAATCATTGCTCATGTCTTCAAACTGAGAGGCAATTTTACTTTCAACAACCTGCTTTGAATCCAGGCTGACAATCGCCACAACATAACCCAGCTGCACAGACTGGCTGGCCACCGGGTGGACAAACAGCAGATCGTCTCCAAACGGCAACGAGCTGATCATTTGTAACGGCGTGGTCTTTATCAGCTGCAGCAGTGCAACCTCATCTTCAACGGTTTGGTTAAGATTCACCAACAGCCTTGAGTCGTTATCGAAAATAAAAACGTTAGAAACTTCGCGGTTACGGGCAACCGATTTCAGAATTATTTCCATTTCGTTGAAATCGTAATTGTAAATAGGATTGAACAGGCTTGATGCCATTGAATCCATCAAAATAGAAACCTTCTGTCGCACCTCTGCATCGAGCGCGGCATCCACGGATTCAACAATTAATACCTGCTGATTTTTACTGACCTGAAAAAAGGCAAAAACAGACAGGCCCATAATCGCAAATACCGATACGATCATGACCAGCAGGTAAAATTGCTTTATACGTGTACTTAGTTTCATTCAGCCCGATCAGTCAACACAAAATCGTAGATGGATTTCAGGTTCTGGTAGTCGTCCGCATTCAGTTCATCAAACTGGTAAGATTTTTCATACGCTTTTAACACCGGGTGCTCACCCTCTGCGGCCAATGCGTACAAGGCGGAAATGATCTTCCCGATGTTTTCCTCACCCAGCTGTTGAGAGAACAATTCAACGGCACGCGGGTAATCCGGTGATTGCCAAAAGCGTTTCAGGTGAGCGGCCTGCGGCTGCTGTAAATAGCCCTCGTCTTCCACATCGGTACTGCTGAAGATAGCGCTGTCGGTCAAACCGCGGGAAAGCCAGGCCCAGCTGTTCTCCTCATCGCTACTGAAAACAATATTAACGTGATCTGCCGATTTGGTATCTCTCAGGCCACTGAGAAAGTTAATCGGCAAGCCCTGCTCACGCAATTGACGGTAAACCAGAAAGTAACCACTAAAGCTGCCATTATCTTCCGCGGTGATACTTTTACCCAGCAAGTCCGCCCAGTCGTTTATCTGGTCATTACTGAGCAGTACCGATCCATAACTGGCCACGCCCTTTTTATGGCGGCGCAGATAGGCCTTCATATCGCTTTCCGAGTGAATCAAGGCTGCGGCATAGGCGGATTCTGACACCCAATGCACCTTGCCGGCCTTGACCTCTGCCAGCAGAGCATCAAGGTTTGGCATCACCTTAACCTCAACCCGATCGAACTGACTAAGCCCGGCCTGCTCGATCACCGTTTCAGCAACCGGCTTGAGTGAGTCGACGACCTTTTTGGTATTGTTTCCAACACGGGCAACAACAAAGGGTTCTGCCCAGGCAGAAGAAAAGAATATCCATAGCACAACTAAAGAAATGAATCGTATCAACACGCTTGTCTCTGCTTCTTAATCTTAGAGTGATAAAAAAAATATAGCAGTGAAAACCCACTAAAACGATTGGTAAAGTTAATTCGTACATAGTTCAAATTCGATTAGCTGCTGCAATCCACGATAAAACGGTCGGTTGCACCGGCAGATTTAGCATTTAACAACTAAACTCCCCGAAAACAGCAGTGCTTTGTTTTCGTTTGCTGTGCAAACCGATTGCACGGCCCGCCTAAAGCTTGCTGTTGAATTGTCGATAACAATAAAAATACCAATGCACAGAGGATGTCCAACATGTTCAAATCTTTAAAAGTACAAATGTTTGCTCTGGCATTAATTCCATTTGTCATTATTTCTATCACCAGCCTGTTTATTCAAAGCTATGCACTGAATAAATTTGATGACAGCGTCTCCAGCCTGACCGAGAAAAACCTGCTCGAAGCCAACAAGGTTCGCTTAAAATCCATTATGGAAAGCGTTGAATCGTTGTTAGAGCCTTATACCGCAAAACCCGGTAAAGAAGGTATGGAAGATGCTCTGAATATGCTTAAGGGCTTTGCCTTTGATGGCGGCAGCGGTTACCTCTTCGGTTACGATGGCAAAGGGAACCGGTTACTGCTGGGCACCTCTGACACCGGTATTGGCACCAACTATTGGAACCTGAAAGACACCAAGGGCAACTTCCTGGTCCAGGACCTGATGAGAGAAGGCAAGGCCGGCGGCGGCTACGTTACATACTGGTTCCCAAAACCCGGGTCGAATGTCTCCGAGCCGAAATACGGCTACGCCATTTATGTTCCTCAGTGGGATTTAATGCTCGGTACCGGTTTTTACATTGACGGGCTGGAAGAGAGCCTCGCTGAAATCAATAGCAAAGCCGTGGAAGCCAAGAAGCACGCAGGAACAATTTCCTCCATTGTTACGTTGCTTATTGCAGCCGTTATCGTTGTGGCACTGATACTGTTCATCCGCATGATCAGCAGCAGCCTGAATAACTTTAAACAGTCGGTTCAGGCATTGGCCAGTGGTGAGGGTGACCTGACCAAGACCATTGCGCCCAGCTTTATCACCGAACTGAACGAAATTGCCAACGACTTCAACACCTTCCTGGCGTCTATGGCCGGCGACATTCGGGCGCTGATCAGTTCCAGTGATTTGCTGAGCAGGCTGGCCAACGATTCAATGGAGCGGCAACAGCATCAGGTTGAATCGACCGAGCAGCAGAAGCAGGAAACCATTCAAACGGCCACCGCGGTTGAAGAGATGGTTGCCACGGCCAGCGAAATAGCCAACAGCGCCGAGGTGACTCGCGGCGCAACGGAAGATACCGAATCTGAAATCACCAACGTACTTACCCAAGTGCATCATTCCGGCGAAAATCTGGATGAACTCAGCGAGCTGCTCATGAACGTGGAAGCCAGTGTTCAGGAGCTGGGCGCCAGTGTTGATTCCATCAACGAGGTGCTCAGTGTGATTCAGGGGATTTCTGAACAAACCAACCTGCTGGCGCTCAATGCTGCCATCGAGGCCGCCCGCGCCGGTGAACAAGGCCGCGGCTTTGCCGTGGTGGCCGACGAGGTGCGCTCACTGGCGCAACGCTCACAACAGAGTACCATCGAGATTGGCGAAATTCTGGAGAAGCTACAGAGCAGTGCCGGCCGCACCGCACGCGACATGAAGCTCTCGACAGACAAGCGACAGACAGTGGTCGACTCTATGAACAACATCCGTGAGTTGATCGATTCGGCGACGGTATCCATTAAGAAGCTGACAGAAATGAACGTTCAGGTCGCCACGGCGGCGACCGAGCAATCGGCTGTTGCCGGTGAGATTTCCGGCTCAGTCAGTGGCATTGCCAACCTGGCTGAAGACATTGGCCTGAGCGCGACCCAATCTAAAGAGAAGTTTGAAGAGCTGCACCAGATTGCCGGCCAGCTAAACGCCATTTCCGCCAAGTTCACCGTTTAAAGACAGCGATCAGGCAACAGGCCACAGCGTTGTGGCCTTTTTTATGCCCGCCGTAGCAACCCTAAACGTTAGACTATACTCCTAACTTCTTTGATCGAGACTGAGGATCCTGCAATGAAAATCGGGCAACTGGCCAAGCTTTCCGGTCTTTCGGTGCACACACTGCGCTATTACGAAAAGTCCGGCTTGCTCAAGGCTTCCGGGCGCAGCAGTGGGAACTACCGCATTTACAGCCAGGACGATTTAGCCACCGCGCAATTTATCAGACGGGCGCGCAATATTGGCTTCAGCCTGGAAGATGTTGCCGAGTTCCTCTCTATCCGGGCCGACCTTTCCGGCCACCAGTGCGGCGATGCCAAGGCACTGGCCGATCAGAAAATTACCGAAGTGGAAGCAAAAATTGCCGAACTGCAGCAGGTGCTGGCAGCACTGCACCGGCTTTCCGATGCCTGCTGCGGCGGCAGTAAGAGCGCGATTCACTGCACCATCATGGAAGCCCTGGATGGCACCGACGCGCTCACTCCCTAAGGCCCGGGTTACAGAGCCAGGCGCATCTCCTGCCAGCTGAGGCCGCCGTGGTCAGAATCGGACGGGCCCAAATCCTGATAACCGAAACTCTGGTAGAAGCCAATCAGCCCCGTCTGGCAAATCAGATAGATAGACGCCTTCTGCATGTGCTTCATGCGGCGAATGTACTCGTGCATCAGCTGCTGTGCATAACCACGGCGCTGAAACGCCGGGTCTACCACTACCGACATAATCACAATGTGGCGGCCTGCCGGGTCATGGCCGATCAGTTCTTTGAATTCTTCATCTGACAGCTGCACGCTGTCGGTCGCGCCGCCATTGATAAAGCCAGCCACCTCGCCAGCCTGCTCCAGAACAATAAAGCCCTGTGGATAAGTTTCTATACGTTTGGCTATTTTCTCACGACTGGCGGCCTCATCACCGCCGTAGCCCAGGGTTTCAATTTCAAAACAACGATCCAGGTCAGCCATGGTGACCGGGCGAATTTGCACTTCCTGCATTCGGGTTCCTGCTTATATTTACGATTGATTAATGGCAATGCGACCGATGGTCACCTGTTGCGGGCGAACACCGACAGGCTCATTGAGAATAAAGATATCGCCATCCTTGCCGGTCAGTTGCCGCTGCACGCCCGCCCTTCTGGCAATGGAGGCATTCGCCAGTAAGTGCTCACGCTCACCATGCACCGGTACCGCAACCTTCGGCTTCACCCATTCATAAAGCTTGGCAAGCTCATCGGCGCAGGGGTGGCCGGAGGCATGAATCAGCCATTCAGAATCTGCCGACTCAATCACCCTGATCTCTTTACGCTTCAGCTGCTCCACCAGCCGTTGCACCGGCTGTTCATTGCCAGGAATCACCATGGAGCTGAATATAACGGTATCGCCGGCGCTGATTTCAAAGTCGTAAAACCGGTCATTGGCCAGGCGGTTCAGCGCCGTTCGCGGCTCGCCCTGACTGCCGGTTGCCACCGCCAGAACCTCTTCCGGCAACAGGTATGAAAGATGGCTGGAATCCGCCAGTGTCAGATCTTCCGGCCATAAGCCGGCCCGCCGCGCGGTTCGATACATGGTCTGCATGGAGCGGCCCAACAGCGCCATATAGCGCCCGGTTTGCTGAGCAATGCGGCCCAGCGTAATCAGCCGCGCAATATTACTGCCAAAGCAGCTGACAACAACTCTGCCCTTTGCCTGCTGAATATGATTCAACAAGCCTTCGTAGCAATCGCCTTCCGATTCTGAGTGCCCCGGCTTCACAGCATTGGTGGAATCACACACCATGGCAGTGATGTTCTCCTGCGCCAGTTCTTTAAACTGATCGGCATTGAACGGGTCACCCACCACCGGGTCGGGATCAATCTTCCAGTCTGCGGTATGCAGCACATTGGCGGCTGGGGTGCGGATAACAATGGAGTGTGAATCGGGAATGGAGTGCGTCACCGGCAGCCATTCAACACAGAAGCAGCCCATCTCCACCCGGCTGCCCGAAGGCACGACCGTTAGCGGCACCTTACTGAGCAAGCCTTCACTGTTGAGCTTGTTGGTCAGTATCTCTGCTGTGAATGCCGTGGTGTACACCGGGCACTGCAGTCGTGGCCAAAGTTGTGCAACGGCACCGATGTGGTCTTCATGGCCATGGGTGATCACCATGCCTGCCAGCTGTTCTTTGCGATCTGCAATAAACTGAGGGTTGGCGGCCACCAGCTCGTGCAGCTGCTTACTGTCGGGCGTCAACGGTTCGTTAAAGGTCATGCCACAGTCGACAATCAGCCACTGGCCGTTGTGGCCGTATAGGTTCAGGTTCATACCGATCTCACCGGTGCCACCTAAAGGAATAAACCAAAAGTCCTTCTCACCCGGCGTCAAAGTTTTAATGGTTATTCTCCCGTTTACTGAGCCTGAAGCTATTTATAGAGTGCATTTTAGTGAAAAAAACGAATAAATCGCAGCGTTATGCCTGAAAAGCTTCAGCAAAGTTCCCACTTTAGTGGCAGAACACTGACAGAAGCGTGATCAAATGTTTACTTAAGTTGTGATACGCATCACAATAACGATCGATTAATTATTATCCAAGAAGGAAGCCACCATGACCAAGCTCGTCAAGGCAGGCGTAATAGCACTGGTTACACTGTTTTCTATTGGCGCACACGCCAACCTGATCACCAATGGCTCGTTTGAAGCTAATGATGTGGACAGCATTAACAATAACGGCGGTTCCAGCTGGGAAGTGTTCGAGTCCATTGATGGCTGGACAACCTACAGCGGTGCCGGCATTGAGATTCAGACCAACGACACGCTGAGCAAGCTGGACACGCCCTTTGGCGATCAGTATGTCGAGCTTGATTCTGCCAATGTATTTCGCACCGGTCGCAACACTAACAGCCTTATGGCTCAAGAAGTGACCGGATTAACAGTCGGCAGCTACTACGAACTGTCTTATTGGTACATGCCTCGTACAAGTACGACTAACGATAATGGCATTAACGTGTACTGGTGGGCCGATGGCGATGCGGTCAATAACAGCATCGTTGCAGATGCCGTTGCAAATTCAGTTTTCTATAGTGGCATAGACTGGGAAGAGATAACCAGTACACTGCTGGCCACCGCCGAAACCATGTACCTGGGCTTTGGCGCCTTTGGTCGCGACAATGCTGTTGGTGGCCTGATCGATAACGTCACGTTGGTGGAAGTACCCGAACCCGCCACCCTGGCTTTATTTGCCATCGGCCTGATCGGCCTCGGTGCCGCGCGGCGCGCCAATCGAAGCGAAGCTGTAAACACGCCATAGGCTTCACAGGCTAAGTTTTCACAGACACCCGCTTTTTCGCGGGTGTTTTTGTTTTCAGACCCGGTAAATTTCCCGCCTTAAACCTTCAGTTCCGAAAATGGCTAAACTTCACGGCTCAATTCGCTAGACTCCCTGTATCTTTTACCGAGTTGACCTTCATGGAACTGTCTCTGACCGCTGAACAATGTCAGGCCGCACGGCTGGCACGCGACCCACGCTTCGATGGCCGCTTCTTTACCGCGGTAAAGACCACCGGCATATTCTGCCGCCCGGTCTGCCCGGCAGTGGCACCCAAAGAAACCAACGTCGAGTATTTCGCTAACGCCACCCAAGCGCTGCAAGCCGGCTATCGCCCCTGCCTGCGCTGCCGCCCGGAGAGTGCGCCCGGCTCCCGCGCCTGGTTGGGCACAACCACCAGCTTCCGGCGCGCAGTGCAATTGATCGATGAAGGCGCACTGCAGGAGCAGAGCTTGCCCGATCTGGCCGAACGGCTGGGCATGACAGACCGGCACCTGCGCAACCTGTTCCGTCAACAGATGGGTTTGTCACCAAAAGCCTATGCCACCCTGAGTCAGCTGCTGTTTGCTAAGCAACTGCTGCACAACAGCAACCTGAGCATTAGCAACATTGCCTTTGCCGCCGGCTTCAATTCTGTACGCCGCTTCAATGATGCCTTTCACAAACATCTGAAGCTAACACCCAGCGCGGTCCGTGATCAGCCGTCAGTATCCGCATCCGCCAATAAGCTGGTGCTGACACTCAAAGAACCCTTTAACTGGCAACAGATGCTCACCTTTTACCGGCTGCGCGCGATTGACAAGGTAGAGTCTGTCAGCGATCAAAGCTACGGCCGAAACTTTCGCCTCAACGGCTCTGATGGCTGGTTTAACGCCACACAGGCAGCAGCCAACAAGCTGGAGATTGAGTTTACCCTCAGTGATATCCGCCAGCTGAAATCCGTTGTCGCCAACATTCGTCGCATGTTCGATCTGGATGCAGACACCCAGCAGATTGAAGAGCAACTGAACACCAGCGCCCTGGCCGGCCGGCTCACCACGGGGCTGCGCATTCCCGGTGTCTGGTCACCGTGGGAGGCCGGCGTCCGCGCCATTCTTGGTCAGCAGGTCTCGGTCAAAGCCGCAATTACCCACTTAAACCGACTGGTAGAGAGCCTGAACAGCCATCAGCGTGAAGACTGGCAGTTCCCAAGCGCCGAACAGATAGCCCAGGCCGATCTCTCCGTTCTGCGTATGCCCGATAACCGAAGACAAACGCTGCACCGATTTGCATGCTATGTTGCCGAACACGGCGATCACCAGCCGGAAGACTGGCTGCAGCTTAAGGGCGTCGGCCCATGGACAGTCAACTACGCCCGGCTCAGAGGTTTATCGGAACCGGACTGTTTTCTATCAACCGATCTGATCGTTAAGAAGGCGTTGTCGGCGTTAGGCGCTGAGCCACACACCCGTTTTTCCCCGTGGGGAAGCTACGCCACCTTTCATTGCTGGAATTTAGCCCTATGAAATACACCACCTGCCCCAGCCCGCTCGGCATCATCACCCTGCAGGCCAACCGCCATAGCCTGACCGGTGCCTGGTTTGAAACCCAAACGACCCAACCTGCGAATCTGGGGAATGAAGACAGTACGGACCCCGTTCTGCAACTGGCGGTCACTGAGCTAAAGCAATACTTTGCCGGCACACTGACCCGCTTTACCGTGCCCTGTGCGCCAAGCGGTACGGCATTTCAGCAGAGCGTCTGGCAAGCATTGAGGCAAATCCCCTTCGGTGAGACACGAAGCTACCAGCAACTGGCCGAAGCCATCGGCAACACCAAAGCGGTGCGGGCGGTGGGCCTGGCTAATGGCAAAAACCCGGTTTCGATTATCGTGCCCTGCCACCGGGTGATTGGTAAAAGCGGAAAGCTCACCGGTTACGCCGGCGGTGTTGAGCGCAAAGCCTGGCTACTGAATCACGAAAGCTCTTAAGCGAACGAACTATGCTGCTATCGTCCGGTCGAACAAACCAGCTGCACTTTTATGGAGGCTTATCGCTATGGGAAAACTACTCAGGTTCAGCACACTGATACTCGCCACACTGCTGCTGACTGCATCGCCGGTGTTCGCGGCGGAACAGCAATACCCGGATGTTATCGAGGTTGTCATCATTCCAACCGGCACCAGCTACACCTTTAACGTCACACTGTCTTCACCCTACGATTCTGCCAGCCGCTATGCCGATGCCTTTCGGGTCATGTCTGCCAATGGCGAGGTTTACGGCGTACGTGAGCTACTGCACGACCACGCCTACGAGCAACCCTTCACCCGGGCGTTGCGTCAGGTTGAGATTCCACAAGGGGTCGCCGAAGTTATCGTAGAGGGGCGTGACCAGAAATACGGCTGGGGCGGCAAGACAGTAACCATCAGCCTGCCCTGACCTGAGCCAGCTGCTGCAACCCACGCCTTACGGTTGTGAAAAAACTCATCTTAGTGGCAGCCGTTTCAACTATTCCGTTGATGCCGACGATTGGCTTGTGAATTTGTTTTTCAAACGGGCAAAAAAAAGGGCTCCTGTAAGAGCCCTATTATTTTTTAAAGCGTTAGTTAATCAGTGTTTTTAGCGGAACTGCAACCGGATCCGCCCATCGAACAACCCACGCATTTTGCGCCCTTGCGTTTTTCATGAACAATGCGGGCAATGGAAATGGAAACAATTGCGAGTATGACCAGTGAGACAATCAGGTTTCCCATCATTTGCTCCTATACAGCAAACAGCTCAATTCGGTCGGCGGCAACCCGGTTGCCTTTACGCACGGCATAAACCAGTACCGCGAGCAGCGCACAACACACGACGGCACCGAATACAAAGCCCTGGCCAAGCGCACCGGTGGTAAACAGTGTACCCAGCTGATAGGTCATGAACGCCACGAAGTAGCCCATACCAAACTGGAAGCCAACACCACCCCAAAGCCACTTTTTGTTTTCCATTTCCGCGTTCATAGCACCAATGGCAGCAAAGCATGGCGGCGTAAACAGGTTGAACATCAGGTAAGCCAGCGCAGCCACAGAAGACAACCCCATAACACTGGCAACATCGGCACTGCCGGTGACCAACGCCAGCTCTTCGGTATCAATAAAGTTGGTAATGCCATACACAACAGCCAGCGTACCCACGACATTTTCTTTAGCGATAAAGCCAGTGATCGCGGCGGCAGCCAGCTGCCAGACACCAAAGCCCAGTGGAATCAGAATCAATGCAAACGGTGATGCAATGCTCGCCAGAATACTGGTACCTTCAGCGCCTTCAGCTACCACCTGGAACTGCCAGTTAAAGGTTTGCATGATCTGCACGATGGCGTTACACAGCAAAATAATGGTACCGGCCTTGATGATGAATGCCTTACCACGGGTCAGCGTTGAAACAAGCGCGCGCTTAATGCTGGGAATACGGTATTGCGGCAACTCAATGATGAAGGGTGCACGTGTACCCTTATCGCCGGTGATGCGCACAATCAACAGTGCACCCACAATAATGATACCAATGCCCATAAAGTACATGGAGGTACCCACCCAGGCGGCATCGTTGAAGAACACGCCGGCAAACAATGCAATCACCGGCAGTTTGGCACCGCAAGGCATGAATGGAGTAAGCATGGCTGTGGTTCTGCGCTGACGCTCATTCTTGATGGTACGGGTCGCCATAACACCCGGAATAGCACAGCCGGTGCCGATCACCATAGGAATAATCGACCGGCCGGAAAGGCCCACCTTCTTGAAGAAGCGATCCATCACCACGGCAACGCGTGCCATGTAACCACTGTCTTCCAGCAACGCCAGCAGGAAGAACAGCACCATAATCAGCGGCAGGAAGCCAACCACAGCACCGACGCCACCAATGATGCCATCCAGCAACAGGGCACTTAGAATCGGTGACACACCCTCACCCAGCGCACCTTCAACCAGGCCATAGAAACCATCTATCCAGCCCACCAGAAGATCGGCCAGTACCGGGCCGGCGTGTGTCTGTGAAATAGAGAATACGCACCACATTACAGCAGCAAAAATTGGCAGACCCAGCCACTTGTGCGCCAGAATCTGATCGGCCACATCCTGTTTGTTGATGGCATTGCTTTTCACTTTTCGCACTTCAATAGCGGCAACCACGTCTTTAACAAAGCCGTAGCGCTTTGCATCGGACGCCTGAACGGAATCAAGATCGCGCAGATCGACATCAGTATCTACAAACGGTGCTGCCTGAGTACCACCGGCAACTTCGACGGCTTTCGCGACCAGTGCATCCAGGCCGTTGCGCTGGCTCTGGGAGGCTGTTGTTTCTACAACCGGGCAAGACAGCTTTTCACTGAGGTCGGCAACATGAATCTTGGTATCGTTCCTGGCGGCCAGGTCCATCTTGTTCAGCGCTACCACAACCGGAATGCCCAGGTTCAGCAGCTGAGTGCTGAAGAACAGGCTGCGGTTCAGGCTGGTCGCATCGACAATGTTGATGATCACATCCGGCTTTTCGTTATTAACGAAATCGCGGGTGATGGTTTCTTCAGAAGAAAAGGGAGACATCGAATAGGCGCCGGGAAGATCCACCACCGTGATGTCGGCCTCGGTATTCAGCAATGATTTTTTCAGCTGGCCTTCTTTTTTGCTGACGGTAACGCCGGACCAGTTGCCAACCTTTTCCATCTTTCCGGTCAGGGCATTAAACAGCGTTGTTTTGCCACTATTCGGATTACCTGCGAGTGCAATTTTCAATGTCGGACTCTCCTAAAAATTCAGACAGTGGCGGCGCTAAGTTTGATAGCTTTCGCCAGATCAATATCAATGCTGTATCGGGCATCTTTGACTGCAATGGTGTAGTTATCGGATAACACAGAAATGAGCGTAATGGTTTCGCCCTGGAAGCAGCCCAGAGTAAATAAGAACTGAACGATTTGTTTGTCGTCAGAAACAACGCCTTCGATGAGGTATTCCCGGTTGACCTTTGCTTCAGAAAGGTCGCGGGCGACGCGCGGTTGTTTATCTTTATGTTTGAACGCAGGCCAGCGAAAAGAAAATCCTGGTCGAACCGCAAAAACGTGTTGTTTCGTCATATTGATTTATTCCTGTACCGCTGAGGTGTGCCTGGCATTTACATTCTTTAACGTGAATGCCAATCACTATCGTTTGTAAGCTGGGGTCGAACTTAAGTGATATTCATTCTCACATCAACGGCTTCATCGAGTCAGTCAATGAAAGGTTGATTAGGGTCAACTCGGCGAAAAAACAGCAACGGAAAGGCTTATACCACTGATCAGTTTTGCTGATTTGGCGCAGGCCTGCAGAGGTGATTCAGAGGAAATAAAAAAAGCCTGCTCGTAGCAGGCTCGGAGAGGGCTGATATGGCAGGTTACATTTGTGACTGGATATAGTTTGGCAGGCCGACTCTTTTGATTAAGCCCAATTGTTGCTCCAGCCACCAGGCATGATCGACCTCGGTATCGTCGAGCAGTTTTTCCAGAATTTCACGGCTGTGGTAATCCTGTTCCTGCTCGCAAATCTTGATGGCATCGAGCAGCGCCTTTTGAACATCGTATTCCACCTGCAGGTCGTTCTGCAGCATTTCGGGAACATCCTTACCCACACGCAACGGGTCGCGGGTGACCATATCCGGCACGCCTTCCAGAAACAGCATGCGCTCGATCAGGGCTTTGGCATGGCCCTTTTCATCTTCAAACTCGTGGGCGATACGCTCATAAAGCTTTTGCAAACCCCAGTCGGCATACATTTCACTGTGAATGAAGTACTGATCCATCGCGGTCAGCTCCAGTGCCAGCAGGCCGTTTAACGCATCGATAACCTTCTGATTGCCTTGCATAACGCTCCCCTTTTAGTCGTCGTGAATTTGAGATTGCAGATAATTTTCAATACCGGAGTTTTGAATCAGGTATTGCTGCGATTCAATCCAATCGATGTAAGACTCTTCATAAGTCAGAATCTCTTCCAGTAACTCGCGTGATACATAATCACTGCTGGATTCGCACAGCTCAATCGCTGCCTTTAAGGCATCCACCTGCGCTAACAGTGCGTTCATATCGCAGGTCAGCATTTCTTCGGTATGCTCACCAATTTGCAGCTTGCCCAGCGACTGCAGGTTCGGTAAACCTTCGAGGAACAGTATCCGGTCAATCAGCTGATCGGCCTGCTTCATATCTTTGATGGATTTTTTGAATGACTTTTCGTTTAAGCCTTCCAGACCCCAGTTTTTATACATTCTGGCGTGCAGAAAAAACTGGTTAATGGTGGTCAGTTCAATTTCCAGAATCTTGTTGAGTACCGCTATAACCTGCCCGTTGCCCTTCATTTTCTCACCCGTTCATGTGAAAGCCAGATCCAAAAGATAGGCGGAACTTTGCGTAAATGAAAGGTTAATTAGTGGGAGCCTGAGGTAAAACGCCTTCATTCAGGCACGACAAATTGTCAGGCATCTTTATTGCAATTACAGATTTCTGTTAGACGAAACCTGACAAGGAAGCGACATGATTCGCACCAGCGAAAGCCATCCGCTGCAGATAGCCGAGGTAAAAACCAAGCTGATGGCCGGAAAAATCGGCATTACCTTTTGCCCCGGCAAGCACGACAGCATGGCCCTGAGCGGCAAGTGGCAAAGAGACTTGGAAACCGATTTAACGGCGATTAAAAACTGGGGTGCCAAGCTGGTGCTCACCCTGATTGAACCGCACGAAATGAAAATGCTAAAGGTGCCCCTGCTCGGTGATGAGGTACAGCGGTTGGGCATGATTTGGGTGCACCTGCCCATTCACGATTACTCCGTCCCCTCTGCTGCGTTCGAAAAGAACTGGCTGATCTACGGCAAGTACATTCGTACCCGCCTGCGCAGTGGCGATGCTATCGTCATACACTGCAAGGGTGGGCTTGGCCGGGCGGGCATGATGGCGGCGCGACTGCTGGCAGAACTTGGCATCGACCCGGAGCGAGCCATCCGGCTGGTGCGTATGGCGCGTGACGGGGCCATTGAAACGCCCGGGCAACTGGCCCTGGTACGCAAAACCACCCCCATTAACGATGAAGCAGAGCAATGAGTTCACAACCACCGCTAAGCCTGGCCACACTCACCCGAGTGGGCAGTCAGCTGGGCACCAACCCGGCCAGTATTTACCAGAACAGTGCCGGCGAGCGCTTTTACCTGAAGATGCTGGAGTCTCCCATGCATGCCCGAAACGAGTGGATCGCCGCACAGCTCTATAAGCTCGCCGGTGCACCGGTATTTGAATACCTGCGCTGTGAAGACAGCTGCCATGTGGCAACGCGCTGGTTGACGCTGGAAAAGAAGTCAATTGCCCAGCTCTCGGCGGAAGAACGCCAACAGGCTCAACACTGGCTCGGTGTGCATGCCTGGTCGGCCAACTGGGATGCCGCCGGCTTCAACGGCGATAATCAGGGCGCGTTTGAAGGCACAGTGCTGACGCTGGATGTCGGCGGAGCACTCTGCTACCGCGCACATGGCGACCCAAAGGGTAAAGCCTTTGGCACCGAGGTGAACGAGCTGCAAACACTGCGCTCAGATAAAGACAACCCTCATGCCGTTAAGCTGTTTGCCGGCATGACCGATGCTGCCATTGCTGAGGCTATCCGCGTGGTGACCGAGCTCAGCGACACGGCAATTCACCACACCATCACCTGCAACGGCGGCAGCCAGAAGCTGGCCGATAAGATACTGGCACGCAAGGCCGATATGGCCCGGCAGCTTGCTGCAATGTAAAGCGCGGTTATTTATCGAACACCGTCACTACCTGACGACTGACGGCAATCATCTGACCGCTTTCGGAATAGATTTTAGCGAAGGTATGGGCATAGCCATTCGACGCCTGACGGGTTTCGCAGTGATAGGCCAGCCAGCTCTCACCGGTGATCAGCGGGTGCGGGTGAATAAACTCCACGTTCCAGCTCAGTGTGCTGACCGGCGCCGGGCGCTTCAGCTGCTGGGCAACGGTTGGCGGCCAGGCATCGATCAGGGTAATCAGATGAGCATCGGTGATTTGCTGCGGCGCATCCTTAAAGCGCATCCAGCCTCGGTATGAAGCGGTTTTCCGACCGGTAAAGGGGTAGCCACCGTCGTCGATTCGGATATCGATATAACGGAAGAACTTCGGCACCACCTTAGGAATCTGAGGAATCCAGTTGCCCTTTTTGGGCGGGCTGTCGACCTCTATACACGGCGCCGGCACCGAGATATTGGATTCCCGGTCGACCCCGAATGCGGCCATGCTCTGCACCGCGACCTGATCGCGCTGAATCAACTGTGCCTGTATCTGGGTGACGTTCTTACCGTCGCGCATGTGAATCACGTTCACCTTGAACGGCTCGTCGGCATACAGCGGGCCAATAAACTGGGCATTCTGCACGCGCATCTTGCGGTCATCCGGCAGCTCGCTGGTCATCGCCTGATTCATAATGGCTGCGCTTAAGCCGCCAAAAACGGTTCGCCCCTGACCCCAACTGGCTGGAACGGTCATGGTAGCGCCCTGACGGGCCTCGGTGAGAAGGGTGTCGATCTGAGCCAAAACTACGTCCTTTTTCAATAACTACAGTGCTAATAACATGCTCAGCCAGCGTTAACGCAGACTGGCCAGCACCAAAAGCGCGTCTTCATAAAACAGCCTGGTGTGATGCATACGAATTTTGCGCTGCTCATACAGCTGGTAAAACTCGGCCTGAGAGAAGTAGCGGGCTTCGGCTATTTCGTCTGCCAGGTGCGGAACGGCGGTCTGCCCATCCGCCACCTCGGCCAGCCAGGCATGACGCAATACCAGGCCGTCATCCGGATACTTGCCGATGTAGGCCCCGATAAAGGCCTTCAGCTGCACATGCAGGCCGGACTCTTCAAAGGCCTCGCGCACGGCGGCCTGTTCCAGCGTTTCGCCTTCTTCCACCGTGCCCATGGGTATGTGCCACAAATCCTTCTTTGCCCCCTGCTTTTCTTTCACCAGCAGAATGCGCTGCTGATCATCCAGCACCACCACGCCTGCACCGCGGCCGACGACCGCGACGGAAAAGCTTTCATCAAATTGCATCGCTAACTCCTTGATCTGCAAACAAAATAAACCATTTAAAATATATGTTTTTATCTGCCTGAAACACCGATTGTTTACCAATTCGGCTGACACAACGCAAATAAATGAGAACAGTTCTCTGCTTCAATTCGCTTTCTAAACATCAACCCATTGCAGAATACAGATAGGTATCTTATGTCCAGCATCCACGGCCACGAAGTTATGAACTTCATGATTGAAAGCGATGAAAGCTACACCCGTGAAACCCTGATTGAAACCATCCAGCAGAAGTTTGGTGCCGAAGCACAGTTTCATACCTGCTCAGCAGAAGGCATGAGCGCTGAGGCTTTGGTTGATTTTCTGGAGCAACGCGGCAAATTTGTGCCCAAGGCAGATGGCTTCTCAACCGATGCCAGCAAGGTTTGCAACCACTGAGTGCAAACAGCCAGATGTAATACGGCCGCAGCTTTGTGGCCGCAGCTTTGTGGCCGCAGCTTTGTGGCCGCAGAGTATCGGTTTCGCTATAAAAATTCAGATAATGTGCTAAATTTTGCCGCCAAACTCTGATAAGTAAAATTACATCAATGCTTTATTCCCTACTGCGTGATTCACTCCGTTTTTATCTGAACCATTTCATCCGGTTTGCTCAGATCGTTTTACCGTTCACCATTCCGCTTGGCCTGTTCAGCCTGCTGTACGATAAGTTTCTGCTCACCAACCCGGAAAGCGCCCTGCAGGTTTACTTCCCCATGGCGGTAGCCTTTCTGTTCCGGCCGGTTTACCAGCTGGCGCTGTTGCAGTCTATCTCCCAGTCGCTGCAGCACAACTACCCAACGGTCGGTTCACTTTGGCAAATGGGCTGGTCGAAGTGGGCACCGATGTTCATCGTCAGCTTACTTTATACCGCTGCGGTATTCTCCGGGATGATGATGTTTGTTATCCCCGGACTCTATCTGGCGATTAAGTTCTGCTTTGCTGAAATCTTTGTAGCGGTTGAGGGCTGTGACCCGGTGGAGGCCATGAAACGGAGCTGGAAGGCAACCACAGGCCGCCTGCTGCCGCTGACGGGAGGCTTTATTCTGATCTCTCTGCTGCTGATTGTGCCTTCCATGCAGATCGCGAACTATGTCACCACGGCAGGCATACCGGATTTCATCGGCAGATTCATTCCGTCGGTTATTTTCAGTCTGCTGGGTGTGTTCTACACGGTGTTTACCTACCGCGTTTTTGATCAGGCCAGAAAGGCCTGATCAGCCTGCTTTACATGGCCTTGGGCAGCTGCTGCAGGTTGTAATTCGCCATCTTCACCAGCGTACTCGAAGAAACCGGGTTTTGCGGGTCGAACTCGGCCACCGCGTGCTTGAAGGCGATGATGTTTGGGTTATCCACTTCAGCATTGTATTCATCGATGGACGCCTGCAGCTTGCGCACGATTTCATCCACATGCTGCGAGCGGGCGTTGAGCAACAGCGCGGTAAACTCATCACTGCCCAAACGCCCGACAATATCTGAGCGCCTGAAAAACTGCTTCAGCTGCTCGGCAAACATCTTCAGGCGGATATCCTTCTTGATTTTCGATTCTGCGATCAGAGCATCCTGCGGTTGGTGCAGGTCAAATACGATGGCCACGGCCGGCGCATCCTGACGCACACACACATTCAGGCCCTGCTCGGCCAGGCTGTGAAAGCCGTCATTGATGGAAAGCCTGGTCAGCCGATCCCGGGAGGTAACTTCCAGATACGACAGCTCATTTTCTACCATATCCGCCAGATCACGAAACGCCGATTGATCATGAGCGCTGAGTGAACCGGGCTGGCGATCCGCAATGCTCAACACGCCGACCCGATGCCCGCTTCTGGAATGCACCGGGTAGGCCGCGAAGAAGCGGATTTTGGGGCGATCGACAACCAGCGGGTTGCCGGCAAAGCGGCTGTCTTTCAGGGTATCGGGGATGAGAAACAGCTCATTCTTGAGAATGGCGTAATTTGCCAGTGAGATATCCCGCGGTATCGACTCCAAATCCAGCCCATAGCTGGATTTCAGCAGCTGCTGGTCGGCGCTAATAAAGGAAAAATCAACCATCGGCACGTTGAACATCCGCTGCGCAATCCGGGTCACACGGTTAAACCGCTCTTCCGAATCACTGCTCAGGTGAATAACCTTTTCCAGTGCCAACAACCGATCTTCGTCATCGTATGGCTTTACTGTCTGTTTCATAAGCGCTCCTGACCACGACAGCCCAACAGCTAGCAGTATAGTTGGATATTTTTTAATCAACGGCTTGGTTACATAATTAAACGGGGCAAGCGCTTCGGCTAAAACGCAGGCCCCGGCTACGACTTAAGGAGGTGTCGATTTTTTATTCAGTCAAAATAATGAGCTATAAACGCCGTTTGTCCTGTCAAAAGTACGACCATTGACCTGAGAGTCAGGTACGACAGCACCTTTCTATCAATGTTCACTTGTCGTCATCTGCAAGTTAATTGCACACTTATGTCGGTTTTTTTTACATCTACTGCTCCAGCGCAAGTTGTCAGGCCACTAAAACATCGACCCCGTCACACTATAAGGATTTTGGCACCATACCTGCTAACAAATTGATATGGGCAGCTGAGATGCCAAATACATTTAACGGGAGCAACAAAACATGTTTATCAAGACATTACTGAAAGGGACTTTCACCGCCGCCGCGCTGTTGGCAGGAACAGGTGCGATGGCCTATGTCATCGACTTTGACACCGATGCCAACGGCAACAGCATTTCGAACGGGCAAATCATCGATGACGAGTATTCTGCCTGGGGCGTTACCATCAGCGGAGACAATCCGTTCAGGAGTTTTGACTACGCCGTTGCATTCGACAGCGACTTATCCAACACCCGCGACGACGATCTGGAAGCGCCGTTCACCAATAGCGCGGGCGTAACCCTGAACCCGGGAAATATTCTAATTGTTCAGGAAAACGACAATTGCAACGGTATCATTTGCAACCAGCCAGATGATGAGGGTACAAACAGAGCAAGCAATGCCTCTTTGACTTTCAGCTTCGACAGTGCGGTTACGATCGATAGCCTGAACCTTTTCGATATTAACCCGTCCAGAAGCAGTGAGCAGAACGGCACAATCGAATTCTATCTGGCAGACAGCTCCAGCGTTACTGTCAATATCCCGCTGACGGGTGGCGATAATAGCTGGGCAGAGTTACTGCTGGGTGTGACTAACGTTCAGTCATTCAGCGTGTTCTTAGACGGCTCTGGCGCGATTGATGATATTGCCTTCAGCGTTGATGTTCCGGAGCCTGCTACGCTGGCCCTGTTCGGTCTCGGCTTAGCTGGGCTGGCTGCGGCGCGACGCAAAAAGGCCAACTGATTCGTTCCTGCACAGTTTCCAAGGCAACACTACAACCGCAGCCAAGGCTGCGGTTTTTCGTTTCAGCACGTTAATATCAACTCTGCAACAACATCTGGAAAGGCTCGGCAATGGCCTTCTCAGCAAAGGGCAGCAGCTGCTCACAGGTAAGCGGTTTGGAGAAGTAGTAGCCCTGAAGAATGTCGCAGTCCAGGTTTAGCAGCAGCTTTTTCTGCTGCTCCGTTTCAACCCCTTCGGCAACAACGGTGATGCCTAAGTCTTTGGCGATGCTGAGAATGTTCCGCAGCATCGACAACGATTTGTCCTGCTCTTCAACCTCCGTCAGAAAGCTTTTGTCGATCTTCAATTCATCAATTGCTATGCCGTGCAACACACTGAGTGACGAGTAGCCGGTACCAAAATCATCCAACGAAACGCGAATACCGTAGCCGGTCAACGTTCGGCAAATGGTCTGCACCCGGTTAAAATCATCAATAAAGTTATTTTCTGTCAGTTCAATGGTAATCAGTGAATAGGGAAGCTGGTACCTATCGATCGCCGCCACCAGCCGTTCAACGAAACGGCTGTCACTGAACTGTTTAAGCGAGATATTCACCGACAGGTTGAGTTCCGCAAGACCGCGGCGATAGATTTCAGCAAAGCCTTTCAGCGCAATGTCCAGTAACACCTCACCCAGCGTGACCATCAGGCCACAACGTTCGGCAATGGCAATGAACCGGTCCGGCGGAACGGTGCCGAGCTGTTCATCCTGCCAGCGGGCCAACGCCTCTACACCATAAAGGTGGCCGCGCTTATCGATTTGCGGCTGATAAACACAGCTCAGCGATCGCGATACAATGGCTTCGCGCAGGCGCTGCTCCAACTGAACGGTGGCGTAGTGTTCGGAAAGCATGTCTTCGGTGAGCCAGGCAATGCTATTGCGATTGTTTTTGGCCGCGCGCAGGGCCACATCTGCGGCAGCGATCAGGTCGCTGAAGTCTTTACCGTGCTGCGGATAACAGCAAATGCCGATGCTGGCCGTCATATGCACATGGTTTTTAGACTGCAGGTATGGCCGCGCCAGCTTGGTTTTGATGCGTTCGGCCAGGCCCTTCACCGCCTTCTCATTTTTGCGCAACGCAATAAAGATGAAGCCATCACCGGATTCACGAATCAGCAGCTCATTGCCCAGTAAAAAGGATTTCAACCGCGTACTGACTTCAATAAGAATGCGGTCTCCAAAGGCCATGCCAAAGGCATCGTTCACGGTTTTGAAATCATCGATGTTGATACTGATAAAATAAGCGCGGTCTTGCTTTTCCAGCCATTCGCTGAAGTTATTCCGAATAAAGATACGGTTCGGCACCTGGGTCAGGTAATCGTGTTCTGCCTGGTAAGAAAGCGCCAGCTGTTTTTTGTTCTCGCTTTCACTGATCGAGCGTACCAGCAGGCCAAACAGCATCAAGAACCCGAGCAGAATAAACAGCGGCAAAGCCAGCTGTTTCAGATAGGCCGCCATGATCGAATTACGGGGCATGCCGGCAACAATCCAGCTGTTGAGCAACTCACTGTAAGAGACCGCCACTTGAATATCTCGGCCATTACGCGTCAGCTTTTTAAAGTAGATGTCATCCCGGCCCTTCAGCCCCGGTGAATTGCCACTCGCGCTAATGGCGGTAAGGTATTCAGCGGCAACCGGTTGGTTATATTGCTGCAGATCACCGGAAACATATTGGTAAAAGCCATCGGCACGGATCACTTCCAAAAAGCCTTGCTGATCATCGGCAGTCATTTCCTGATACAACGGCATATAGTTGACATTCACGCCGGTGGTCATTATAGCCTGCGGCTGAGCACTGCTGCCTACCGGCAACACCGCACGCTGCACCGGTATCACAATAATCGGCTGATCATCCTGATAACTGAAGTGGCTGGCGCCAAGCGAAAAAGGCTGCTGCCGATCCCGTTTGAAGGTTTCATAGCGAACCGGGTCTTCACTGATTCTGGAATGCTTCGGATAATCAAACCCGGAGCTGATCACCAGCGGGTCTCCGTCATAGCTGATCAGGCCAATCGCCTTCATGCTCGGGTTTACCGCCACCACATGGTCGAACAGTGATGAGGTTTCCACCTCGTCCGGCAGGCTATCGGTCGCGATAAAATTGGCCGCCAACAGATCGAGAATGACCAAATGGTAGGAAACAAAAGATTCCATAGTGACTTGCAGAAGCTCGGTCTGTGCAGCCTGCCGGCCGAGCGTATGATGAACATGGGCACGCCAGAGCTTGGCGGCATAGGCACCATAGAGCATCACGCCCAACAGCGTGAGCGCCCAGAAAACAGTCCAAATATTTTTCTTAAAACCTAACAATGAGAAAACCTGAAGGCTTTCGGACTCATCTCGCGATAGCTCATTTAACCTGTTGAAAATCCTTCGCTAAATTAGATAAAAAAAACAGCCTGTGCAACGCTTGCTGTACAGGCTGCTTATGGGCTTGTGGCTCTATTGAAACAGATCATCCTCGGCGGTTTCAATCAATTGGTGAATCGTTCTGGGGTGCTCGGCTGTAAAGGCTGCCACACCCGCGGAAAACACAACGGGAAACTCCGGCGAATGCTTGGCACAGAAGTGTTCAACCTCTGACTGCAGTTTGCCGATCACACTGTAGGCTGCGTCGACACCGGTTTCATGGAGCAGTACAACAAATTTATCGGCCACCAGCCGGCCAACTAAATCGGAATTTCGGAAAAACTGTTTCAACAGCTGGCCAAAGGCCTTCAGCATCGCCTCTTGTTTTGCCGCAAAGTTGCTCACTCCGGCAACATCAACCGGGGCCACCTGCATAATCACCAGCGTGGCCTCGGTTTGGTAACGCATGGTCACTGAAAGGCTGTGTTCGGCGATCAGGTAAAAACCTTTCCGGCTGCTGATGCCGGTCAGTTCATCCATGGTGGATTCCTGAGCTTCGGCGATTTCTTTTTCAACGATGCGGGCAATGTCTTCCAGCATGGCTAAATCTTCATCGCGGAACACGCGCGTGGTTCGGTCAACAATGCTCAGCGTACCAACCACATCGCCACTGACTGAACGCAACGGCACACCAACATAAAAGCGCACGTTCTCAGCACCGGTGACCAGATCGGTCTCTTTCAGGCGCGCGTCTTTTTCGGCATTGGTGATCACGATCGGCTTTTTGAACTTAACAATCTCGGCCAAAACCGGAATGGAACTGCTGACTTCACTCAGCTCCAGACCGAATCGGGATTTAAACCAATGGCGATTTTCATCCACCAGGCTGATAAAGGCGACGGGCACATCAAACATACGCCTGGCCATTCGGGTAAGGCGATCAAATCGTTCTTCCGCTTCGGTATCCAGAAGGTTCAGATTCCGAACGGACTCCAGGCTGGAGGCTGGGGCGGTCGTTTCCATATGCATGGTTCTAACTCTACTTTTTATCGGTGACGATTGATTAACTTTCAGGCTTCCTTATTAACAGGGTAGTCATCATCCGAACGAAACGCACACAATTCAAAAGCTTCGTTAATTTCGGAAAAAATGCCGGTAATCCAGAGTCAATTCGAGGGCATTTAGTAACAAATAAAAATAACAAAAATCTGGTTTTTCTAAATCAAGAATCAATTAATCTTATTTTGTGCCAACCACAACTCTGCCGTGCCAATGGCATCGCTGAGAGCATGATGCTGACGGTACTGCGGCAGGCCATAGCGTTTTCTGCAACTGCCCAGATTGAGCTGGGCATAGCTTTCCAGATGCGTTCGGTCATGTTTCTGCAATTCAAAAACAACGGTGTCGCAGACCCTCACCCTGGGCAGTTTGATGCCAAAGCGCCGGGCATTTATTTTTAGAAAAGGCATGTCCACCTGAGCGTAATGAAACACCCAGGCATCGGCTAGCAGACGGCCGCTTAAATCTGCAAGCCAGTGCTGCAACGGCTCGCCTTCGCGTTCACGTTGCTGATCGGTAATCATGTGAATGTGTGCCGTCGGTGCAACGTCTTCTGCCATGATGGAGGTTGGCGAAAAGTAGTGATGCTCGGCGCTGCCCAACTGAATGCGTCCTTCGCTAATCATCACCGTTCCGGCGCTGATGATGGCATCCTCTTCGGCATCCAGCCCGGTCATTTCCATATCAATGACCAGGTAGCGCGTCTGCTCAAACGGCCGGTTTTTATTGGCAAACAAGCTAAACACCGGCGCCCCGCAAATAGTGCTGCGCCAGGGCTTTCTGCGCACGCGCTATCACCTGAAAGGCATTCTTCAACTGCGCCCTTCGCAGTGGCGATAAATCATCGGGGTTAAGAAAATTACTCACCGGCTCACCGGCTTTCAGTTGCCGGGCCTGGTACTCCAGCTTCAAGTCGTTGAGTTGCAGCCAAGCCTCTTTCAGGCTTTCGCGCAGTGGCTTTTGCAGCAGCTGATCACCGGAACTCTCCAGCCGGCCGATGGTTTGCGGCCCGGTATGGCCTTCGGCAAGCGCCAGGATTCGCGCCATATCGTTCACCAGCGCAATGCCCTGCTGTTTAATATCAAGCTCATGCTCGTGCTCACCATGATCATTAACGATAAAGGCGCGGAAGATTCCCAGCGGTGGCCGGGTACGCAATGCGTTGCGCGTCAATTGCATAAAGAAGATATCCGCCTCGATCAGTTCATGGGCAAGGTCCGCCTGCAGTTGTTCCAGCCATTCCGGCGGCCCGTAAACGGCCCGCAGATCAAAAAAAATGGTGGCGTGCAGCAGCGCCTCCGGCTTGGGAGACTGAACCCACTGGCTGAACAACTGCAGCCATTGCTGCCCGGTTTTCCGCCACTGCGGGTTAGAGGCCATGATATTGCCCGGACACAACGGGTAACCGATCTGATCAAGCAGGTGACAGACGTTGCGGGTCAGCGCAGCAAAGTAGGCGTCCTCTTCGCGGTTCGGCTCACGCTCCAGCAACAGACCGCTGTCCTGATCGGATGAAAAAGACTGATCTTTACGTGCCTGCGATCCAAACGCCAGCCATGTGAATCGCATCGGCGGCTCGCCCTGTTCGATAACCGCCAGTTGAATGGCCCGGCGCACAAAGGCATCTGCGATCACCGCCAGCGACTCACCGATATCCAGGGGTGAAACATCGGCCTGAATCCAGTAATCAAACAGGCCGGGCATTTCGGCGTGCAGCTTCGCCAGTGCTTCGGCTGTTTGTTCACGAAAGATCCGGTCGACGAAATGGATAATGCTGACGCTGTGTGCCCGCACAATATCGGTCGCGGTGATCACCCCGATCGGCACATTGTTTTCCAGCACTGGCAGATGATGTATGCCATCGTTGCTCATCTGCAATTGGGCCTCAATAATTGAAGCGCTCGATGCGATGGTTAAGGCGTTCATGGTGGCGATTTCGGTGACGGGCAGGTTGACATCCAGCGCCCGGGCGACCACTCGGTTACGCAAATCCCGGTCGGTAACGATGCCGGTCAGTGTTTTACCTTCCATCAGCAGCAAACAGCTGACTTTGTTTTCCTTCATGATCTCCGCAGCTTCACGAATGCTGCTTTGTTTATCGCAATAGATCAGTCGGTTCTGAATCAGGCTTTTTACCGGGCGGGTATGCTGCACACTGAGCGTTTGCCGCGCAGAGGCATCATCAAAGCTGTTGGCACGGTAGCCCGCCAGCTTGGTAAAAAAGTTTCGGATGTTTTTATGTTGCTCGAGTAACTGCAGAAACTGCGGCCCCGCCATGCGGTACACCAGAGAGTCTTCAATGGCATGAACCTGCAGATGCTCGGGGTTGGCGTGCAGCAGTGAAGAAACGCCGAAGCATTCACCCTCAGCGAGCCGGTCGACCAGCGTCTGATTTTCATCGGTAATTTCAAAGGCACCGGTGCGAATCAGGTAAACACTGCCATCGATGGCCACGGGTCGCTGCCGGTGTTTGGGGATGTAATCAATTTGCAGATCACGCGCCAACAGCAGCTTCGCCTGATCATCAAGCGAGGAAAACGGAATGACACTGCTAATAAAATCAATGACATCTTTGAGGTCGTCGCTAGTGGCCTGGCCCATACCCACCCCGCTGCTTTTATTGTTTACAGCAGTATGGCGACTGACCGGCAAAGCGCCATTAGCCCTTAGGCTAACGCCACTGACGGGAGCGGGCCATCAGGCCCTGCGGAAGTTGCCGGTGCCGCGGCTTTTCGCTTGATACATCGCGGCATCTGCTGCCGTGATCAGCGTATCGATATCCTCACCGTTTTCCGGATAGGTGCTGATGCCGATACTGGCACCCACGCTGGCTTCAACCTTCGCGCCATCGCTGTTCAGTGTGAACGGCTTGCTGACTGACGAGATCACCTTCTTCGCCACCGTATAAACCGATTCCAGATTTTTCATTTCCGGAATCAGCAACACAAATTCGTCACCACCAAAGCGGGCGACGGTATCCGGCTTACGCAGAATGCGGCGCATTCTTCGCGACAATTCCAGCAATAGCGCATCACCGGCTTCATGGCCCAGCTCATCGTTCACCTGCTTAAATTTATCCAGATCGATAAAGAGTACAGCAAAACCGCGCTGCATACGCTGAGACTGAGCCAGCACCTGGGAGGCCCGCTCGTAGAAAAGATGGCGATTGGCCAGGCCCGTCAGCGGGTCTCGGGTGGCCTGCTCTTTCAGCTGCTGCTCGGCCAGCATTCGCTGGCAGTTTGCCTTGGCGTTATTCCATGAATACACCGCCAGCACCACCAGCAGGATCAGCCCGCCGGAGATGTAGGAAGCCAAAATCCACGGATGAATCACCGGCGCAGCAATAAAAGAAGCCGCAAACCAGTAATTGCTCAATACAGCGGCCCCGGCCGGCGCCGGTATATCATCCGCACCGCTGCTGGCGCAGACCACCGGGCAAAACCTCTGGAAGGTAAAGAGCCCTTCATCTGCGATAAACTGGCCCGAGTCGGCACTGTTGAACTGCTGCCATGCCAGTGGGAACTGGTTCTTGAAGTTAACGTCCTGCTTATCAGCAAACATAAAGCCCCACTCATCCGCCTTATTAAGCCCAAGCAGGTAGTAGCTTTGGTGGTCGAGCAGCAGGGTCTGCGCGCTTTCATTGGCATCAGAGTCTGCCAGCTGGCCCAGTATATGGTCCCCCGAGTAATTGATGACCACCACGCCAGAGTTGATGCCATTGCTATCGACAATCGGCGCTGAGATGCGCAAAGTGGGCTTGAAGGGCCGCTCGATAACACCCTGTTCAATATTCAAGTCCAAGCGTGAAAGGTAAACACCGCCATCCGGTAAGCCAATTGTTTCCTGAAAATAGTAGCGGTCTGCTTTGTTCTGAAGGTATTCATCGGAAATAACCATGATCAGGCTTTGCTGACGGTCGACACGAACCCGCTCCTGACCAGTGACATCAAGAAACCGAATCTGGTTGTATTGGCCGTTCACCAGCAAAACATTAAAAAAATCTGTCACTACCTGCCTGCCGCTGGCAGTATCACCCTCAATAAAGCGGTGTAAGAATTGATTCCTTGCCAGCATCTTCAGGTTATTTACCGCATGCTGAACTTCATGATTAAGAATCTCCTTCTTCTGATCAATATTCTGGTGCTCTGTCAGTTTTATTAAATCCAGACGGCCACGGCTGTCGAGCGAGTACACCACGGACAGAGTAGCCACCACCAGCACAGCCAGAGGCAAAAAAGAACGCATAAACAGCCGCGTGATCTTGTCACAATATCGAGTCATAAAAAGCCAAACCAGATCTATAAAGCAATGGAATAAGCACAGATGCTTCCGGCAACCGTCCTTAACTACAACCTAGATGATATTACATAAAGCGCACGCCTGAGCGCTGCTTTTTGCGTGAAAGTGCCAGAAAGACCGGCTTGGGTTAAAATCGCGATACATTTTACCGGCTGCCCGAACATGAATAATCTTTACGACCAGGCTAAGCACTGCTTTTTAACCGCCGACCCGGCTGAAAAGGTTGCCGCCACCTACGAGGCCTGCAGCCTGTGGGACGGCAACAAACTGGAATGGCAGGACGGTGCCGCCCCCCTGTTGCTGAACGAGCCGGGCCGTCTGGATAAGCCTGAAGTGGTGATGCCGCGCGATTTAGGCAAACGCAAAATGACCAAAGAGGAAGGCCGGGCATCGCTGATTCATTCACTCGCCCACATCGAGCTGACCGCGGTCAACCTCGCGTGGGATTCCGTCTACCGCTACCGCGACATGCCACTGGAGTACTATCAGGACTGGGTGCAGTGCGCCAAAGAAGAAGCCAGCCATTTCATCCTGTTGCGCGACCGACTGCGCGAGATGGGCTACGACTACGGCAGCTTCCCGGTACATAACGAGCTGTGGAAAATGGCGGTAAGCACTGCCGATGATCTGATGGACCGCATGGGCATTGTGCACCGGGCCTTCGAGGCACGGGCACTCGACGTCATCCCCGGCACCCTGAAACGCTTTGAAAGCATGAACGATACCGCCATGACCAAAGCGCTGACCATCATCTGCAACGAAGAGGTCGGTCATGTCAGCTCCGGCACCCGCTGGTTCCGCTACCGCTGCGAACAGCAACAGCTCGACCCCGACACCACCTTCTTCAGCCTGCTGGAAAAGTACATGAAAAAGCCACCGTCCGGCCCGTTTAACAATGAGGCCCGACGGAAATGTGGCTTTACTGAGGCGGAGCTTGCGTATTTGGAGCGGAATGATGGGCGGAAGACGTGAGAGGCTAGATGCTAGATGCTAGATGCTAGATGCTAGATGCTAGATGCTAGATGCTAGATGCTAGATGCTAGATGCTAGATGCTAGATGCTAGATGCTAGATGCTAGATGCTAGATGCTAGATGCTAAAGGCTAGCATCTCGTATCTCGCATCTCATACCTCAAATCTAGCAACATCCCGAATCAGAGCTACCAGCCGGGACTTTCTGCGCAGGTGCCGAGGGGTGTCTGAGCGAAGCGAGTTCCCGAACACCTAAGCAGGAAGTACCGGTTGGTGGCGCGTGGCGTGGATTGTGAGACGTTAGATGTAAGACGTTAGATGTTAGATGTTAGATGTTAGATGTTAGATGTTAGATGTTAGATGTTAGATGTGAGACGTGAGATGCTAGATGCTAGATGCTAGATGCTAGATGCTAGATGCTAGATGCTAGATGCTAGTATCTCGTATCTCGCATCTCGTATCTCGTATCTCGTATCTCATATCTAGAAACTAACCGCCCCAAACAAAAGCCCCGCACGACCTGGCGAGGCTTTTCACTTGAGCTACAACTGAACGCTAGTGAGCAGAGGCTTCACCGGCACCCTTCGGATAGCGAATGCTCTCCACCACATCCTGCACATCATCCGGTGCATCGCCGGTCACCTTATGCACCGCAAAGGCCACGACAAAGTTCAGAATCATCCCCAGCGTACCAATGCCTTCCGGTGAAATACCCAGGAACCAATTATCCGGAATGTTCGCCGCCGGATTAATGAACTTGAAGTAGATGATATACGCCGCGGTAAAGGTAATACCCACAATCATGCCGCTGAGCGCGCCTTCTTTGTTCATACGCTTATGGAAAATACCCAGGATAATGGCCGGGAAGAAGCTCGACGCCGCCAAGCCGAACGCAAAGGCCACTACCTGGGCAACAAAACCGGGTGGATTAATCCCCAAATAGCCCGCAACCACCACCGCAACCGCTGCGCTCATGCGGGCAAAGAGCAGCTCCTGTTTATCCGTGATATTGGGCATCAGGTTTCGTTTCAATAAATCGTGCGAGACCGAGGTCGAGATCACCAGCAGCAAGCCCGCCGCTGTGGATAACGCCGCCGCCAAGCCACCGGCCGCCACCAGCGCAATTACCCAGTTTGGCAGCTGAGCAATTTCAGGGTTGGCCAATACCATGATGTCGCGGTCGATCTTCATCTCGTTACGCTCATCGGCTGCGTAGAACATACGGCCGTCACCGTTTTTGTCTTCCCAGCTAATCAGCCCCGTGGTTTCCCAGCTCTTAATCCAGCTTGGCGCTTCCGAATAAAGCGCACCGGCACTGTCTTCACCATTGATGGTGTTGATCATATTCACCCGGGCAAACACCGCCACAGCTGGCGCAGTGGTATACAGAATGGCGATAAAGATCAACGCCCAGCCGGCTGAACGGCGTGCGCCGGCCACGCTTGGCACAGTGAAGAAACGCACGATGACATGCGGCAGGCCCGCGGTGCCGACCATCAATGCCGCAGTGATAAAGAACACATCAATCATCGGCTTAGTGCCTTCGGTATATTGCGCAAAACCGAGCTCGGTCGAGAGTCCATCGAGCTTATCGAGCAAGTAACCTTCCCCGCCCGAAACCTGCCCACCAAATCCGATTTGAGGAATTGGGTTGCCGGTCATTAACAGCGAAATAAAGATGGCAGGCACCATGAACGCGAAGATTAATACGCAATACTGTGCAACCTGGGTATAGGTAATGCCCTTCATGCCGCCGAGAACCGCATAGAAGAACACGATCACCATACCGATAATAACCCCGGTATTGACCGGCACTTCCAAAAAGCGCGAGAACACCACACCCACGCCGCGCATCTGCCCAGCCACATAGGTGAACGAAACAAAGATAGCGCACACCACCGCAATGGTTCGGGCGGTCTGGCTGTAGTAACGGTCACCAATGAAGTCGGGCACGGTAAACTTACCGAACTTGCGCAGGTAAGGCGCCAGGCACAATGCCAGCAGTACATAGCCACCGGTCCAGCCCATCAGGTAAACCGAACCGTCGTAACCGGCAAAGGAAATAATACCGGCCATGGAAATCCACGACGCCGCCGACATCCAGTCTGCAGCCGTTGCCATGCCGTTGGCCACCGGCGGAATGCCGCCACCGGCCACGTAAAATTCAGACGTAGAGCCAGCCCGGGCCCAGATAGCAATGCCAATATAGAGCGCAAAACTGGCACCAACAAGCAGGTAAGTGAGTAATTGAATATCCATGGGTCAGCCCTCAATCTTCATGTACGTTGTATTTGCGGTCGAGTGCGTTCATTTTGCGAACGTACACAAAGATCAGCACGATGAAGGTGTAGATTGACCCCTGCTGAGCGAACCAGAAGCCCAGTTTGAATCCGAACAGACGAATTTCGTTTAACGCATCCACCAGCAGAATTCCGGCGCCATAAGAAACCGCGAACCAGACCGCTAACAGCGTCAGCATTATTCGCAGATTTTCTTTCCAGTATTGTTTGGCGTGTTCTTTTGTTTCAAAGCTCATCGCATTCCCCTCCGGTTTTGTTTTAGTTAGATGGAGATAAGCCTTTTAAAAACTAACACCGGTTCCGGCATTCAGCTTTTCGACTTTGGTCGCGAATAGACTAAAGGCTAACGCCCTGACCAGCTGGGGCAAAATCAGCGCATACAGAATACTTATCCCGCTTCTATGCTAGGCTGACCAGCGATAGATGCTTTTCTAAACCAGAAAAAACAGGGAGTTCACCATGAATGAATACATTGAAAAACTGGATGTAAACCAGTATTTGCCGGGCGTAATTGCCTGGGGCACAAATATATTACTGGCAATAATGATCCTGATCTTTGGCCTTTGGCTGGCAGGTAAGGCCTACAAAGCAGTAGTTAAGATTGGCAAGAAATACCAAAAGCTCGATGACACGCTATTCAGATTTTTAGGCAGCATGGCCCGCTACACCATTCTGGCTTTTGTCGGCATCGCCATTCTTAATCGCTTTGGTGTACAGACGGCATCAATCGTTGCGCTATTAGGTGCCACCGGTTTAGCGATTGGCCTGGCCCTGCAGGGTGCCATGTCAAATCTGGCTGCTGGTGTGATGCTGTTAATATTCCGCCCTTATAAGGTCGATGATTTTATCGAGTCAGCCGGCCGCTTCGGCAAGGTGACTGAAATAGATATGTTCACAACCATTCTGCAAACATTCGATAATCAACAGATCATTATTCCAAACAGCCAGATTTGGGGAGCTCAAATTATTAACCATTCACACTACCCGGTTCGGGGTGTGGATATGACCTACGGCGTTTCTTACGATACCGATATCGATAAAGCCAGAAAGGTGATCGATAAAGTGCTGGCCGAGCACCCTCACATTCTGAAAGACCCGGCACCCTGGGTTGAGGTTTCTACCCTGAACAACAGTTCGGTCGACTTTGCTATCCGCCCGTTCTGCAAAGGCGAACACTACTTTAACGTGCTGTATTCCGTGCCCGAGCTGATTAAAAAGGCTTTTGATGAAGCCGGTATTGAAATTCCTTTCCCTCACAGAAAGGTGATCGTTGTAAACGAAAACGACTAGCAATTTTTTTTCAGAGCGCACAGAGACCTGTGCGCTCCTGCGATTGATCGCAGAATAGGTCTTACAGACCCATTAACCCTTTTCGGTTACCGGGCTTTCTTCACCGGAAGCGTCTTTAGCCAGTGCATCTGAACAGGGTGTTTTTTCTTCCTTTTCAGGGTCGAAACGAACCACCGGAACGCAACAGCGTTTTTCATCGGTTTTAATACCCATCGATTCACACCAATTGTCGTAGCGGTTAACCAGAGATTTAATTTTTTGAAGCATAGCGCCTCCTGTTTTTTATTTTTAGGCCGAGCTTAACTGGAACAACAGAGAGTAACTCTTTCGCCCTGATAACTCTATCGCCCTTATGGTGCTACAAGCTAACGACAGAATTCTTTCAACACATTATTACTAACCGCAATTTCATTCAATACAAGGTTAATTGAACTGAATATCCTGCCCGAAACCAGATAACGCAGGCGCATTTCAGTGGGTACACATCTCCTCGGCTTATTCCTTACCGTTGCATTCGCGCATTTTTTAGCATTGCTCAGCCCAGGGCCGGATTTTATCCTGGTTGTAAAAACCGCGTTGAACGCCCGTCGAATAGACGCAATAGCGATAGCCGCCGGCATCGCAAGCGCCAATGCTATTTATATTTCAACTTGTCTCATTGGCGTCGGAGCACTCATTGCTGCGAACAGCCAACTCATGTCGCTACTCAGTTTGGCTGGCGGTGCTTTTCTTATATACCTGGCCGTTCATGCTCTTTCCGCCCGAAAACAAAACTATGCCATCGCTGATACAGCCTCGCTACCGACCAGCGATAGGCTTAAAAGCAGCTTAACGGGAAAGTTCTTTACTGGATTTGTATCTGGCATACTGAACCCGAAGAATCTGTTTTTTTACCTCAGCCTGTTCACACTTGTATTAACCAATGATGTTAACTTGCTTTTCAAAGTAGTTCTGGGTATCTGGATGACTGCTGCTGTTTTCCTTTGGGATGCCGCGCTGGCATTCTTTCTTTCAGCACAACCGATGCAGCGCCGGTTTATTCGCATTGCTTACTTCATCGATAAAATGAGCGGTGTGTTATTAGGTGCGATTGGCCTTACTATTGTTAAATCTGCGCTATTGAACTGAACCAAAGATACGTTACTTTTCTATGAATCCTAACACCGTTGAACTTCGAAATAGCCCGGCCATTCCTGGCATTGAGTTGCGCAAAGCACTTCACTCGGCGGCCTGCTACGGCGAGCACACGCACGATGAGTTTTCACTTGGCGCTATTGATTCAGGAAGTTCAGTGTATAAGGTTGGCAATCAACGTTATTCGGCTTATGCCGGTACCGTCGTGCTGATCAGCCCCAATACATTGCATAGTTGTAATCCGGACAATGACACCTGGTCTTATCGAATGCTTTATGCAAATGCTGAACTGATAAAGAATATTCAACAGGAAATTTTGGCGACCGAGCTATCACAGGCTTTGCCCTTTGATAAGCCCTATGTGAATCATCCATCCTGCTTTCAACTTTTTAGCAACCTGTTCGATTCCCTTATCCACAAGGAAGATACGCTACAAGCTGAAAGCTACCTTTTGGAATTTATCCAGAAAACGCTGCCCAAAAACCTCACTATCACACCTGCAGAACCCGACCGGCAAAGCCTTGCGCTTGTCAGGCGCATCATACTCAAGTCACCCGAGCTCAATCACAGCCTGGAAAATTTAGCCGCCGAATGTGGGCTAAGCCGTTACCATTTGCTGCGCAGTTTCAAAGATACCTATGGACAAACACCGCACGCGTTTCAACTGGATACGCGGATAAAAATAGCGAAAGAAAAGCTAAAACAAGGCCATTCACTTTCAGAAATTGCCAACAACCTGGGCTTTGCTGATCAAGCCCACTTTCAGCGTCAGTTTAAAAAACTCACAGCGATGACACCCAAGCTGTATCAAAAATTTCTCACCGACCCTTCTGATTAAATTGCATCATAAACATCAGCATAGCTAAACGCATAGTTCAGTCGCTTTTTCACCTTTTCATTGCTGACAATTTTACCGCCCTGCCCGGCAAGTTCTGAAAACTCCGGCGCTGGCCGGCCCAGTTTTTCTGCCGCCGCGCTGTAGAACTCACGTTTGCTAGGGTGGGTATCGGCGCAGCCATTGAGTACTTCGCCCCAGCAATTCTGTTGAATGATCTGATCAATAATTCCAAGGCAATCCTGCTGATGAATCAGGTTCACCGGTGCATCCGGATTTTGCACCACCTTACCGTTGCGGAAGAAACGGCCGGGGTGTCGACCGTCGCCAATCAAACCGGAAAAACGTAACAGCGTTGCTGAGCAGCCTGGAACATCTGCCAATATTTTTTCAATGTCTAACAACGGGCTTTGTGATTGCAACTCTATATCGGCCTCGCTCACCACCTGCGGCACATTCTGATAGACCGATGTAGAGCTGACGAACAGCACATGCTTTACCGGCGAGGCTTCAATCGCAGCGGCCAACTGTTTAAAACCGTCGATATTCTTGGAGGTAATGTTGATGATCAGAATACTGGCATTAAGAAACGACTGTAGGTTGCTGCTCAATGCATCGATATCGATAAGAAATGGTTTAGCCCCGCTCTCATCCAGCTCAGGAATACGATCGGCCGTGCGGGTTGAAAGGTTAACCTGAAAACCCTGCTTCAAAAAATGTTGTGCCAGCGGCATGCCCAGCCAGCCACTGCCCAGAATGCTTATGGTTGTCATATCACCTCTCACTTAATTCACCTGGAATCGTAAAAAATCCATCTCAGTACTGCGGTAACGCTCAAAGCTTTTAACCAACTCACCCGCGGTAACGGCTGCTATGACCTTTGGCCAGAATTGCTGTGCCGGGGTGTTTTCCGGCAGCATACGCACCAGCCAGTCACCGGGGTGTTTTTCCACTGCCAGCTTGAATGCCTGCCTGCCTATACCCCGGCCTTTGCAGGCTTTGAGGACAAAAAACTGCCCCATATCGTAGCGGTTGTCTTCATAGGGGTATTTTCTCACCAGACAAAAACCCGCCAGTCGCTTATCCGCGTATATCAGATAGGGGTAATGCTCCGGCAGGCTCCAGTATTCACGAACATCGTTCAGCGCTTCATCATAAAGGTAGGTGCCTTCCGGGGTGGGCTGCAGGCCGATGAACTCGGACATGTCGTATATATAGTACTGAAACAGGTTTTCGATCAGCCGGCTGTTATTAGCCCGGATCAGCTGAACATTCATCATTGGCCCCATCTATGCTATTCAATAACCGAGTTTACAACTAATAGCCGACTGCTATCACGCTTTCTACACCGTAATCTACAGTGATATTTCCGGCCGAAACATTCGGAGAGCGCAATGTCTATCCCCTTCACTGTTGAACGATCCATCACCATTAAAGCCCCGGCAAAAGAGGTTTACTGCTACATAGCAGACTTCAAAAACTGGCCAAGCTGGTCTCCATGGCTGACGCAGGAGCCCGACTGCCCGGTGGAGATTACCGGTACGCCGGAGGCGATTGGTCACACCCAGTCGTGGGATGGCAAGAAGATCGGCTCTGGCCATATTGAACTGACCGATCTGATCAAAAGCCAGCAACTGGTCTACGATCTGCATTTCCTGAAGCCTTGGAAAAGCCATTCCACGGCCGGTTTTAAATTTCAGGAGACTCATGGCACAACTGAGGTTACCTGGTACATGCAAGGCACTTTGCCGTCTATGATGTTCCTGATGAAGAAGAAGGTTTCAGATATGGTCGGCGCTGATTATGAAAAAGGCCTGGCCATGCTGAAGCAGACGATAGAGAGCAATAGCTGAATTTCTGCTTCAGTACTTATAAGCCATTCTCATTCCCCTTTACGGGAAAAAACGTCAATAAACAGACCTAAATCATCATCCGTGCAATGCCCGTTTGCACAGATGAAACGGCCAAACCTATAATGCTTTCCAGGAGCAATTTTGGCCGTTTTGCGCGCATAAATCCCTTCCAGCAATAATGCCTACAGCCCCGATGATTACTGACTTACAGAGCGATACTGGTCGGCTGCTTCAGTGAACGCCATAACAACAAAAACACCAGGCGTTTTAAGCTCGCTGCCAAATGAGAATGATTCAGCGCAGATAACTGAATCCTACCCCATTGAATCAACCGAGGTCTTATAGTTTCCTACAGAAACTGTAATTAACAACAACAATGAATTACGAATACACATTAGATTGCCCGCACTACTTAACCGGTGTTATTCACAAACATCTGAGAGAAGGGCTGGAAAAAAACTTAAAGAACGAAGGCTTTTATTTATCCCATCAACAGATACATCTTTTGCTTTATCTGTTTGAGGAAGATGGCATCAGCCAAAAGCGGCTGTCTGAACTGACCCGGATGAATAAGATTTCAATCGTTAAGGCGTTAAACCTGCTGGAAGCCAACAATCTTGCTTTCAGGGTTCAGAACGATGTTGATCAGCGAAATAAGAATATTTTTCTGACAGCAGAAGGCAAAAAATTAAAGGTGCCGGTGCGCCGAATAATAAATCAGCACCGAGCAGCGGTCTTCAGCGGCATAACAGAGGAAGAAGCCGATATTTATAAAACTGTGTTGCGAAAAATGCTGAAGAACATGACGACCTGAATTTTTTTGCCCAATTAGTTTCCCTAGGAAACTAATTAAGAATTAGAGCTGAAAACAATAATAAAACGGCAGCCGCTTCACTAATGGCTGCTCAGTTTAAAGAACTCGATCAAAGGAGAAGTTTATGCCCGTAAGAAAAATAAAAACGGAAGACTGCATAGGTTGCGGAACCTGTGTTGAGTCTTGCCCTATGGATGTATTCCGGCTGGATACATCCGCCGAGCAGCCAGAGGTCTCTCCGTGTAGTCAGGACTGCCCGCTTGGGTTGAACCAGCGCGAATACCACTACCTCATTAAGCTGAACCAGGTGAACGATGCAGCGGTAGCCCTTCAGGCCAACCACCCGATGCCCGCGATCACCGGCCGTGTTTGCCCGCACCCATGCGAAAGTGCATGCAGCCGTGCGCAGGTAGACAGCGCCATTAACATCAACGGCATTGAACAGTACTTAGGTGACATCGTTCTGAACAATGCTCAGGTTGAAAACATGGCCAAAGGCGACAAGGTTGCCGTCATCGGTTCCGGCCCTGCCGGGTTAAGCGCTGCGTTTAATCTGACCCGGAAAGGCTATCAGGTCACCGTCTTCGAAAAAGAACAGAAGCCCGGTGGTCTGCTGCAGTACTCGATCCCTGCGTTCCGTTTAGCAGACGAAGTAATCGATCAGCAAATTGCCTTCTACAAAAAGATGGGTATTGAATTCAAAACCGGTGTTGCCGTTGGTAAAGACATCAGCAAGGCAGAACTGGAAGCCGAAGGCTTTAAGGCCTTTGTTGCCGCAACCGGCGCAGCCAAACCAATGCTGCTCAATGTTCCGGGTGCCGATGCTGAAGGCATCAACACCGCGATCAAATTCCTCAAAGATGCCCGCACCGGCGAAGCGACCCGCGTTGATGAGCGTGTGGCGGTAATTGGTGGTGGCAGCGTAGCACTGGATGCCGCCCGCACCGCGATTCGCTTGGGTGCGAAAGAAGTCCATGTGGTTTGTTTAGAGCGCATCGAGCCTGGCCACAAAGACAACATGCTGGCCCTGGCTGAAGAAATCAACGAAGCCAAAGAAGAAGGTGTGATCTTCCACACCCAGCGCAGCGTCAAGGCGTTCAACGACGACAATGGCAAGCTGTACGGCATCTCCCTTGTGGAATGCGAAAGCGTGCGTAATGCCGACCTAAGCTTTAACCCTTGCATCGGTGCCGATGTGGTTGAAGAGCTGGAAGTCACCAGCGCCATTATGGCCATTGGCCAGACTGCCGACGCCGAAATTGTACCGGCCGAAGTTGCCACCAATGAACGTGGCTATATCAATGCCGACCAAAAAACCCTGCAGGTGGATGCCAGCCTATTCGCCGCTGGCGATGGCGTGACCGGCCCAAGCACCGTGGTTGAAGCGCTGGCCTCCGGCAAGCGTGCAGCAGTGATGGTTGATCGCTTCCTGAAGGGTGAAGAACTTGCCCAACCGGAAGCCCAAGCGCCCGTTGCCAAGCCGGTTCCAAAAAACAATAACCTGTACATCGAAGAGCGACAAGAGCGCGGTTCAGTCGACAGTGCCATCCGCGTCAGCAACTTTGCCGAGACGATTCAGCCGTTCACCCGCGCACAGGCTCACCGCGAAGCGGAACGCTGCCTGACCTGCGGCAGCCGATCCAAGATCGCCTATGTCGATGACTGTCAGGTTTGCCGGCTTTGTGCGCACTTCTGCCCCGCAGACTGTATCGAAATTTCCGAAGGTGCCTATATGACCTCGTTGCATAACTTCGATGTTGTCACCCTTGGCAAAGATCTGAACAAATAGGAGACCGGTGATGACTGATAGCAAAAATTATAAAATTAACCTGATTGAAACCGATGTCTTCGTGATTGGTGGTGGCTTTGCTGGCTGTTTCGCAGCAGTCAAAGCAGCCGAAGCAGGTGCAAAAGTAACCATGGCCGTTAAAGGCCGGACGGGTCGCTCCGGTTTAACTCCCTGGGCAAACTCCTGGTTTGTTTACGATGAATACCACGGCAAGATCACGCGTGATGACTACCTAAAACAATTTAAGCTTTCCGGTGAATACCTGAACAACCTCGACTTCTCCAACCTCTTAATGGATGAAGCACGCGACCGTTTTGAAGAAGTTCGCGAGTGGGGTACCACCACGGCTCTGGATCACCCTGAAGAAGGTCGCCCTTATTACTACCAGCACGGAACAGTATCCCGTTCAATCGAGTACTGCGCTGCCGGCGACCCAATGCGCCGCAAATGCCTGTCGGTAGGTGTCGAGATGATTGAGCGCGTCATGATTGTCGAGCTGATCAAAGAGGACGACAAAGTTATCGGCGGTATGGGTTTCCATATGGAAACCGGAGAACCTTATGCAATTCTCGCCAAAGCAACAATCCTCTGCTCTGGGCCGTCTTCTTTAAAACCAGTGGGTATGGGCTACCCATGCTCTTCAACCACGGCCGATGGTGATGCCATGGCGATTCGTGTAGGTGCACAGATTTCCGGCAAGGAATTCAACGATGCCCACCCATCACGCCCATTCAGCTACCTGGATGAATCTGGCCTGCAGCGCGCTTCCGGCGATGCAACCAGTAAGAAAACCGTACTGGGCTTAGGCGGTGGTCCGCCAAGCCAGGACGGCCCAATGAACCCTGCCGAATTAAACGGCGGTCAAATGGGTCTGCGTATTGATACAGCAATCGGTATCAATATCGGTGGTCAGCCAATGGACCCTAAATACCTAAAAGGCCCAGGCGGCACAGACCATGTAACTAGTGGGTCCGGTACCGCTGACATGATGAAGATGGGTTACTCCACAACCGGCATGGGCAACCACAAAGGCGAAGGTGTATTCCCTCAGGACATCAACGGCCGCTCAAATATTGAAGGCTTGTGGGCAGCGGGCGATGCCATGTGCTCCATGCAGAATGGAGCTGGTTACGCTGGCTTCGGTTCATCTTCTTCAGGTTCTGCTGTACAGGGCGCACGGTCTGGCTGGGCAGCCGCTGATTATGTAAAAGATCAGCCCGCACCTAGCATTGACGCTGCAAAACTGGAAGAAATCAAAGATCGCATGCTGTTCCCTATGAACAATGAACAGGGCTTCAACCCGAACTGGGTCACCCGAATCATGCAGGGAATTATGTACCCGTACTACGTGATGTATACCAAAGAGCAAGATCGCCTGGAAATCGCTCTGAAGCAAATCAAGTATTTGCAGAAGAAGTTCTCCAACAACCTAAAAGTAGATAACCCTCACGAACTGCGTAACGCACACGAATGCCGCAACATGCTGCTCAACGCCGAAATGAAGTTAATTGCAGGCATGGAGCGTAAAGAAAGTCGTGGCACTCACTATCGTGAAGACTACCCATACCGTGACGATTCTAAGTATCTGGCATGGGTGAAGTTAACTCTAAACGAAGATGGCGATGTTCAGCCTGAACTGCATCCGATCCCTGAAAAATGGCACCCGGAACCATCTCTGAGCTATCGCGAAAAATACGCCTTCGTTTACCCAGGGGAAGACGAAGCACGAGAAAAAGCAGGAATTACAGACTAGAGCGCGGCAACCAGGGTCTGTTCGCAGGCCCTCTCGCCAAACACCATTTAAGGGGGGCAAGTAGCAATACTTGTTAAGGCAATAACAAAAATCAGTGAGCCTTATCAAGTGGAAATCAATGTGGCCGGAATAACTTATTAAAAGCATAAATTTTGGCTGCGCTCACAAATATATAAAGACAATAAATTGTTGAGAGGATTTTATGGAAGATAAACTGCAGAAGGGTTTTAAACCGCAGGCGATTGGCGTAATCGCTTATGTGTTCATCACTATGTACTTGCAATTAACCATTGCTGGCCCAGATAGTATGAACATCCTTATGCCCGCACTTATCGAAAAATTTGGCAAAAACCCGGGTGAAATCATGGGTGCCATTTCCGCTGTTCGTTTGGTTGGTGTTGTCGCTGGTATCATCGCTGGTGCGATCATCATGCGAACCGGATTCAAAAAACTGGGTGTACCTTCAGTAATTATTGCAGGTATCTCCGTTGGTATGATGGGTCGCGTTGATTCTTGGATGGGTATCATGGTCATCCAAACTATCCTGACCATTCTTACACCTGTTCTGATGTTCATTCAGGGCGGCCTGATTGCTAACTGGTTCGTACGTTACAAAGGTATCATCTTTGGTATCGTAACGATCTCTGCGCCACTCAGTACTGCTACCTTCACTCCAATCGGTATGCCTATCTTCATGGAAGTAGGTTTTGCAACTTTCTACACTGGCCTGGGTGCTATCATCGCATTCTTCGGTGTTATCGGTATTTGGGCAATGAAAGAACGCCCAGAAGACTATGGCTTCGATCCAGACGGTATTCCATTTACTGCTGAAGAAAAAGTTGAACTTGAAGCAATGCGCACGAAAGAAAACAACCACATAACTGCATGGCCTCTGAAGCGCCTGCTGGTATGTAAAGAGTTCTGGTATGTCGCAATTCCATGGAGCTTGATCGGCGGTATGATGATGGCGGGTATCATGAGCCAGGTGATTCCAATTCTGACCGGTTCCGGCGTCGAAATCGACAAAGCACTCACTCTGATGTCTGTTATGGCCATCGCGGGTATGCCATTGAGTTACTTCTGGGGTTGGATGGACGACAAGATTGGCACACCTAAAACCAATGCTGTGTTCTCACTGGCTTATGTACTTGGCTCTGCAGGTTTCGCATTTGGTGGTCCAGATTCCATGTGGATGGTTTACGGCGCTCTGTTCTGCATCTCCCTGGGTGTAGGTGGTATGCCTAACCTAATGCCTTCTCTGATGGCTTACGTATTTGGCCGTGACGAGTTCGTAAACATCAACCGTTGGGTTTATGCATTCCAGATGATTGCTATGAGCTTTGGTATGACTTACCTGGCCGTTATGAACGACATCACGGGTTCTTACAGCATGTCCTTCATTACCTTCATCCCACTGGCAGCAATCTGTGGCTTGATGTTCCTGGGTATTAAGAAAACCCACGATCCGGAACGCCAGCGTTTGGAAGCACACAAGTCTGCGGATGCCAAACTGGCTGAAGCGATTGGTTGAGACGTGGGACGTGAGATGTGGGACGTAAGACGTAAGACGTGAGACGTAAGACGTGAGACGTGAGACGTGAGACGTGAGACGTATCAGAGCTGCCAGCCGGGGCTTTCTGCGCAGGTGCAGAGGGGTGTCTGAGGCCGCAGGCCGAGTTCCCGAACACCGGAGTGGAAAGTACCGGTTGGTGGCGCGTAGCGTGAGGCATGAAGTGTAAGACGTAAGATGTGAGACGTATCAGAGCTGCCAGCCGGGGCTTTTGCGCAGGTGCCGAGGGGTGTCTGAGGTCGCAGGCCGAGTTCCCGAACACCGGAGTGGAAAGTACCGGTTGGTGGCGCGTAGCGTGAGACGTGAGTGGTCCGGCATCCCGGCGTGAGACATCATGATCGTAAAGCCCGCTAAATCAAGCGGGCTTTTTTTTGTTTAAAACAAAGCACTGATCAGCGGCACAACGACCGGGCAGACCAATGCGCTGAAGATGGCACTGAGCACCAGCGAAAGCGCGCTGTATGCCCCTTGAGTTGCACCCTCTTCAACAATCCGCGCGGTGCCTAAAGCATGGCAGGCGGTGCCCATGGCAATGCCCTGAGCTTTCGGGTCGGTAATCTTCATGGCTTTCAGCCAGGGCACGCCAATCACCGAGCCAACCAGGCCAGTCACAATAACCGCAATGGCGGTGATGGAAGGCTGGCCGTTCACCTGCTCGGAAATCAGCACCGCGATCGGTGTGGTCACCGACTTCGGCGACAGAGAAGCGGCAATTTCCGTACTCGCGCCCAACACCAGCGCAACGGCGGTGGTCGAAGCCACGGCGACAATAACCGAGACAAAAACCGTTAACAGTATTTGTGGCAGCTCACGCTTAATGCTGTGCAGTTGCTGGTAGAGCGGCACCCCGAGTGCAACCACGGCGGGCTTGAGAAGATCGGTGAGAATGCCGGAAAAACGGTTGTAGGCTTCGTACTCAATACCGGCAAACAACAACAGCGCGACCAGTGCCAGCAGCGTCACCAAAACCGGATTCAGCAACGGCGTATTGATGCGCTTTTGCAGTTGCTGCGCCAGCAGATAAAAACCAATGGTCAGCGGTAAATAAACAAGGCTCATCGGGCTTTTTCCTCTGCTCGCTTTTGTGACCACTGCACACCCCAGCCAATAACGGCCAGCAGCACCAGCGTGGCGACCACACAGGTTACAACGATGGCGGCCAGTGCACTCTGCAGAACATCCAGCTTTTCAACCAAGCCCACCCCAATAGGGACAAACAGCAGTGACATCCACTTCACAAACTGATTGGCGGTACGCTGAACCCATTCCAGCCGTATAAAACCCATTTGCAGGGCGATGGTCATCAGCACCATGCCGACAATGGAGCCGGGCATAAAATCTCCGGTGAGGTGACTGAGGAACTCACCAAGCCATAACAGGCCGACAATAATCAGAAAACCCAGAACCAATTCCAGAAGCGGTTTTTGTAACTTTTTAATCATAATTGCAGCGCATTTAGCCCCGAGATAAGATGCTTTGTAATTTTATTACAACAAGGTGACTTATGAAAATTTGTCTTTTCAGTGCCAAGCGATACGACCGTGACAGCTTCAGTAAAAGAAACACCAGCCGGCCCGGTGCTGCCGACCAGCCCATTGATATCGAATATTTTGAAACCCACCTGAACCCGAAAACCGCCAGCCTGGCGCAGGGCTTCGATGCGGTGTGCGCGTTCGTTAACGACGACCTGAGTGAGCCGACTCTGTCAGCGCTGAAAGAAGCCGGCATCAAGCTGGTGCTGATGCGCTGTGCCGGCTTCAACAACGTAGACATCGACGCCGCCATTAAACTCGGCATCAGCGTTTACCGCGTACCGGCTTACTCACCGGAGGCCGTTGCTGAACACGCCATTGCCCTGATGATGACCCTGAACCGCCGCATCCATAAAGCTTACCAGCGTACGCGTGATGCCAACTTCTCGCTCGAAGGATTAACCGGCGTTAACATTTTCGGCAAAACCGCCGGTGTCGTCGGTACCGGTAAAATCGGTTTGGCAACGCTGCGAATTCTGAAAGGCTTTGGCTGCAAACTGCTCGCCTTTGACCCTTACCCCAACGAAGCTGCAAAAGAGCTCGGCGTGGAATACGTCAGCCTTTCCCGGCTGTTCAAAGAGTCCCACATCATCAGTCTGCATTGTCCGCTGACCGCCGAAAACACCTATATGATCGGCCGCTCGGCATTCAGCCAGATGCAAAAAGGCACGCTGCTGATCAACACCAGCCGCGGCAAACTGGTCGACAGCACCGCCTGTATCGAAGCGCTGAAAGACGGCACGCTGGGTGGGCTGGCACTGGATGTTTACGAGCATGAGCAGGAGCTGTTCTTTGAAGATCTTTCTGCCGAAGTGATTAAAGACGATGTCTTCCGCCGCCTGTCGGCCTGCCACAACGTGATCTTCACCGGTCACCAGGCATTTTTAACCGAAGAAGCACTGCAGAACATCGCCGACACTACCCTCGGCAATGCGCTGGATTTTGCCCACGAGAAAGACAACGCCAACGAAATTACACCGGCCGTGTTCGACAACAGTTAAGCCGCAGGCGACGCGCCAAAAATGTGATCGCCTGCCGCTTATTTGTCACATTGGCCGATTACAGTTCGGCCTGATTCCAAGCAGATTGCGCCACCGCGGCACGGCGCAATCGGCCACCCCGACGCCGTGACCAACCATTGGTACTGATCAACACGCAGTAACGCAGACCAAGCCTTAAAGACAAACCGGTTCAACCACATCATTGTTTTCGGAGGCACACTATGAACACAGGTTATCAGGCAGACTTTCTCGGTTTGGATTTACCCCTGCCCAGCTTCAGCGCAGCACTGGCGGGTGAGATCCATCAACAGAACGAACAGCTGCGCGACGGTTATATCGCCGATTACATTCACTATTCGGTGGTGCAGAATGGCTCCAACGATAAGCGGTCCCCTGCCTTTGTGGCGCTGAATATCGATCAACGGCAACTGAGAAGTGCCAAACGCCGCGATAACTGGCGCACCGACAGCCGCATCCCTGCAAAGCTGCAACTGAACAACGACTACTACGCCAATAACCCGTGGGATCGTGGCCACATGGCGCGGCGCACCACCGCCGCCTGGGGTGACAGCGCCCGTGAAGCGCAACAGGCCTCGAACGAAACCTTTTACTTCACCAACGCCACGCTGCAGCACGCCAACCTCAATCAGGATGAATGGCTGGCACTGGAAAACTGGGTACTGGAATTGGGCACCGCCGCCGGCGGATTAATCACCGTTTTCAGTGGCCCGTTTTATGCCGATTACGACCGCACCATTAAACCCGGCGGGCGCACACTGGCGCGCATACCGAGCGGCTTCTTCAAGGTGGTGTGCTTCAAACACAAAATCACCAGCGAACTGGATGTTCGCGCCTTCGTCATGTATCAGGATGTGGAAGCACTGAAAGATAAAAATGGCCATAAGAAATACAACAACCAGAGCTATCAGACCACCATTACCGAAATTGAAAACCTCACCGGGCTGCAATTCGACAGCCATGTCTACAGCGCCAACCCACTTTTTTACCATCAGGCGAATGCGACGCCGAACCTGAACATTCAGGCACCGGAAGAGCTGGAGGTCGGCAAGGCCAACGACATCATCAGCGACGGCTCGGTGCGTGACGTCATCGCCGATGACGACGTTGATGTTTACATTGCCGCGGCACTGGTCAATCCAGAAGGTGGCGATGCCGGCAACGAATGGATTTCCATCACTAATTTTTCCAACGACATTGTCGACATCAATGGCTGGGTACTGGAAGACAACTTCAGCAAGCTGACCATCTCCAACAAAAAAGTAAATTGCCTGATGAATGCCGGCGACACCATCGTGATTCGCAACATTCTGCCGATCAAACTGGGCAACAGTGGTGACATCATTCGGCTTTACGACGACACCGGGCGGCGCATCGATTACGTCAATTACACCGCTAACAATGTGACGGCGGGCAAGCCGGTAATGTTTTTGGAGCCGAGGAATACGTTACGGTAGCACGCCAAGTTTAGGCGCAGGGCTGAGGCATTGAGCGCCAACAAAACCACCGACTTATTTCGGTTAAGGTTTAGCAAACCCCTCCGGCGAAGAAAGGCATACCGTTTCAATCGATCAGTCAGGCGACTCAAGGTACAGCTGATCACGCCCGTTTTTCTTTGCGGCGTACAGTGCCATATCTGCTTTCCTGATCAGCTCTAGCTCGGTATCACCGACCTTCGGAATCATGCTGGCCATACCAATGCTGGCGGTCAGCGTGGTGGAAATTTTTGAGTCGGAATTTTCGATTGCCAACTCGCGAATCTCGGCCAGCAGGGTTTCCATCATCGTCGCGATATCCGGCAGCTCCGAGCCGCTGTAAACCAGCGCGAACTCTTCGCCGCCATAGCGGGCACAGATATCGTTCGGCCGGTTGGCATAATGACTGAGCAGCTCCCCGATTCGCTGCAGGCACTGATCACCCAACTGATGGCCGTAGCGGTCGTTGATCTGCTTAAAGAAATCGAGATCCATAATGGCCAGTGTCACCGGCGCTTTCAGCCGCTGGCAGCGACGCCATTCTGCGTTCAGGAACTCGTTAAAGTAGCGGCGGTTCGCCAGACCGGTCAGGCCATCGTTCCGCGATAGCTCAATGGCCGTTTCTTCGGCCAGTTTGCGCTCGGTAATATTCAGGTGAGAGATGATAAACAGGGGTTCGCCGGGCAGAGACAGCGTGCTGACCCGCATCAAAAACCAGCGTTTTTCGTGTGGGCTGTGGCAAGGGTATTCAAAATAAAACTCATCCTGCTGCCGGGTGATAACGGCGCGGATACCCGCTGCGGCGTTCACACCAAAGCTGTCGCCACGCTGCGCGGCACTGTCGCATTCCGCCAGATAATTCACACCCTGCCAGCTTTTTGCCACCGCACAGGCATTACTCTGCCCGAACTGCATCCAGCTGCGGTTCACGTACTGGATGACGCCCCGGCGGTCGATAACGACCAAGTGCTCGGACAATGAGTCTAAAATAGAAGCCAGCAAGGCTAATGAGGGCTGCATGCAAGTTCTCTTGTTTCTGGCATAGTCTCATAGTAAGCAACCCATTGGCTCTTTGTTAGCTTTGGCGTGAATATAAGACCTATTAATGAGCAGCAGTATAGTCAGAATTAAAACAGCAGCTGTTACAGTCAGTATTTTCCACGCAATACTCTCTACAACGGGCAAACTATGAAATTCACCCTGATCCCTGCCAGCTTTCTGATGCTGGCACTTTCTTCCCTGGCCTCTGCTGACGAGGTTGAAATTACCCTGAAACATAATCTCGATGGTTATCTGAGCGGCTACTGCCTGGACATTAAAGGCGGTGGCCCGGATGTTGACCCGGCCAACGGCCTGCAATCGCACACCTGCTACAGCTACCGCGGCGATTTAGGTACCGACCAGATCTTTGAAACCGATAAGTTCGCTGATAATCAGCTGTACATGCCCGAGTTTGATGTTTGCGCGACCCTTACCGGTATTGAATCCGGTGCAACGCTGTCGCTGGCTGCGTGCGATGGCTCAGCCGAACAAAGCATTCAGTTCAGCGAAACCGGCACCCTGAGCCCCACAGCGGATACCAGTCTGTGTTTAACGGCTGGGCTGGCCACCGATCAGGGCCGCGGTGGTACATCTGAGCATCAGATTAAATCACTGACGCTGCTTGCCTGCAGTGACGACCGTGCCATTTTCCAGCAGTGGCGCACCCGTACACAGGCAGATTGATTGTTTAAACGCGGAGTTTAAAACCAGCCGGCGATGGTGATGCTCAACCGGCTTTTTTAGTAAAGCCTTATAGGCCAATGGCGTATGTGAGCACCTTACGCTTCAGCGGTTCCAGTCGGTCGGCCGTTTTCAGCGCGGCATTCCTGGCCAGCTTCAGCGGTAGCAGGTCATTGCTGAAACCAAAATAGAACAGATCCATTCCCGCCTGCATCAGACGGTTATCGCTCATACGCTTGCGCTGGTATGTTTTCAGGGCTTTAGCCAGCGGCTCATCTTTGCTCAGCACATGCAGCAGGGCTTGCACATCTTTAAAGCCGAGGTTCACGCCCTGCCCGGCGAGCGGGTTAATGGTATGGGCCGCATCACCGATCACCACACAGTGGTCACTGATGTAGCTTTTGGCGTGCCGGCGGGTCAGCGGAAAGCTCGCCCGGCTGATCACCCGGATGCCACCCAGCTCCTCGGGGAAGTGCTGCACGATTTGCTGCTGCAGTTCCGCCAGCGGCAATCGCATAAGCTGCTGTATGGTTCTGGGCGAGTCGTACCAGACCAGCGAGGCCTGATTTCCGGGCAATGGCAGGAACGAACGCGGACCACTTGGGGTAAACCACTGCCAGGTGATGTCCTGCTGGGGCTGTTCTGTTTCAACGTTTACCAGCATGCAGTGATGGTTATAGTCAAAGCTGGTTAAGCCAATGCCGGCCAGTTTTCTGACCCGTGAATTCGCACCATCGGCGCCGACCACCAGTGCGGCGCGCAGTTGCTCGCCGGTGGTCAGCTGCAATTCATTGTCGCGCTCATGAAACGTGATCGACTCAATGCCGGACGGACAGAAGCAGCTTAGGTTTTCGTACTGCGAAAACTGCTGCCAGAGCCCCAGTTGAATCAGCCGGTTTTCAACAATAAAGCCCAGCTCATCAATACCGAGAGATTCTGCCGAAAAACGGATGCGTGAGCCCTGCTGCTCCCAGGTTTCCAGCCGCCGGAACGGTGCCAGGCGCATGCCTTCAATGGCATCCCAGGCGCCGAGTTGCTGCAGCAGCCTTACCGAGGCACAGGAAATGGCCGAGACCCGGTTATCCATGGGCTGATCCGCCGCGAAGGGCTTGGGTTCCGTCGCTTCCACCAGCGCGACCCTTTTACCCTGTTGGGCAAGGCCCAGTGCGGTTGCCGCACCCACCATACCACCACCGACCACCGCGACATCGAAGCGTTGTTTCATTCTTTATTCCTGTCGAGTTTTACGGCTAAGTGTAATGCATTCCGAAGAGAGATGGCGGTCAGGGTGCAGAGCCGCACCCTGACCGTTATTGGCGTGAGGAGAATCCTTACAGCCGGGTATAGCGATACAGCTCTTTGCCATCGCCATTAAACATCACGCATTCAAAGCCCTGCTCTGAATAGCTGGTGACCACGCAGTTGTATTCGCTGAAGTCATCTTGCGTATATTCGGCATCGACCAGCCATTCGGACGCGCATTCGTCACGCGTATAGGCTTCGGTTTCCTGAAAGCTTAAACGCATGCCATCGAGCTGCCAGTTGTAGTTCAGCTTGTTGTAGGCACATTCGTCGCCATCGAACCGGTAATCGTAGTTGCCAGTGGTCTGCGCAATCTCTTCGTGACCGAAGGTGACCCAACCGCAGCCATCTTCCTGAACCTCAACCAGATAAGAGCCCACCGGGTTGAACGGTGCCTGTTCGCTTACAGCCATGCTCATGTTGATGCTGTAATCCATTTCGTAGCCGTTTTCAGTAAAGGCATCGCTGATTGTGGCCTCGCCATCAATCGACGCATAGGTATGCTTGATCAGATAGGCTTCTGCACACATCGAGGCATCGGTGTAGTCACCGGCAAATGCACTCAGGTCAACCTTATCGGCCGCTTCACCCAGCTTGGTGTAGTTGAACGAGGCAGACGTCATACCGTTGCTGTTCAGTGGCTGCTTCGCTTCATCGCTGAAAGCAGCGGCCGATTTTTCACCGGTAAACAGGCCAATGTAATTGCCGGCGACCGAGGCTTTTAGATCGATCAGCAGAGGAAGCGGCAGCTGCAGGCTTACGGTTTTGCCTTCTTCCAGTTCCATCAGGCCTTCAATCGGCGCGAACATTTTAACCATGTTGACCAGGGCCATCGGGTTTTCTGCAGCCACCGTCACCAGCAGATCAAAACTGGTATCGTAAATGGAGCTGCCCGGGGTAATGTCGTACAAACCTAAGCCCATGCCCTGCACACCATTGAGAGTAGCGGTGCCCATCAGGCCCTGGCGGATCTTGCCATCCAGCAGCACCTGCTGAATGTCACTGAGGAAGGCACATTCGTAGCGCGTTTCAGTGGCCTTGTTGAGCAGCGAACCCAGCGCGGTAGAAAGCTTGCTGCCGTTAAAGCCAAAGCCCATGGCGGCAATTTTATCCGCTGCGTTCAGCACGTAAGCGCTTTGATGGCCATTCAGCGAAATTAGATCCTGTACAACATCGGCACGCGTCAGCTCGGTGATAAACTTCACATCGGCGCTGTAGTTGTTTTCAGCCAGGTTCATGTTTTCTGTACCAAAGACCATACGCGGCACCGAACTCAGCAGCGCTTTGGTTTCCTGGCGGCACTGCTCGGTAAAGGTCTGATCGTAATCACTCATATCCTCTTCACCGAGCAGGTTTTTAAAATCCATTCCGGCGGTGGAGGCCTCCATTTCCAGCAGCGCATTGCCAAACTCAACCATGCTGATAAAGCCGCTGTTGTTTCTGAAGCCGTACACCTCGTTCAGTGTCTTCATGGTCTTGGCGGCGGCCAGTGATGAGGCTTCTGCGCTGATGCCCAGCACACTGGCTTTGCGCTCTGCGCTCAAGGTACTGTTGATAAGTGCCAACGTCGCCAGATTATCGTTCACGGTATAGGCCAGCTGCAGGCTGCCGGCCTGGTCATCCACTTCGGTCAGTGGCCAGATGGTCACCGCCTGACCGGCAATGGTTTCAGTGCTCGGCTCACCGCCCACCTTTTCGCTGGTAGCGTTCACCTCGGCGCTGAGCTTTTCACCACTGTCGGACACTGCCACTTGCAGTACCGGGTAGATGCCATCGAAATAAAACGCCGTGGCCATATCCGCAGCCAGGCCATAGGTTTCAATAGCCGCGTCACTGCCCTGGCCGATGTTCTCGATATGCTGAATCAGCACGGTACGGATGTTTTCCGCCAGCGCTTCATCATCGCTGTCTGCAAAGCCGGATGCCATTATTTCACCCATGGCCAGTTCCAGCTGAATCAGTGTTTCAGTCGAGTTGAAGAATTGCAGCTGCTGGCCTTCAGGCAAGCGGTTTTCCACATACAGAATGGTATCTGCCGGCACCTGAGCCTGAATAAGCTCCAGCATGTTTACCTCTGCCTGTTTTTCCGTACAGGAAGCCATCAATACCGTACCGGCAAGCAAAGCCGGAGCAGCAAACAGACCAAAGGGTTGAGCCTTGAGTTTTAGCATCGAAAATCCTTATACACCGGCCCTTAATGTGAGCTTTCAGCACCGCCGGCTATTGATGTTTAGTAGGGTGAAAAACTGTTAGACGTTTATACCATAGTGCTCATTTCGATTCTGCGACAACTATTGCACTACGCGCAGGATGACAATGCCAGCCAGCGCCGCACTGATGCCGATAATCTCCACTCGGCGGAAGACATCCTTCAGCACCAGCCGGCTGTAAAGCAGCACGACCATGACGTTCATCGCGGCAATGGCCGAAACCAGCCCGGTCGGCCCGCCACTGCTGAAAGCCACCAGCATGGCAGCAACACCGGCGACATTGGTGACACCCACCGCCATACCGCCGAAAAAGGTTTTGCGCTGCGACCAGCACGGGGTTGAATCGCCAAGGTTGGTTTTGCTTCGGTTGCGCAGCCAGCTTAAGGCAAACAGCAGGCTGCCGGAGCCAAACATCAGTGTCAGCGTGCTGAACATTTCCATGTCGAGCCGGGTCGATTGCTTAGCCATCAGGTCGGTGAAGGTAAAGAACGCCGCAGCCAACAACCCCCAGTGCGCGCCCTGCAGGTTGGCAAAGGAGATCTCATTGGAATAACGGATCAGCAGTATGCCAGCAAAGATAATGCAGAAGCCGAACAGCTGCGCCGGGTTCAGGGCTTCCCCCCAGGCGAGAAACGCCACCAGCACCACAAACAGCGGCGGCAGGCCGGAGAGCACACTGACCACCGCCGCCTTGCCGACGGCGAAGCCCTTATACAGCGAGGCATTGGCCGAATACGAACCCACCCCCAGGCTAATGCCCACCAGCACCTGCGCCCACGAGCTCCAGCCCTGACCGAGTACAATCATGCCCGCAATGCCGGCAACAAAGCCGGTGCTGAACACCCCGCACAGCATCAGGTTGCGGTTCATATTGCGCTGCGACATCCACTGGTACAGCACCGCGCGCGTCCCGAACAGCATCGATGCTGTCAGGGCAAAGAGAATCCACATCAGTTAAACGTCTCCGATTCCGGCAAATTAAACCCTTCAGCCCAGATAGCGGCTGCGAATATGATTCAGGAAGAACTGCGAGTTCAGCGACTCGCCAGTCGCTTCCGTCAGCAACTGGTGATAACTCAGTGAACGGCCCTTCTGCCAGATGTTCTCGGAAAGCCAGTTGAAGACCGGCTGAAAGTTCAGCGCCGCAATCTGTTGCTGCACATCCGGTATGGCCTTGTTCATGGCAGCGAACAGCTGTGCCGCCGTCATCGCACCCAGAGTATAGGACGGGAAGTAACCGATCGCGCCCGACGGCCAGTGTACGTCCTGCATCGGGCCGTTTTTGTAATCGCCTTCGGTGTTCAAACCCAGATAGCCCTGCATGGCGGCATTCCAGCGCTCAGGAATATCGCTGACCTTCGCGTTGCCGAGAATCAAATCGCGCTCCAGCTCGTAGCGCAGAATGACATGTAGCGGGTAAGTCACTTCATCGGCGTACACACGGATCAGTCCCGGTTCCACCTTATTCACCAGCTTCAGAATGTTGTCGGCGGCGAATACCGGCTGCGGCGACAGGTGCTGTTCCAACATCGGCACCAGCGCCTCAACAAACGCCTGCGAGTGGCCAAGCTGCATTTCAAAGAACAGGCTCTGGCTTTCGTGCACGGTCATGCCCATGCTGTTGCCCACCGGCTTATAGCGCCATTCTTTGGGCAGGTTCATTTCGTAGCTGGCGTGGCCGGTTTCGTGAATCACCGCCATCAACCCGTTGATGACATTGGCTTCATCGTAGCGGGTGGTGATGCGGGAATCGTCCGGCACGCCACCGCTGAACGGGTGCGCGGCTTCATCCAGGCGACCACCGTTGAAATCGTAACCCAGCACCGCCATCAGCGCCTTTGCCAGTGGCTTCTGCTGTTCAGCGCTGATCGGCTGGCTTTGCATCAGCGCCGGTGTTGCTGTGTTCTGTTTTTCCAGTACCTGTTGCAGCAGGCCGGGCAATTCGCTTTTCAGCTCTCTGAACACCGGGTCGATGGTGCGCATGCGCGAACCCGGATCGAAGGTATCGAGCAGCGCATCGTATGGGTTGTCGTAGCCATTTTCTGCGCCGAGCTTTTCATACAGGGCCTGTGCCTTGGTGCGAGTAATGTCGAATACTTTCTGCAGCATGGGCTCAAAGCTCTGCCAGTCGTTTTCTGCGCGCAGGGTTCGCCAGGCATGTTCGCATTCGTTCAGCGTCATCGCTTCCTGCTCAATCAGCTCGGTCGGCAGAGCACTGGCGCGTTGCCAGGTGGTTTTCATTTCATGGAAGTTAGCCTGCTGCCACGGCTCAAGATTACTCAGCGCCTGCCCGGCTGCCGCGAACGAATCCGCCAGCTGCGGTGCCTGTAAAATTTCTGCTCTCATCACCGCCAGCTCGGCCAGCGCTTTGCCTCGGGCTTCATTGCCCTTGGCCGGCATCATCACCTGCTGATCCCAGCCTAGAATGGCGTTGGCATGTTCCAGTTGGGCAAGGCGATAAAAGGTTTCTTCCAGAGAGGCGTAACTCATGTTCAGGGCTCCCGCTTGAGGTCATGGGTAAAAATGGCGAGTATAAAGGTACAACTGCATCAAGACGAATTATGAAGCTAATCAACCTGAATCTGCGCCTGAACAAACAGACCATCCTCAATAACATCAACTGGCACATTCAGCCCGGCGAATGCTGGGCGCTATTGGGCACCAATGCCAGCGGAAAAACCTCGCTGGCGCAAATCATCAGCGGAGAACTGGCGCCAAGCAGCGGCGAAATAGCCGGGCGGCCGGTGCAGGTGGCCTGGGTTTCGCTGGAGGCTCAGCAGCACATTTACGAGCGCGAACTGTACCGCGACGATACCGACTTCATGGATCAGCTCGATGCCGGTACCACCGTCAAGGAACTCATGTGTGAAACAGCCCCCTGGTCTGACCGGCACCAGCAACTAGCGGCAGCACTGCAGCTAACGCCCCTGCTCGATCGCGGTTATCGCCTGCTGAGCAGTGGTGAAGGCCGCAAGCTGATGCTGGCCAATGCCCTGCTGAGCGAACCGGAGCTATTAATTCTGGATGAACCTTTCGAGGGTTTGGATGCGGCCAGCCGCAATGAACTGCACCAGGTCATCAACCAGCTGATCGCCAATGGCCAATGGCTGCTGTTAATGGTGAACCAGCAGGATGACATCTGCAGCGGCTTCAGCCAGCTGGCCCTGCTCGATAAAGGCGAACTGCGCTTCACCGGCGCCATGCCGAATGATCTCGCCGAGCAATGGCAGCACCTGCTAACGCTGCGCAACAAGCCCATGCCGTTACCCGCGCGCCAGTCTCAGTTTCAACTGGACGACTGGCCGGAAAACAAACCGCTGGTTCATATCGAGAACGGCTTTGTGCAATACGATGACACTTACCAGTTTCAGGGCCTCAACTGGCAGCTGCTGCCCGGCGTACACAGCCAAATTTCCGGGCCAAACGGCTGCGGCAAATCGACCCTGCTCGGGCTAATCACCGGCGACCACCCACAGTGCTATCGCAACCGCATGCAGGTTTTTGGCTATCAGCGCGGCCAGGGCGAAAGCATCTGGCAAATTAAAAAACACCTGGGCTATGTTTCCGGCAACCTGCACCGCGACTACCGCGTTGCCGGTAATGCATTAACCGCGGTGGTCTCCGGGCTAACCGACTCCATTGGCGTGTATAAGGCTATCGGCGAGAGTGAAAAACAACTGGCGCTGAGCTGGCTGGCGTTGATTGGCCTGCGTGAAAAATGGAACACCCCATTCCGGCAGCTATCTATGGGCGAGCAGCGGCTGGTACTGATGGCCCGAGCACTCATCAAGCAACCGCCACTGCTGATACTGGATGAACCCACGCAGGGGCTGGACGACTTTAACCGCTACTACGTACTCAACACGGTTGAGCGCATTATCGCGAACGGCCCTACGACGCTGCTGTTTGTTTCTCACCGGCAGGATGAAAGCCTGAAGATTATTAACCACAAGCTGCTATTCACGGAAAGCAAGGCGCCGGAGGTGTTATTCGATATTCAAACCACGCAGCCAAACGCGTAAAGGAAACGCTTATGAGGCCACCGATGGGTGGCCCCAGACTGCCGACAAAGTCACCACAGTCGTCAAGGCGACGAAAAGGTAGCTCCTAAATAGACGTCGAAAACATGGATGTTTTCGTCGAGCGTATCAGGACGATACTTGCAGCGGTCTATTTAGGAGCTACCTTTTCGTCGACGGGGTTTATCCACAACCTAGGGCCACCAATCGGTGGCCCTACCACAATACTCATGTTTTTATTCCAAACTAGAACACCATTTCACATACAAGCTTCATCCAACCTCAACAAAACTGACACACGCCACCCTTAGCCTGCCTTCGACAGAAGTGCCATTCACCATTCGAAATATTTGTCATACAATTCGCGCGCTGATTGAATTATTAAGGAAAAAATCATGAGCAAACCATCCGTGTTAACAACCTCCAGTGAAGGCTATGAGGTGTTTAATCACCCATTTGAGCTTTTAAACGAGAAAGATAAGCCCGGCTTCAATAAAGCTGAGCTGGCAGACAAAGACGCCAATATCCTTTCCGCCTTTATCGAGCCATTCGCCACCAACTGGAGCTCCATTGTCGCAGACGCCTGATCACAGCGGCGACTGACACGTGAACCAAACCTGAAAGCACTCCCCCGCTTTCTCGTTTCCCCGCAAGGCTTCGGGCAGCTAAGAATCTATAGCCCGAATGTTCGCCTTTCCCCCTTCAGGCCAACAACTTAGATTCAGTTCACAGTTCTCTGATTCCGTTTACAATAGGCGTCGGTTTACGTCGGCTTTTCCGGTTTCTGTCCCTATACTGGCTCGACCCCTGAAAGAAATACTCTGCACATCAGGTTCAGTTTAAACAGGGTTGTTAGCGGTCATGGATGACTCCGATTTTTCGCATAAGCAAAGCTGAAATGAGGTAATTCATGTCTGACAGAAACCACTCCACCGGAGACGCACGCAGTTTTTTAGGCGGCTTTAAACGTGAAGACACTACGATTGAAAGCACCGTTCCACCGGCCCCCAAGCCCAGCGTCACTGTAACTCAGGAAATCAAACCTGCCGCACCCGCCACAGCTGCAGAACCCGCTATCCGCTCGGTCATTGGCCACAACATTCAGTTCCGTGGTGAGCTGGTCGGCACTGAAGATCTGCTGATCGAAGGCAAGATTGAAGGCACCGTGCTAATGCAGGGGCAGAACCTGACCATCGGCTCCACCGGTGAGCTGCAGGCCAACATTCATGCCCAGAACATTGTCATTAACGGCAAGCTGACCGGCGATGTACTGGCCGATGAACTGATCGAAATAAAGAAAACTGCCGTGGTAAAAGGCAACCTGATTGCCCCGCGTATTCAACTGGAAGATGGCGGTAAATTCCGCGGCTCCATGGATATGGTCGATACCGACGCAGAACAGGCCGAACGCCGCGATGCCTTCAAAGAAAAGCTGGTTCACCCGGAGCTCCCGGTGCGTAAGGCAAAAGACAGCGCCGCAGATTCTAAGCCTGGCAAACCGGTAACCAATGACACCAAGCCTGCTGTAAACAAACAGGCAGACAAATCGAATTGAGCCGGGTGCCTGCAACCTGAATCAGTAAAACCGCAACGATCCCCGAGAGTAGCTCGCCGCTACTCTCCGTTTTAACTCACCACCCATCGCACACCCCCGCCATTACCGCAGCCTTCGCCTGCTTCAAGCCTTTGCCCTCGTCACTGACATCACCGGCTCACATCGACAGCTCACACCAACGGCTTACGCACAGGCCTGATTTACCCCTGTTCAATAAATGATCTGGCTCAATTTTGTCATATTATATTATTGTAGTATTCATTTTGACATTGTTATCAATATGGCAACCGTCATTCATAAAGCACTCTAACAAAAATAAAATGGTGAACACATGAAAAAACGTTATCTCGCAACTCTCGTTGCTGCATCTCTATTTGCAAGTGTCGGCGTAAGCGCAAAAACTTTAACACTGGGCCATGCCATGTCCCTGGAAAATGCAGCGCACAAAGGCATGGTGGTTTTTGCCGATAAAGTAAAAGAAAAATCCCACGGCGATTTAAAAATAAAGATTTTCCCAAATGCCCAATTAGGCTCTGAACGTGATCAGGCAGAACAGGTCGTGACCGGCGCGCTGGATATGGCGAAGATCAATGGCTCGTTAGCTGAATCGTTTGAACCAACATTTAAAACAATTTCAATTCCTTATCTGTTTAACAGCACCGATCACATGCGCAGCTTTATGCGCAGCGATGCCGCGCAAGAGCTTTTGGTTTCCAGCGCCGGTAAAGGCTTTATTGGTTTAACCTTTTTTGATTCCGGTTCACGCAGTTTTTACAGCAGCAAACCCTTCACAACACCGGAAGACTTAAAAGGAATGAAAATCCGCGTACCGGAATCACCGACCATGATGGAGATGATCAATCTTCTTGGTGCGAAAGCGACACCGATGCCGTTTACTGAAATCTACACAGGGCTGCAACAGGGCGTCATTGAAGGCGCTGAAAACAATGTATCCAGCCTGGTCGAAATGCGTCACACAGAAGTGGCAAAATACTACTCGATGGACCAGCACACCATGAGCCCGGATTTGATCATTATTTCTGAAGCGGCATGGGCACGCCTTACCGCTGAAGAGCAGAAGATAATCAAAGAAGCGGCGGCTGAAGCACTCGAAGAAGAAATTAAACTTTGGGATCAAATTGAAGGCAGCAACGTTGCGAAAGCGAAAGAACTTGGCGTTCAGTTTGTTGAAGTAGACAAAGAAAAATTCCGCGAAAAAGTTCAGCCCATGGTTAACGCAGCAATGGAAGACCCTAAGCTCGCGTACTTCATAGAAAAAATTAAAGCGCTTTAATACTTAGGCATTCTTCTGTGATTTCTGTAAGGGCTTTGCTTTTGCAGAAATCACTTCTTCAGAGGTTTTTTTAATGAAGAAATTCTGCACGATAACTCGAAAAATTTTAAATAACTCTATCCTTAGCCTTTGTGGTTTCGCGCTCATTCTTTTAGTGGTTACAGTGACATGGCAGGTGTTCAGCCGTTACATTCTCAATGACCCCAGTTCATTTACCGACGAGCTTTCCCGGTACACGATGATCTGGCTTGGCTTACTGGGTGCCAGCTATCTATTCGGTAAAAATGCGCACTTAGCCATTACTCTTTTACCGTCGCACTTACCTGAAAAAGCCAACACTGCGCTGCAAATTTTTATTCAAATACTCATCCTGACATTTGTCGTTTTAGCCATGATCAAAGGCGGTAGTGCCCTGGTCGGCCGAACCATGCAACAGCTATCACCGGCGCTGCAAATACCGATGGCTTACATCTATATGATTCTGCCAATCTCCGGAGTCGTCACGGTGATATACGTTGCGTTAAACATGATCGATACCGTTTGGAAAAAGAAATAACTGCTAAGCGCACGAATTTTTCAAAGGATAATTTATGGATATTTCAGTTGGTTTTTGGCTTTTATGCCTGTTTTTGCTGATGACTGCGATAAGCGTTCCAATCGCAATTGCAATCGCGATGTCATCGCTGGTGATTATGTTCACCATCCTTCCATTTGACGTTGCTGTTATGACTGCAGGACAAAAAATTGTGACCGGTGTGGACAGCTTCAGTCTGTTAGCCATCCCGTTTTTTATTCTGGCAGGTAACATTATGAATCGCGGAGGCATCGCCACACGGTTGGTAAACTTCGCAAAGCTACTTGTTGGCCGCATGCCGGGTTCACTCGCTCAGGTGAATATTCTTTCCAACATGATGTTTGGTGCAGTTTCTGGATCTGCCGTCGCTGCTGCTGCGGCAGTCGGTAAAACCCTGATGCCTCAACAACAGGAAGAAGGATACGATAAATCCTTTTCTACCGCAGTGAATGCGGCATCTTGCCCGGCGGGTCTGTTGATTCCACCCAGCAATTCACTGATTGTATTTTCAGTCGTCAGTGGCGGAACCTCAGTCGCAGCACTTTTTATCGCGGGCTACATTCCCGGCATTTTAATGGGCTTGAGCTGCATGGTTGTTGCCTATGTAATCGCCAAGAAAAAGGGCTACGGGGTTCAGCACACTGCACACACCAGTATGCGGGAAAAACTCATCACGGTTTGGCAGGCCTTACCCAGCCTTGGGCTAATCATTGTGGTCATCGGCGGTATTATCGGTGGTGTATTCACCGCAACCGAGGGTGCCTGTATAGCGGTACTTTATGCGCTGATACTCTCGCTCTGTTATCGTTCAATCAGCCTTGCCGATTGCAAAACCATTTGCATAGAAACGACAGAGATCACCGGCATTATGCTGTTCCTGATCGGGGCCTCTACGATAATGTCCTGGGCCATGGCCTTTACAGGGTTGCCGACAATGATCAGCGACTGGATGCTGTCGATCTCCGATAATCCGATCATTATCTTCATCATGATGAACGTGATTCTGCTGATCGTGGGTATGTTTATGGATTTAACCCCAGCGCTGTTGATATTCACACCCATCTTCATGCCGATCGCGGCCGATTTGGGAATGCATCAAATCCACTTCGCAATGATGATTATCTTCAACCTGTGTATTGGCATTGCCACACCACCGGTGGGTACCGCACTGTTCGTTGGTTGCAGTGTCAGTGAGGCTAAAATTGAGGATGTGATTAAATCAATACTGCCTTTCTGTGCGGTGTTGATGATTACCCTCATGCTGATCACCTTCATCCCGGCAATCAGTCTGTTCTTACCAAGGCTGTTTGGGCTTATCCAATAAACACTCATTTTACGCTGTCTGTGAACGGCAGCGTTTTTAAAGCCTCAGCTTAGTGTTAACCTGCAGCCCTTCCTCTTAAGCTATCGGAATCGCAACAGGCCAATCAATATGAAGACTCACGGCATGGCTAAGCCAAGCTACCACCGCGCAACCGGCCTGGAAAACCTGATGGAGAGTTTGGATTCCTCCGGCGGTACGGTTTTAGACCTCGGCCCTCTCACCAGTGGCACCACCCAGACCTTTCTCAACAGCGGCTATAAGTGTTTTGTTGAAGACATCGCTGAGGTTTTTCCTGCGTTAAATGCCGATCAAAGTAATTTTCAGTCGCTGATCGAAGATCATCTGATGCTGACCAACCGCAATCAGACATTCGATGTTGTGCTGTGTTGGGATGTATTGAACTACCTGACGCTGGAATCCATTGAAATTCTGTTCAACCTGCTCAGCCCCAACTTCAACGAGCATACCCGCCTGCATATGATGCAGTACACCGGTGCGAATATTCCGGCCACACCCATTCACTTCCGGTTACAGGAAAATTTCAGTTTCGAATTCAGTTACGATTCCGGCCGGCTGATTCCATCGCCGCGCCATACGCTGATTAAACTGCTAAAAAAAATGGGCGGCTTCAGTTTGCAGCATTCGCATATTAATCAGCAGGGTATGCACCAAAGCATAAAAGAGATGGTACTGGCATTTGGTAGCCACTTCAGCCAGCAGGAATACAAAGGCCAAACCCACGTTGAAAAGGTGGCCTACTTTTCTTCCGAGAACACAACCATCTCACTGCCAATTCTTTCAGAGGTACTGAGCCGCAAAGGCCAAATGCAGGAAATGACACTGCTTGACCTGGGTAAAAAAACCGGTCGCGAAACTCACTTCTTGAACCGCCATTCCGGTCAACTGTTTATTGAAGACCTTTTCTCAACGATGGCCTGGAAGAAAAAGCTGGCCGATGCAGAGAGCGAACGGATTAACCTGCATATTCTAAGAGCGCAGGAACCGGACGAGATTCATCTGGTACTGAGCTGGGATATTTTTAATTTCTGCAGCGAAGAACAGATTCGGACCCTGGGTGCGGCACTCAGCAAAAAAATGCCAGCCGGCTCACTGTTGCACGTGATTGGCTATGCCGAGCATCAGGTTCCGAAGCGGCCTGCGGTTTTCAGTGTGCAGGAGAACGGCACGCTCACGGTTTCCAACCGTTTAGCAGGCGAAAGCGACCGGCCGTTTGCTTCCACCGCGTCACTGATGAAACTGCTGCCGGATTTCACCGTCAGTGCCTTTCATTATGGCAATGATACCGGGCATGGTTTTCAGGAATATCTGCTCAGCCGCAAGCCGGGCTGACACGATGCTGCGTAACCCTTACCTGTGCTGACCTTACTCTTACATTCAGTTGTAATTGCATCCATATTTGATGCAACTTTCTAGCGTAGTATGTGTCTCACTTACTGAGGGCTGGTTACCCTTTTTCTAAATGCAGCAGTAAGTGTTTTTTCATTATAATCTCCTTGGCTCCGCACCTCTGGTGCGGGGTGTTTTTCTCACCATACCTCCCTCGCTAAACACATATTTAATATCCTTATTTTTTGCATATTCACCGGTTAGTCTTTCAGTACTCAACTAACTTACAGGTGGCTTATGTTTTCCTGGACCAAAAATATCAACAAAGCCAGATACGCAATTGACGCTCTGTTACTGCTGCTGATGCTCTGTGTCGCCGCTCAGAAAGCGACCGGCAACCTCATCCATGAATGGCTTGGACTCGCGTTGTTAGTGCCGTTCATTGTTCATCTGGTTCAGCACTGGGAGTGGATCACCAACATACCCAAGCGCTTCTTTGGCCGGTTAAACCTGCAAAGCCGGCTAAATGTAGTGCTCAATATGGCGCTCTATCTGGCCATGCTTTGGGTACTGATCAGCGGCCTGCTGACCTCGAAGGAAGCACTGCCAATGCTCGGTTTTGAAGTTGGCCGTGATGCCTTCTGGAAAGCCATGCATCACGATGCGGCAAACTTTCTGCTGGTCATGATCGGTGTTCATATGGCGCTGCACTGGAGCTGGGTGGTGAAAATGACGAAGAAGGTCTTTGCCCGCAAACCGATAACAAAAGCTCAGGCAGTCTCCGGAGGTGCGCAATGAAAGCAATCATGAACAACGGCTATGCTAAAGCGTTTATCATCAGCCTGATCAGCATTCTGGTTTGTGTGGGGTTCTACTATGTGGGCTTCAGCGACTGGTCTTACAGTTTCCGGGGTCAGGGTTCCGGAATGGGGATGGGGATGGGTAAAGGCGCAGGCGGTCATGCCCATGAAGAACTGCCTCGCACCTTTATCAACGTCAGCCTGCCCTTTCTTAAGGCTGCGCTGATGATCGGCATACCCATGACACTGGGCATACTGATCGGCAAGGGCTACAAGAGAGTTAAGAAAAGCAAATAAAAAACCGGCGGCGAAGGCCACCGGCTTGTAAAAGCGAGTTACAACGCTGAGGTATCCACCCAGTTATCGCTGTCGCGCACAATGTCGATCATACGCTGGTAGCGGTAACCGTCTTTAAAGCTCTGATAAGGCTCATCGGCAACGCCGCTCAGGTCGTTGATCAGCAGCTTGGCCAGGTACGTCCAGCTGCGCTGGGTATCGTCTTTGATATCCGGCAGACTATCGCTGATATCCTGCGGCAATGGCAACTCCTGCCATTCGTTAGTGTCTGCCCAGATATACAGCGGGCCAGCCCCATAGTGACCCTTAATGTAAATAGAGCCTTCACTGCCGTGGAAAACAATATGGTCTTCGTTAAAGCGCGGCACCAAACCACCATGCTTGAACAATACCGAAACCGGTTTTTCCGCCGGGTAGGTATCGGCCTTGACCTTGGCCATCACAGTGTACGACCACTCTACGTCTGACTCGCCCCACTCCAGGTTCGGGTCGTTCAGGTCTTCCGGAATGAAGTTGCGGCGCTCGGTAAAGTTATGCACCCCGGCCACTTTCGGCGCACGCGCCAGGTCTTTACGAATATCGCCACTGATCGCCAGAATGCTCTCACCAATGGTATAGGTCACAATAGACAAGAGGTGGGTGAAGTTGTTGTTCAGGCGGCCACCACCGGCATCGATGGTATGCGACCAGCCGAAGGGAATGTTTTTATCGAGGTTAAAGTGCGAAATCAGCTCTACTTCACGTGGCTCACCGATTTTACCCTGTTGAATGAGTCGGCGGGCGTGGATGATTTCCGGCATAAAGCGGAAGCTGGAGGCAAAGGCAGTTTTCAGACCTTTCTTTTCGGCCAGTTCCATCATCTCTTTGGCTTCATCGCCATTCGTCGCCAATGGCTTATCGCAGAACACATGGCAACCGGCATTCAGGGCCTGCAGAACCGGCTCGTAGTGCGCGCCGCCCGGCGTGGCGATAGAAACAACATCTGGCTTACAGGCATCCAGAGCCGCCTGCCAGTCGGTGCCCGAGTATGGAATGCCCATCTTTTCCGCTACTTCCGAAACCACGCTGGCTGTACGACCCACGATGCCGACAATTTCTGCACCCGCATCGATAAACGCCTTCGCATGGCCCTGACCGGCAAAACCAGTACCCAAAACAAGCACTTTTTTCTTGTTCATTTCTGATCCTTTTTATTGCACTGCTGTTCCCAGCAGTTGGTGAATTTCTGGAGTCTGTCGAGAAAGGTCTTTCTAGTTTTTGTATAACAATAATACAAAATAGCAGATTTGGTGTAATGACGTCTGTCAGAGCCGAGCCTCTATTGCCCTATTCATTCGCTCTGCGAAAGCGGTTTAGAATGCACACTGTATACCCCGCCACAGGCCATCCGGGAGTCACCGAATTTTGAATCAAATTAATATTCGAACCTACCAGAACAGCGATGCCAGCCCGCTTTGGCAGCTGAAGTTCAATACCATTCGCCGCATTAATAGCCGCGACTACCAGCCGGATCAGGTTCAGGCCTGGGCACCCGAGCATATTTCAGCAGAGCTCTGGCAAAAGCGCGCCGATGCCATGGCCCCCTTTATCGCTGAAATTAACGGAGAGATCGTAGGCTTTGCCGACCTGCAAGCCGATGGCTACATCGATCACTTCTTCTGCCATGCAGAGCATCAGGGCCAAGGTGTGGGTAAGGCGTTAATGGATCACATTTTTACAGCCGGCAAAGAAGCGGGCATTGCTCGCCTTTACGCCAACGTCAGCATCACTGCCCGACCTTTCTTTGAGCACTTTGGCTTTCGTGTTTTAAAACAGCAGCAGGCGGAGATAAATGGCAGGGTGCTGACGAATTTTTTGATGGAGCATCACATTGGCTAGCCCTGTTCACGGGTGGCTTCCGGCCTAACGACTCTTTTGCTGTACTCGTTTTAACAGTTCCGGTAGCTCTTGCAGCGCACTAATCTGATAATCCGACCGCGCCCGCTGGTGGGCAACAAACTCATTATGCACCCTGATGGTCTTAATACCCGCGGCTTCAGCCGCTGCCAGGCCGCGTTTAGAATCTTCCACCACAACAGCATTCTCTGGTGCAATGGCAAATTTTTTCAGTGCCGCCAGATAGGGTTCGGCATCGGGTTTTGCTTTTACATAATCCTCGCGGCACAACACAAACGTCATGCTGCCGAGCAGGTTTCGGTGCTGATGGATCAGACTGAAATCACTGCGGCGGGAAGTTGTCACCACAGCCATTTGGAAATGCCTGCTCAGCTTGTTTAGAACCTCAACGACACCGGGAATATCGATGTCCTCCTGTTGCAGATAGTGCTGATAGCGTTTATTACGCCAGGCCTTCGCCGCCTCTATTTCTTGCTCAAAAACACCGTTAGCCTGTGCCACTGCCCAGTTAGAATAGCCATTGACCAGGTGTTGTTTGTAGTCGTCGAAGGTCATCATAATGTTCAGCCTTAGCAGGGCTTCACGGGTCGCTTCGAAGAACCACTTTTCGGTATCGACAAGTACACCATCGTGATCAAATAAGATGTGGGTGATCATTGAAAATCCTTCTAATTGTTCAACTAAGAGCCAAACTACGAAACAGCGTAACGGTATATCTGATTTATACTAAAGGTTGACGGCCATTTCACAAATTAGCTTGCCCGGAGCGTTACCCTCTCCATCGCTGCTCACCTATACTGCACCGAAAAATAACCACACAACTCGACCCGGGAATTCACCGATGCACCCAACCCGCCTGCAGCAACTGATTCGGCTTGCCCTTCCTACCGCCCTGCAAAATATGCTGGTCAGCGTGCTGGGCATGTCGGATGTATTTATGGTCACCGCCCTGGGCGCGGCGGCCGTGGCAGCGATTGGCATCAGCGCCAAGCTGCACTTTGTGCTGATCATGATCATGGCCGGCTTGGGAACCGCTATTTCTATTCTGGTGGCGCAGCACCATGGCCGCGGCAACCACAAGGCGGCGCAGGGTATTTTGAGCCTGGGCGTGCTTTCCGGGCTGGCGTTGCTGGTGCCCTTTGCACTGGTGTTTCTGTTCGCCCCGGAACTGCTGCTGGGTTTACTGACCCAGGATGAAAACCTGATCCGCTACGCCAGCGGTTATCTGAGAATTACCATTCCATTGCTGTTTTTAACGCATGTCATCATCTGCTATGAAAGTGCACTGCGTGCGCGCAGCGAAACGGTTGCGCCACTGGTGCTGGCAACGGTCGCCATAGTGCTCAACATAGCGCTGAACTATCTGCTGATTTACGGCATTGGGCCGTTCCCGCAGCTCGGTGTAACGGGTGTTGCCGTGGCCAGTGTGATTGCCCGTACGGTCCAGCTGTTGCTGTTTCTGGTGTATCTGGCCATGCGCCGCCACCCGCTACGCCTGACCAGCCTGTACCAGACCCGACAACTGATGCGCCCTTACCTGAAAAGCTACCGAAGCGCGGCGGCGCCGCTCACCGTTAACTTCACCCTGTGGGGCTTTGGTACCTTTATTTATCACGGCATCGCTTCACATGTGGGCACCGAGGCGCTGGCTTCCTTGAGCTTAATCAGCCCGATCGAAGGCATGTATCACGCCCTGTTTTTTGGTTTTGTCACGGCCTGTTCGGTGCTGATTGGCCAGAATCTCGGCCGTAATAATTTCGACGAGGCCGAACTGCTCGCCCGGCGCTTTACGCTGTTTGCGCCCATAGCATCGGTGTTGTTTGGCCTGCTGCTGTTCCTGTTAAAGCCGGTGTATCTGCCGCTGTTACTCGACCCAACGGACAGCCTGTACCGGTTGTGTGAGCAGCTGCTGTTTGTGGTTTGTTTTACCAGCTGGATTAAAACCCTGAACATGGTGCTGATTATTGGCATTCTGCGCGCGGGCGGCGATAACAAATACGTGCTGGCTACCGATATGATCGCCATGTGGCTGCTCGGTATTCCGGCCAGCTTTGTCGCCGCCTTTGTCTTTGAGCTGGGCTATGTCTGGGTTTATGCCATGGTGCTGGTTGAGGAATTCGCCAAGGCGACGCTTTCATTCCGCCGAGCAAAAAAACGCATATGGCTGAGGAATTTAACCGAAGACGACGCCGCAGGCTTAGAGGCAGAAGCGGCCTAGAGCGTCACTGGTTGTCAGTAACTGAACGCCGTCTCGACCAAGCGCTTGGTGTAATCCTGCTGCGGCGCTTCAAATACCTGACTGCCCTGCTCGACGATTTCACCCTGTTTCATCACCACCACCTCATGGGCGATGGCTTTCACCACCTTTAAGTCGTGCGAGATAAAGATGTAGCTGATGTTTTTTTCGCGCTGCAGTTTTTTCAGCAGTTCAATAATCTGAAACTGTACGGTTCGGTCGAGCGATGAGGTCGGTTCATCCAGCACCACCAGTTCTGGCTCCAGAATCATCGCCCGGGCGATGGCAATGCGCTGGCGCTGGCCACCGGAAAACTCGTTTGGGTAGCGGTGGCGCATATCCGGGTTCAGGCCAACCTTGTGCATAATCTCGATCACGGCCTGCTCCCGGCTTTCGCGGCTGCCGATCTTATTCACCTCTAAGCCTTCGGCAATAATCTGCTCAACGGTCATGCGCGGGCTGAGGCTGCCATACGGATCCTGAAACACCACCTGCATCTTTTTGCGAAACGGTTGCCACTGCTGGTGGGTTAAGTTTTTCAGCGATTGCGATTCAAACTGAATGTCGCCCTCGCTTTTTTCCAAACCTAAAATGGCTTTTGCCAGGGTCGATTTGCCGGAGCCACTCTCACCGACAATACCCAGCGTTTGGCCGTGTTTAATCTCAATAGAAACATCGGTCACGGCTTTGATGTGATCGACCACGCGGCGCAAAATACCCTTTTGAATCGGGAACCAAACGCGCACCTGATCGACGGTTAATTGCGTGCTGTCCGCGCTCGTTGGCACCGGTTTGCCGCTCGGTTCTGCCGCCAGTAATTTCTGAGTGTACGGGTGCTGTGCGTTGGTAAAGATGGCTTCGGTGCTGCCCTGCTCGACCAGTATGCCGCTTTCCATCACCGCCACGCGGTCGGCCATGCGCCGCACCACGCCTAAATCGTGACTGATAAACAACACCGCCATGTTAAATTCGGCCTGCAGTTTTTTAATCAGCTCCAGAATTTGCGCCTGCACGGTCACATCGAGCGCGGTGGTCGGTTCATCGGCAATGAGCAGTTCCGGCTCGTTCAGCAGCGCCATGGCGATCATCACCCGTTGGCGTTCACCACCGGAGAGCTGGTGCGGGTAGGCCTTGAGTTTCTTTTCCGGTTCGCGCAGTTCCACATGCCGCAACCCTTCCAGAATGTGCTCGGTGGTTTGCTTCTGGTTCATCAGCCAGCCACGGTGCAGGTACAGCACTTCGGCCATTTGCTTTTCAATGGTCTGCAGCGGGTTGAGCGAGGTCATCGGCTCCTGAAAAATGCAACCAACCTTATTACCGCGCAACTGGCGCAGCTTTTTTTCATCGGCCTTGAGTACATCGGTGCCATCCAGATACAGCTCACTTTCGTCGCTGTAGCTTAAAACACTGGGCAGCAGCTGCATGATCGAAAGCGCGCTGATGGATTTACCGGAGCCGCTCTCACCCACCAGGCCGACAATCTCGCCTTTGTTGATGGCGAGATTCAGGTCTTTCACAATCGTCTGAAAACCGTCTTCCAGTTGCAGGCCGATGGATACATTTTTAAATTCAACCAGGGCAGTCATGACTGTTTCCTATTTCTGATGGCGCGGATCAAACGCATCACGCACACCTTCACCAACAAAGACCAGCAGTGCCATGAGCAGGCCCAACACCACAAACGCAGAAAGCCCCAGCCAGGGCGCCTGAATATTGGCCTTACCCTGCGCCAAAAGTTCACCGAGGGACGGCGAGCCGGGCGGCAAACCAAAGCCGAGAAAATCGAGCGAGGTCAGCGTGGTGACCGAACCACTGAGCACGAACGGCATCATGGTCAGCGTTGCCACCATGGCGTTGGGCAACACATGGCGGAACATGATGCGGTTGTTGCTCATGCCCAGCGCGCGTGCGGCCTGTACGTATTCAAAATTACGGGTGCGCAGAAACTCGGCGCGCACCACACCGACAAAACCCATCCAGCTGAACAGCAGCAGAATGCCCATCAGCATCCAGAAGCTCGGCTGAATCACCGAGGCCAGAATAATCAGGATGAACAGCGTCGGCATACTGCCCCACACCTCAATAAAGCGCTGAAAGTACAGGTCGATACGGCCGCCGTAAAAGCCCTGCACCGCACCGGCGGAAACCCCAATCACTGTAGAAATGGCGGTGAGAATAAAACCGAACAAACAGGAAATACGGAAGCCGTAGAGAATCCGCGCCAGCACATCGCGGCCGTTATCATCGGTGCCGAGCCAGTTGACGGCATCCGGTGGCGACGGCGCCGGTGTTGGCAGGTCGTAATTGATGGTGCTGTAGTGGAACGGAACTAGCGGCCAGAGTATCCAGCCCTTTTCCTCAATCAATTCGGTGACGAACGGATCTTTGTAATCGGCCTCGGTTTCAAAATCGCCGCCGAATTCGGTTTCGCTGTAGGCGACCAGAAACGGCACATAGAAGTCGCCGTCGTAACGCACCAGAATGGGTTTATCGTTGGCGATCAGTTCGGAAAACAACGACACAAAAAACAGAAAGCCGAACAGCCATAAGGAAATGACCGCGCGTTTGTTTTTCTTAAACAGGCTGAGGCGCTTTTGCGCTAACGGATTTAACTGCATATCAGCGCGCCTCGAAATCGATGCGTGGGTCGACCACGGTGTACATCAAATCGCCGAGCAGGCCTAACAGCAAACCCAGCAGTGTAAACATATAAAGCGTGCCAAACATAATGGGATAATCGCGCTGCCCCATGGCTTCAAAGCCGAGCAGGCCCAGGCCTTCCAGCGAAAAGATCACTTCAATCAGCACCGAGCCAGTAAAGAACAGGCTGATAAAGGTGGCCGGGAAGCCGGCAATAATAATCAGCATGGCATTGCGGAACACGTGCTTGTACAGAATGCGGTTTTCGGTGTTGCCCTTGGCGCGGGCAGTAATGACATACTGCTTGGCAATCTCGTCCAGAAACGAATTCTTGGTGAGCATGGTCAGCACGGTAAAGCCCCCGACGACGGTGGCGATGATCGGCAGCGTCATATGCCAGAAGTAGTCGATAATCTTGCCGAACCAGGAAAGCTCGGCCCAGTTGTTCGAGGTGAGCCCGCGAATCGGGAACCAATCAAAGTAGTTACCACCGGCAAACAAAATCACCAGCAATACCGCAAACAGAAAGCCGGGGATGGCACTGAGCGCAATCAGCAGGGTGGTCGAAGAAATATCAAACTGGCTGTTGTGGCGAATCGCCTTTTTTATACCCAGCGGAATGGAGACAAAATAGATGATCAGCGTGCTCCACAAGCCGAGGGAGATCGACACCGGCATACGCTCGATAATCAGGCCAATCACCGAGCCAGATTTAAACAGCGAATCGCCAAAATCAAAGCGCAGGTAGTCGCCCAGCATTTTGAAATAGCGGACGTAAATCGGTTTATCGAAGCCATAGCGCTTTTCGATTTCGGCGATGATTTCCGGGTCGAGGCCCTGCGAGCCGCGATAGCTCGATTGCCCCTCCCCGTTGTTTTCGGACACCTCCGATTGGTTGGCATTGGTGACACGATCGAGCATGGTGCCTTCAATGCCCTGTGCGGCCGCCAGCGCCTGATCAACCGGGCCGCCGGGGGCCAACTGCACAATGAAAAAGTTGATGGTGATGATTGCCCACAGGGTCGGAATCATCAACAGCAAGCGGCGAACAATATATGCGCCCAATGAACTCTCCTAGCTTTGCTCAGTTACTGGGTCAGTGCCGCTTCTTTTTCAGGGTCGATCCACCAGGTATCGAAGCCCAGGCTGTATTTCGGACGCACATCCGGCCGGCTGAATTTATCGTAATAGGCGATGCGGAATTTGTTGTAGTGCCATTGCGGTATCAGGTAGTGGTTCCAAAGCAGAACACGATCCAACGCCCGGCCCCAGTGCAGCAGTGCGTCGTCATCGGATTGATGCTCGGCAATACCATCGACCAGGTAATCGACAGCCTGGTCGGTCACATTGGCCTGGTTGTAGGAGGAGTCGATAAAGTTGGAATGCCAGACAATCCTTAAGCTGGATGACGGATGCGGGTTCGCCGAATAGCGCTGCGACACCATATCAAAATCATGCTCGTGCCAGCGGTTAACAAACTGGGAGGTATCGACCTGGCGGATGGACATATCAATGCCCAGTTTTTTCAGGTTTTCCTGGAACGGAATAGCGATTCGCTCGGTCACCGGGCTGTAGGTCATCAGTTCAAACTCGAACAGTTCACCGGTTGCCACACTGGTCAGCTTCTTGTCTTTCACCTCCCAGCCGGCTTCTTTCAGCAGGCGAAGAGCGGTGCGCAGGGAGCCGCGAATATTACCGCTGCCATCGTTCACCGGCGGGTTATACACCTCGGTGAAGACACGCGGGTCTACCTTGTCTTTGATGGGTGCCAGAATGGCCAGCTCTTCCTCGCTGGGGAGTTCACGCGCCATGTACTGGGTGTTCTGGAAGTAGCTGTTGGTGCGAATGTAAGAATCGTAAAACAGGTTCTTGTTCATCCACTCAAAATCCATGGCGTAGGCCAGGGCTTCACGCACCCGCGGGTCAGAGAAAATCTTACGCTTGGTGTTAAAGATAAAGCCTGTGGTGTTTTGTGGAATTTCGTGGGCAATCTCTTCTTTGATCATGCGGCCATCTTTGATCGCCGGAATGTTATAGCCGGTCGCCCAGTCTTTGGCCGTGGAGCGATCCCAGAAATCGATGTCTCCAGCCTTGAAGGCTTCGAAGGCAACGGTTTGGTCACGGTAATAGTCGTAACGGTACTCATCGAAGTTTACCTGCCCCTTCATCACCGGCAGGTCTTTGGCCCAGTAGTCTTTATTTCGTTCGTACACGATGTACTGGCCAAATTTAAAATCTTTGATCAACAGCGGGCCACTGACCACCGGCACCACCTTCAGCGGCTCACTCAGGTTGTGGTCTTTCCAGAAGTGCTCCGGAAATACCGGCAGATCGATCAGCGACAGGAATTTTTCCCGGTCCGCGCCTTCCATGTAGAAGGTCACTTCCAAATCACCCTTCACCTCTACGTTCTTAATAAACTCGTAATACTTGGCGAACTGCGGCACACCCTCGGCTTTAAACTTTTCAAAGGTGAACAGCACATCGCTGGCGGTGATCTGCTTGCCATCGCTGTAGCGGGCCGCCGGGTTGAGAATAAAGGTTAGGAAGGAGTAGTCATCGGCATAGCGAATACGCTCGGCAATCAGCGGGTAGTACACGTCCAGCTCATCACTGGAGCTTACCATCAGCGTATCGAACAGAGCATCGGCGCCAACGACTGAATCGCCACGCTGGCCATAACGGTTGAAGGAATCAAAGGTGCCGATGGCTTCGTTTCTGAGCACCCCGCCCTTGGGCGCATCCGGATTTACGTAATCGAAATGCGTAAAGTCATCCGCATACTTGGGCTCGCCGCGCAGGGCGATCGATTGCGCTTCAATGACATTGACTTCGGCGGCAGAAAGTAACGGCATCAACAGCAGGCCGGCGAACAGAAGCGTTTTCATAACTACGTCTCTCTTTTCTGGGTGATATCAGTGTTTTTAGGGCTGATCTTATCGTTTGGATCAATTTAGGCGTATCGGGTGCACATGCGTCAAGAGCACTTGCACAATTTAAACCCTTTGCAGGCAGCTTAGATGCAATACCGGGCCGGTGAGTTCCACTGCAAACGGTATAGGCACAAAAAAGCCAACTGAATAAATCAGTTGGCTCCTGTAAAACCGTTCCCTTATGTCAGGACGGGGCAAGCGATTAAATCTGCTCAATCGTGTTCTTAGTAGCGTTGAACACCTTCTGTTCTTTTTCATTGAGCTTGCCGCCAATCTCTTCGGCAATGGCCCAGTACTTCTTGAAGTTACGCTTTTTACCCATCACTGAGTAAGCATTGGCGACCATCAGGTTACAGAATGCCTGTATCCACGGCTCGCCCTTGCCGTCAAAGAAGTTGAGTGCCTTTTCGGCGTATTCCAGCGCCAGCTCGCCCGCGCCATTAATCGCCAGCGCCCGGGCAACAATCACATAAGCCATATAGACGTTGGCCGGCTTGCCCACCTTGCGCCAGTGGTACAGTGAGGTGAAGGCCTGTGCCAGAATGGCTTCTTTTTCCAGCTCGGTAGAGGCGTTCTCGGAAAGACGCCAGGCCTCGTTGTTGGTGGTGATTGCATAATACTTGCCGTGGTTAGCCAGGCTTTCTTTGGTCAGTTGAATCTTTTTTTCTGCTGCCTTCTTCTTTTGCATACCGTCTCTTTCTTAGCCGTTCGCGGCTTTTTAATGGAAGTTCAGTGGCGCATGTTACCAGATGCCGGACGACTGTGGATAACCGTTACACGGAATCTGTGAATACTGTCGATTTTCCGTCATTGTCAACACAACCCACCAAAATGACACGTATTTTTTACATATAATTCCACACGCGCCCTAATTCAACCCTTACCTATTATTCCAAGCTAGAATAAAATACCCAAATTAATAAATCGCGCAGGAGGCAATTGTGGCCAGCTTCGGTTATTTCGATGACACCGCCAGGGAATACGTTATCACCAATCCAAAGACGCCGGTAAAGTGGTGCAACTATGTGGGTACGCTCGATTTCGGCGGCCTGATCGACACCACCGGTGGGGCATTAATCTGCCGCAAAGACCCGGCTCTGAACCGCATTACCAAGTACATTGCGCAGATGCCACAATCCGATTTCAAGGGCTCTACCATTTACCTTAAGGTGACCGGCGCGGGCGGCAGCACCATCTTTTCGCCCTTCTTAACGCCCACCCTATTGCCGCTGGATTCCTTCGAATGCCGGGTGGGCCTGGGCTACACCCGTTGGGTTGTCGAGGCTTATGGCGTGCGCGCCTGCATTACGGCCTTTGTACCGGCGGGCTCGGAAGTGCTGTTACAGGACATACAGATCACCAACATCAGCGATGAAACGCTGACTGTTGAGGTGATCCCTGTTTATGAATTCTCACACTTCGATGCCCTAAAGCAACTGGTGAATGCCGACTGGGTGCCGCAGACCATGTCAGTGAAGGCTCACTATGAAGCCAACGGCCGCATTACGCTGGCTCAGTACGCCTTTATGAAGAAAGATACTGAAGTGAACTACGTTACCTGTGACCGGGCCGTGGCCGCCTTTGATGGTGACCGCCGGGTATTTCTGGGCGAAAACGAGTTTGGCTCGTGGGCATCGCCGAAATCACTGCACGGATACCTGCTCAATAACTCTGAAAGTGCCCGTGGCGATAACATCGCTGCATTGCAGATTCAGCTGGGCGATCTGCGGCCGGGGCAGAGCGAGCGTACCATCACCCAGCTGGGCCAAAAGTCATCACTGGAAGCCGCCGCGGAACAGATTGACACCTACCGCGATGCGGCCAATGTGGATGCGGCCTTTCAGCAGCAAGCCAGCTTCTGGGACGATTACCTTTCGGCTCTGGTGGTGAATACACCGGATGCAGCGCTCAATTCGATGCTCAATATCCACAACCCAAGGCAGTGCCATACCACCAAGAACTGGTCGCGTTATCTGTCGCTGTATCAGCTTGGCTACGGTGCACGCGGTATTGGCTTCCGCGATTCCTCGCAGGATCTGATCGGCGTGATGTCACACATGCCGGAGCAGGCGCGTGAGTTTCTGGAACGGCTGCTTACCGTGCAAAACCCGGATGGTTCCGCCATGCATCAGTATTTCCCTTTGACCATGGAAGCCAATGAAGGCGACAGCCGGGAAGAGCCGGGCCACGCCAGCTTCTATGGCGATGATCACCTGTGGGCGGTGTTAACCTGCACACAATATCTGAAGGAAACCGGTGATGTGGCCTTTCTGGAAAAGCCTCTGCCCTACTACAGCAAGCATCTGAAGCCTGAAAACCGCGAACAGGGCAGCGTTCTCGACCACCTGATGCGCGCTCTGAATTTCACCTTCACCAACACCGGCAAGCATCAGCTGCCGCTGCTCGGGTTTGCCGACTGGAACGATACCGTCAATCTGCCGGAGGGCGCCGAAAGCCTGTTCGTTGCCAACCTGTTTGGCAGAGCCGTACTGGAGCTGCGTGAAATCGCAGCGTTTATTAACGATACTCAGCTGACCACTACGCTGGATCATTACTATCAGTCGATGAAAGCCCGTGTGAACGAAGCGGCGTGGGACGGTGCCTGGTGGGTCCGCTACTTTACCGCAGAGGGTGAGCCCATTGGCTCACACCTGAACCAGCACGGCAGCATCTATACCAACGGGCAAAGCTGGCCGGTTATTTCCGGCTTTGCCGAGGGCGAGCGTGCAACGGGTGCGCTGCAGCAGGTCTATCAGAAACTGAACACCCAATACGGCATCAAGCTGGCCGGGCCGGGTTACAACGGCTACGACCCGAAACTCGGTGGCGTTTCCACCTACCCGCCCGGTGCGAAAGAAAACGGCGGTATCTTCCTGCATTCCAACCCCTGGGTAATGATCGCCGAAACTCTCACCGGTAATGGCGAGCGGGCCTACGAGTACTACAACCAGATAAACCCGGCCTACCACAACGACAATATCGAGGTGTTTGAATCTGAGCCTTACTGCTACCCGCAGAACATACTCGGTGATGAGCACAAGCAGTTTGGGCTGGCGCGTAACGCCTGGCTTTCCGGCACTGCGGCGTGGACCTACGTTGCCGGTACCCAATACATACTGGGCATTCGCCCAACCATTGGTGGTCTGATGATCGACCCGTGCATTCCATCTGACTGGGGCAATTATCAGGTCACCCGGAAATTCCGTGGTGCTACCTACAATATTGAGGTTCTAAACCCGAATGAAAAAAATAAGGGGGTTTCGGAGGTGAAGGTCGATGGCGAGGTGATTCAGGGCAATGTGCTGCCGGTGTTTGACCAGGGTACGCATGAGGTCGTCGTAACCCTGTAAAGAAATGCAGAGGCGGCACTGCCGCCTCTGGAAGTTCAACTTAAAACAGAGCCTGCTGAACTTCGCCGGTCATCAGGGCTTCAATATCGGCCGCCTCTTTGACCACGTCTTTGGTTAATACCTCGCAACCGGTCTTGGTGACGACCACATCATCTTCAATGCGCACACCAATACCCCGCCATTTTGGATCAACCTGATCGTTATCTGGCGAGATGTACAGACCCGGCTCAATGGTCAGTACCATGCCGGATTCCAGCACGCGCCACTGGCCGCCCACTTTGTAATCGCCTACGTCGTGTACATCCATACCAATCCAGTGACCGGTACGGTGCATGTAGAACTCTTTATAGCTTTCATCCTCGATCAGCTGATCGACATCGCCTTTCAACAGGCCTAATTCCACCAGCCCTTCGGTTAACACACGAACGGTCACTTCATGGGGCTCATTCCAGTGCGCGCCATCCTTTACGGCAGCAATGGCGGCGTACTGGGATTTCAGCACCAGATCGTAGATCGCACGTTGCGGCGCAGTAAAGCGGCCATTAACCGGGAAGGTTCGGGTGATGTCTGAGGCGTAATACTGCAATTCGCAACCGGCGTCGATCAACACCAGATCACCGTCGTTCAGCTTCTGGTTATTCTCAACATAGTGCAGCACGCAGGCGTTCTTGCCACCGCCAACAATGGCGCTGTAGGCCGGGCGAAGGCTGCCTTCCATCATGCAGGTGTGTTCAATTTCGGCCTGCAGCTGATACTCGTACATGCCCGGCTTGCAAATCTGCATGGCGCGGGTATGGGCCTTGGCACTGAGCTGGGCGGCATCGGCCATGATGGCGATTTCCTGACGGGATTTTTTCAGCCGCATATCGTGCAGGATGTGGGCAATATCGGAAAACTCTTCCGGCGGAACCGAACCCTGGCGAACCTTGCTGCGAATCTGATTCACCCAGGCCATCAGCTGGTGGTCAAAACCAGGATCCACACCCATATGGGCATACACGCGGCTTTTGCCTTCCATCAGGCCGGGCAGGATGTCGTCGATGTCATCAACCGGGAAAGCATCGTCGGCACCGAATTCTTCAACGGCGCCATCCGGGCCGGCACGGTAGCCATCCCAGATTTCGCGCTCTTTGTCTTTGTCGCGTACAAACAGTACGTATTCCGCCTGTTCACGGCCAGGCATCAGTACACAGAGGGCATCCGGCTCGTCAAAGCCGGTCAGGTACATAAAGTCGCTGTTCTGCCGGAACGGGTAATGCACGTCGTTATTGCGGATAACTTCTGTGGATGACGGGATGATGGCAATGCTGCCTTCATCCATACGCTCCATTAAATGGATGCGTCGCTCTCTAAATTCATTCTTGCTGATTGTTTTCATCGCAACTCTCTCTTAATGGACGGTGTCTTCGCTGTCGCTCTGCTTGGGCGGCTCGTTGTATTCCAGAAACACTGTGATCGCGCTCAGGCGAACGTGTTCCGCAATGGCCAGAAAATCCTCTTCGGCCCCGTCAAAGTCGATGTCCTGCTCGGCATCCACCTGGGCAATCTCGGACAGATCTTCGAGAATTTCCTGCAGCGTTGCCGGTAAATCACTCATCTCCTTAACTACGCCGGTGGCACCAAAGCCACCTAGGAAACTGCCGGCCCATTCACTGAGCAGCAGCAGTCGGTCGGAGATCGGGCCGTCATCACCGGCGATCATCAGCGTGAAGACCATGCCTTCGTCCTGAAGCTCGGCAATGGTTTTCAAATACAGGCCCTTGAGAATGGTGACGTGGACTTCTTCAACTTCCACCGTCGGCGCGATCAGGTCGAGCGCCCAATCCAGCCAATCATCTATATTCATGCGCTTGCCGGATGCGACAACGCCGGTCAGTGAGCCGTGCAGATATGCAGGTGTGAGACTGGAACCCATTTTCACAAACAGTTCCGCTAAATCGTCGTAGTGCAGGCTAATTGCTGCGCTGTTGGTATCCGTCATGGATGCTCCGTTGTGCTGTTTCCTGTCGATTTAACGACAGTTTTTCTGAGAGATAAAACGCCGCCATCCTATCATGCTGCCTGTTATGCACCAGACCTATAAGCGCAATTTACGGTACTGCTGCTGTAAAGCTGTTTGAGCTGGCGAATTGATGTTTACATAATGCTGCTCAGATTTGTGCGTATCCCGAGAAATTACAGCCAGTTAACGGCGAAAGGTGACATTTACCTTGAGTTTTCCCACAATGGTGACCAGAATCGATGGCTAACACACGTTACCTATCTGCTTATACAGAAATTAAGGTTTCCTAATTAAATGTCGAACCCGAACTTACTCACGCTTGAAGTAAAAATAGACGAGCTGCTTAAAGAATTTAAGCGGTTAGAGCAGGAAAAAAAGTTATTGCAGGCCGAACGCGAAGCCTGGAAAACCGAGCGCGCCAAGCTTATCAAGCAAAACGAGCTGGCTCGCTCGCGGGTCGAAGCCATGATAGAACGACTGAAGAGCATGGAGCAGCCTGATGTCTGAGAAACAGAAAACACTGACCGTTACTATTCTGGATCGCGAATACCGTGTTGCCTGCCCAACGGGCCAGGAACATCAGCTCAGAAACGCCGCCAACACCCTGAACGACAAAATGCAGGAAATCCGCGATACCGGCAAGGTGTTCGGCATCGAGCGCATTGCCGTTATGGCCGCACTCAACCTGACCCACGAGTTGCTGCAGTCACGCCCGGATAACGACGGAGACCTGCAAACACTGCAACGGCTGACCGCCAAGATCGACAGTGCTCTGCCCACAGCCCCAGAAACCCAGGCCGAGCCGGAATTCCAGCTGAGTGACGACAAACCCTTCTAGCACCTACCTGCGCAACGGCCGGGTGCGCTGCGCGGCGGTTCAATAATCTGACTCAGCGGCGGCCATGGCCCCTTCACTGTTGTTTTTCGTTATTCATTCAGAATAAAAAATGCTTTAAAAGCGCCTTATAAAAACTAAAAAATCTATTGTGTCTCCGGCCTCAGCCAAACCCGAGCCAACCCGAATAAGATTTATAAAATCTTTTTAAATCAATTAGTTACGATCAAAAAATACGCAATCAACGGGTAGAACATTTCCCACTGAATACCAGTTTTTAACGAGAAATCGGTCAGTTAACTGACCTGAGCGAATTTCTTTTTCGAAACCGGAAAGTCAAGACTGTCTTTTCGATTATTTTCCTTATAATCAATTACAACCCTGGGCTATTTGCCAGCCGCGAAAAGTCCTCGAGCCTATTTTACGAATTTAGGGGGCGCCTAGTTGATGTTGTGCGCATGTCTGCTCCGGCAGAAAGCCTAATACATTGCGGGGGTCACCGCCTTGGACTGCTTGGTTCAAGGTCTTCCGTAGCAGCGGTAGTCTGGGGCTAACCTTTCTTATCCTTCTCCTGTTCCATTAAACCCCTGTTCTATTAAACTTAGCTACCCACTCTCTGAACCGGGCCATCCGTTATGGATATTGCCAGCCAAAAATCACAGATGCGTACCTTTTTGCGGCGTACACGCAGAAACCTGAGCCCCGAGCAGCAACAGGATGCGGCCTACCGGCTCAGCCAGGTTATCCGCCAACATGTCGGCCAGCAGCGAAACGTGAAGATTGCGCTCTACCATGCCAACGATGGTGAGATCGATCTTTCCTTCTTCATAGAGCAATGCCATAAGCGCGATTTTGAACTGTACATGCCGGTTATTCACAGCTTTAAGCCAACACTCTGGTTTGCGCGCTATTCACCGGGCTCTGCTATGTACAGCAACCGCTTTGGCATTCCCGAACCCCTGCACGGTGAACCCATCGCCCCCTGGCAACTGAACCTGGTACTGCTACCGCTGGTAGGTTTTGATACGGCAGGCGGACGCCTCGGCATGGGCGGTGGTTTTTACGACCGCACCTTTGCGCATCAGCGGCGCTGGCCAAAGAAGCCTAAATTGTTTGGGGTTGCGCATGAATGCCAGAAGGTCGAGTCGATTCCGGTTGAGGCCTGGGATATTCCGCTGGCAGGTGTATTCACCGACAAACAGGCCTACCTGAGTCGCCAGAAGCCATAAAAAAACGCCTGAGGTTCTGCACCTCAGGCGTTTCTGATTTCTTCTTGCCCTGACTTATCGCGTCTGGTTAAGAATGATTCCTGAAGCCTGCATTTCTGCTTTACTTAATGGCTGACGGCTTTCGCTTTGTGTCATACCAGAAAGAGTTACCCCTAAGCCCAGAATCAATACCAGTAGCACGATAATATCCGGCTTGCTCCGCTTCTTAATCATTTTTTGATTCTTCTATTTTTTTAAGTGACTACCCGATTTACCCTTTGTTTAGTCAAAATCCTTTTTAATTGGGCAAATTGTGACGACCTTTATAGCGTAATTCTGTGCTGAGGTTCAAATAATGTTGTGCTTTTACGGCACAAATACACTTTAATTGTGCTCTAACTCAAATACTCGGAGTGAGTTTATGGCCGCATCCATCTGGCTGCTGAAAAGCGAACCCAATGAATTCTCGATTGATGACCTGCAGGCGCGCGGCAAACAGGGCGAGCCCTGGAACGGCATCCGCAACTTTCAGGCACGCAACTTTATGCGTGAAATGTCCATCGGTGACATCGCGCTGATTTACCACTCCGCCTGTAAAACACCGGCGATTGTGGGCTACGGTACCGTTATTCAAACGGCCTACCCGGATGCCGATGCCCTGAACCCGCAAAGCAAATACTATGACGAAAAGAGCTCGGCTGGGAACAACCGCTGGAGCCTGGTGGATATTCAGTTTTCAGAGAAGTGGTCCAAGCCGGTGACCCTCAAGCAGCTAAAGACCCACCCGATACTCTCCGAAATGAAGCTCATAAAGCAGTCGCGTCTGAGCATCTCACCGGTAACGGCGGCTGAATTCGACGAAATACTGGCGCTAAAAGACAGTTAGCAGGTTGTTTTTCTGTCTGTCTCACAATTACGTTGCCTGACCGTTGATTCTCTGACTACCATTTGTTTAACCCTGAGAACTGCCTGAAGCGCCATGGAAAAACTGAAACCAATTAACTATTCCTCCCGCACCCTTGCGGAACTGATCGACCAAACCAATTGGGCCAATGAGTTCAGTTGGGGGGAAATGCTGGTGATGGGTCGATACTTCACGGCGTATGAAGCTAAAAAGGGCCAGATCATCTTTTATGAAGGCGCCAAGGCTGACTACATGGGCCTGATCGTGAAAGGTGCTATTCGCATCAGCAAGACTGGGTCCAATAATCAGGTACAGCCACTGATCGTACTGAAAGACTCGCAGACCTTTGGCGAGCAATCGCTCATTGATGGCTCCCCACGTTCGGGGCTGGCCGAGGCCATACAAGACACCAGCTTTGTCATTACCTCAAAGCGGCAGATGATGAAGATGTCTACCGAGGAGCCGAGGCTGGCCTTCAAGCTGCTATGGAAGATCTCCGAGATCCTTTCCAACCGCTTGCGCCATACCAGCATTAAATTGCTGGATACCCCGGCGCGTTAAAGTCTGTTAACGCTGATTCAGTGTTTCATCGCCGGCATATCGGTCATTTCCTGCACCGGCAACGCCAGCTCTACGGAACCGGCCTGCTCAAACTGCAGCGTTACCCGGTAAACCTCTCCGGCAACAAACGGCTTGGCAAGCCCCATAAACATCAGGTGATAGCTGCCGGGCTTGAACAGCACCTCGCCGCCGGCGGGAATGACGATGCCTTCCTTCTGCTCGGTCATTTTCATGACGCCATCTTCCATGTGTGATAGATGCAGCTCCAGCCTGGCGGCAAAGTCACCGGAAACGGACAGCAGTACATCATCGCTGCTGCCGTGATTCTGCACCAGCATAAAGCCAGCAGAGGGCGCTCCCGGCGGGCTGACCCGCGCCCAGGGCTGGTGTATTTCAATCTGACTGACGGCATCCGCAAAAGCCGTAACCGATAGCGCCATGCTGATCAGCAGCAACCAATATTTGAGTAGAATTTTCACAAGCACCCCCTTCATTCGGGTCATCTATTTTTATTCAATTAATCAGCTATTTAAAATATAGATATTTATTAGCCGTTAGCGAATAGTATCTTTGTTATATGATGCTGTGACCGAGACATTAGTACAGGAATAGAGATTTGAAAATCTGGGTCGATGCCGACGCCTGCCCGGTCGCCATCAAAGATATTATTTTCCGCGCTGCACAGCGCACACAGCTGACCACGACCTTCGTGGCGAACCACACACTGCGCGTACCTGCATCGCCGTATCTGCATTTTGTGCAGGTGGAACAAGGCTTCGATGTGGCCGATAACCTGATCGTCGTGCGCGCCGATGCCGGCGATCTGGTGATCACGCAGGATATTCCGCTGGCCGCCGAGGTCATCGAAAAGGGATGCCATGCGATAAATCCGCGAGGCGAGCGCTGGACCAAAGAAAACATCGGTGCCCGGCTGAACATCCGCGATTTCATGGAAACCATGCGTTCATCCGGCGTGCAAACCGGTGGCCCGCCAGCCCTGAACCAGCGCGATAAAATGGCGTTTGCCAATGCGCTGGACAGGATTCTGGCGAAAGCCTGAGCGGCTGCGGATCAGAACATTGAGAACGACAGATCCCACAGTTCATCACTGAACGGGCGCTTCATGTTGTTGATGCAGTCGATGATGTCGTGATGCACCATTTGCGAGTTCATCAGGCCAACACAGCGCCCGCCTTCACCCTGCAGCAACAGCTTCACGGCGTAGGAGCCCATACGCGTCGCGATAATACGGTCTTGCGGCGTAGGTGCACCACCGCGCTGTACGTGACCCAATACCGTCGCCCGGGTTTCCCGGCCGGTGACTTCCTCGACCTTCTTCGCCAGTGAACTGATGTTGGTCATGTGTTCACAGACGGCCACCAGCATGTGTGTTTTACCTTTGGTGATACCCGCCTGAATCTCGTTGATGAGCGCTTCATCGCTGTATTCCATCTCCGGCACGGCGACGAATTCCATACCACCGGCTACCGCAGCGCCGAGCGTTAAATCGCCACAATAGCGGCCCATAATCTCAACAATAGAGATGCGCTTGTGCGAGGCAGAGGTATCACGCAGACGGTCAACCGCCTCAACAACCGTGGTCAGTGCGGTATCAAAGCCGATGGTGTAGGTGGTTCCGGGAATGTCGTTATCGATGGTCCCCGGGATACCGATGCACGGATAACCCATTTCGGTCAGCTTGGAGGCCCCCATGTAGGAGCCGTCACCGCCGATCACCACCAGCGCATCAATACCATGCTCGTTCAGGTTCTTGATTGCTTCGCGACGAACAGACTCTTCCTTGAATTCCGGGAATCGTGCCGAACCTAAAAAGGTCCCGCCATGATTGATGACATCGGAGACAGAGTCCCGTTCGAGTTTTTTGATGTTGTTGGCGTGCAGGCCGGCATAGCCATCGTAAATGCCATACACCTCCAAGCCGTTATGTAAGCCTTCACGAACAACCGCACGAATGGCCGCATTCATACCCGGGGCATCGCCGCCGCTGGTCAGTACACCGATTTTTTTTATCATTCTTATCTCCAATAAGCTGGGTGACCGGGCATGACTGCCCGGCAAAGTAACAGGGATCTTGAACTAAGGCTCCGTACCATACTGACGATGGCCATCCTGTATCTCAAACCAGGATGCTTTGTCATCAGTGTAGTAGTGCTGCCAATCTTGTGGTTTAAATTCGGTATCCAGGGTGCCCAGGGCAAAACAGCTGTAGGTTTTTCCGTAATTTCCGCAATGCTGCCAGAAGAGTGTTGAGCCGCAATTTCGGCAGAATTTTCGCTCTGCGTTTTCGCTGGCGCAATAGCTTTGCAGAGAATCTGCACCACTAATTTGAAGAGCGGTATGTTTTACGCTGCCAAAGGCCATAAATGCGCTGCCAGATTGCTTTTTGCACTGCGAGCAATGGCAATAGATGACATCCGTAATGGGGCCGGATATTTGATAGCGGACAGCGCCGCACAGGCATTTACCGAAGTGGTGCATTTTCGCTCCCTGAAGAGAATAAACGTCTTAACCAACCAACAGGCTGTTTTTACGCTGCCCTGCGCAGAGCCACAAGGTTGATTTAGACGCCAGGCTGCGAACGCTGAAAACCGATCAGGGGGCGCGGTGCCGTCGACTATTCAGCTCTCAGTTGCCGGTGGCGGAAGCGCTCCTGACCATCTGACGAAAGCTGCCGTGACAGCTCCGGCATCAGTGAGTTAAAGCGCTCGGCCAGAGTCCAGGGCGGGTTTACCGCGACAATGCCGGAGCCCGTCATGCCCGCAGCCTGATCATCAGCTACCGACATTTCAAACAGATGAACGTTTTTCAGCCGGCTGGCGACGAACTGTTTTTCAAAGCGGTTGATACGCGCCCTGTCGACCACCGGGTACCAGATCAGGATGGTGGCCTGATGCATCTTCTGCCAGGCGGCCTCGGTTACCTGAAACACCTTCTGGTAGTCCTCTTTCAGCTCGTAGGACGGGTCGATCAGCACCAGTGCCCGGTGGCTCTTCACCGGCAACAATGCCTTGAGGCCGATAAAACCATCTTCCTTGCGTACATAGGTTTGCCGCTTGCGGGCGCAGCTCTGTTCCAGCTCGCGATGCGTTTGAGGGTGCAACTCAAACAGGTGTGCATGATCACCGTCGCGCAGCAGCGAGTTAACGATCGCGGGGGAACCGGGGTAACGGCCGCGATCCACCTGCGGCCGGATGAGATCAAGCAGTGGCTGCAGCTCCGCCAGTGAGGAATGAATGACCCGGCCCATGCCCTGCTCATACTCACCGGTCTTTTGCGCTTCAGCGGCCTTCAGCTGATACATGCCGGCACCGGCATGGGTATCGATGTAATCGAATGGCGCTGGTTTCTTTTGCAGGTGTCGCAGCGATTCCAGCAGCACCCAGTGCTTTAAAACATCGGCATGGTTGCCGGCATGGTAATGGTGTTGATAACTCAGCACTGTGTACTCCAGATGAGATGTTCAGAAGAATTGGGGCGCATTGTACCCCTTATACCGGCAAGAAAAACCAACCGGTAAATGCCCAGGCTCAGTAACGTAAAGTGATAACGGCCGCTAAAAAAACAGCAACGCCCTAAGCTGATTCTAACAACCGGCTAAATATGTCATATTATCAACCCCATTCAGGGACTGATCCGGGTATTCGCCAAGTTAAAATTATCCGCTATTTTTAGTGTCAGTCTGGAATGTATAACGCCGGCCTTCGGCAGCCTTGTACAGCCAATAAAAAAATTAACAGGTAACTCAATGGACGGCTTAAAAACGGACGATCTTGGCAGAATTCTCGGGCTGTTCAGCCCCTGGACAGTCAAAAGCACTGAGTTCGACGAGCGCTCGAACAGCCTGGTTATAGAGCTGACCAAAAGTGAAGACCGCAAGCGCTTTGGCCTGATTCAGCCGAAGCCGGCTGCCGAACGGATCTGCAAGCGCTGGCATCATGTGCCACTGGGTCGTTGTCGCTGTCAGATAGAGGTAAACCTGCCCGCCAGCGAGTTGGCTGAGCTGCGTAATGGCCTGCCACCGGCGTTCCTCGGCACCGCCAGTCAATACGTTACCCGTGAGCTGGCTGATCGCATCCGGCTGGCACATTCCGCCGGGCTGCATGCCGGGCTCATCAGCGAACTGCTCGGTCTGAGTACAGAAATGGCGGAGGCTGAAATCCGTCTGCTTGAAGCCGCGCAGGCAATACAGCCGAGCACGGCCCTGCTGCCGCTGGAATCCAGCAGTATCTGGCTCAACATTCTAACCGACACCCAACCACTATCGACCACGATGCTGCCACTGAAGCTGCTGCTGTCGCGGCTGAAGCTGGATGTGGCCAAAGACCCGGGCCGGGCCCTGCACAAATCGGTACTGGAGCTGCGAACCTTTTTTGTACTGAACAGCCATCAATTGACTGCCGAACTCAATCAGCTCGGTGTTTACCCGGCTAAGCACACCCAGGCCGGGCAACAGAAACAAAAACTGAAGCTGATTTTACCCGGCAGCGGCAGCCACCTCTGGCATCAGCTGCTGACCGGTGAACGCACGCTGAAAACCGAGAGCATGCCGTTGAAGCTTTGTCTGGCTCAGCAAAAGCGCGCTTACCGCAGCGGCCCGGGCGATGCTGAACGGGCCGAAGCCATCCGCAACCTGCAGCAGTTCTTCCGGCATAACGCTCAAAGCCTGGTTTCAGAACTGAAAACACTGACCGGCTGGGCCCGGCAACAGCCAAGCAGCCCGATTCTGCTGCCCGCTATTGAACATCAGGTCTGGCAGAGCATTCTGCTCGATGACCAATTGCTGGCGTCAGAAAAGATCAACTACCGACTGCTGGTTTCCCGGTTAAAGAACAAATACCGCAGAACCGGCGACCGTGACTGCCTGTTGCAGTTACGCGACTTTTTCAACCAGAATGCGAGCACCATGGCAGCAGAGATTCAAACCATTAACCGTCTGGCTGACGGCCAATAAACGATTCAGGATTAGATCATGCCTACGAACAACCGAGTCTCCATAGAAAGCCAGATGATGGATCTGAATGCGGTGAAAGCCCTGATCCGCGCCGGAAATTTCTTAATGATCGCGGCGGATGAAAGCATTCTCTGTCAGCTTCCTGCCGGCAACTGGATTGGCGGTACCATCCCCTACTTTATGGACGAAAGCGGCGGTCTGGTAAGCCGAGAAAAGATTTTTGTGCACACCATTCATGGCTGCCAGAGCAACAACCCGCCGCGCATTACCATCTATGACAACCACTCGATCAGCCGCATTGCCACCGATGCCCCGGCCCATGGTTTTACCATTACCATTATTCCGGCGCTGTCGGATGTGCACCTGAACTATGCGCAAAACGCACCGGAGTTCCCGAGCATGTTTTACACGCCGCTGGTCGGCTGGATTTCCGGCTATCACCTGGAAGACGAAAACCCAGTTGCCAAGGTCGGCTTTGGCCCGGGTGGCAGTATGCTGATGGATAAACAGGCCGTCGCCATGCATGTGCCGCTGCCGGAAAACCAGGTAGCCACGGTGAATATAATTAATCTGTTTGAAGAAGGTACCGGCCCGGCGCTGGCGTTTTCTTCCACCGGATTAACCACCAGCGAATGCACCATCGATGGCGTGCCCGGCAACTTCGCCGAGTTCATCACCGACAATAACATCGACATCCGCTCGCCACTGGTAGCCGACTATTCTGGCATTAAGGTGAACGTCAGCATTCAGAATGTAGATCCGGAAAAGCGTCAGGTGCGCCTGTATGCGCCGGTCTTTGAAGGCGTCACCTATCACTTTGCCAAACCCATTCAGGACTTTGTCACCACCTACCACAACCACCTGGAACGCTCCGGTACCGATATTGAAAACATCGCGTTCTCCTGCAACTGCATGCTTAATTTCATGTACTCGCAGCTGGAGGGCAAAAAGGTGGGGCAGATTATTGGTCCGACTTGCTTCGGGGAGATTGCTTACCAGCTGCTGAATCAGACGCTGGTGTATCTGTCGTTGACGGAGGTTTAAGCGGAGTTCGCGGTCAGATGAGCGACCGACAGTCGTAAAAAAGAGCCGCTTCAGGCTCTTTTTACTAAGGCTTTCCCGGAAAAGCTGACACCCTTCCAGCCATGTGCCATAAACTGGCGGATGTTCTGGTGATCGCTGCCATCGGGGCTGGCCAGCACACTGCGATAGTGCTCGGCAAACAACTGCAGGGTGTGCGCTTCACTGAGTCCGGCCTGGTGCGCAAAGCTCAGTACCTTGCAGCTGCCCTGGTTTTCTGTTTCGCTGTTGTTCACTGTACCGTTTGAAAAGGCCGCGGGCGTAAACTCAAATTCCGCATCGATTGCCGCCAGCACCTGTTGAAATTCGAGGCTTTCAGGCGCTGAGTAAACCGCGGCCAGTAGTTCGTTTAATGTCATGTTGTTTCCGTTCTTAGTGCGCTGATCAGGTGCTTAAGGTTTCGCGAAGCTTTTCGATGACCGGCTTCATCTGCGGCCGGACATTACGCCAGATGTAAAAGCTTTCCGCCGCCTGACCCACCAGCATACCCAGGCCATCGGAACATTCGATCACACCCTGAGCTTTCGCCCACACCAGAAAAGCGGTCGGCTTTTTGCCGTAGGCCATATCGTAGCATTTGGTGCCGGCATTAATCAGACCCTCGGGCAATGGCGGAATCTGACCGGATAAACTGGCCGAGGTGCCATTGATCACCAGGTCGAACTGGCCATGCAGTTCATCGAAGGTTGACGGTGTCAGCGCCGGGTAATCGTCGGCCAACTCTTCGGCTTTCTGCAGGGTACGGTTGGCAACCACCAGACTGTTTGGGTTCTCGGCCAGCAGCGGCTCAAGGACACCTCGAACCGCGCCACCGGCACCCAGAATGAGAATATTGGCGCCGTTCAGCGACCAGCCCAGGTTTTCCGTCAGATCGGTCAGCAGGCCATAACCATCGGTGGTATCACCAAAGATGCGACCGTCTTCCAGCTTCTTCATGGTATTCACGGCGCGCGCCTGTTCTGCACGTGGACTCATCTCATCGACAAAATCGAACGCGTCACCCTTAAATGGGGCGGTCACGTTAAAGCCGCTGTAGCCATCCTTAAACAACTGCCAGATGCGCGTTTCAAAACTGGTAACCGGCAGCTCAATGCCTTCGTATTCAATCTTTTCGCCGGTTTGCTCAGCAAACATACGATGAATTGCAGGTGACAAACTATGCGTGATGGGATGCCCTACAACTGCATAACGATCCATAAATAGCCCTTAAAATCTTATTCGAATCGAACGATAAATGGCTTCATTTCTTTTGTCTACGCTTAAGTGTAGTCGCTGTTGGTAACTGCGGTCAGGGCTGAACCTATTGGCGCAGGCTGGTCAGGGCCGGGTTTCGCCTGTGGCAGCAGCGCCAGTGTTAAAACGTCCAATGTCGATCACTTTTATAGAACACATTAAGTCGCTATAAATCTAGTGACTCAAAATAAATCATTCATCGAATTATTTATCTGCTGCCGGGGCTGGGCGTCAGTCGAGCGCCTCTTCCTTTTCTTTCTCTTTTGCCGCTACCGGCAGGAAGCGGGACATCAGCAACCCGAGCTCGAATAATGCATACATAGGAACCGCCAGAATACTTTGTGACAGTACATCCGGCGGCGTCAGCAGCATGCCGAAGACAAAGCAACTCAGGAAGATATAGGGGCGTACGCTGCCCAGTGTTTTCGCCGAAACCAGCCCGGTTCGAATCAACAGGAAGGTGGCAATCGGTATCTCAAAGGCGATGCCGAACGAGAAGAACATCTTCAGGCAGAAATCCAGAACGTTGGAGATATCCGGCATAATTTGGATGCCGTCCGGAGCGACATTAGTAAAGAAGCCAAACACCAGCGGCAGCACCACAAAGTAAACGAAGGCCACGCCGGCATAAAACAGAATGACGCTGGAAATAAACAGCGGAATGGCCAGCAAACGCTCGTGCTTATAGAGCGCCGGTGCAATAAAGCCCCACAGCTGGTGCAGCAGGTAGGGCATGGCCACCAGCACCGACATCACAAACGCCAGTTTCAGCGGCACCAGGAATGGCGAAGCCACGCCGGTCGCAATCAGAGCGCCATTGCCATCTTCCGGCAGCAGGGCATTGAGCGGCTCAACGAGGATCAGATACATTTCACCGGAAAAGAAATACAGACCGATAAAAATAACCAGTATGACCAGAATCGAGCGGATCAACCGGTCGCGCAGCTCGCGCAGATGGTCCACCAGGGGCATTGAATTGTCGTTTGGATTAATTGCGCTCATTTGACTCTTCAGTTTTTTCTGCGGCTGGCACCGCCGGAGTTTCCGCTGTGGCACCGTTATCGTTGGGGAACTCTTTCCCTTTGGTATCTTCCATGATCTTTCGGTTCAGCTCTTCAATTTTCACTTCCTGCTCAAGCTGACGCTGCAACCCGGCAGCAAAACGACGCGCTTCACCCACCATTTTACCGAGGGTACGGGCAACGGTCGGCAATCGTTCCGGGCCAATAACCACCACCCCGATCACCGCCAACAGCAGCAGTTCTGTAAAACCTACATCGAACATCTATAAACTCCGGCCAGACACGCAATGCGCGCCTTATTCCTGCTTTTCTTTATCTTTCATTTCAGAGAAGTTGGCGTCTGCTTCTTTCTTTTCCAGAGTCTCTGGTTCTGCCTTCTTCTCATCTTCATTCATGGCGGTCTTGAAGCTTTTAATTGCACCACCCACATCACCACCCAGAGATTTCAGACGCTTGGTTCCGAAAATCAGAATGACGATGGCCAGTACAATCAATAATTGCCAAATAGAAACTCCACCTAAACCCATTTTACTGCCCTCAGTTCGCTGTTATTCATCTTCACCCGGGAAGCCAGTGTCCCCGGTATCGTTAAACTTACCTAAAATGTGAAAGTGCATGTGATGTACGGTTTGTCCGCATGCTTCGCCGGTATTTGCAATCAGGCGAAAACCCTCGGCCAAACCCAATTCTCTGGCAATTTCCGGTGCCTTGCTGATCATAGCATGGGCATAAGGTGTGCTGACCTCATCCAACTCATACAGACTGGCAACATGTACCTTGGGAATAACCAGAACATGAACCGGTGCTTTCGGTGCTATGTCGTGAAAGGCCAGAACCTGATCATCTTCATAGACCTTATTGCAGGGAATATCTCCGGTTAACATTTTACAGAATATGCAGTCGCTCACGATGCGCTCCTTTCTTTATTGCGTCCGGTTGGCCTTTTCAACCAGGCCGGACAAACCTTCACGGCGAGCCAGCTCGTTGATAATTTCATCCGGTCCGATATTTAACGTCGCCAGCATGACCAAAGAATGAAACCACAAATCGGCCGTCTCATAAATTAGTGCCTCCCGCCCGGTGCCATCTGCCCCGACGTTCTTGGCAGCAAGAACGGTTTCGAACGCCTCTTCACCGACCTTTTCCAGAATCTTGTCGAGCCCTTTGGCATACAGTGACGCCACATAGGAACTGTCCGGTTCAGCAGTTTTACGCGCTTCGAGCGTTTCTGCCAGCTTGTTTAATACTTCACTCATTATGACTCCCGTTAAATGAGTTTAAATGTTTTGATCTGTCTATTTGCCGTTTACTTTCGCTAAGCTCAAATTGTTCTCACAATGCGGTCACTGTTAGACCCACAAAAACACCCCAGCTAGGGCCACAAAAACACCACGGCAGCCACGGCAAGGACCAGCCACTGACCGGTTTCCAGGCTAGCGGCGGCCAGCGGTGATGCCAATGCCACCACCGCCAGGACCAGTGCCAGGCCACGGCGGCGCTGACGCTTAGCAGACAGGGCATGCTGCTCATTCAAACGCCGCAGCTCCAGCTGAATGGATTTATCGGCAACCGAGCCGGCTCGCATCTGTGTCAGTGCATCGTGTACTAAGTCGGGCATTTGCGGCGCTTTCGCCAGCCAGGTTGGGCCGTGTGCCTTGAGCGAATCGAGAAAACGCTTGGGGCCAACCTGAACCTTAACCCAGTTCTCCAGAAACGGCTTGGCGGTTTTCCACAGATCCAGCTCTGGATACAGCTGCCGGCCCAGACCTTCAATATTCAGCAGGGTTTTCTGCAGCAGGACCAGCTGCGGCTGTACCGTCATATCAAACCGGCGTGCGGTCTGAAACAGGCGGATCAGCAACATGCCAAAGGATATCTCTGAGATCGGCTTTTCAAAGATAGGTTCGCAGACACTGCGAATGGCGGCTTCAAATTCGTTAATCCGGGTTTCAGGTGGCACCCAGCCGGATTCCACATGCAGCTCGGCCACACGGTAATAGTCGCGGTTAAAGAACGCCAATAGGTTTTGCGCCAGATAGCTCTGATCTTCCGGCGACAGCGAGCCGACAATCCCGCAATCGATGCCAATATAAGTCGGTGACGCCGGGTTGGAGACATCAACAAAGACATTGCCCGGGTGCATATCGGCATGAAAGAACGAATCTTTGAACACCTGCGAAAAGAAGATTTCCACCCCACGCTCGCCGAGCACCTTAAAATCAATGCCGGCGGCGTTCAGAGCATCCAGATCAGAAACCGGCGTGCCGTAGATTCGCTCCAGCACCAGCACACTTTTGCGGGTGAACTCCCAGTAAACGACCGGAACATACAGCTTACCCTCGGCAATGGTATTACGCCGCAGCGTCGCGGCATTAGCGCCTTCGCGCAGCAGATCGAGCTCATCGAAGATGGTTTTTTCGTAATCCTCAACCACTTCCACCGGCCGAACGCGGCGGCCATCCGGGAACTTATTCAGCAGCCGGGCCATCAGCTTCATCAGCGCAATATCTTTGGCGATGGTTTTCTCGATCCCCGGGCGAATGACCTTAACGACAACCTCTTCGCCCGTATGCAGGCGGGCGGCGTGCACCTGAGCAATGGATGCCGATGCCAGCGGCGTCATGTCAAATTCTGCGAACAGCTCTGCAATTGGCTTGGCCAGTTGTGACTCAATAATCTGCCGGGCGGTTTCACTGGCAAAGGGTGCCACTCTATCTTGCAGAAACGCCAGCTCTTCGGCCATTTCATCGGGCAACAGATCGCGCCGGGTGGATAGAATCTGGCCAAACTTAATAAACACCGGGCCCAGGTGCTCCAGCGCCAGGCGCACGCGGCGGCCTTCGTTCTCTGTGACCTTAAACAACCAGCGGGTCGGCAGCACAGCCAGCAACAGCCGCGCATACCAGGGTAAGGCGGCACTGTTGATCAGGGTATCCAGACGGTAACGGCCAAGTACCCAGAAAATTTTAACCGAGCGCGTCAGGCTCATTGACGCCCTCCGGACGGCTTATGCGACTGCACCTTGCCAAAGACAAACTCCAGATCGGACTTTGCCTTGTCTGCGAGCCGGCCGGAGAGTGTTTTTACAAACTCTGGCGAACCAAAGGCAATGCCTTCATCTTTCATGTACTTGCGGGTTCGCTCCAGCGAGTCGATCTGGTTTTTTGCGACGCCGAACATAAAGCGGGCACCATCGGCGACAACGTGCGCCGGCAAATCACCGATCTTATCGCCCAACGCCATTTCCCAGTCGACATCCAAATGCGCCAGCACATCCTGAATACCAAAGAAGGTGCGGGTATCGCCTTCAATGTTGATCGGGTGCTCGATCATCGCCTCGGTGCGGTCTTCGGCCCGCAACACGGCGAACAGGTCTTTGGCCTTGCCAGACACCCGGGCGCTGTATGGCGCTACTGCGCCGGGTTCAACCATAACAAAGCCATCACTCTCAATGACCAGGCTAACCGACAACGACGGTTCGTTCACCGCCAACACCAATACGCACTCCCCCAATGACGCCAGCTTCTGCTGCGCCGGTGCATCGTATTTTAAAGCGCGGTTGACCAGCATCTGCACGGGTAATAGAACTTCATTCATGCCTTGGTACCCCGGTGCAACGCGACAATGCCCCCTGTGAGGTTATGGTAGGTGGTTTGCCTGAAACCGGCGGTCTGCATCATGCCTTTCAGTGTTTCCTGGTCCGGATGTTTACGGATCGACTCTGCCAGATAGCGGTAGCTTTCGGAATCATTGGTCACTAGCTTGCCCATGACCGGCAGGGCCGTGAACGAGTACAGATCATAGGCTTTGGAAAGAAATTCAAACTTGGGCTTGGAAAACTCCAGCACCAGCAACCGGCCACCCGGCTTCAGCACCCGGTAGAACTCGGCCAATGCCTGTTCTTTGTGGGTTACATTGCGCAAACCAAAGGCCATGGTAATGACATCAAATTCGTTATCGGCAAAGGGCAGATGTTCGGCGTTGGCCTGCACGACCTCAAGATTGCCGGATACACCACGGTCGGCGAGCTTATCGCGCCCCACCTTCAGCATTGAGTCGTTGATATCGGCCAGCACCACGCGGCCCTGATCACCCACGCGTTTCGAAAACGCATAGGTTAAGTCACCCGAGCCACCGGCAATATCCAGCACACTGTGACCACGGCGCACGCCGGAAAGCTCAACAGTATATTTCTTCCAAACCCGGTGTACGCCGAAGGACATAAGGTCGTTCATCAGGTCGTACTTGGCCGCTACAGAATGAAATACCTCTGCAACCAGCTTTTCTTTTTCGGATTCTTTAACTGTCTTATAACCAAAGTGCGTGGTGGTTTCAGGCGTGCCGGAATTACTTGATGTGGTCATTGGTGTACTCAAACGTTAATTCGCTGCGCATTGTAGCCTTTTTGGTAAACCTTTGCGCTTTTTCGTACAGCTGGTTAGTCTTGCGGCCTGAATTTCTGGCCGGAGACATGCTATGCGAAGCTTCCCTTCATCCCGTATGCGTCGCCTGCGCGCAAAAGACTTTTCCCGTCGGCTGGCACGCGAAAACACCCTGACTACAGCAGACCTGATCTACCCGATATTTGTACTGCCGGGCGAAAACCAGCGCGAAGCGGTTGAATCCATGCCCGGTGTGGAGCGTCTGTCTGTCGATCTGCTGCTCGAAGCCGCAGAACACTGGGTTGCACTGGGCATTCCCATGCTGGCGCTGTTCCCGGTTACGCCGCTGGAATTAAAGAGCGAAATGGCGGAAGAAGCCTACAACCCGAATGGCCTGGCACAGGTTGCTGTGCGTGCGCTGAAAGCGAAGTTCCCGCAACTGGGCATCATGACGGATGTCGCACTCGACCCGTTCACCACCCACGGCCAGGACGGCATCATTGATGACAACGGCTATGTAATGAACGATGTCACCAAAGAGATTCTGGTGAAACAGGCGCTTTCACACGCTGAAGCCGGTGCCGATGTGGTGGCCCCCAGCGATATGATGGACGGGCGCATTGGTGCCATCCGCGAAGCGCTGGAGGCGCATGACTTTATCAACACCATAATCATGGCTTACTCAGCGAAATACGCCTCTGCCTTTTACGGCCCGTTCCGGGATGCGGTCGGCTCCTCCGGCAACCTCGGTAAAAGCAGTAAGGAAACCTACCAGATGGACCCGGCCAACAGTAACGAGGCGCTGCACGAGGTGGAGCTGGATATCAGCGAAGGCGCCGATATGGTGATGGTCAAGCCGGGCATGCCGTATCTGGATGTATTGTGGCGGGTGAAACAGACCTTCGGGGTGCCGACCTATGCTTACCAGGTCAGTGGTGAATACGCCATGCAGAAAGCCGCTTCACAAAATGGCTGGATTGACGGTGAAAAGGTGATGATGGAAAGCCTGCTTGCCTTTAAGCGCGCCGGTGCCGATGGCATTCTCACCTATTTTGCCGTCGATGCCGCCCGGCTGCTGAAAAACTCCACACTTTAAAGGCAGGCCGGCAACTGTGGATTTTTTGCGATCCATTACTCGCTCATTTGTATTATTTTTTGTCGAAAATATAGACACACCCCACTGAGCGAGTAAACTGACCCCCTCAATCCCTGACGAATATATGAGAAATGAGCGAAAACATTCTTAACGTAACTGACGATGGCTTTGAAAGCGATGTATTACGCAGTGAACACCCTGTACTGGTCGACTACTGGGCAGAATGGTGTGGCCCATGCAAAATGATCGCTCCGGTGCTGGAAGAAGTTGCCGATGAATACGCTGGAAAGATGGTTGTTGCCAAACTGAACATTGATGACAATCCAAACACTCCGCCAAAATATGGTATTCGTGGCATTCCAACGTTGATGATTTTTAAGAATGGTGAAGTTGCTGCCACTAAAGTGGGTGCTTTATCTAAATCTCAGCTGTTAGATTTTATTCAAAGCAATATCTAACTGAGTTGAATGGGCGGCTCCTTTGAGGCGCCTTAAATAAATTCTGGACAGCCCTACTCTGTAAGCCTATATTGTTTGCTCAGCGAACAATAATTCAAAACCTCAACTAAACCTATCGAGCTTCTTCGCTCCTGCCACTTCAAGCCAAAACATCTATGAATCTTAGCGACTTAAAAACCAAAGCAGTTCCCGAGCTGTTAGACATTGCAAAAAGCATGGGTCTGGACAACATCAACAGAACCCGTAAACAAGACCTCATCTTCACTATTCTGAAGCGTCACGCCAAAAGCGGTGAAGACATTTACGGTGATGGTGTTCTGGAAATTCTGCAGGATGGCTTCGGCTTCTTGCGTTCTGCCGCCGCTTCTTACCTGGCTGGCCCGGATGACATCTATGTATCACCCAGTCAGATCCGACGCTTTAACCTGCGTACCGGCGACACCATTGCCGGCAAGATCCGTCCACCGAAGGATGGCGAGCGCTACTTTGCATTGCTCAAGGTTGACACCATCAACTACGCGCCGTTGGAAGAAGCTAAAAACAAGATTCTGTTTGAAAACCTGACACCCCTGTTCCCGGATGAGCGCTTAACGCTCGAAGCCGGTAACGGTTCTACCGAAGACATGGCCGGCCGAATTCTGGACCTGGCATCTCCGGTCGGTAAAGGTCAGCGTGGTCTAATTGTTTCACCGCCGAAAGCCGGTAAAACCATTATGCTACAGAATGTTGCGGCAGCGATTACCCGCGACGCACCCGATGCCGATCTGATCGTGCTGCTGATCGACGAACGCCCGGAAGAAGTAACTGAAATGCAGCGCTCGGTGCGCGGCGAAGTTATCGCGTCAACCTTCGATGAGCCACCAGCCCGTCACGTTCAGGTTGCAGAAATGGTTATCGAAAAGGCCAAGCGCCTGGTTGAACACAAGCGTGATGTCATTATTCTGCTCGACTCCATTACCCGTCTGGCCCGTGCCTATAACACCATTGTACCGAGCTCCGGCAAAGTACTGACCGGTGGTGTCGATGCCAACGCTCTGGAACGTCCGAAACGCTTCTTTGGTGCTGCCCGAAACATTGAAGAAGGCGGCTCACTGACCATCATCGCGACCGCGCTGATCGACACCGGCTCGAAGATGGACGAAGTAATCTACGAAGAGTTTAAAGGCACCGGTAACATGGAAGTGCATCTGGATCGCAAGATTGCAGAGAAACGTATCTTCCCGGCCATTAACATTCGCCGCTCCGGTACCCGTCGTGAAGACAAGCTAACCACCGCACCAGAATTGCAGCGTATGTGGATTCTGCGCAAACTGCTGGCTGAAATGGAAGACGTCGCGGCTATTGAGTTCCTGATGGGCAAACTCAAGCAAACCAAAACCAACGACGAATTCTTCAAGAGCATGAAGGGATAAATTTGCGGTTTGAGCTTCGCTCAAAAACTGAATGGCTAATGCCATTCAGTTAGCAAATTTATGGCTGAGCCTCTGGCTCAGACCGGGCAAGAACGCCACCGGCTTTAGCTTAATCACAACATATTCATAGTTTTACGATGTCAGCTGTGCTGACAGCCGGGCAGGATTTCCCTCATTTTTACGCTCAATGGCTAATGCCATTCAATAAGGGAAATTACGGACAGCCTTCCGGGCTGGACCGGGCCGGTATTCCACTGGCCTTTCGTTTAAACGCAGTATTTCTATCGTTTTACGATGTCAGCTGTGCTGACCTCCAGGCAGAATTAACGCTTCACATCAGTTCGTTGTCGGGCTAAAGCCCGACAGGTAAGCCCCGAATGATGAATGGAGCCATGCCGTGTTGGCCTGAAGACCAACCTACAACAGCGGTTCATTTGTAGGTCGGGCTTCAGCCCGACAAGTAAGCCTCAAATGATGAACAGTGGCATGCAGCGTTGGCCTGAAGACCAACCTACAACAGTGGCTCATCTGTAGGTCGGGCTTCAGCCCGACAAAGTCAGCCTAAGATATAAAAGCAACCCTGTTGGCCTATAGACCAACGCGCCTTATGTTCCAATATGGACAGAGGTCCGTCCTCCCAACCTAACCAAATACCGTTCAAAAACAACAGGCAGCCAGCCTGATCTTGTTCTATATTTCCTTTACGAGATAAAGACACACTCAGCTCTTCAAATGAATTCTGACTCAAACGGATACTCTGCATGAAAACCCTCCGAATAGTTGTTTCGGCCACACTCACCGCTGCCCTGTTGAGCAGTTGCTCATCCCCATTTATTTACGAGGAAAACCTGCAGGTTGAAGAAACCGCTTCCGGCTACCTTTGCGATATTGCTGAGTCCATCAGCACTGAGCACAACGGTAAAGAATACAAGATGGTCAATCAGGTGAACCGTTTGGTTGAAACCAAACGCGAATGCCAGCTGGAGAATCTCGCCGGCGATATCAACACCCGCAGCGTTTATGTGCACGAACAGAATGACCAGTGGCAATACGACAGCCAGCTGACCTTTGTTAAGGGTGCGGAAGGGTTTCCGTTTTTAAAGGAGTGGGTATTGCTGAAGCAGAATAAGAAAGACCACGTCGACCTGGTCTTCATCAACTCTCTGGAAGCATTGCCATACGCCTTTGACCGGGTAACCGAGATGAAGTCGGCCGGCACCAGCTACTGGCTTAAAAGCAGGGTAAATACCCTGAAGGGTGAGGAATCCCGCATGCAGAGCTTCAAGGGTGGCTATCGCTACACCGAAGAGAATACTCAGGGAATTCTTTTGGAACAATGCAGCCAAAATGGCCTGCAGTGGTTTGATTGTTAATTAGCAACCTGATGGATCAGGTTACCCGGTGGGCTAAGTCACCTTAGCCTTTACCGGATGCGTAAGCACTAAATACTAAATACATAGTCTCAGTCATTAGCTTTTTCCTCCATTGCATACACAGTCACCGTAGTAGTCGTTTGAGTAATTGCACTCGCCTGAACTTTGTCGCGGCTTCTGTACTGTTTTCTTCTGTGGGTTCGTTTGCTTAGTCATTGCCTGTCCCCTTACCTGTGATGCCAGTATCGGAGACCAGGCGTTGAAAGGCTATCAACTAATCCAGAAGTCAATGTTCGGAAAAACAGATCAGGTTTGAGAGTTAAGCGCTAACTGACCGATGAATAGTTTTTTCAGCAGCTCAATGCTGGCCAGACCGGCATAGTTAGGCCGAACGATAAAGGCCAGCCGGCGGTGCGGACCGGGTTCATCCAGTTTCAATGCGCTGAGTTCGGGGTTTTGCGGCAACAGGAAGGGCAGCGCCATCTCCGGCACCAGTGTAGTCCCCATGCGCCCGGCCACCATCTGCACCAATGTATAAAGGCTGGTACCGGCAAGCCCTTTTTCATTTTGTGGTCTCGGCATCTGACACACCGATAAGGCATGATCGGTCAGGCAGTGGCCTTCTTTTAACAGCAGCAACTTACTTTGCTGCAGCTGCTCACGGGTGATCACGCCGACATTTTCCGGCTGCAGATCGCGGTGGCTCAACGCGTAAAAATCTTCCTTCCAGAACTCAAAACACAGCAGCCCGTCGGTGTCGTAAGGCAGTGCCAGGACGGCGGTATCGAGCTCGCCACGCTTTACCTTATCTACAAGAACGGATGATTGCTCTTCTGCTATGGTCAACTCTAAATCCGGATAAGCATTGCGCAATGCCGGTAGAACCTGCGGCAATAAATAGGGACCAATCGTTGGGATGGCACCCAGGCTCATCGGCTGGCTCAGTGGTTTGGAATGGCTTTTAGCCAGCTGCTCGATGTCATCAATCTGTGTCATCACCTGCTGGGCACGTTCCAGTATCTGTTCACCCAGCGTGGTCACCAGTACCTTTTTATTGTCGCGCTCAAAAATCTGTACATCCAGTTGAGATTCCAGCTCTGAAATCGCAGAACTAAGCGCCGACTGAGAGACATTACATAATTGTGAAGCTTTTCTGAAATGCCGGGTTTGTGATACGGCTAACGCATAGTGAAGCTGTTTTAGAGAGATCATTAAGGGCTTTCCGAACCAACAGAGAAGCCGTATTTATACATTCGGAAAAACCGAACATCAACTTCAAATAAATCTGATTTTAGGAATACCTGTTTAACCCTATTATGAGTCCATCGCTGAACGACACGAATTCAGCAAATAACTGACTAACCTAAACGGAGCTACAAGATGTCTATTATCAATAAAGAAATCCCAGAATTTTCAGTAGAAGCTTTCCACAACGGTGAATTCAAAACCATCACCTCTGAAGATGTAAAAGGTAAGTGGTCTATCTTCCTATTCTACCCTGCGGATTTCACTTTCGTATGCCCAACAGAACTTGAAGACATGGCAAAAATCCATGAAGAGCTGAAAGCTCTGGATGTTGAAGTTTACGGTGTATCTACTGACTCTCACTTCGTTCACGCTGCATGGCATGAGCACAGTGAAGCAATCAGCAAGGTTACTTACCCAATGCTGGGCGACACCACCGGTAAAATCACCCGCGGTTTCGACATCATGATTGAAGAAGCGGGTCAGGCACTGCGCGGTACTTTCCTGGCAAACCCGGATGGCATCGTAAAAGTTGCTGAAATCCACGACCTGGGTATCGGCCGCTCTGCAAAAGACATGCTGCGTAAAGTAAAAGCGGCTCAGTATGTACAGAACCACGACGGCGAAGTTTGCCCGGCAGCGTGGGAAGAAGGCGAAGCGACTCTGACTCCTAGCCTGGACCTGGTTGGCAAGATCTAAGATCAGCCACAGCGTATCCTGAAGGGCGGCTCTGCCGCCCTTTTTTAACCTGCCGATCAAGCCGGTATCTAATCTTCGGGCAGCCCAGTACGGAAATTAGATACACGCTTAGTCAACACCTGTACCGAACAACAAGTTTCTCTATTTTAAGTTTTAAGGAAAGCACCATGTTATCCAACGATATTTTAAATGCTTTGAAAGGCTACACCGCTAACATGACCCGCAAGGTGAGCCTGGTATTGAACACCGGCGAACACCCAAAACGTGCCGAGCTGGTTGAATTCCTGGAAGGCTTCACGTCGGTTTCCGATAAGCTGGCTTTCGAACAGAACGATATCAGCCGTGTTGCCCGCAGCCCCATTACCTTCCAGGTAGAAGTCGATGGCCAGTCGACTGGCATTCAGTTCTCCGGTATTCCCGGTGGCCACGAGTTCAACTCACTGGTCCTGGCCGTGTTGCACGCCGACAGCGAGCCGCAGAAGCTGGACGAAAGCATTAAGAATTTGGTCAAAGGCATTGATCAGCCGCTGAAGTTTGAAGTCTTCGTCAGCCTGTCGTGCCACAACTGCCCGGAAGTGGTACAGACGCTGAACCAGTTCGCGGTACTGAACCCGAATATTCAAACCGAAATGATCGATGGTGGTCTGTACAAAGAATTGATCGAAGAGCGCAACATCCAGGGCGTACCTTCGGTTTACCTGAACGGAGAAGCGTTTGCCAACGGTAAGATCGACACCGCTCAGATTATTGAGAAGTTGATTGCCAAGTATCCGCAAATCGCACAGGCAAGCGCTCCAGCTGAACAGCTGCCACTGCAAGATGCGGTTGTGATCGGCGGCGGCCCGGCAGGTGCATCATCGGCTATTTATTTGGCCCGTAAAGGCCTGGCCGTAACGATTGTGGCCGATCGCTTTGGTGGTCAGGTTCAGGATACGCAAGGCATTGAAAACCTGATCTCGGTTTCTAAAACCACCGGGCCAGAGCTTTCCAACAACCTGATGAACCACATGAACGACTACAACATCACCAAGCGCGAGCACTTCCGTGTTGAGTCGATCGAAAAAGGCGACATCAAGAAGATTACCCTGTCTTCCGGTGAAGTTATTGAAACCAAGTCGATCATCGTGGCGACTGGTGCCAAATGGCGTGAGCTGGGCGTACCGGGCGAGAAAGAAAACATCGGTCAGGGCGTGGCTTACTGCCCTCACTGTGACGGTCCGTTCTTCAAGGGTAAAGATGTTGCGGTCATCGGTGGCGGTAACTCTGGTGTTGAAGCGGCACTGGATTTGGCCGGCATTGTAAAATCGGTCACCGTGTTCGAGTTCCTGCCCGAGCTGAAGGCCGACAAAGTACTGATCGACCAGATTGAAAAGCGTGACAACATCAAAGTAATTAAGAACGCGGCCACCAAGCAGGTGATCGCCGACAACGGCAAGGTTGTGGCTCTGGAATATCAGGACCGCGCCACCGACGAAATACGCCGTGCCGAGCTGTCTGGTGTATTCGTACAGATCGGTCTGGTGCCGAACAGTGCTTTCCTGGAAGGTGTCGTTGAACGTACGCCTTACGGTGAAGTTATCATTAATGAAAAGGGTGAAACCAGCGAGCCGGGCATCTATGCCGCAGGTGACGTCACAACGGTACCGTACAAGCAGATCGTCATCGCCATGGGCGAAGGTGCGAAGGCGGCACTGGCCGCATACGACTACCTGTTGCGAGGTTAATCGACCCCCTTTACATAGCAGCAATCCTGTAGCAAACCTTGGGCTTGAACGTGGACCTCCCCCTTTTCCACAACAAGCCTTTTTTTATGCCTGTTTAAAAGCTAACCGTGGCATTTGAACTGGCGAATGCTTTTGGTTCTGGTATCTTTCGCCCTGCAGTTTTTATCCACACGTCGCCTCCGTGCCGCATGCGAAATTACAGGATTGCCGAATGAGCCTTGCCGACCAAGTTCTTGCCGTTAATGATGATCTTCCCATCCGTACCCACCTGCCCGTTCACAGCGGCAAGGTGCGCTCCGTTTACTGGCTGACCGAGGCCGACAGCCAGCGGCTGATTCAGCAAAAGGGCTACGATGTGGCGCCCGATGCGCAACTGGCCGTGATGGTGATCAGCGACCGGCTTTCAGCCTTTGATTGCATCTGGCATGCCGAAGGCGGCTTGAAGGGTGTGCCGGGTAAAGGCGCGGCGCTGAATGCCATTTCCAACCACTGGTTCCGCCTGTTCAAAGAAAACGGCCTGGCCGACAGCCATATTCTGGATATTCCGCACCCCTTCGTGTGGATTGTGCAAAAAGCCAAACCCGTGATGATCGAGGCGATTTGCCGCAAATACATCACCGGCTCCATGTGGCGCGCCTATGAAAAGGGCGAGCGTGAATTCTGCGGCATTCAGCTGCCGGAGGGTTTGGGCAAAGATAAAGAACTGCCGGAACTGCTGATGACACCTTCCACCAAGGGCATTCTGAAAGGCATTGCGGGCGTGCCGGAAGCCGATGACGTCAACATCACCAAGGCCGATATTGAAAACAACTTCGCCGCCTTTAACTTCCGCCGTAAAGAAGACATCAGCCACTATGAAACCCTGCTGGCCGAAGGCTTCGGGGTCATCAGCAAGGCGCTGGCGGAAATCGGCCAGATCTTTGTCGATACCAAATTTGAATTCGGTTACGTCACCGACGCCAGCGGCAGCGAAAAACTGATCTACATGGATGAGGTGGGCACGCCAGATTCATCACGCATCTGGGATGCAGCCGCCTACCAGCGCGGCGAGATTGTGGAAAACTCCAAAGAGGGCTTCCGCCAGTTTCTGCTCAATCACTTCCCAGACCCGGACATTCTGCTCAACAAAGAGCGGATGCCTGAACGCAGCGCACTGGCACGCGATAACGCCCTGCCGGCGGAGGCAATGATGGCGGTCTCGCGAACTTACATCGCCATTGCCGAGAAGATCACCGGCCAACCGATCACATTAAGTGAGAACCCCAAGCAGGAAATCATCGACGTACTGCGCGAGCACTATGGCTTAGTGGATTAACCGACGTACTGTTGAAGGAGCTCAATTGGGTTCCTTCTTTGCCAACCGCAGGGCAAGCAATGCGCAAGCTGCCGTCACCGGAGTAAATACAACGGCCTCGATCAGGCTGAGTGAAAACAGGTTACCCACCGTATTCAGTGCAAACAGCAACACCATCAGCCACAGCAAAGCACTGACGACCCTTGCCGGCAACGGTACGGCTAGCCAACCTAGCCGTATCAAAACAACCATCAACATGGCCACATTCAGCAGCAGAGAGAACGCCTCAAAGCGATACATCTGCTCAACCGAGGCCAGGCGTCCTCCCCAAACAAACTGATACGGAACCACGCCAGTGAGGATCAGCAGGTGGTACACACACAGGCACACCAGGATGCCGGCCAAGAGTCTGCCAGCCTGATGCTGTTCAATTCTGGTTAAGAGCTTCATGGCTTACTCCTGAGAAAAATAGTCTTCCAAACGGCGGCGGCCGTAGGGCTTGCCAACCATGTTGTGCCCCATGGCGGTCATAAAAAACTGAACCGGGCCATAAAGCTTTTGTGGCGTCACCTTTGGTAAGAGAAACAGCACAAACCGGCGCAGCACATCCGGCAGACGGGTTATCCTTTCCGGCTTGCCGGCTACCTTCAGCGCCAGTTGCGCCAGCTCTGAATGGCTGAAAACCTCCGGCCCGCCCACATCCAGCCAGGCCAATTGCTGTTCAGCGGCGCTGTAGACGGCATCGGCCAGGTCGGCACCGTGGATCGGGTTCAGCTGCAAATCGCCCTTACCGAACAGCCAAACCCGCCCGGCTCTGGCCATATCGAGAAAGTCGTTCATATCTGAAAAATAGCCCGAGGGCGCAATCACCGTTGAGGCAATCTGCGCCGCCTGCAGCCGTTCAACAAAGGCCTGCTTGGCCTCGATCAGGTCAACACCCCGCATCTTATCTGCGCCCAGCACATGCACATAAACAAAGCGCGGCACCTTTGCCGCCAATGCTTCGTGAAGCAGATTCATATTGGCCTGATAGTCGACATCCCGATAGCGCAGGCCGTCTTTCTGCCGGGTAATACCCACGCACGAGATCACCAGATTTGCGCCCTGAAACCTGCCCTTCAGAGAATCCGGCTGCGTTACCTGTGCTTCAATAAGCTCAGCCTGAATGCCCTTTTGCCGGGCACGCTCGGCACTGCGTACCAGAGCCTTCACATGCCAGCCTTTCCGGGAATAGTGTTCCACCAAAAACCGGCCCAGATAACCGGTCGCCCCGGCGATAACAACGCTGCGTTCAGTATGCATAACAACTCCCTGATGATCGTTAACCCGAGTGTAGGCCCTGCACCGCCACCGCGAATCACATCATCAGGTGAATTCGTGGAGTTTCATGCGCCTCCGCTTCACGCTAAACTGCCGGAAAAGCCAATGGTGACTGCTGATGAGCGCTGCCCTGCTGCCAAACACCAAGTTTTTTGCCCCGCTGATCCGCACGGATGCGGTCAGCCGCCCGCGCCTGTACGAGCGCATCATCAAAGGCACCCCGGGTAAACTGACGCTCATCGCCGCACCCGCCGGCCACGGCAAAACCACGCTCATCTGTCAGGCGCTGCAACAGCTCGACAGCAAACGGGTTTGGGTTTCTCTGGAGGCCAAAGACAACTCATTGCGCGCCTTTATCAACGCATTAATCCAGGGCATTCAACAGCTACAGCCGGGCTTTGCCGAGGCGGCCCAGCTCCTGCTGGCCAGTGACAGCAGCCATGATGCGCTGCTTACGACCCTGATGAATGATTTCGCCCGGCTCAGTCAACCGCTGATACTGGTGCTAGATGATTACCATGAGGTCGACTGCCACGAGGTCGACGAGGCGCTGGCGCTGCTGCTCGATCAACCACTGCCGATGCTGCATCTTGTGATCACCACACGTGAGGACCCGAACCTGCCACTGGCAAAGCTGCGGGCACGCGGACAGATGACCGAGATCCGCGCCGCCGACCTGATGTTCGCCGAAGATGAAGCCCGTCAGTTTTTTCAGGCCACACTCGATAGCGTGACACTGCAACAGCAACAGGTAGAGGCGATTCGAGAGCGCACCGAGGGCTGGGCGGCCGGCATGCAACTGGCGGCGCTGTCGCTCAACCAGAACGACAACATTGAGCAGTTCATTGCCGATTTCACCGGCAGCCATCATTACATTGCCGACTACCTGACCGATGAGGTGCTGGCGCGGCAAAGCCCGGATTCTCGCCTGGTCCTGCTCCGGCTCTGCCTCCTGAACCGCTTCAATTCCAGCCTGTGCAATGCCGTGTGCGACAGTAAAAACGCCGCCGCCGAGCTTGCAAAGCTGGCGCAGCAGAATTGCTTTTTGGTTCCGCTCGATCAGCAACGCAACTGGTTTCGCTTTCACCATCTGTTCCGCGACGTTCTGCGCGCCCGCCTGAGCAAAAACCATATTGACGAACAGCCGCTGCATCATCGGGCCGCACTCTGGTTTGAACAACAGCAACAGTGGCAGGACGCCATTGAGCACTATCTGGCAGCACAGCAGCCTGCCGAAGCGGCCCGGCTGATTGAGCAGATTTGGCCGAGCATCCGCAAGAGCGCTCCGGAAAGCCTGTTTATGGACTGGATGACGCAGCTGCCTGACAGCCTGATTGAGCAGCAGCCGGTGCTGTCAGCCTATTTCGGTCTGGCGCTGATGTCGGGTAATCCGGATCAGGGCAATGCATGGATCAATGTGGCTGAAACCGCGTTGACGGCCCCGAATGGCTACCGTCTGCACAACACCGAGGCCTTCAAACTGGTGCCCGGGCTGATCGATATCGGCCGCGCCTATCGTGCCGGCGCACTCGGAGATGTCGATCGCATTGTTCGGCACGCACAACAAGCCATGCAGCAACTGCCCGCCGATGCCTACACCTGGCAGGGTTCAGCCGCGGTCTTGCTGGCACTGGCGCACTGGCACTGCGGCGAGCTGGAACCGGCCAAACTGGCCATGCAGCGGGGCGCCAAAGCCATGGAGCAGGACGGTGAATTCAGTGGCGCAATCAGCACCCTGAACCTGCTGGCCGGGATTTACCTGATGAATGGCGAGCACGCCGCCGCCGAATCCACCTGCCGGCAGGCGATCAAGCTGATCAACCGCAGCCCGGTAGCTCCCCAGGGCAGTGCCGATATCTACGTGAGCCTTGCCAACATCTGCCTGCTCAGAAACGAGCTGGACGAGGCGGAAACCTATCTGCAACGGGCCAATGCACTAGGGCCGCAGGCAAAACTGCTCGAGTCGGCGCATCTGTGGTTTGTTGCACAGGCCACACTGGAAGCCTCACGCAATCAGTTCGAAAACCTGGAAGACCTGCTCGATGAAGCCGTGGATATTCAAATCCCCAGCCCAACGCCCGATAGCCAGCCCATTGAAGCCTGCCGGACCCGGCTGCAGCTGCTCAGTGGTAACTTCAGCCGAGTGGAACAGCAGCTGGCGCGGGCCACTCAGCTCGACCAGCTCAGCGCCAACAGCCCACAGCACTTTGAAATCACCAGTCAGTTGCGCGCGTTGATTGCGCTGTCGTTCTATAAGGGTGAACTGCAGCTGGAGCCTGAGCGCGCGCTCAACCTGATCAACACCATGACAGAGCAGGCCCGCCATACCGGCAACCGGAAGCAGCTGATTGAAAACCAATTGCTCCGTGCCCTGCTCGGCCAGCTGGCGGGTAACCAGGCGCAGGCCGAAGCGGCTCTGAAGCCATTGCTTGCCAGCACCGAGGCAGCGGAATACCCGCAGCTGTTCACCAGTTTGGATACCTATTCGAAAGCCTGGCTGCGACAAGCCAGCGGTGCCAGCTGGTTGCAGGCACTGCTCGGTCAGCAATCGGGTCAGGCTGCTCACCCGCCTGCGCCTGCGCCAGTCAGCGAACTGGTTGAGCCGATTTCTGAGCGCGAGCTGGATGTACTTCGGCTGCTGGCCAGCGAGCTTTCCGGCCCGGATATCGCCGCCAGGCTGTTTATCTCGATCAATACCTTCCGCACCCACACCAAGAACCTGTACAGCAAACTCCAGGTGAATAACCGCCGCGCCGTGGTGCGCCGGGCACAGGAACTCGGGCTGGTCGACCGCTAATCCCATCGTTTCCGTTAAAAATCACCACATCATGTGACGCCAGCTCACATGACAGTCGCGCATGATTCTCCCCGCTAACGCAACCCGCGTATCGACGACCAACACACTGGAGAATAAATGATGACCCAACTTTTTAACCCGGCTGTCGCCATCGCCGTTACCCTGGCAAGCGCTGTTGCAGCGACCGCAAAAGCAGACGAGCCAACCCTGAATACCAAGCTGTTTATTGGCGCTAAAACCATCGATGCCGTGCAATGGCGTGCACAGGATGATCACGGCAGCATGGGCTTACTCACTGACATTAAAACCGGCTATCACAGTGTACGAGTGGCCATCGATCTGTTCGCCTCGGGCAGCGAAGACGATACCGACAGTAACGTGAAAGGCACCTATACCGGAGAGGCGCAACTGGGCTTGCGCAAATACTGCACGCTGAATGAACGCATCACCCCTTACCTCGGTGGCGGCGTGAACTTCGCCTACAGCATGCAGGAAAACAACGACGGCAGCGGTAAAACCGAAGATGAGGATGGCGGCGTGGGCTACTGGATGAATGTCGGTGTCGATTTGAACCTGACAGAGAACGTCAACATCGGCGTCGACGTTCGCTACGCCACCGCAGAGGTTGAGCTGTACGATGAAACCGTCGAGCTGGATGCAGCCACCGCCGGTGTCACCCTGGGTTACCGCTGGTAGGCGGCTCTGCCATGCAGCCCAACGCCCGTTATGAGATAAGAGTCGAGGGCATTTTTAATGCCCCGGCTCATTTCGGTGACGCCTGCCTGCGCTCGGAATCGATCGGTGAGACTACACTGATGCAGTTTGTTGTAGCCGACCCATGTGCCCTCTTTGGCCTGATAAAACGTATCCGCGACCACGGCCTGACACTGATCTCGGTAAACAGAATAGAGCCCCCCTTTTATAAACAGGAGTACCTGCCATGAAACAGCTGACAGATTTTGGCCCGGCCGCTGCGCTCTATGCAGCGCTCGCCTATATCTTCGCCCTGATGATTTTCGCGCTGGTTTTACATTGGCCAGATAGCCGCAGCGACCAAATTTTAGTTCTGTTGCAACACCCAACCCTGCTGCACTGGCTGTACGTTTTTGTCTATCAGCTGTGGGCCATTGCGCTGCTTGTGCTAACGCTCTGCATTTTAAAAACCGTGCCGAATAGTTCGGATGAATTGAAAAAGCTGATACTGGTTTTAGCCAGCGTTTGGGCAACCCTGGTCGCGGCCAGTGGCATGCTGTTTAACAGCGGTATTGCGGCCTCGGTCGCGGCGTTTGAACACAACCCGGAGCAGGCTGAAGAAATCTGGCAGAGCATCTCTTTTATTGCCAACGCGATCGGTGGAGCCAACGAGTACATCGGTGGTTTCTGGATGCTGTTTGTATCCATCGCCATGCGCAAAGCTGCGCTGTATAGCCGCGGCCTTGTCTGGCTGGGGTTTGCAATAGCGCTTGCAGCTCTGGCCACTGCGCTGCCCGGGCTTTCCTGGCTTGGCATTTTCTTTGGCTTAAGTCAGATCGTTTGGTTCTGTTGGCTGGCGCTAAAACTGAAGAATTTTGACGACCACAGTTAAACTAAAAAGCTCAGCCAATTCTTTGACCCGAAACGCCCTGCGCCTTTTATCTGAAACGGTTCAGTTGCAGCGTTTTGGCGTTGAACGCTATTCAGCTGTGTAAATAAAACTGTTTTCAGTGTGCTGCCATTGCAGATCGAATTCGCTCCTGACAAACTCTTGCCCTCGCTCGAAAAGTACACGGCCCCGAGTGCGAGATAATAATAATGATTTTTACCCGCCAGCGAATGTCGTGGTAGCTTATGAGGGAGCCATGCAAATCAGTTTTGAGGAAAGAATGCTAGAACACGGTACCTTCAGTTATCAGGTGCAAGACACGATCATTGTGTTCACTCTGGTCGGAGACTTTAACGAATACGGCATGCAGGCTTGCCTGAATGCAGAAAAAGAGGCCATAGAAAGCTTTGGCAATAAACCCTGCTCACTGCTTGTTGATTGCAGCCGAGCAACCGGCGCAACACCCGAAGCTCATCAGGCAATAGACAGCTTTTATCGTGACATCCGCTACGAAAACCTGACCGCCATCGCACTGGTCTATGCCAGTGAACTGCTGGCCCGCATTGAAGAAAGATGCATTCCTGAAATGAAGAACCATCGGGTGAAATCCTTCTTCGATTTAACCACCGCCCTGTCCTGGCTACAGCCCGATACTGCGCTGCAACGGAGTTAAGCTGCAGCGCTGCCAGTTACACCATATTGGCAACACTCATAACGTTACTAGCCGGTCGGCCTTGAGCCAGTTCATTGGCCATAAACTTCATATGGTTATCGATATGGCTGAAAATCTTCTTGTAACCGGCACACAAAATACTGTGTGGTACGCCTTTCTCATCCGTTAAAAAACGGTGTTTCGGACAATCTCCGTAGCAGGCAAACAGATAGCTGCACTCCTGACAGGTACGGCTGATATTGGCTTTATCGTTACCGAATTTATTTTGCTGTTTACTGCCGTGAGTTTTATTCAGTTTGCCCTGCAAAATATTGCCAATCTTATGATCACGATAAACGTAATGGTCGCAGGAATAGATATCACCGTTCTGCTCAATCACCATGGCATCGCCACAGGTTTTCTGAAAAATACACTGGCTGCTCTGCCGGCCGCTCCAGGCTGCTAAGGTACTTTCAAACAGCTGAATAAATACCTCTGAAACATCGTTGCGCACCCACTCATCGAAAATACTGTTCATGAAGTCACCGAATTCGTTGGCATCGACACTGAACGGCAGACACTCGGCACTGTGTGTGGAAGCGATCAGATCATTGAGGCTTTCGGCACCTTGCAACGCGCGGCTTTCAACCACCGGAATGTACTGCTGGTAGTGCGAGCCGATCTCTTTTAAAAACCGGTACACCGCTTTCGGGTGCTTAACATTAATATTGTTAATAACGGTTAGGGTGTTGAATGGAACATCGTATTGCTTCAGCAGCTCAACGGCCCGCATAACCTTTTTAAAGGTCGGCTTGCCCGTTGCCGTCAGCCGATAGGCGTTATGCAATTCTTCGGGGCCATCGACAGACAGGCCCACCAGAAAATTATGTTCTTTTAAAAATTGACACCACTCTTCGTTCAGCACAATGCCATTGGTTTGCAGGTTATTACGGATGGTTTTGCCATTGGCAAAGCGCTGTTGCAGGGCAACGGCCTTGCGGAAAAAACCCAGCCCGGCGAGCGTCGGCTCACCGCCCTGCCAGGCGAATTCCACCTGCGAAGTCGGCTGGCTGTTGATGTAATTTTTTATGTAGGCACGCAGAACCTCGTCACTCATGGCATCGCTGGGTTTTGCATTTTTTGCGCGTGGCAACTGCCGTTCTTTTTCCAGATAAAAGCAATAGTCGCAATCGATATTGCAGCTAAAACTGGTTGGCTTTGCCATCAGGTGAAAGGGTTTTGCCACGCATCACTCCATTATGAACTTGTGTAAAACAGACGCATCCTACCGAAAGCGACGCTACTGGGTTGCCAACTGCTGATAGCGCTGCTGCAGGCTGGCAACAATGGCAGCCTCTTCAGCAGAGATGCCATCGGCTAACAGATCGTCGGCTTCTTTTGGGTCTGTTGCCAGGTTGTACAATGCCGGCTGCTCTCCAATCTGCATCAACAGTTTGTAATCGCCCTGACGCATCGCCCAGCCAAACACATCGGAAGGCTTAGCCTCGCTCATATCACCAAAGTGCTCAACGTAAACGAAGTCTCGCTGCGTTGCATTGCCGTACAGCGCCGGCTCAAAGCTGAAGGAATCCTCGGCTTCGGCTTCAACACCGAGCATGGCAGCGATGGTAGTAAACATATCGCTGGTTTGAACGAAGGCCGGGCTTCGGCCGCTCTCAATGCCCGGGCCGGTGACCACCAGCGGCACGTTCACGCCGGATTCAAAGATCGTGCCCTTGGCTTTGTGATCACCATAGAAATCATCGACGACCTGATTGGGTGTGCCGTTGTCGCCGACAAACATAATGATGGTGTTATCGCGAACGCTCTGATCCATCGACGCCAGCAGGCGGCCTATCTCGGTATCCAGCGCTTCCAGCATGGCGTTGTAGTACGGCAATGGATTTTGCTTAATATTCCGTTCGGTATTGGGCAGATCATCGGCACTGTGAAGATCGTTCGGTGGCAGATGGAACGGCGAATGCGGTGCGTTGTAGGCCAGCCAAAGGAACCAGGAGTTATCCTGATCATTGATCCATTCCAGCGCTTCATTGGTCATCGCTGTGGTTGAGTATTGGTTAACGTCGACCTCTTCAGCAGCGGTTACGGCTGTCCACTTGTAGTAGTCACGAACGCCGCCCTTAAACAGCCCCCAGAAATCTGAAACCCCCAGTTCAGCCGGATGATTCAGGCTGTCATCTGAACCGGCAAGGTGCCACTTGCCCAGAAGATTGGTGCTGTACTGACTCGCTTCGAGTACATCAAACAGGCTGTTTGCGTCGGCAGACAAACCATTGGTGCCCTGGGGCGGAATGGCCGCACCAACCCCGGTACGAAAGCCATACTGACCGGTCAAAATGGTTGCGCGGGTGGGTGAACAGACCGGTGCCGAGTAGGCGTTATCGAACACCATACCCTGCTGACACATGGCCTCAATATTCGGCATCCTGGCCTGCTGGTTACCCATGGCATAGCAGTTGGAGGCATCGATACCCATGTCGTCTGCAATGATCAGAAGAACGTTGGGGGCCGCCTGAGCCAGCGAAAGACCCGGCAGGGCCACCAATGCAGCCGTGCCGATGTAGGTTGATAGTTTAGAACGCTTCATGACGCTTCCTTTTATTTGACCGGCCTAGCTTCACACTCAATATAGGCTGAAATAATCAAGAAGCGTATGGGTTATGTATAGAAACAGACCTTCTTAACCTGTTCTAAACTTTCACTGCCTTATAAGAGCCACTGCTGCCCTCCGGTGTTTGCTGCGTTTTACCCTGATTGCGGTACGTGACCTCCAGCAAAGCGGTATCGCGCAGAAAATCGATATTCTCGATCTTCACCTGCACAATGTTCAGCCCGGTACGCTGACGCAGGTCGGCAAACAGTTCTGCAGTATGTTGTGGTTTGATGTTCTCAATTTTCTCATACTGAATTGATTGCTTTGCATAGCGGTCGCTGACAAAGGCTGAATCGACAACGAAGGCGGTGCCGCACAACAGAATATTCAGTGCGATCATTTGTACCGGCCCCATTTGCGCCACGGCGGTAAGCAGGGAGATGGCAATCACCAGGAACAGATAGGTCATCTCTTTAATTGAGATAGATTCGGTTCGGTAGCGCAACATGGTGAACACGGCAAACAGGCCAAATGCGAAGCCCATCGACATATCCACGCCATGCAGAAAATAAATGACGATAAAGACGCCAATACCAAACAAAACAAATGAGGCCGCAAAGGGGGCATTGCGGGTAGAACGGAAATAGCTGCCATAACTGATCAGCGCAACAAAAAAAGCTGTAATTGAAAAGCGCAGCAAAAAATCTAAGTCAAACGTCGGCATGGGGTAATGCTCCTTAAAGGGTTAGTGTTTTCATAGCTTTATCTGAACGTCCCTGTCTGTTTACTTCTTAATCCAGTGGTTAATGAATGCGCTGCTCTGATAATTTTCGCAGCACCGGTTTAAAGCGGTTGACCTTAATCTCATCACCGTAGAGCAAGGCACAGCCGATGCAGTACTTACTGAAGCCCGTTTGGGTCATGTGAGGGACTTCCCGTAGAGAAAAGAACGGCGAATTCTTGGTGCTTTTCGCCTGCTTCAATTCGGCAATACACAGGCTGTTCAGGTGAAGTTTTTTCTGGCCATTGCTGGAATACCACAAGTTAAAATCAATGGTCAGCCGCTCAGCTGAATCTTCATTGGCCAGTGCAATACGGTTGTAGCCACTGTGTTGCGTGACCACCATCTTTGAATAATCAATACCAACTGCACTGGATACAAAATCGGCTGGTTGCCGGCTGCCCTGCAGGTTATCCAGACAGACGCGGGTTTTGTGGGTGCGGCGCTGATTGGTTTTATGCTTCACCTCCAGAAACGAGGTTTGCGTGTCGGTGTAATTGCGCTGACGCACCTTATAGCGGTTGAGCTTGCCGTTGTGGTGGTCGAAATAGAACTTCATTTCCGGTGTATCCAGGTACTGGTTTTTATAGGTGGAAACTCTGCAGCCATTTATATCCAGCACACGATAGTGGCCCGTTAGCTGTTGCAACATATTAGGCAGCCAGCTCACCGGGAACATGAATTTGCTGTCGACACGATTCATCAGATTGGCTTTTTTTAAATCATCCAGGCCATAACCGGCAAAGCCTGATAACCGTGAATTAATGTTTTTTTCTAGCATTTTTTTACTCGCAGCAGTCACCACCAGGAACCGGAATTGGTCTTGGTGGTGAGTGATTAAGGGTTAAAGGATGAGTGTTGGCTTTGCTGTTAGCGCTGCCCGGGCGATGTACCGCCACCGCTACCCACGGTTGAGCAATAGCCACTGCCCGTACCGGAAGACGGCGCCGTTCCGTTCAGCTGCTGCACCATGTTACTGACGCGGTAGCTGATGAAACTGGTCAGGCCGTAAAAGCCCTGGTAGTCACTGTTCAGATTCGATTCAAAGCCGTCAATGCCGTAGAAAGAGGTTGGATCATTGGCGACGTCTTCGCGGATCAACGCGGCCATCTCATCCACCCAGCTTTCAAAGCTGTTGGTTGCCAGCGCGCCATCAATCAGGGTTTGCAGATAACCGTGATAGCTTGCCAGGTTGTCATCGGAGGCAAAGCTTTTCTCGATCAGCGGGCGCTCGGCCATGCTGACACTGGTCGGCTCATCGATGTACAGCTCGCGCAAATCGTTGCTGCAGCCTAAATCAAAGGTGCCGAACGACTCGTTGAAATCCCAGGGGAGCAATGTGAACACGCCATCCTGTTCATAAAAATAATAGTTATGGGCGTAGTAGCCGTGATAGCTGTCGAGGTTTGAAAGCGAAGTACTGACGGCCATGTAACGCATCAGCGTATCGTAGTCGATCACGTCGTCCGGCTCGCCGTAGTTCAGCTCATCAATAAAGTTGATGAAGGCACCGTGATCGGTGGTGTCGTCGTTGGTTTCCACATCAACACCGCTGTAGTCGGTGAAGCTGTCGCTGATCCACAGCAGATCGCTGCCGGTGCCATCCGGCTTGTACATATCGCCTTCAGCATTCTGGTAATGGTCTTCCAGAAATTCACCGTCAACCGCCTCAACCATCAGGTACAGGCCATGCCGTTCATCATTAATGTAGAGGTTCACGAAAGCGCGGCGCGGCGCGGGTACATCCAGCTCATCCATCAGCTCATAGGCGATGTATTCGCGCAGGTAGCTGGGGTCGTTGTAGGAGTTATTGAGCACAAACTTCTTCAGTCCAAGCAACTTCTGGCCATCGACGTACTCGTTCATATCCACCTTAAAGCTGTAGCGCTCGCTGCCCATATTGGCCACGGCATCCAAACTGGAATTACCCTTGGCCCGAAAGGCTACGTCTTCCAGCGTCACGCCTTTGTAGCTGACGTCGGCGTAGTAATAGGTTTCATCGACGGCGTTTTCCAGCAGGTCGGACCAGTCGGCGCTATCCAGGGTGATATAAACCGATTCCACGGTATCGCTGCTGAACACCTGGGCGGCCTCATTGGCACTGCCGGCAGTAGGCTCAAGGGTATCCTGCACCCAGCTGCCATCCGGTGACAGACCATAGCTGTAACCTTCGGGAACGTCGCTGGCATCCCAGTCCAGGTAATCAACCGTTTCGTCGTCATAGATCAGGCTCAGCTCATCGCTGTTGCCCAGTTTAAACGGGACATAATCACTGCCGGGGTCTGTTTCAGTGGCGTAGATGACCCTGTATTCACCGGCTCCGAGCGTGACATCCGGCAAGGCAGCTTGCTCGTCAGAATCGGCATCGATCACCGCGTAATCGGCCAGATAAATGGATTCGTCGCTGTTGTTATACAGCTCAAACCAATCATCACCGCCGTTTGCATCGTTGGCGACGACCTCGTTGATTAGCAATTGAGTACGCTCAGCAACGGCATTGCCAGCCGCCGCAGTTGGCGTCAGGGTTTGCACACCATCGCTTCCATCCGGGTAACGGCCATAGCTGTAGTTGATCAGTGCATCGCCCTTACTCCATTCAAGCTTATCGATCAGGTCATCACCCTCATACAGGCTGACTTCATCACTGCCACCCAGCTTAAAGGCGACTGTTTCGTAGTCATCCAGCGTATCAGTGGTGGCGTAGATGCGGTAAAACTCACCGGCGGCCAGCGTGACATTCGGCAGACTTAGCCGGTCGGAGCTTTCATCGGCCAACGTGTAATCTGACAGATTAACGCTGCTACTGCCGGTGACGTATAGCTCCAGCCAGTCGTAACCGCCGTCGGCATCCTGCGCGACAATCTCATTAATGCGCAGCTGTGCATCGTTGTTCACAATGGTGTCGAGCTCAACCGCTTCGTCATCCGACGCTTCGTTGCTGGCACCCTGTGTGGGTGAAAGGGTTTGTGCATCGCCGGTGCCATCGGGCAGCAGGCCGTAGCTGTAGCCTTCATCGGCATCGCCGTCCTGCCAGTCCAGGCTATCGACCGCTACACCATCCTGATACAGCGTTACGGCATCATCGGAACCGAGCTTAAAGGTCACGTAATAGCCGCTGTCCAGAGTGACATCGTCTGCATCATCAACGGCTTCAATGACCAGATAGTCACCGGCACTGAGCACTACATCGGGCAGGCTCTGGGCTTCGTGATCAGCATCGTCATCCACCAGGCTGTATTCAGACAGATCCACGCTGCCTTCGGTGACGTAAAGCTCGATCCAGTCATTACCAGACACCGGTTTGGCGACAATTTCATTTATGACCAGGGTGCCGCTGTAGCTTACCGAATCGCTCGAATCATAGTTCGTCAGCGAGCCATCGCTGTCAGCACCTGGCTTGGCTTCTGCTTGACAAGCACTGAGCGCCAACTGGCTGGTTAGCAGTATCAACAGGGTTTGGCAGTTAATCTTGTTCATAGGCTTCATAAGGCTTTTAATCTCCCGCCTAACATGTGGTCAGACATGGTTTATTCCTTTGCAGATTCAATTCATTGAAATGCCGGAAATTGACGGTGCAATGTCAAACCACATCGGCGGCAAATGTTCAGATCATGTACTGTGACAATTTGATGTCAGCACATTGAAGATTGAATGATTATTCAGGCAGACCCGTTGATCTAGGAACTGGGTCTAACTGTGACCCTGGCTTTACCTCACCAATACCCGACAGCGTTTTTTCTGCACATTCGAAGAAGAAACTGCACCGGAGCCGGCGGCTAATTCATTTTTTCGGCAGGTGCAGAAATGAAAAAGCCCGCAGGACGCGGGCTTAAAAAGAAGTGTTTCGACTGAGCCGGTTATTCGCGCTCTTTCACATAAGGCTTACCAACCGCCTTCGGTGCAACTGCGGTACCGATGAAGCCACCGAGCAGGACCACGGTCAGAATGTATGGCAAAGCTTCGATGAACTGGACCGGAATTTCAAAGGCACCGATCATAGCGCCCTGAGAACGGTCAGCAATCGCCTGCAATACACCAAACATCAAACAGGCCAGCAGTGCACCGCGTGGCCGCCACTTACCAAAGATCAATGCCGCCAGGGCCATATAGCCTTTACCGGCCGACATGTTCGGCAGGAACTGCGCGGTTACCGCAACAGAAAGGTAAACACCGGCCAGACCCGCCAGAACACCACAGATGATCAGCGCCATGTAACGCATTCTTACCACCGAGATACCGGCGGTATCGACCGCGGTCGGGTTTTCACCCACCGCTCGCAGTCGCAGACCAAAGCGGGTACGGAACAGCAGGAACCACGAAGCCGGAACCGCCAGTAACGCCAGATACACCAGCAGGAAGTGCCCGGAAAGCAGTTCAGAGTAAAGGCCACCGATCACCGGAACATCTTCCAGCGCTTTGGCAAACGGGAACACGATTGGCTCAAAGCGGGCATCAATGCCATTGAGCGAATCTACCAGGTTCGGGGTATTACCGCCCTGATGGAACCAGAAATTACCCAGCGAGGCCGTTAAGCCCGCCGCCAGAATATTAATGGCCATACCGGAAACCACCTGGTCGCCACGGTGTGTCACTGTGGCAAAGCCATGCAGCATGGCAAACATGACCGAAACAAACACACCGGCCAGCAAGCCCATCCAAGGCGAGTTAGTAATATAGGCTGCCGCCGCGCCGGCAAAGGCACTGGCCAGAATTTTACCTTCCAGTGCAATGTTCACGACGCCGGAGCGTTCAGAGAACATACCCGCCAGCGCGGCAAAGATAAGCGGCGTGGATACACGCAGGGTGGCATCCAGAATCAGAATGATATTGTTAAACAGATCCATGGATCAGGCCCCCTTCGCTTCTTGTTTGCCGACCAGTTGCGACAGTTTCAGATAAGCATTCTCCACCGGATGCTTGGTCATGTGCTCAAGCGCACCGGAGAACAGAATAACCAGGCCCTGCAACACCACGATGATGCGTGGGTCGACGCCGTATTCAAACTGCAATTCACCACCGCCCTGATACAAAAAGCCAAACAGCAGGCTGGCTAAGACGATACCGATCGGGTGGTTACGGCCCATCAGCGCGACCGCAATACCGGTAAAGCCCATGCCATTCACCAGGCTCAGCTTGATCTGGTGCGCTTCGCCCTGAACAACATTCAGTGCAAAGAAGCCGGCCAGCATGCCGGAGATGAGCATGGTCATGATGATGGTTTTATTCAGATTAATACCGGCATATTCTGCAGCAGAAGCGTTCTGGCCCAGGGAGCGGATTTCATAGCCCCACTTAGTACGCCAGATAAAGAAGTAAACGAATACCGAGCAGATCAGCGCCCAGATGATCGACAGGTTAAGCGGTGAACGCTGCATCTTAATGCCCATCGTTCCGGCCAGTTCCCAGATCTTCGGGATCCAGCTGGCTTCATGGAACACCGCGCTTTCTACCGCCATAGAACCTTCCGGCTTAAGTACTTCCACCAGCAGGTAAGCCATAAACGACGCCGCGATAAAGTTGAACATGATGGTGGTAATCACCACGTGCGAACCACGTGTGGCCTGCAGCCAGGCCGGGATGAAGGCCCACAGTGCACCAAACAGGCCGCCCGCGATAATGCTCAATGGCAGCAACAGTAAGAACGGGATTTTGCCGCCGAGCAGCAGACACACCAGACCAACACCCAGCGCGCCCACATATGCCTGACCCTCACCGCCAATATTAAACAGGCTGGCATGGAAAGCGACTGCCACGGCTAGGCCGGTAAAGATAAAGCTGGTGGTGTAGTAAAGGGTGTAGCCCCAGCCATAAGAGCTGCCAAAAGCACCATAGGCCATGGTCTTAACTGCATCTATCGGGCTGATGTTGAGATACATAAATACGAAACCGGAAACGATGGCCGCTAACAGGATGTTAACCAGCGGTACGCCGATAACCGTTACCCAGGCCGGAATGCGTTGTTGACTCATGAATGCGCTTCCTTCTGTAATGCTTTAACTTCATCGGGAACAATGTTGGCCATCATCAGACCGAGAATCTGCTCATTGGCGACATCTGTTGGCACTTCACCAACGATCTTGCCATCGAACATCACCAGAATGCGATCCGCCAGGCTCATGATCTCTTCCAGCTCGACAGAAACCAGCAGTACCGCCTTACCGGCATCACGCATTTCAATAATACGGTTGTGAATAGATTCAATAGCGCCGATATCAACACCACGGGTCGGCTGACCCACCAACAGAACATCCGGTGACTGCTCCATCTCACGGGCAATGACCAGCTTCTGCTGATTACCACCAGAAAAGTTGGCGGTTTTCAGTTTTGGATCCTGTGGACGTACATCCCACTTTTCCATTTTTTCTGCACAGTCATTTTTAATCGCCGCCTGGTCCATTAACAGCTTAGCGTTATAGACATCGTTACGGTGGTAACCAAGAATGAAGGCTTCATCGGCGGCAAAAGAATTGACCAGACCCATCTTATGGCGGTCTTCAGGAATGTGTGCAACACCAATGTCGCGAACTTCGGAAGGGGTCAACTGATGGTTCTCGTCCAGCGTTTTGCCAGACACCTCAATTGAGCCGTGCTGAATATTTTTGATGCCCGACAGCAATTCCAGCAACTCTGACTGGCCATTACCACTGACCCCGGCAATACCCACGATTTCACCGGCGCGGACGTTAAAGTTGACGTTATCGAGACGCAATACACCGGCGCTGTCGGTCCAGGAAAGGTTGTTCACCTTAAGCAGTGTTCCAGCCGGCTTCGCTTCTGTTTTATTGACCCGCAGTAATACCTTACGACCCACCATCAGTTCGGCCAGCTGCTCACGGTTGGTTTCCGCCGTTTTGACGTGACCGACCATTTCACCGCGCCGCATAATGCTGACGTTATCGGTAACGGCCATAATTTCCTGCAGCTTATGGGTAATGATAATGACGGTATTACCCTGCTCTTTCAGCGCAGCAAGAACCTTGAACAGGTGCTCGGCTTCCTGAGGGGTTAATACACCGGTCGGTTCATCGAGAATCAGGATTCTCGCGCCACGGTACAGCGCCTTAAGGATTTCGATACGCTGCTGCATGCCGACGGAAAGCTGCTCGACCGGAACATCCAGCGGAACATCCAGACCGTATTCGCTCGCCAGTCGGGTCAGCTCTTTACGAGCCTTTTCCATGCTGACGTTCAGCATCATGCCGCTTTCCGCACCCAGAATAACGTTTTCCAGGGCAGTGAAGTTCTGAATCAGCATGAAGTGCTGATGCACCATGCCAATGCCGGAAGCGATCGCCACTTTGGAGTCACTGATTTTAGTGACCTTTTCGTCGATAAGAATCTCACCCTTATCGGCTTCATAAAAACCGTAGATGATACTCATCAAGGTGGATTTACCCGCACCGTTCTCCCCGACAATGCCGTGGATGGTGCCCTTCTCTACCTTGAGATCAATGTTTTTATTCGCGTGAACCGCGCCAAAGCGTTTGTCGATACCGCGTAATTCGATTGCCATTTGAACAGCAACATCTGTCTGAGCAGTCATGACTCACCTGATGTTCAATAAAATTAATAAGAGTTAGATAGGAAAAAAGCAGGTGAATACCTGCCCTTTTCTAAGTTAAAACGCAGCTGCGTTTTATAGCTAATTTTTATAGCCACGCTGACCAAAGGCCAGCGCTTTTATAAAAGGTCGATTAGTACGTGCAGCTCATGGTTGCAGTGTAATCGTGAACCTTGATCTTGCCAGCAATAATGTCTGCTTTAATGGCTTCAACCTTGGTTTTCATCTCGTCTGTGATCAGAGCTTCGTTGTACTGGTCGATTGCGTAATCAACACCGCCGGAAGCCAGATCAAATACTTTGATGCCTGGCTGGAAGTTACCGGCTTCAGCGTCTTTCCAAGTTTGGTAAGTAGCAACACCCACCTTCTTAACCATAGAAGTCAGCATGGTGCCTGGCTGCAGGTAGTTCTGGTTAGAGTCTACACCGATTGCGTATACGCCTTCGTCTTTAGCTGCCTGGTAAACACCGATACCGGTACCGCCAGCCGCTGCGAAAACAACATCAGCACCCTTGGCAATTTGAGATTTCGCCAGTTCAGAACCACGCGCCGGGTCACCGAATGCCGCCGGAGTAGAACCTGTCATGTTCTGGAACACTTCTGCGTTTTCAGTTACATACTTAACACCCTGCTCATAACCACAGGCAAACTTGGAGATCAGAGGGATGTCCATACCGCCTACGAAACCTACTTTGTCGGTTTCAGAGACCATTGCAGCCAGGGCACCGACCAGGAAAGAACCTTCATGCTCTGCGAACAACATAGACTGAACGTTTGGCAGATCAACAACAGAGTCGATGATTGCGAACTGAACGTCCGGGAACTCAGCTGCAACTTTGGTTACCGCAGAAGCCATGTTGAAACCAACCGCAACGATTGGGCTCTGGCCACGCTGGGCTAAAGTACGCAGGCCCTGTTCACGCTGTTCTTCGTTCTGAGGTTCAAACTCACGAACGCGAATGCCAGTTTCTGTAACGAACTTTTCAGCACCGTTACGGAATACCGCTTCGTTGAAAGATTTATCAAATTTACCAGCTGTGTCATAAACGACTGCCGGTTTAAAGTCTGCGGCAACCGCCGCGCCAGACATGCCAATAACAGTAGCAGCAGCCAGCGTTAGAAGTGCTTTCATGAAGGATCCCCTTTCCGTGTTTTCTTTATGTTTTTTTAATTACGTGGTGCGCAACGAGAGGTGGTGACACACCTTATTCAATCCTGACCGCACGGTCAAGTGATGGATGATTACATCGAAAGCATTATACACACTCGCCTTACTGTTACACGGAACACATCACGTTTCGTTCAGATAAGATTCATCTTATTTGACCAGTGCTCCAAAGTAGCTCTGATTGATAAGCATCAGCCCAAAATAAGTGCAAAGTGCTAGGCTTTCTTTAACAACTTTTGGAGTGGAAACATGGCAAAGCTATGCCCTAAATGTAACAGCGAACTCGAGGAACTGCGCGCTTGTGGCGCCGTTAACTATTTCTGCAACAGCTGCAACGAACTGGTCAGCAAGAGATCGGTTATTGATACAGAGAAAGCAGAGGAAGAAAACAAAGAAGAACAAACGAAGAGTGAAAAACCTTCAGCAGGCGCCTGATTTGAACTGCGGTTTACGGTTGCCGCTGCAAATTAAAAAAGCACTTCGGTTGAAGTGCTTTTTTGTGCCTGCCTTTGCGTTTTATAGTTTTAGTTACTAATAAGCGCTACCGGACACTGATTGTTATTCGCTGTGTAATCAATCACGCGAATCTTACCGCTGATAATATCTTCGCGAATTTTATTAATCTCTTTTTCCTGCTTTACGGTGATCAGGTCGCGATTGAAAATATCCAGTTTCCAGTCGACACCGTTCTCAGCCAAACCCAATACCTTGACGCCCGGCTTCCAGGTGCCTTCTTCAGCTTCATGCCAGGTACCGAATGCCGCAACACCGACGTTCTTCACCATAGACGTCAGCATGGTGCCCACGTGCAAAAAGTTCTGGTTTGAATCCACACCGATGGCATAAACACCGGAATTTTCAGCCGCCGCATCATAAACACCGTTACCTGCCCCGCCTGCAGCTGCGTAGATCACCTCGGCACCCGCATCTATCAGCTCAGCCGCTTTGTTGTAGCCGCCTTCCGTATCAGCGAAGCCTGAGAAGTCATCGGAGATCATCCGCGACAGCACCTGAATATTGCTGTTGATGTAGTGCGCACCCTGCGCATAACCACAGCCAAACTTGGTGATAAACGGCAGATTCACACCGCCAACAAAGCCAATTGTGTTCTTCTTCGCTTTCAGCGCGGCAACGGCGCCGACCACGAACGAGCCTTCGTATTCTTTGAATAGGATCGACTGCACATTAGGCAGGTCTACAACAGAATCGAGAATGGTAAATTGAAGATCCGGATACTGGCTGGCCACTTCCGCCACTGCCTCCCCGTAAGAAAAGCCGACCGCAACAATCGGGCTACGCCCCTGTTCAGCAAGACGTGTCAGAACTGACACATACTCTGCTGGCGAAGCCGGTTCAATCTCAACCAGATTGTGCCCATACTGTGCCCGATAAGGTGCGACACCTTCACGAAACACGGCCTCGTTAAAAGAGCTGTCAAACTTACCCGCTTCCGAATAAGCAACAGCAGGACTCGCTGAAAAACTCAAGGGTGCTGCCACTACAGCACACAGTGCAATCATTAGTTTTTTAATGTACATCTTTTGATTTTGTCCTCTATTTCCTTCCATCGAGCGGATGTTTTGGGGGAAGTTGTTCTTTTCTCGGGAATATTTTTTTAGAAGCGCTCAAGCAGGCAACTCTTTTACCACAAATAAAAAAGGCTGCCCATACGGACAGCCTTTCTATTTGCTTAAATTTAGGCTTTTTCGTTCACCAGTTCGACCAGTGCTTCAGAAGTGATGCCAAAGTGCTTGAACAGCTCTCCGGCTGGGGCAGATTCACCGAATGTTTCCATTCCGATGATGCCACCTTCCAGACCAACATATTTGTACCAGAAGTCTTTCGCGGCAGCTTCAATAGCGAAGCGCTTGACGCCGGCTGGCAATACCGCTTCTTTATAGGCAGCATCCTGCGCATCAAAGACATCGGTACACGGCATGGAAACCACCTGCACTTGCTTGCCCTGGGCACGCAGCGTATCTGCGGCTTCAACAGCCAGGCTCAGCTCAGAACCGGTCGCAATCAGCACCGCATCCGGCTTTTCAGCGGCCTGCAGCACATAGCCACCCTTGCGGATATTGGCCAGCTGCTCTGGTGTACGCGGGTTGTGCGGCAAGCCCTGACGGGAGAACACCATAGCATTCGGCGTTTCCGTGCTTTCAATCGCATAAACCCAGGCAACAGCACTTTCAACGGCATCGGCCGGACGCCAGGTGTTCAGATTAGGCGTAGCACGCATAGCTGCAAGCTGCTCAACCGGCTGGTGGGTTGGGCCGTCTTCACCCAGGCCGATGGAATCGTGAGTATAAACATGGATCACCGGCTGCTTCATCAGCGCGGCCATGCGAATCGCGTTACGTGCATATTCCATGAACACGAAGAAGGTCGCGCCGTATGGCTTCAAGCCGCCGTGCAGCTGAATACCGTTCATCATTGCCGACATGCCGAATTCACGCACACCGTAGAAGCAGTAGTTGCCGCCAGGGTCCGTTGCGCTAACGCCCTGAGCACCGCTCCATAACGTCAGGTTGGAACCGGCCAGGTCGGCCGAACCACCGAACAGTTCCGGCAATGCCGGTGCCAGTGCTTCGATAGAGTTCTGTGAAGCCTTACGGCTGGCGATAACCTCGCCCTTCTCGTTGACATCGTTGATGAACTTTTCCGCGATGTCCGCGAAGTTCACCGGCAGTTCGCCCTTCATGCGGCGTTCAAACTCAACCGCCAGCTCTGGGTACGCTTCTTTATAGGCCGCAAACTTTGCATCCCACTCGGTTTCCGCCTGAGCGCCCTTCTCGGTCGCATCCCATTCGGCTTTGATATCCGCCGGAATTTCAAAGGCCGGGTGAGACCAACCCAGCTTTTCACGGGTCAGTGCAATTTCGTCATCGCCCAGTGGTGCGCCGTGACAATCTTCTTTGCCTTCTTTATTCGGTGAACCAAAGCCAATGATGGTTTTACAGCAAATCAGGGTAGGCTGTTCTGTGTTGGTTTTTGCGGTTTCAATGGCCTGCTTAATCTCTTCTGCGTCGTGACCGTTAACACGTGGGATCACCTGCCAACCATAAGACTCAAAACGCTTCACAGTATCGTCGGTGAACCAGCCTTCAACTTCACCGTCAATGGAAATGCCGTTGTCATCGTAGAATGCGATCAGTTTACCCAGACCCAGAGTGCCCGCCAGTGAACAGACTTCATGAGAAATACCTTCCATCATGCAGCCGTCACCCAGGAATACGTAGGTGTTGTGATCAACGATGTCGTGCCCTTCACGGTTAAACTGACCGGCCAGAACCTTTTCCGCCACGGCCATACCCACACCGTTGGCAATACCCTGACCCAAAGGACCAGTAGTGGTTTCAATACCCGGTGTATAGCCGTATTCAGGGTGACCCGGAGTACGGGAATGCATCTGACGGAAGTTTTTCAGATCGTCGATAGACAGGTCATAGCCAGATAAATGCAGCAGTGAATAGATCAGCATTGAGCCGTGACCATTTGAAAGCACAAAGCGGTCGCGATCGTACCAGTTTGGGTTTTTCGGGTTGTGCTTTAAATAGTCTGCCCACAAAACCTGGGCGATATCCGCCATACCCATAGGAGCACCAGGGTGGCCGGACTTGGCTTTTTGAACGGCATCCATGCTTAAAGCACGAATAGCATTAGCGAGATCACTGCGTGAAGGCATTGTCGTCATTTCCTTAGTATCAAGAGCAAAAGCATCGCGTCTGCTGCGCGAAGGGGCGCAGATTGTCCCAAAAATAGACAGCGCTGGCAAAGCGGAATCCTGTTTTGTCATACAAATAGTGGGTTTATTGAAGCGTTCCGCTATCCGCCGGCCGGAAGTTGATCGAAGACGACCATTTTCAGTCAGAAGAATGCAGTTTTTATCAAAGCAAACTGGTCAATTTTAAGGGCATAAAACTATATCAAAATATTTTGATATAGTTCTTGCAATTGAAATTTCCACTGCTATCTTTCCACGCTATGAATTTGGATCAGTTACCCGCATTTTTTAAAGCCATCAGCGACCCAACCCGCATCGCCATCCTTCAGGTGTTGGGTACGGGTGCCTATGGCGTCATGGAATTAAGCGAGATGCTGGCGGTTAAGCAGTCAGGCATGAGTCACCACCTAAAGGTCCTCAGTCAGGCCGGGTGGGTTGAAAAGCGACGCGAAGGCAACACCATTTTTTACCGCCGCTCGCTCGGCGACACGCTCGCCATGCAGCAGAAGCTGTTCCGCCAGCTGGATACCCAGCCACTGGACCAGGCCGTTTTTGAGCAGCAGCAGCGCATCAGTGAAGAGCGCCTGCAGGCCGCCAGAAAGTTCTTTATTGAACATGCCGAAGAGTTCGAGCTGCATCAGGAGCGCATCGTACTTTTTGAAAACTACGGCCCCGAGGCACTGCAATTGCTCGACAGCCTGAACCGATCGCCGCAAAGCAACGTACTGGAAGTTGGCCCGGGCAAAGGTGAGTTTCTCGCCGCCCTGGCGCAGCGTTTTACCTCGGTGACCGGGCTCGATATTTCACCCGCCATGCTGAAGCAGGCCGATGAACAGGTTCACAACCTTGAAAACGTTGAGCTGATTGAAGGCAACACCGAACTGCTGGAGCAACAGGGCCGCCGATTCGACATTATTTTTTACAACATGGTGCTGCATCACGTTCCAATGCCGGAAAGTGAAATTGCCCAGTGCGCCAAGTTATTGAAACCCAAAGGCCTGCTGATCGTGACCGACCTTTGTCAGCACGAGCAAGAGTGGGCCAGAGAACAGTGCGGCGACCAATGGCTCGGTTTTGAACCGGACGAATTACACCTGTGGGCGCAGCGCCACGGCTTTAAACACAATCAATCCAGATTTTTAGCGCTTAGAAATGGATTTCAGGTACAGACACAGGTTTACAGCGCAGCCTGACCACCAAAATTGAGGAGCATCGATGAGCGAATACAACCTTTTTACTTCTGAGAGCGTTTCAGAGGGTCACCCGGACAAAATGGCCGACCAGATTTCCGATGCGGTACTGGATGCCATCATCGCCGAAGACCGGCACGCGCGCGTTGCCGTGGAAACACTGGTGAAAACTGGCATGGCGGTCATTGCCGGTGAAGTGCGCACCTCGACCTATGTAGATCTGGAAGACATCGTCCGCGACGTCATTCTGGATATCGGCTACAACTCCTCAGATGTAGGCTTCGACGGTGCTTCCTGTGCCGTACTGAACGCCATTGGTAAGCAATCTTCTGATATTGCTGTCGGTGTCGATGAAGCAGAAGACAAAGACCTCGGTGCCGGTGACCAGGGCCTGATGTTCGGCTACGCCACCAACGAAACCGATACGCTGATGCCTGCGCCTATCTACTATTCACACCGGCTGGTCGAGCAACAAGCCAAGCTGCGTAAAAATGGCAGCCTGCCGTGGTTGCGTCCGGATGCCAAATCACAGGTCACCCTGCGCTATGAAAACGGCAAGCCAGTCGCCGTCGACGCGGTTGTACTGTCGACTCAACACGATGAAAGCATCAAGCTGGGCGACCTGCGCGAAGCCGTACTGGAAGAAATCATCAAGCCGGTGCTGCCCAGTGAGTGGCTGCACAACGACACCCTGTTCCACATCAACCCGACCGGCATCTTCGTCATCGGCGGCCCGGTGGGCGACTGTGGCCTGACCGGCCGTAAGATTATCGTTGATACCTACGGCGGCATGGCGCGACATGGCGGCGGCGCGTTTTCCGGTAAAGACCCAAGCAAGGTTGACCGTTCAGCCGCCTACGCCGGCCGTTATGTGGCCAAAAACATTGTTGCTGCCGGCTTAGCCGATAAGTGTGAAATCCAGATTTCTTACGCTATCGGTGTTGCGGAACCAACGTCTATCTCGATCAATACTTTTGGTACCCACAAAGTTAGCGAAGCAAAAATCGCTGAACTGGTGCGTGAACACTTCGATTTACGTCCACGCGGCATCATCGAAATGCTCGACCTTCGCAAACCTATTTACCGCCCAACCGCATCTTACGGCCACTTTGGCCGCGAAGGATTCAGCTGGGAGAATACAGATAAAGCTGATGAATTAGCAAAAGCGCTTAATGTGTAAGACGTGAGATGTAAGACGTAAGACGAAAAAACAGTCAAGGAAGACTAAATGAATCGAAGCCATCACAGATTAGAAGTCTGGCAGCTATCCATGAATTTGGTGGAACAAATTTACGCCATGACTCAAGGGTTCCCTGCAGAAGAAAAGTTTGGATTAACCAACCAAATGAGAAGAGCGGCAGTGAGCATACCTTCGAATATTGCAGAAGGGTCAGCGAAAGGAAGCAAGAAGGAGTTTTGCAGGTTTTTACTTATAGCTCGCGGCTCTCTGATGGAGCTGGAAACACAAATTGAAATTTCAGAACGTTTGTCATTAGCACCTAAGCAAAGCAACGTTCTGGATTTACTAAATACGATCTTTGCCAAATTAAACGGGCTGATCAAATCACTTCAGGACGATGGACGTCTTACATCTTACGTCTAGCGTCAAACAAATGAGGAACGAATACATGACAACTTTCACCGACTACAAAGTCGCCGACATCAGCCTGGCCGAATGGGGCCGCAAAGAAATTGCCATCGCCGAAAGCGAAATGCCGGCCCTGATGGCGCTGCGCCGTAAATACAAAGCGGAACAGCCACTAAAAGACGCCAAAATCATGGGCTGTATCCACATGACCATTCAGACCGCCGTGTTGATTGAAACCCTGATCGACTTAGGTGCCGAAGTTCGCTGGTCCAGCTGTAACATCTTCTCCACGCAGGATCACGCCGCTGCCGCCATTGCCGCCGCCGGTATTCCGGTCTTTGCCTGGAAAGGTGAAACCGAAGAAGAGTTCCTGTGGTGTATCGAGCAGACCATCCTGGCTGAAAAAGACGGCTCCGACGTTTGGGATGCCAACATCATCCTCGATGACGGCGGCGACCTGACCGAAATGGTTCACAGCAAATACCCGGATCTGCTCAACCAGATTCACGGCATTTCCGAAGAAACCACCACCGGCGTTCACCGCCTGCTGGAAATGCTCGAAAATGGCGAACTGAAGGTTCCGGCCATTAACGTCAACGACTCGGTTACCAAGTCAAAGAACGACAACAAATACGGCTGCCGTCACTCACTGAACGACGCCATCAAGCGCGCCACCGACCACCTGCTGGCCGGTAAGAAAGCCCTGGTTGTTGGCTACGGCGACGTCGGTAAAGGCTCTGCCGCTTCCCTGCGTCAGGAAGGCATGATCGTTAAGGTGTCTGAAATTGACCCGATCTGCGCCATGCAGGCCTGTATGGATGGCTTCGAAGTGGTTTCTCCTTACATCGACGGCAACAACACCGGCGAGCTGAGCTGCATCAACAAAGATCTGCTGGGCAACACCGACCTGATCGTCACCACCACCGGTAACACCGACGTGTGCGACAAAAACATGCTGCAGGCCGTTAAGAAAGGCGCAGTGGTTTGTAACATCGGCCACTTCGACAACGAAATCGACACCGCCTTCATGCGTAAAAACTGGCGCTGGGACGAGATCAAGCCACAGGTTCACCAGATTTACCGCTCTGATGCATCCGATGACTTCATTCTGCTGCTGTCTGAAGGCCGCCTGGTGAACTTAGGTAACGCCACCGGCCACCCAAGCCGAGTGATGGATGGCTCCTTTGCCGACCAGGTGCTGGCTCAGATTTACCTGTACGAGCGCAAGTTTGCCGATCTGCCGGCCGACGAAAAGCCGGCCAACGTCTACGTTAAGGTTCTGCCGAAGAAGCTCGACGAAGAAGTGGCCGCCGAGATGGTCAAAGGCTTCGGTGGTGTCATTACCACACTGACCGATAAGCAGGCCAACTACATTAATGTACCGGTAGAAGGTCCGTTCAAGCCGGAAGAATATAAGTACTAATTTAAGACGTTGAACGTAAGACGTGAGACGGGAAAACAACGTCTTACGTCTAACATCTCACGTCTTACCGAGAGACAAGGATAACCTATGAACACTCCAGTCCCAGTCAGTTTCGAGTTCTTCCCGCCCAAAACTGAAGTTGGCTACGAAAAGCTGCTCAAGGCACACGATGAGCTGAAGGTAGCAAACCCGGAATTCTTCAGCGTCACCTATGGCGCTGGTGGCTCAACGCAGGAACGCACCATTGAAACGGTCATTGAGCTGAACCGCCGTGGCGTACCGGCGGCACCGCACCTGAGCTGCATTGGCTCGACTAAGGAAACGGTTCACGCCCTGCTGACCCGTTACAAAGAAGCCGGCATTAAACGTATTGTGGCGCTGCGTGGCGATTTGCCCAGCGGCATGATGGGCACCGGTGGTGATTTCAACTTTGCGTCCGATCTGGTGCGCTATGTTAAGGCAGAGTTCGGTGATGACTTCGCCATCGAGGTTGCAGCCTACCCCGAGATGCACCCGCAAGCCGCTAACCTGGATAAAGACATCGACCACTTTGTCGCCAAAGCGAAGGAAGGTGCCGACAGCGCGATCACGCAGTATTTCTACAATGTGAGTGCCTACAAACACTTCGTCGATGAAGTCCGCAAGCGTGGTTGTGACATCGAGATTGTGCCGGGCATCATGCCGATCACCAATTACTCGAACCTGGCGCGCTTCTCAGATGCCTGCGGTGCCGATATTCCGCGCTGGATGCGCAAAGCGCTGGAAACCTGTGGTGATGATGTTCAACGCATCCGTTCTATTGGTCTGAACTTTGTTGTGGATCTGTGCAACGAGCTGATTGCCGCCGGCGCACCCAAGCTGCACTTCTACAGCATGAACCAGTCTGGCCCGACGCTGGCAATTCTGGAAAAGCTGAATAAATAAGCCGCTTTACAGGTGCCATACCCAGTTTGAGTGTATGGCGCCGCTGGGGCCATACCAGGGTTGCTTCATCTCCTGGATGACCCAGCCCTGATGCCGTTCCTGATTAATATCGTAATTCACCTGATAAAACTTATAGACTTTGTCCGGGTCGTGAAAGTCATCCGCAAACGCGCACTCGTGCCGGTCAACCGGCGACGCACTGATCAACAGACCACCAAGCTCTTCAACGTGATGCCGGATTTCTTCCATCCGTTCATCCTGCACCTGTCGCGACATTTTCATCCACAGCCAAACGGTGATGCCACCGGCGATGAAGGTCAGTAAAAATGCAAATGGTGTGCTCATAGCCACCTCCCAACGAATATGCATATTTTATAAATAAGTATAAAACCTGCCTCTGCCGCCAATAGATTGTTTGGAAATGACACCGCGGCTTTATGCATCCAGCGGAAATAATCGCGTATAATCGTTGGTCAATTACAATGGCATTCAGATTCAGGTATCCACGCATGAGCAAAATCACCGCATACATTGACGGCCAATACGGCACCACCGGCTTGCAGATTCAGGAGCGTTTAAGCGCGCATCCGAACGTTGACGTTCTGAGCATTCCTGAAGAGCAGAAGAAAGACCCGGAACTGCGCCGTGAATTCCTCAACAAGGCCGATGTGGTGTTTTTGTGCCTGCCCGATGACGCCTCTCGCGAAGCAGTGACGCTGATCGACAACCCCGAAACCGTGGTCATCGATGCCTCCACAGCCTTCCGCGTGAACCCCGATTGGGTCTACGGTATTCCGGAACTGCCGGGCTACCGCGACAAGATTAAAACCAGCAACCGCATTGCCAACCCGGGTTGCTACCCCAGCGGCATGACTCTGCTGATCGCACCGCTGGTGGAAGCCGGCATTGTGCCAAAAAGCTATGCCATGACAGTGTCGGCCATTACCGGCTACAGCGGCGGCGGCAAGGCCATGATTGCCGACTACAAAACCAAACAGGGCGAAGCCGCCGCGATGGCTTCCGCCCGCCTGAAGAACCTCGACCTGAACCACAAGCACCTGCCGGAAATGACCCGCGTTACTGGCCTTGAGCATGCTCCGGTCTTTGTACCCACCGTGGCCAATGTTGAACAGGGCATGCTGGTTTCTGTGGCTCTGCATGGCCATGCCATTAGCGGCGATGCTGAAAAGATCCACGCCACACTGGCCAGCACCTACGCCGGCGAGCCGTTTGTGAAGCTGTTCCCGCTGAATGATGAAAGCCAACTGGAAGAAGGCTTCTTAGAGCCTACCGCCTGCAATGGCACCAACCGCATTGAGTTGTTTGTATTCAGTTCCGAAGACCGCATCTACCTGACCGCCCGCCTCGATAATTTGGGCAAAGGCGCATCCGGTGCGGCCGTGCAGAATATGAACTGCCGGTTTGGGATTGATGAGACGACGGGTCTGACTATTTAAGTCCATACCGGGTTAAGTCCGTACCGGGTAAGTTAGTGGGTTTAGATTATTCGGGCGCTCAAGTACGTCCATGTATCGCTCAACTTCGCACATCCATGTGCTCAGATGCCGAATAATCTAAACCCACTAACTCACCCTCCCACCTTAAAATTTTGTGCGAGTCTTTTATGAGAGTCATCCGAGCCTACTTAGCAGAAGCGTCCACAGCTAACCAGCGATTAGAACTACCGCACGCCGTTTTTCAACATCTCGTCAAGGTACTTCGCCTGGGCAATGGCCAACCTCTGGAAGTTTTTAATGGTCAGGGGAAACGCTTTTCAGCCGAGCTTTGCGAGGTGAGTAAGCGCTCAGCAACCGTACAGATAAACGAAGAGATTGCCGCCACGCCAGAATCACCCATTCAAACCCACATGGGTCTGGTGATGAGCAAGGGTGACCGCTTCGACTACGCCCTGCAGAAGGCCACCGAGCTGGGTGTGACTCACATTACGCCGCTCACCGCCGAACGCTGCGATTTAAAGCTCAATGCCGAACGGGCAGAAAAGAAAATACAGCACTGGCTGGGTGTCATCAGCAGCGCCTGCGAGCAGTGCTACCGAGATTTTGTCCCGACACTCGCACCTGTTCAAAGCCTGGAAAGCTGGGTTACCGAGCAGATCAGCGAGGTAAAGCTGGTCATGCACACGGCCGCCAAGCAGCCGAATTGGCCAGATCAAGCCCCTAAAGCGGTCAGCTTTCTGATTGGCCCCGAAGGCGGCCTGACAGAGCGGGAAGTTGAAATGGCCCAACAGAATGACTTTCAAAGCTGGCAGCTCGGCCCGCGTATTTTGCGCACCGAAACCGCACCGGTCGTTATGTTGAGCCTGCTGCAAGCCAAATGGGGGGATTTTTAGCGGCCTAATTAGGCATCGTCCAAGTGCGGGCCATGAGCCCGGCGCACCGCCAGCCGCGTCAGGATCGGCCCGACCATATCAAACAACACCGTTGAGGCGATCACCACCGACAGCAACAATTGCTGATACTGAGGGTATTCATTCGAAGCCACCAGCGCCAGGCCAATCGGCACACCCGCCTGAGGCATCAGCGCCAGCCCCATCCAGCGCCTTGTCGCCGGCGCGGTGCCGGCCATTCGGCAACCCAGCCAGGCACCAACAAACTTGCCACCGGCCCGGCCGAGCACATACAGGCCACCCACCAGCCCCAGTTGACTGAGCGACATCAAATCCAGCGAAGCCCCGGCCAATACAAAAAAGACCAGCATAAACAGCCCTTCCGTCCCCTCAATGGCGTGAAACGGGTACTCATGATGTTTGGCAAGATTACCGATCAGCGCCCCCATCACCATGGCCGAAATCAGATAAGAAAAATCCATGTACATGGCCAGGCCACCGCAAACCGCGACTACCCCTATCGCCTCGACCAGCATGGGTTCGCCCGGTTTGATGCGACCTGTCAGCATGGCCGCCGGCCCACCCAGACCAATACCCAGCAGCACCGAACCAAAGATTTCAACAATGGCCTCATGCACAAAACCAACCTCTCCATTGCCTTCCATATGGCCGGCAACCGCCATGCCGACACCAAACAACAGCAGCGCCCAGACATCATCGACCGCGACAATGGCCAGCAGCAATTTAGAAAAGTGAGAATTTGGATTGGTCTGCTCAACAACATCGAGAATGGCGGTCGGTGCCGTCGCTGAGGCAATGCAGCCCAGCAGAATCGCCAATGGCAGGCTAACGCCCGCCAGTACCAACAACAGCGCGACCATGAGCAACGCCAGCAAGGCCGCGAGCAGCGAGATCAGCAGAATCGAACCCGCCGCATTGGCGAACGATTCTCGGGTGAGTTTGCCGCCCAGTAAAAAGCCGACCATGAGCAGCGTCATATCCGCTACCATGTCGAAGCGCAACACAAAGAACTCGGGGATCAGATTAAGACCCTGCGGGCCAATCAAAATACCAAACAGCAGCAACAGCGTAACCCGTGGCAACAGGGTGCGCTCGGCCAGCCCCGTAGTAACCAGCCCAAGCAGCAGGATAGCTCCGATCGTCAGAAGGAATTCGGATGTTGCAACCACTGGCACGCTCCTGTATCAGCTCCCTGACTTCAGTTAAGCTAACCACCCTGTTATTCGCAACAATAAAGCGCCCATGACCGAACCCTGCCCGCTGTGCCAAAGCCCCGACTGCCACGCCTTTTTCGCCGATAAGCAACGAGCCTACCGGCAATGCCGCCAGTGCCAGCTGGTGTTTGCCGAACCGGCCAGCTGGCCCAATGCCCGCGATGAAAAAGCGCTCTACGATCTGCATGAAAACAGCCTGGAAGATAAGGGCTATAACCGCTTTCTGGCGCGCATTGTTGATCCGCTCACCGACCGGGTTTCACCACCGGCGCAGCTGCTCGATTTTGGCTGCGGCCCGGCACCGGCGCTGGCCAACCAGCTGCGCCAGCTGGGCTTTGAGGTTTCGCTGTACGACAGCTTCTACTACCCTGAAACCCAGGCGCTGCAGCACAGCTATGACGCCATTGTCGCCACCGAGGTGATTGAGCACCTACACCAGCCGCGTATCGAACTGGAACGGCTGTGGGCACACCTGCAGCCCGGCGGCTGGCTGGCGCTGATGACACAGCGGGTCATCGATGCAAAGGCGTTTAAAACCTGGCAATACAAAAACGACCCGACGCACGTGTGCTTTTTCCATGAGCGCAGCTTTCACTGGCTGGCCGGGCAGCTGAACGCCAGCCAACTTAATTTTGAAGGGCGTGATATGGTGTTCCTGCAGAAACCTGAAAACTGACTCACTTTTAAAAGGAGCTAAAAAATGAGCGGAACCTTTTGGTTTGTACTTGGCATTCTCAGCATCGTCACCGTGGGCCGGTTGGCCTCGGAATCTATGAAAACCAAACGAAAGCTGGCCGAGGGTGCCTCAGAGGAACAGCAGGCGCGGATGAATGAGCTGGAAGAGCGAGTGAAAACGCTGGAACGCATCGTCACCGACAAGCGCACTAAGCTTGCCGATGAAATTGACTCACTGAACTGATCAGAAACTGAACAGCCGGTTGGCATTGGCGTAGGTACTTGCCAGCACCTGTTCATTGGTAATGCCCTTCACCTCGGCAATCTTTTCGATAATAAACGGCAGGTATTGCGGCTCGTTCGAGCGGCCGCGGTAGGGCGCTGGCGTCAGATAGGGCGCGTCGGTCTCTACAACCACCTGCTCCAGCGGCGTTGCCGCCAGCACTTCGCGCACGTTATCCGCGGCATTGAAGGTCACAATGCCGTTAAAGCCGAGCATAAAGCCCTCACTCAGGCAGTATTCAGCCAGCGGCAATCCCGAGGTAAAGCTGTGAATAACGCCCTTCTTCGGCAATTGTGCACTGAAGTTTTTCAGAATGGCCTGCATGTCGTCATCGGCTTCACGGGTATGCACAACAATCGGCTGATTCAGCTGAATCGCTAAATCGAGCTGCTGCTCAAACACTTTGCGCTGTACCGCGCGGTCGGAATGATCGTAGTAATAATCCAGACCAATCTCGCCGACGGCGACGATCTTATCATCGTTACCGTGCGCCAGAATCTCGGCCGCTGTTTCATCGGTGAACTCTTTGGCATCGTGCGGGTGAACACCGAGCGTGCCCCACACCAATGGGTTTTGAGTCAGTTCACGCACCTTAGCGAGGTTACCAGGCGACACACCGATGGTGACGACCCGCTCCACACCGTGCGCGGTGGCGCGCGCCAATACATCGGCAAGGTCTTCACCCTCCAGATAATCCAGGTGGCAGTGGGTTTCGATAATCGGGTGATTAAAAACAGGAATGTCGCGCTTCTTCTTGCTCATGCTCTTCGCTTAAAGGTTCTACTGAGGCGCCACAGTGTACTGATTCATGCCCGCGGTGCCACCGTCAATCCGTCGACGATTCGCTCATCGACGCTGCCAGCCGCTGCGCCGCCCGCTTCAGTTGTGCCGGTGCTAAACAGCTGAAGTTCAAACGGATAGCCTCATAGCCAGGCGCACCTTCCGGCCAGAACGCCTGCCCCGGCACGACCGCCAAGCCATTGCGCAGGCAGCGCTGGGCCAGCGCCGGTGCTTCATCCTCTGTCAACCTCGCCCAGATAAACATGCCGCCCTGTGGTACGTCAAAACTGAGCGCGCTGCCAAGTTCGTGCTGCAGCGCTTCGGCCAACACCTGCACACGCAGGCCATAGTGATGACGCAGGTTGCTTAGGTGTTGCGGAAATTCCGGGGCCTTCAATAAGGACAAAATCATCTGCTGCATTGGCAGCGAGCTATGCAGATCACTGGCCTGCTTCACCACCACCAGCGGGCTGAGCAATTCTGCTGAACCCTGCACATAACCAATACGCATACCCGGTGTGGCAATCTTCGAAAACGACTGCAACAGCAGGTGTTCACCCTTCATCAGGGCGCTGACCAATGGCAGTTCATCCCCGCGATAGCGTAATTGCCGGTAGGGCGCATCTTCGATCAGCATCACCTTATAACGGTCGAGCAGTTCAGCCACCGCCAGGCGCGTGGCCAAACTCCAGCAGACGCCAGTAGGGTTGTGAAAATCCGGTACGGCGTAGAAAAACTTTACACCGCCCTTTGCCAACTCGGCCTCCAACTGTGCGATGTCCGGCCCGGTGTCGGTGGCCGGTATCAGGCCAATATCGATCTCTGCGAGCTGAAATATCTGCAAAGCGCCGAGATAAACCGGCGCTTCCGCGAGAATACGGTCACCGGGGTTCAGGTAAGCACGACTGATCAGGTCGAGCCCCTGCTGCGAGCCGGTGGTGATCAACAGTTGGTCAGGCGATGCCAGATTATTCTGCGTTGCGATATGGTCGACCAGCCCGGGTAAACCGGAGGTCAAGCCGTATTGGTAAACGCCCGGGGTTTCCGCCAGCTCGTGCGCCGCCCTGGCCAGCAGCCCGGTCGGGAACAGCTGTGCATCCGGCAGGCCGCCAGCCAGCGACAGAATCTGCCTGCCCTGCGTGGCTTTGAGAATATCGCGGATATAAGACGGGCGTGTCGTGGCCATGCGTCGCGCGCTTTGCATTGGTAAAGCTCCTTAACAAAAGAGGCCTTCACTTTAGGCTGATGCCCTGCCCGGCTTTTGTGCTAAATTGCGGGGTGCTTTGTTCATTTGTGCTCTGTTAAGGCCATCTTTCCATGCTGAAAACCCAGCAACGACGCATCAACGATGTTCTGTACCGGATTCATCGCGACATTGATCAGCCGCTTAACGCCACAGCGCTGGCGCAGACGGCCAACTGGTCGAGCTTTCATTTTCATCGCTGCTTTAAGGCGGTGACCGGCGAAAACGTCAACGACTATATCCGTCGTGTCCGGCTGGAAATGGCGGCCAATCAGCTGATGTTTTTCCCGCAGCAATCCATTGGCCAAACCCTGCAGCAGTGCGGTTTTGTCTCTCAAGCCTCATTCAGCCATGCCTTTAAGAAGCATTTCGGTTGCACCCCCGGCCAGTGGAGAAGCAACGGCTATCAGGCGCTGGCGCAGCAGAACCAGCAACAATGGCATGATGACCTTAAAGACCGGGCCAGCCGAGCCGAGCACTACCCCATGCCCAGTGTGCAGGTAAAAACCCTGCCGGCACGCAAAGCCGCTTATGTGCGTCACGCAGGCTACGGCCGCGACATCCGTCGGGCATGGGAGAAGCTGGAGGTATGGGCACGCCAGCAATCGCTCAACTGGGAAGCACTGCCGAAGTTTGGGCTGCACCATTCCAATGCCGACATCATACCGCTGAGCCAGTGCCACTATGTTGCCTGCATCGAGCTGGACACCAGCCCGCAACAGTTGCTGCCATTGAACCAACTGACCATTCCCGGCGGCAGCTATGCCTGCTTTGATCTGCAGGGCGTCTATGGCGATTTGCTGCCGGTGCTGCACAAGTTTTATCACGACTGGCTGCCCAACAGCGGTTACAGCCTGGCACCCACGCCCGGCTATGCTCACTACCGGCGCTGTCATTTTATGGATGCGGAAGAGCGCTTTGATCTGACTTTTTGCGTGCCCTTGTGGTTATAAAACACCTGAAGGCGCCGGTTTATAAGATGCCGGCCAACAGCAAAAAAGGTAGAATGCGCGCAAATTTTCTGGAGATGCCCTCATGCGCCGTGAACTCGCCTTTAACTTTTCCCGTGTAACCGAAGCCGCCGCCCTTGCCGGATACAGCTGGCTGGGCCGTGGCGATAAAAACAAAGCCGATGGCGCTGCTGTGGAAGTCATGCGCGCCATGCTCAACAAGATCGAGTTTGATGGCGAGATTGTCATCGGTGAGGGCGAGATCGATGAAGCGCCGATGCTCTACATTGGCGAAAAGGTTGGCACCGGCGGCGACGCCTGCGATATCGCCGTCGACCCGATTGAAGGCACCCGCATGACCGCCATGGGCCAGGCCAATGCCATCGCTGTGATGGCCGTTGGCGAGAAGGGTTCATTCCTGAAAGCACCGGATATGTACATGGAAAAGCTGGTGGTTGGCCCGGAAGCGCGCGGCTTTATCGATCTGGATATGCCGCTGGAACAGAACCTGAAGATCGTCGCCAAAGCACTGAATAAAGACTTGTCCGAGCTGGTTGTCGTCACCCTGGCTAAGCCACGCCACGATGCCGCCATTCAGCAGATGCAGGAGATGGGCGTACGCGTTTTTGCCCTGCCCGACGGCGACGTAGCCGCCAGTATTCTGACCTGCATGCCGGAAAGCGAGGTCGACATGATGTACTGCGTCGGTGGCGCACCAGAAGGCGTGGTTTCTGCAGCGGTCATCCGCGCATTGGGTGGTGATATGCAGGGCCGCCTGATTCTGCGCAAAGATGCCAAGGGCGAAGACGAAGAAAGTCTGCGCATCAGTGCAATTGAAGAAGAGCGCTGCAAACAGATGGGCGTAGAACCCAATAAGGTGTACCAGCTGAACGACATGGCGCGCTCCGACGATGTGGTATTTTCTGCCACCGGCATCACCAAGGGTGACCTCCTCGACGGCATCAAGCGCAAGGGCGATCTGGCCACTACAGAAACACTGTTGATTCGCGGCCGCTGCCGAACAATCCGCAAGATTCAGTCGACGCACTACCTGGACCGCAAAGACGATGACATCAAGAACACCATTCTGAGACAGGGCTAATGGCCCTGCTCTGCGCTCTGTAAGCTGTCATCACAGAAAGGAACCAAACCATGCAACACCGCTCCAGCACCGGCGATAAGCCCATCCGCATTGCTATTCATGGCTTTGGCCGCATCGGGCGCTGTGTGCTGCGAGCGTTGTATGAGGCCGGCCTGCAGGAAAGCCTCCAGATCGTTGCCATTAATGAGCTGGCCGAGCCGCAGGCTATCCGTCACCTCACCCAGTTCGACTCCACCCACGGCCGCTTCTTCTTACCGGTAACCCTCGGTGATGGCCTGCTTTGGGTGAAAGAAGACGCCATTAAACTCAGTCACGAAGCCGACATCCGCAAGTTGCCGTGGGCTGAACTGGCGATCGACATCGTTTTTGACTGCACCGGTAAAACCTACAGCAAAGCCGATGCCCAGCAGCACATCGATGCCGGAGCAAAGGCGGTATTGCTGAGCCACCCCGGCGCTGCCGATATGGATGCCACCATCGTTTACGGGGTAAATGAGCACTTACTTTCTGCGCAGCATACTGTGGTTTCCAATGCCTCCTGCACCACCAACTGCTGCATTCCGGCGCTCAGCGTGCTGGATAACGCCTTTGGCATTGAGCGTGGCGCCATTACCACCATCCATTCTGCGATGCATGACCAGCAGGTGATCGACGCCTACCACAGTGACTTGCGCCGAACGCGCGCCGCCGGACAATCCATTATTCCGGTGGATACCAAACTCGCCGCCGGTATTGAACGCATTCTGCCGCATCTGGAAAACAAGTTTGAAGCGATTGCCGTGCGCGTGCCGACCATTAACGTCACGGCCATGGATTTATCACTGACGCTGAAAAGCCGGGTCGATATTCAGAGCATCAATGCCGCGCTGCAGCAGGCCGCTGTGGAAAACTTCGAGGGCATTGTTGCCTACACCGAAGAGCCGCTGGTTTCGTGCGATTTTAATCACGACCCGCATTCCTGCATTGTCGATGGCAGCCAGACCCGGGTTTCCGACGGGCATCTGGTTAAGCTGCTGCTCTGGTGCGATAACGAGTGGGGCTTCGCCAACCGCATGCTGGATACCGCTCGCGCAATCGCTAACGTGCGCCTGAATGCCCACGAACCGGCGCAATCGGCACCCGCAGAAATTTAACATTTGCCCCTTAGGCTGACCGCTGAGTATACAAAGGAAGTGATTTTTATGAGCGCAACCATCAAACATCTGGTCTTCGATATGGGCGGTGTCCTGGTGCAGATCGACTGGCACAATCAGGTATCTAAAATTCTCGGTGAAGACATTCCATTCGAGCAGATCCATGCCCGCTGGGCCAATTCCAAAGCCGCGACCGATTTTGAAGAGGGCAACATCAGCTTTGATGAATTTGCACAGCAGCTGATTGCCGAGAATAACCTGAACACCAGCGAAGCTGAGGTAAAAGCCGCCTTCCGCGCAATTCTGCTCGACGATTTCCCCGGCATTGTCGAGCTGCTGCAGCAACTCAAGCCCAACTACACGCTCAGCCTGCTGAGCAATACCAACAGCTTTCACTGGGAAATTTTAAACCAGCGCAATTCCTTTATTCCATTGCTTGATAACCCCTTCACCAGCATGGATTTCGGCGTGATGAAGCCCGACCCGGAAATTTACCGCAAGCTGGTTAGCGCATTGAACTGCGAACCGCAGGAAATTCTGTTCTTTGATGATGGCGTCAAGAACGTCACCGCAGCCCGCGAGCTGGGCCTGAATGCCGAACAGGTTTTTGGCCCGGATGACATTAAGGCCGTTCTGCCAAAATATGGTGTTCAGCTTGGCTGAGGAATTCCGCAACGAAACTTAAAGAAACGTTAAATTTCGGAGAACGAGCTTCTTTCACGCCTGCAACCTGACTAGCATTCAGGGAGTCAATTTGGAAATCTTTCTATGAGCCTAACTACTGCGGTCGTCGTTATAGATGTGCAACAGGCCTTGTGCTCCGGCCCTTTTCAAACCTTTGAATCCGACCGGGTGATCGCCACCATTAACCGTGTTACCGATAAAGCCCGCGCCGATGGCGTTCCGGTGTTTTTTGTTCAGCACGAAACCGAAACCGGCCCGATGGTGAAAGGATCTGCAGGCTGGCAACTGGCCGAGGGGCTGCACCAGTCGGAAGAAGATGCCTACATCAGCAAGCGGTTTTCCGATGCCTTTAAGGAAACGGAATTACAACGCTACTGCGATGATCAGGGCATTGGCCATTTGATTATTTGTGGCATGCAGAGTGAGTTCTGTGTCGACAGCACCACCCGCCATGCACTGGCGCGGGGCTTTGAAGTGACGATCATCGCCGATGGCCATACCACGCTCGATACCAGCGTGCTGCCGGCAGAGAAAATTTCAGCACACCACAATGCAACCTGGCAGAATCTGACCAGCTATCAGAATACTGCGCAGGTGGTGCATGCCAATGAACTGGAAATCTGATGCAATTTTCTGCGTGAAAAGCGTGTTCAACCCAGAATAAAAAGCCCGGTATTACACCAGCGTTTTCAATAAGGCGCGCAGCTCTGCAGCCAGCTGTTCATTCACCAGTTGCCGACTTTCTTTATCGAAGTTCTTACCGAAAAACGGAACCGACAAGCTGCCCCGCAATTCCGCACCGAAGTGAGGTGCAGACTCTACCGCCAGCTTCAGTACATTTTTAGCGCCGCTGGGGCCGGGCGATGTGCCCAGCGCAACCATGGGTTTGCCCTGAAAGACCTGCTTATCGATCCGCGATGCCCAATCAAAAATATTCTTAAAGGCGGCGGTGTAGTTACCGTTATGTTCCGCGTAGGAAACGATCAGCGCATCGGCACTGCCAATCTTTTTAAAGAAGGCCTTGGCGTCATCCGGAATACCCCAGGCAGCCTCACGGTCGCTGCTGAAGATCGGCATTTCAAAGGCGTTCAGATCGATCACTTCGACTTCCGCTTCCACGGCCAGCTCCTGCTTTAACACCATTGCTGCATGAGTAACCAACGCTTTATTAATTGAAGCTTTACTGCTGCTTGCTGCGAAGGCCAGCACTTTCATAACACTCTCCAGAGCTTGATCTACGGTCAGATAATTCGGCCAATTTTGGCACAAAACAATAAGACCAATGAAGGAAAAAGTGCGTGGTAACAGCAACAACAGATGATCTGCAGCAAGCGCCTAATGCATAACGACGATGCGGTCTTTGCCGGTGCGCTTTGCCTGATACATGGCGGCATCGGCGAACGACATCAGCCGTTCTGCCGACTCATCATTATTCAGGCAGGTCAGGCCGATACTCAGGGTAATGCTGATTTCGCCATTGGCGGTATAGAACCGCTCTTCTCTGATCTGCTGCCTCAGGCGCTCGGTAATGTAACGGGCATGCTCCAATGAGGTATCCCGATACAGCATCACAAACTCTTCACCACCAATGCGCGCGCAGAAATCGCCGGAGCGAACTTCGCGCTGGAAGAATTGCCCCACCTGCTGCAGCACTTCATCGCCCGTTGAATGGCCGTAGCGGTCGTTAATCTGTTTGAAGTTATCGATCAGGCTTTGCTGGTTGCGACGGGCATGCTCAAGATCGCGGTTCAGTACCTCGAAGAAGTGGCGGCGGTTTGGCAGCCGGGTCAGGGCATCGGTGCGGGCATCGTCTTCGGCGAGCAGCTTCGCCTTGTGCAGCTCCAGCGTACTCTTCAGTACCCGCTTTCTGAGCATCAGGTTGTGAAACAGCAACAGCAGAGCAATAACCACAATCACACCAACGTGGAATTGCAGCTGGTTCTGGCGGTAAAAATCCATAAAGCTAAGATGTTCCGCCGGCGGCTGGTAAATGAATGAGTTAAGGTTTACCGGGTACTCTATGCTGCCGAACTGCTGAAAGGTATTGACGATGTGTTGCCAGCGTTCGGGGTTCATATAACCCACCGGTACAAGACCCGGCAGGATAAGGCTAACAATCTGTTCCGCCTCAAACGCCAGCTGCTCGCGGCTTTTATTCTGCGTGTTGTATTTAGCCAGGATCACATCGATGGCTTCATCGACGTTTGCCAGTGCGTAATCCCAACCCTGCAACGATGCCCGACGGAAATCTTCCACCAGCTGCGGAGACTGCTCGATCATTCTCGGCGTTGTGGTCAGAATATCGCCGTAAAAATCGACACCGTAATCAACCGGCTTAAACAGCCGGTAACGGATGCCAAGCTGATCGAGCATATAGGGCTCATTGCTCAGGTAGCCATTTAATGCCTCCAGGTCACCGTCAACAAACGCCTGTAACGACAGATCACTGGCTGCAATATCGACGTCGAACATGCTCAGACCCGCCTTTTGAAACATCGCCAGCAGCTCAGCATTACTGTAACCCTGGCTGTTTCGCAGTCGCTTGCCCTTTAGCTCTGTCAGCTCAGTGACCTGAGCATCTTCACGAACAATCAGGATCGAAGGGGAATGCTGAAAAATGGCCGCCAGTGCAACAATAGGCGCGCCCCGGGAAAAATAGATCACCGAACCTGGATCACTGACACTGAAGTCTGCAACGCCTTCAATCAGCGGCTTGATGCTCGACATATTGGCTTGCCGCTCATGAATAGTGACGTCCAGGCCGACATCAGCATAGAAGCCTTTTTCTTTGGCCATGTAGTAGCCGGCAAACTGAAACTGGTGCAGCCACTTTAGTTGCAGGCTGACCGACTGTGCCGTAGCAACAGAACAAACCCCGAAACTGGCCAGCAAAATACTGGCTGCTATGCAGGCACGTCGGAAGCTAAATAAAAGGCGTCTCTTCAAAGCTGTAAATTACCATTCCGTGGACGCCTACAGTGTAGTCGTTATTTTTAACGGATGAGAATGAGAATAGAGTGCTTTCTTATGACATCGCCTTTAACTTGAGTATCAGTTCCTGAATCTCCATAGGCTCTGGTGGCCGACTATTACTGTAGACCAACCGGCTCGGACAATACTGCCGCAGATAGCTGACCTGTTCGCACAGCGCACGGAAGTTATCTGCGCATTCGGCTTCCGGACCGCCATAGGCCAACACCACCGCTTCAGGGTCGGCATCGCTTTCATGAATAGGGTCGTCATCGCCATTGATCAGCGCACGGTGAGACAAATAGTGAGGGGAAATAATAGACCAGTGCTCAGGGATGTCGTCAGCATTCAGGTTACTGGCGAAGCGTCTTTCGAGATCGACAAAGACCATATCGGTATTGGGGATCGGCCCGTACAGCTGATAGCCAATGCCATTTACCTTGAGCTGATGAAGCAGGTAAACCAGTGCAGGGTGCACCGGAAAGGCTCCGCCAAAACAGTCAGACATGAATGCTTCCTAATCCAAATAAGAACACGTCTGCCTGAGCTTAGCAGCTTACGGTGCGGATGTCCGGTCTGCAAAACCGGCACTGTGTAAAAAGGCTTCGGCACGCTGCTGGCGAGTTTCACTGCTGGGCTTATAGAGCACAGACACCTTAATCCACCGGTCACCCTGCAGATACCAGCGATGTTCCTGCACCCGTGATTCGGCATCAAAGAAGGCATAGCTGGCGTAGCTCTCCTGCCATTGCAACGGCGCCTGCACGGCCCCGCCAACGGCGAGACGATCCTGCTCTGCAATGCGCGCCACCAGCTCGGTAAAGGCGCCATTCAGCTGGTCGCTCTGTACCAGAAACGACATCCCCTTGCGCGTTAATCCCCAAACTTCGGGCGCACTGTCGTTCTGTAACACCGGCGACTCCTCCCAGGCGATACGGAACCCGGAATCCAGGGTTTGCCAGACATAGCTCGGCTCTTCGACTGGTTTGACGCGGCTTGGCCACTGCACATACAGGAAGCCGGCAACCATCACCAATAGAATCAGCCCGGTGGGCTCTTTAAGAATACGGGGAAATTTTTCAGGTAATAGGCGCATAGACTGGCAGGCTGAACATGAACGGGCAGTATAGGCGATACGCACTCGTCACTGAAAGTGCGCATCGGGACAGTCTTTAGCGGATTTTTGAAAACTCTTTATCGAGCTGATAGCGCCGGGAGGTGACGTAGCGCTCCATCTCGGCGGTGCGCTTAACCGCATCTTCCATGCGCGTGCGTGCGGTTTGCAAGCGCTCGCTGGCACTGGGCTGAGACTGCAGCATATTCACTGGCCGGTCTTCATGAGCAGACTCATCGTAGCGGTAGCGCTGCGGCCTGGCCTTGCCGAACTTGGGGCGCGGTGCCAGTAGCACCCAGCAAGCGATATACACCATCACCATCACCGGCGGGCTGATAAAAAACACACCGGCAATAAAGAGGCCCCGGGGCACCCAACGGTCGACATTGAGATGATCGGCAACGCCAGCACAGACGCCGGCAATCTTCCTTTTCTTCACATTGCGGTACAGGTTCATGCCGTAGCCATCGGCCCTGCGACGCGACCAGGGTGCCTGCCCTTGAGCACCGTTACGCGAGTCGTACTTGTTTTTACTCATGCGGGTTACTCCTTCACTGCGTCTTCACGCCAGCGCGGATTGCTGTCATCGAGAATGGCTTCCAGCGTTTCGATACGCTCGGATAACTTATCCAGATTGCGCAGCAGGTCATCCAGCGCCTGGTGATCATTTTCATTCAGCGCACCACCGGCACGGCCCTGCGCGCGGTAGTGCAATATCAGCCAGATGGGCATAACAATGGTTATGAACAAAATGGCGGGCACAAACATAAAATCAAAAAACTGCATCATTCACTCCTGTTGCGTTAGCAGACATGACTCAGCTTTTATCTGAACCGGCTTGCAGCTCTGCTTTTAACTGCGCCAGTTCTTCGCTGACGGAGTCATCCTGTGCCAGCGATTCAATCTCAGTCTTCAGACCCTGTTTCGGATCTCGACCCAGCTCATCGGCCTCGAGCTGACTTTCCATGCCATCGATCCGCTGCTCATAACGCTCGAACTTATCGAAGGCATCCTGAAGCTGCTCACGGTTCAGCTGACCGCGCACCTTCTGGCGGTTGGTGACAGAGGTCTGCCGCATCATCAGCGTTTTCTGTTTCGCTTTTGCGTCATTCAGCTTCTGCTGCAACTGACTGATTTCATCGGAAAGATGCAACAGGTGATCGTCTAGCGCGTTGAACTCCTGGGTGACCACCGCGACCTCTTCCTCAATCGACTGCTTTTCCGCCAGTGCCGCCCGCGCCAGATCTTCACGGTCTTTTTCCAGCGCCAACCGGGCTTTGCCCTGCCACTCGGTCACTTCTGCCTGCAGGCGGCTTAGCCGACGTTGCGCGTCTTTTTTATCGGCAATCACACGTGCCGAGCTGGATCGCACTTCCACCAGCGTTTCTTCCATTTCCTGAATGATCAGGCGGATCATCTTTTCCGGGTTTTCTGCCCGGTCCAACAAAGAATTCAGATTGCTGTTAATGATGTCGCTCAGTCTCGAAAAAATACCCATGGCTGCTCTCCTGTTATTTGGCCAATGCTGCTATCGGTATTACAGAATGCGTGCCAGTTTGCTAACACATTGATTTATAAGGCTATTCATAAAAGCCGCTCGATATTCTTCGACATATTTAGCCAATCAGACTAAATTAACTGGCGAATATCACTAAGGTGGAGCGCCATGGAACGCAGCCAACCTCAACGCATCGTCGGTGAAAGCTCGGTGCTTTCTGACGTTCTCGATCAGGTGTCTCTGCTGGCGCCGATCAACCGGCCGGTGCTGATCACCGGCGAACGCGGCACCGGCAAGGAACTGATCGCCGAACGACTGCACTACCTATCAGGCCGCTGGGATCAGCCCTTTCTGAAGATCAACTGCGGCGCAATCAATGAAAACCTGCTCGATGCCGACTTATTCGGCTACGAACCCGGTGCCTTTACCGGTGCCAACCGCACCCATCAGGGCCGCTTCGAACGCGCCGATGGCGGTACGCTGTTTCTTGATGAGCTGGCGAATATGTCTTCGGCACTGCAGGAAAAACTGCTGCGTATTATTGAATACGGGGAGTTTGAACGGCTTGGCGGTCAGCAGACCCGTTATGTTGATGTCCGCATCGTTGCCGCCACCAACGAAAACCTGCCCGGGCTTGCCGCACAGGGCGATTTCCGCAAAGACCTGCTCGATCGCCTCGCCTTCGATGTATTAACGCTACCGCCGCTGCGCGCCCGGGGCAGCGACATCGAAAGGCTGGCAGAACATTTCGCCATCGGCATGAGTATAGAGCTTGGCCGCGAGAGCTTCCCAGGCTTTGGTGACAACGCCTTGCGCCAGCTTTATGCACACCCCTTCCACGGCAATATTCGCGAGCTGAAGAACGTCATTGAGCGCAGCCTGTATCGCTGGCAGGAAGCCGATCAACCGGTCGACGCACTCATCCTCGACCCGTTTGCTTCGCCCTGGCTGGAAACCGAGAAGCCAGGCAAGCTGCCGCAGACGGATCTATCCACAGGCTTCGGTGAACTGGTCGCCCGCTACGAGCAGGCATTGCTGGAACAGGCACTGGATAGCAATGACCGCCATCAGGGCAAGGCGGCCGATGCGCTGGGGCTCAGCTATCATCAGTTTCGCAGCCAGCTGAAAAAGCATGGCATCATCGGCCAACCAAAAGGCTTATAAACCTTGGTCGAATTGCGCATCGGCCACCTTTGAACCTTAATGAATGACAGTTTCAGAGGAGAACCCTATGGCCATACAACGAATAACAACCGGCGCCATCCTGATGACCTTAAGCCTGTTCACTGCCAGCCTGTTTTTAAATTCCCCTTACCAGCTTTGGGGCCTGATGGCCGTGGTCGGTCTGATTACCGGTGCCAGCTTCAGGCTCGGTCAGCGCCACGTCATCACCGGGTTTGGTATTGGCATCGCCCTAACGCTGGCCCGCGAAGCGCTGACCTACGGCCAGTTGGTTAAGGTGACCGCACCGGTTTACGCCGCCGGCTACCTGTTTGCCGTTGCGACCACCCTGCTGGTCAGCTACTTGCTGCTAACCCTGTTCGTTCGCCGCAACGCCCGATAAAGCCACAGGCACAAAAAAGGCTGCACGAGGCAGCCTTTAATATCGGGTTTACAGCTTATCAGATTGCTTCAGAGCCGGTTTCACCGGTACGGATGCGAATAACCTGCTCCAGAGGTGAGATAAAGATTTTACCGTCGCCAATCTTACCGGTGGCAGCGGCATTGGAAATTGCTTCAACGACTGTGTCAACGACATCGTCATCGACGGCAATTTCAACTCTTACCTTCGGCAGGAAATCAACAACGTATTCAGCACCACGATACAGCTCAGTGTGACCCTTCTGACGACCAAAGCCCTTAACTTCAGTGACGGTAATACCCGTGATGCCCACTTCGGAAAGAGACTCACGTACATCATCCAGTTTGAATGGCTTTACAATTGCAGTGACTAGCTTCATAACAATTCCTTAACTTCTACTTGTTTTGATTGCAGCTAAACTTTCCCGGCAGGTTCCGGGCGGTCAGCCCAACCCTGTAACAGGCTTAAGCTTAGTTTAATTCTGTAACCTTTCGAATTACCTTGCTGACAATACCATATTCTATTGCTTCATCCGTGGTCATCCAATTGTCACGTTCGATATCCAAACGAACACGCTCAATTGGCTGGCCGGTTTGCGCTGCAATAGTTTTAGCCAGACGCTCGCGCATACGGATAATCTGCTCCGCCTGAATGGCAATATCGCTGGCCTGACCGCCAACGCCACCGGAAGGCTGGTGAATCAGGAAGCGGGTATTTGGCAAACAGTAACGGTCTTCCTTTTCTGCTGCCAGAAAAATATGCGTACCAGCACTGGCAACATAGCCGGTACCAATCACCTTCACGCGTGGCGTGATGAACTGAATAATATCGTGGATGGTGTCGCCGGCTTCAACATGGCCACCCTGGCTGTTGATAAACAACAGAATGTCATCGTCGGATTCTTCCGCCAGTGCCAGCAGTTGAGCAGCCACCTTCTTTGCCATGGTCTGATTGATTTCTTCACAAATAAGCACTTTACGACCCGTAAAAAGGCGCTCACCTACCGGATCAAAATGTTCATCGGATTTCACTGTATTCTCCTTGGATGACTTCATAAATCTGAGTATAGACAGAGTTCGGTTTGCACCGTTACTTCTACCCTCACTTTACAATTTGTCAGCACCTGATGGCACTGGCAATTACCTGATTATGAACACGAAGCGGTTGAGCGCTTCGCACGTGTGTATCAACTTTTTACTGCCTTTAAACAGGCCCCCATCTGAACAGGTAAGCGCATGATTTTATTCAAGTTTTCCAGCCTGCTCATTTTAAACTCAAAATCCTGACACCCTGGGCCCAGTGCTTTGCAGCCACATACAAAGACGTTATCCAGCGAGTTATCCACAGATTATGTGGATGACTGCATTTCTTCCAACGCCTCGGATGCTTCCATCCAATCGAGCTCTGCTGCTTCAAGCGCGGCCTTCACTTCGCCCTGTTCCAGCAAAGCCTTCTGCAGTGGTGCTTTGTTCACTGTTTCATAGATAGTTGGGTCCGCCAGCTCGTTTTCAATTGCATCAAGCTTAAGCTGCAGTTTTTCCATCTTCTGCTCGGCTGCTTTCTGTTGTCGGAGCAACGGCTTCAAGCGCTCACGTTCAGCCGCCCGAGCCTGACGCTGCGCTTTTTTATCACCCACTGCCGTTGCTGTTGAAGCCAACGGGTTGCTCTGCTGTGTGGGTGCTTTTAGCAATGCCTGAAAGTAATCGGCCAGATCACCGTGGTAATCTTCCACCCGGCCGTCACGAACCCACCAGAATTCTTCTGCCGTGGTATTCAGCAGGTAGCGGTCGTGCGAAACCAATATCACCGCGCCCTCGTATTGCTGAAGCGCTAGGTTAAGTGACTCACGCATATCCAGATCGAGGTGGTTGGTTGGTTCATCGAGCAGCAACAGATTCGGTTTCTTCCAGGCAATCATTGCCAGCGCAACACGCGCTTTTTCACCACCGGAAAAATTAATTACCGGCTCCAGCGCACGATCTCCGGAGAAGCCAAATCGGCCGATGAAATTCTTAATGTCCTGATCGCGAGCGTCAGGATCGATGCGACGAATATGCAAAAACGGGCTGGCGTCATCATCCAGAGATTCCAGCTGATGCTGCGCAAAATAACCCACCTCAATGTTTTGCCCGTAGTGGATATGACCCTGCTGAGGAGTCAGCTCCTTCGACAACGCCTTAATCAGGGTCGACTTACCGGCACCATTCACACCCAGCAGGCCCAGGCGCGTACCCGGATGGAGGCTGAGATTCAGGTTATGCAGAATGGTTTTATCGCCATAGCCGAGGTTTACATCATGCAGGCTAATGACCGGATCGGAAACCCGGCCACCGGCACTGATGCTCAGGTCATAGCCATGACTCATAATCGCCGGCGCTTCCAGCGTCAGTTTTTCCAGCATCTTCACGCGGCTCTGCGCCTGTTTGGCTTTGGTCGCCTTGGCTTTAAAGCGGCGGACAAACGATTCCAGATGCTCGCGCTGACGCTGCTCGTTTTCAAACGCGGCCTGTTGCTGAGCCAGGCGCTCGGATCGCTGGCGCTCAAACTGCGAATAGTTGCCACGATAAAGCGTCAGCTTCTTCTGATCGAAACCGACAACCTGAGTGGCCACGCCATCCATGAAGTCGCGGTCGTGTGAAATAAACAGCAGTGTGCCTTCAAACTGACGTAACCAGCCTTCCAGCCAATAGCAGGTATGCAAATCAAGGTGGTTGGTCGGTTCATCCAGCAATAGCAGGTCTGCCGGGCACATCAGCGCCCTGGCCAGATTCAGGCGCACGCGCCAACCGCCGGAGAAGCTGCCTACCGGGTTTTGGAATTGCTCAACGGTAAAGCCTAGGCCGGCCAGCAGTTGCTCAGCCTGATGCTGCTTATTGAAGGCCTGATAGTTATCTAAAGCGCCCAAACACTCGGCAATGATATGGTCATCACCCTGCTGCTGCGCTTGCTCTAGCTCGGCTTCCAGTTGCCGTAAGGTTTTATCGCCATCTAAAACAAAGGCCAGTGCACTGCGGTCAACGGCGTCGACCTCTTGCGCCATATGCGATAAACGCCACTGCTTCGGCACCAGACATTCTCCGGCATCGACCGAAAGCTCGCCCTGAAGCACCCGAAACAGTGTGGATTTGCCGGTGCCATTTGCGCCAATAACGGCGATGCGTTCACCGGGATTAAAGGTGACGGATGCGTCTTCAAGCAGAGACTTGCCACCGAGCTGTAATGAAATATTGGATAGTTTGATCATGGCCGCGAGTTTAACGTATAAAAAAAAGGAGCCGAAGCTCCTTTTTCTTTATCTGCTATTTTATCCGTTGCGATCAGGCGTCAGATTTCGGATCGAACAGGCTGCGACCTTCGGATTCAGCCGCTGGATTAACGGCAGGTACCGGTGCTGGCTCAGCTTTTGGTACTTCCGGAGCCGGCGCAGGTGCTGGCTTCGGTTCGGCCTTCACAGGCTCAGCTTTAACCACCGGGGCCGGTTTGACTGCCGCAGGCTCAACGGCTGCCTTTGGCGCTTCTGCTGTGACCGCAACCTTCTTAACAGGAGCCTTTCGGGCAACGACCTTTTTCGCCGCTGGCTTAGCCGCCGGTTTTTCTGTCGTTTTAGCGGCAGGCTTTTTAGCTACCGGCTTTTTCGCTGCAGGCGCTTTCTTGGTCGCCGGCTTCTTAGTTGCTGGCTTGGTGGCTGCTTTAGTCGCCGTTTTCTTGGCTGCAGTTTTGGTTGTGGTCGTTTTAGTGGTGGTAGCTTTTTTCGCTGCTGGTTTGGCGGCAGTTTTTCGGGCAGTGGGCTTAGTGGCTGTTTTTCGGGCCGTTGATTTGGCTGCAGTTTTACGGGTTGCTGGTTTAGCTGCCGCTTTCTTTGCTTCCGCGCGGGCTTTCGCTGCCGCTTTTCTGGCTTCCGCTTTTTCTTTCTTGGCGGCTTCTGCGGCTGCTTTCTTCTCTGCCATGGCTGCTTTTCTGGCTTCGGCTTTAGCACGCGCTTCACGTTCTTTGTCTTCTGCTTTACGCAGGCGTTCCAAACCTTTTGCTACCTTAGCCGCAAGCTTCATTTCAAACTTGGCAGTCGCTAAGGCACTCTTCGCTGTTGCCAGCTCAGTTTTCAGTGCGGACAGTTCATCCTTTGCTGCGGCCAGAGCTGCAGTGGCAGTATCGAGAGATTTAACGGCCGCGGCTGTTTTTGATGTACGGGCACGCAACGCTGCTTTCTGCTTTCGCTCTGTCGCTTTTTTGGTTTTGGTCGTAGCGGTTGCTACTTTTTTTGCAAGCGCAGTAATCTGCTTTTCTGTAGTGGTTACTTCTTTTGCCTGCGCAGCAGCGAAGGATGCTTCCAGTTTCAGCAATTCAGCTTTGATTTGGCTGGCAGCAGAGGCTGCTACTGTTTTAGCAGGTGCTTTTTTTGCTACAGGTTTTTTTGCGGCGGTTTTGCGAGTAGTTGTTGCCCGCGTTTTTTTTGCAGCTGCAGCTGCTGGTTTTCGAGTAGTTTGTTTTTTAGCAACGGCCATGACCCCAGTCCTCACGAGTTGAATTGCACAACGATTAATTACAACGCTGTACTATTGACACCGAGGCCTGAAAATTCAAGCATTAGTTGGAAATTTCAGAAACTTTTTCTCAGTTATTTAATGAGAGTCAATCCACTCGACAAGTTTCAGCCAGTCTGAGACGTCTCTTTTCTCCGGGTTCTTTAAATCATGAATTCCCAGACCGTATTCGGAAGCACGAATATAATACTGCGTATCTCTAAATGAAGAGATAAAAGGTATTTTTAAACTCTTTAAAAACAACTCCAGCTTGGCATACACAAGCGTATTTTTGCGCACGCGATTAGCAACTACAGCAATCTTTTTCGGCGCCGTTCGATGTGCCGGTGTTAAAAATAAATCTTTAATGAAGTTGGTTGTCGCTCTTATATCAATCGGTGATGGCGTTACCGGAATGATGACAAAGTCGCTTTCTCTTACCAGATCATTCAACAGCATTCCGCTAAGCCCTGCCGGGGTATCCATAACCACCTTGGTGGTTTCTGCCGGCAGGTTACGTAAGTACCAGGTGCGGGTCATTTGTGCAGTCGATTTTTTATAGGCAGACACGCCGTGAATCTTTGAACGCTCCGACTGCCTTAACTGCAGCCATTGGCTTGCTGAGCCCTGCGGATCAAAGTCGATCAGTGCGCACGGTTCATTGCGCGCTGCAAACAAGCTGGCCAGGTTGGTGGCAATGGTTGTTTTACCGCTGCCACCCTTGGCGTTAGCGATCAATATGCGTGTTGGCCTGGGAGCATTGATTACCCGGGTTCGGGCTTCACCCTGATTGATCTGTTCCTTCACTCTGACCTCTCCACTCATAACGCCCCCGTTCACCTGTCTGTTATACAGCTATCCGATTGGCTATTACGCTCTGCCAATTACTGAAATGTATAAAGAAAACCATTCGAACCAATTGCCAATAATTTTGAGCCTTGCTTTGCCACATCGAGCACAATAGCACTCTTAAACGATTGCTTACTCTCTGTGCCAATTTGATAAGTTACCAGCTTCTTGCCGGTGTCAGCGTCAAACTCAAAAATATTCCGGTGTGTGGTGCCCACAATTAAACTGGCATCACCTATAAATCGCGCGCTGTATATTCTGAATTTAGCGGTAGACAGCGAAGCGCGCTTTACTAAATTCGTCGTTGTCCAGATTTCAGCCTTTTCGTGTGCCGGAGCGATAAGCATCAGAGCACCGGAATCGCTTAATTTAACGACGGACACCTGATTATCGTGAGGAAAGGTTTTTACCAGCTCAGCGTTGCGGATATTCCACAACTTTGCCGTGGAATCTTCCGAGCCGGTTAACGCCAGCCCTGCAGACACATTGATGGCAACCGAGACAACCGGCCCCTGATGTTCAAACTCGCGCAGCAGGCCACCATTTTGCGCATCAAACAGTACCGCCTTATTGTTATCCAAGCCCAGCATCACAAAGCGACCGTCAGCAGATAAATCCGCCGCTTCAATACGCGCCGGTGCCGACCAGAACCAAACCGGAAGGCCGGTCTGTGTATCCCACAAAACCAGGTTGTAATAGTTCACGGTAATCGCAAAGCGGCCGTTATCTGAAATGTCGGTGTAGAGAATTTCCGTCAGGAAGCCCTCTCGGTGATTCCAGTTAAATTCGCGCGATTGCTTGTGGATATCCCAGAACGAGCCACCATGTTGAAACGAACCCACTACCAGCGAAGCGCCGTGTTTTTCCAACGCCGCTGAATAGGCACCCTGTGTTGCCAGTTGCAACTTGGCCTGCGGTCGTTCAGCACAACTGCTCATCAGCAGAGTGAAGATAAGAAGAACTGATAGGAATGGTCTCATAGCATCGGTTTGACTACTCTTTCATCAGAAGTGTAGCACTGTATGAGACAACGGAAGATGTCAGGCCAGCGAGTACAGCCAGCCGGAATTGAATGATTGGCTTACGCGAGATGTTCGTGGGCGTTGTGTAAGCGCTCGATCAGACGGTCTTCAATGGCAAAACGCTCGGTCATTTTTTCACCCATAGATGAAAGATCGCCCTTCAGCGAGCCGATATTCGCTTCAACCATGGAGCCGGTCGCGTATTTATCGTTAAAGTCGAGAATGAATTGAGTGGTTGCATCGATAAGCGGATACAACTCTTTGGCAAGTACAAGGCCGCCGTCATCAAATTCTTTGGCTTCCCGGAACAGCTGCTCATAAACCTCGAAATGGCCTTCAGAAACATAATCAACCAGCCGTCGGTTGAACTCTTCCACGGCAGTGGTGACGTCTTCTTTTCCTTCGGCATCATAAATGGCAAAAAACGCCACCAACGCCTGCTGCCGGCCAAGTAACCAGCGATCAATGATTTCGTGGGTACCGCCCCAACGTTCCCGTGCATTCTTACAGTTTTCGAGCATAAATCCTGACCTGTGAGACGTTATAAGAGTATGCCTGGCATCCTTCTGCTGCCAGCCGTTTCATAACAATATATGCTCAGTCAATGTTACAAACAAGCTAACATTGTAATTTAAAGAGACTCAAGAACGGCCCAACTCCGCCGATACCCCAATCAAAGCGGCAGTACACACAACAGCGTCTATATTTCACTTGATGACAGGCATGAATCAAATCTTCTTATCGGGAGCACCCATGAGCTTCAGAGTTATACGCAATTTCAAATTTCTGATCATTGCTCTGATCGCTACCTGTGCGGGCAGCGTCTTTTCTGCAGACGACGACAGTGCGATAGTACCGGGCTACGTGGAACTGGACCCGTCGTTCACCCTGAATTACGGCGATATCCGCCGAACCCGCTATATCCAGACGACGATGACACTGCGCTTGAGCGACTCAAGCACAGAGCTCGATGTTAAAGCCCATAATGATGCCATCCGGCACACGATCATCATGCAATTCTCCGAACAAAGTGCCGAAACGCTGAAATCCACTGAAAAGCGCGATGAGTTTCTAAGCCAGCTCACTGCCGCGCTGCAAGAATTAATGGTGCAGGAAACCGGTGAACCGCTGATAGAGCGCGTGCTGCTGACGACCTTTATCATGCAGCCATAACGCGGAGCATTGATTATTTTAAAGTGGAATATTTAGCCGGAAACACTGTTCCGGCTGAGCAGCTGTTTTAAAGCCAGAGATGTTATGCGAAGCGCACCTGTTTGCGTTCTTTAATTGATCGCTGATACTGGAACAAACCATCGTCTTTACCGGCTTCCCAGGCGGCCACCAAAACGTCGTTATCGTACGGACATTCAGAATCTGACTTTCCAGCCAGCCCGGTCATGTAACCCTGCTGATACGCTTTGTTAAGCGATTCCAACGTCCATTGTATTTCCGGCATATAAACTACCTTTTGCTTTTCTTCCTGTTAGCACACACCCGCCAGTGAATCCTTGGCCAGTACTTAAAAAGACACAATAGAAATGATTGTATTGATTCGCCAGTTCTTAATTGACAACCAAGTCACATATTGAATTTAAAGTCGTTACTTAACTGTAACTTTTGCGTCATTGCTCGAGGTAATTCGCCAGAAACTGTTCAAACGGGCCCTGATCTGACATTTCAATATCCCGCTGACGACGCCAACTCTGTTTCGACTCATTCACCCGAAACTTTAGCCTTTGTTCGCTTAACGGCTGCTGAAGCAGCGCCATCGTTTCTGCTGACCGGCTCAGTGTAAACTGCCGAAACGAGCCCGATTTTTTTACATCCGCCAGAACTCTGCTGGAGAGCAGGTTTTCCGGTGTTGCTATCTTACTGCGTTGTGCTTCACAGGCATTCTGATAGTCGTCAGTCTGTTTTAGCTGATCAATATTTTTAGCAAAGCGACAGATCGAATCAATTAACTCGCTGGCCAGTTCTGCCGGTTTACGAGACTGACCATTCACAACGATTTCCAGTTCAGGGTCACGCCCGCGTATCGCGACCAACTCGCTGTTTTTCTGCAGCTGACGGCATTCCTCTGCTGAAATGGTCGGGTGGTCTTGCACCATACACCACAATAAAAACAGATCGATAAAATCAATTTGGGTTTTATCAACACCCAATGGCAAATAGGGGTTCACATCCAGGCAGCGCACTTCAATATATTCAACACCGCGGGTTCTCAGCGCATGTATCTGCTTTTCACCAGAATAGGCCACCCGTTTCGGTCGAATATCGCTGTAGTATTCGTTCTCAATCTGCAGGATAGAACTGCTCAACTGGTTGTATTGCTCGCCAACCTTCACGCCAATTTTTTCGTACTTCGGGTACGGCTGTCTGATCGCTTCTGCAAGTGTTTTGGCATAGGATTCCAGCGAGTTAAAACAGACAAATAATTCTGCTTGAGCCTGATTGGAATAACCCACATTGCTCATACGCAAACTGGTTGCATGCGGTGCATAAAGGGTTTCATCATTCAGTTCTGAAAGCTGGTTTGAAACAGAATCCAGAAACGACTTATCCGCTGCAGGTGAAGCGCCGAACAAATACAGCAGCAACCAGCTGTGACGTCTGAAGCTGCGGATCAGGCCGAAATATTCATCGGTTTTAAAATCAGTTAGGTCACCGCTTTTACCATTCAACAATGCCCATTGCCGCCAGAAGCTATCGTTCAGCGACCAGTTGTAGTGCAGCCCGGCAATGGTCTGCATCTTGCGGCCATAGCGGTGCCATAAGCCGTGACGGTATATGGTTTTCAGCCGGCCAATATGGCTGTCGCCATACTGCGCGATTGGAATCTGCTCCTGCGCCGGTAACGGTGACGGCATACTGCCGGACCAGAACATTTCATCTTCGAGCTGGCTGCTGGTAAAGCAATGCAATTCTGAAAGCTCATCCAGCAAGCTTTGGGTATCGGTATGCACGCCGGTGATAAATTCAAGCAGGCTTTCCGAGTAATCGGTGGTTATCGAGCCGTGGGTTAAAGCCGAACCCAGGGCCTGGGGATGAGGCTTTTGGCTGAGCGTGCCCTGTTTGTCGACACGCAGCGTTTCCCGCTCTATGCCGCGTTGAAAGTTGAAGGCATTAGGGCGAAGTTGCTCAAATAATGAAAAGCGGGAGATGGCAGCCAAGGTGATGTCCTCGTAAAACGAAGCTGGAAGTATGAGGTTAAATCAGCGCAGTTCAAGGAACTGCGCCTTATATTTAGTAGGAGTTTACTTAGCGTTTTTGCTTCTTAAACGCCTGATCAAACAGAGAGTCGAGCGTGTTGGCCGGTGCGGCTTTTTGCTTTGGTGCGCGCTGCTGCGGCTTGCGGCCTCCGCCGTTCTGGCGGTCACCGGAGCTCTGATGCTCACTGGCATCGTCATCCAGACGCATCGACAGTGCAATGCGCTTACGCTGTACATCCACATCCATCACCTTAACTTTGACAATGTCACCCGCTTTCACAACCTTAGACGGGTCATCCACATACTGGTGGCTGAGTGCGGAGATGTGTACCAGGCCATCCTGATGCACACCGATATCCACAAAGGCACCAAAGTGAGTAACGTTGGTAACCACCCCTTCGAGGGTCATATTTGGGCGCAAATCCTTCAGTGTTTCCACCCCATCCTGGAACTGTGCGGTTTTAAATTCCGGCCGCGGGTCGCGCCCCGGTTTATCCAGCTCTTTGATGATGTCGGTAACGGTAGGAATACCGAAGGTTTCGTCGGTGTAATCTGCCGCGTTTAGCGCCTTTAGGAAGCGGGTGTCACCTATGACTTCCTGCACCGTTTTCTGTTTTGCCTGCACGATCTTATTGACCACGCTGTAGGCTTCCGGGTGCACGCCGGAACGGTCCAGCGGGTCGGAGCCATTCATGATACGCAGGAAGCCGGCGGCCTGCTCAAAGGCCTTTGGCCCCAGGCGCGGCACATCTTTTAATTGCTTGCGCGAGTCGTAAGCGCCATTGGCATCACGGAAGGCAACAATATTGTTGGCAATGGTCTGATTCAAACCCGAAACACGCGCCAGTAGCGGCGCCGATGCGGTGTTCAGATCTACGCCAACAGAGTTCACACAGTCTTCAACCACCGCATCGAGCTGGCGCGCCAGGGCAACCTGAGAAACATCGTGCTGATACTGACCCACACCGATGGACTTTGGATCGATCTTCACCAGCTCGGCCAGCGGGTCCTGCAGGCGGTGGGCAATAGAGATGGCCCCCCGAATGGTGACGTCTAAATCCGGAAATTCTTTCGCCGCATACTCCGAGGCGGAGTACACCGAGGCACCGGCTTCATTCACCATGACAGCCTGCGCTTTAATCTGCGGCTGCTTTTTCAGGAAATCTTTAACGAAGCGCTCGGTTTCGCGGCTTGCGGTACCGTTACCGATAGCGATCAGTTCCACGTTGTGCTGCTGACACAGCTTTAACAGGACGGCTTCGGCTTCCGGGATTCGGTTCTGTGGCGGCGTCGGGAAGATGGCTCCGTGATCCTGCACCTTACCGGTGGCATCCACCACCGCTACCTTCACCCCGGTACGCAAGCCAGGGTCTAAGCCGATGGTGGCTTTCGGGCCGGCCGGTGCGGCCAGTAACAGGTCTTTCAGGTTTTTGGCGAATACATCGATTGCAGCCTGCTCTGCGGTTTCACGCACGCGGGAGAACAGATCGGTTTCAATATGGGTGAGCAACTTGATACGCCAGGTCCAGCGGCAGACATCTTTCAGCCAGGCATCTGCCGGCCGGTTCAGGTCTTCAACGTGGTAATGCTCTGCAACCATAACGGTACCGGTACCGCCGCTGCGGGCATCTTCATTCGGAATCACCAGCGACAACGACAGAACACCCTCGTTTCGACCACGGAACATCGCCAAGGCGCGGTGACTCGGTACCTTCTTGATGGCTTCGTCATGCTCGAAGTAATCCTGGAATTTTTCACCTTCAGCCTGCTTGCCTTCAATGACACGGGCCTGCATTTCGGCGTTATGCCACATGAAATCTCGCAGTTTACCGAGCAGATCGGCATCTTCTGCAAAACGCTCCATCAGAATATAACGCGCGCCATCCAGGGCCGACTTGGTGTCTTCAATGCCGGCGTCTTTATTAAGGAAATCTGCCGCGAACGATTCCGGGTTCAGATTCGGATCTGCCAATAAGCCTTCGGCCAGAGGTAGCAAGCCCGCTTCAATGGCAATTTGGCCTTTAGTGCGGCGCTTCTTCTTATAGGGCAGATACAAATCTTCCAGTTCGGTTTTGGTTTCGGCTAAGGCAATTTTTTTGCTGAGCTCCGGCGTCAGCTTGCCCTGCTCTTCAATGCTGGAAATGATGCTGGTTCGGCGATCGTCCATTTCACGCAGATAGCGCAGGCGCTCTTCCATCTGGCGCAACTGGGTATCGTCCAGCCCACCGGTGACTTCTTTACGGTAACGGGAAATAAAAGGAACCGTTGCGCCTTCATCTAACAGTGTGACCGCTGCGGTAACCTGAGCAACGGCGACATTTAATTCACTGGCAATTTTTGCTTCGATAGCTGACATGTAATACCCGATTAATCTGTACCTGAAAAAACCGCCACATCATTTAGAAATTAACCGGCAATTGCAAGCAACCGCCGTCGCTAAGCCATTGATAACGAAGGTAACTTAAAAGCTTGTGAAAAGTGTCATAGCCGCGCGCCGGAAATTTCCAATCGTTCCACCAAAAGAACAGTGTTAAATTGGCTTATTCGGAAGGAGTTAATGAGATGAAAAAGCTTATTATCGTTCGTCATGGCGAAACAGACTTTAATCGCCAGCGGTTAATGCAGGGCCAGCTGGATACCGAGCTGAACAAGACCGGCCATAAGCAGGCACATTGCGCCGCTCTGGCTTTGAAAGGGGAACAGTTTGATGCTATCTGGAGCAGCCCGCTGCAGCGTGCCAAGGCAACCGCCCGCTATATCCATGCCCACCACGACTGCCCGATTGAAATTGAACCGCTGCTGACTGAGTGTTCCTTTGGCGAGTTTGAAGGCCGGCCCATTACAGAGTTGATTCAGGCCGAGCAACAGGCAGAGCGCAGCGGCGAAACCTTTGTAGCCAGAGGAGCGGAAAGCAAGCCAGAGCTGGTCATCCGCGCACAAACACTCAAACAGAAAGTTCTGCAGTCGTCCGCAAAAACACTGGCACTGGTTTGTCATGCCGGCATCGCCAAGCCGCTGATTGGCCAGTTTCTCAATCACTCCATCGAGGAGTGGTTTCAATTGCCGCAAGGTAATGCCTGCATTAATACACTGCTCATTGATGCAGAAGGCCGTGTTTTAGCCTGCCAGTTGAATGAGACCGCACACTGCGACAGCTAAGCCGACAAACTGGAGTGGTGACAAGTTATCGCCTACTATGCCAGCTGTAATTTAATGAATCGTTGTTGGCCTTGAGATGAAGCTAAAGATGTACAAGCCATCGTTATCGAGTGGGTTCACGCTGATTGAGTTAATACTGACTATTGTTCTGCTCGGTGTGCTCTCAGCGTTTGCATTACCCAGGTTCGCCAATTTGGGGAGCCAGGCGAAAACGGCGGTTATTGAAGGAATTGCAGGCACAATGGACTCGACTATTGCCATTGTAAAAGCCACCGCCAGAGTGCAAGGCGTCACCGTTAAATCCAATTCATCCAGCCAGCAAGACAATGTCATTGAAATGAGCGGCATTTCTGTTGAGGTTGACTGGAGAAACCTGTGCCCGGAAAGCAGTGCCGAACTGGGCGATGCCGTCGATATGCTTTATTTCCTGAACATTGATACCAGCTCGGCAGCGGGCAGTGGTTTGTTAACGAGCGTCACCAACCGATATACCCTCGTCGGCTATGATTTGGATGACAGCAGTGCCAACGCTTGCTACGTTGAATATGACTCTTTTGGCGACCCTAACTGTACCGTAACGGTCAATACTTCCGGCTGCTGAGATTAATCTTCCATCAGCTGTTGGGCGTAGTCTTCCACCCGAATCCCCAGATGCCCGTCCGGAAAGACGTTAGTGATATGAACACGTTCACCCTTGGCCGATGCTTCCATTTCTGACAAATTCCATTTCGCGCCGAGCCGGTAGCCACGGCTGGTGGGTATCAGAATTCGTACGTTCGGATAGAGCCGCTGGCCTTCAACCGCCTGCACAACCACGCCTATATCACCGGTCGAAAGCTCAACGATCGCCCCCGGAGTCACCCAGCCCAGAAACTGAATAAAGCGCTCAACCATAGTGTGATCGAACTGTTTGCCGCGCATCGCCCAGAGAATGCTCATGGCGTCATGATGGGATCTGGCATTCTGATAGACCCGGTCGGATGTGATGGCATCATAAGCATCAACGATAGCGACCACCCTGGCCATCTCGTCAATCTGCAGATGATTTAACCCCTTCGGATACCCCTTACCATCGGGCCGCTCATGATGCTGTAAAATACCGGCAAGCACCCGCTGCGGCAGGTCCGGTTCATCCTTTAGCCTGGTAAAGCCCCTCATCGGGTGCGTTTTCATTATTTCAAATTCTTCTTCGGTCAGCTTGCCCGGCTTGTTGAGCACCGCCGAATCAATATCGATCTTACCCAAATCATGCAGCAGACCTGCAACCCCAACCTGAGCAACCATTTTTTGATCCCAGCCCAGTGCCGCACCAAGCCCCATCGCCAGAATACAGACGTTTATGCAGTGCTCGGCGGTGTATTGGTCTTCATGCTTAATGCGTGTTAACCACACCAGTGCCGGCAGGTTCTTGCTGATTGATGAGGAAATATCCTTAACCAGCGTGATGTTTTTACGGATGTCTTGCCGATCCAGCCGGTGAAAATGGTTGGTGATATGCATCGCCCGTTCACGAAGATTCAAATAGGCGGTGAGCGATTCACGCATAGACACGCTTGTTATCGGCTGGGTTCTGAGCACCTTGGCTTCTTTAGGGACGGGCTTAACATCGGCCTTTTTAGCCGGCTGAGTCTTTCGCTGGCTTTTTTTCAGGTCGATAATGACCCAATGGCAATGGTTTCTAATCCAGTCGAGCTCTTCCAGATCACTGACAACAAAGCCCTGAATCAGAAAGGGCGTTTCACTCCAGGGCGACGATAATTGCGCGACAAAATGCCCCAGTTTCAGCTCATGGGGGGCAATCTGTTGCTGGTTTTCCCAGACTTTATTTTCAGGAGGAAGATTATACATTGGGTTACACACCTACCCAGTCATATGAATTGATTAGCTGCAGACAAGATAAAAGATCATTGGCATCTTATATTGTCTGGAAAACTCACTCTATAATATACGAACAACGTCAGTATAGACGACTCCCCCAAACACCTATCTTTTAAGGATATTTCAATGGCTAAGAAAATGACTGCCATCAAAGAGCGCTACACGAAGACTCAGATTGTTTCTGAAATTTCGGAAAATACAGAATTAACAAAAAAAGAAGTTCAGGCAGTTCTGGACGAACTCGCCGATGTCATTGAGCGCCACATTAAGAAGCGTGCCTGCGGTGAGTTTGTTCTGCCGGGTCTGATGAAGATTCAAACCATCAAGAAGCCAGCCCGTAAAGCTCGACCAGGTGTTAACCCATTCACCGGTGAAGAAATCATGATCTCTGCCAAACCGGCAAGCACCGCTGTTAGAGTTCGCCCGTTGAAAAAACTGAAAGACATGGCTCTTTAAGTGAAAGCTTTTCAGCTGGCCTAAACAGCCAGCTGTTTTATTTAAAGTCACCTAAGGTAAGGGTAACGAGTGGCCAGCGAAAACAGCAAACAGCGCCAACTGGACAGAATTGATTTCAAGATCATGAAGGCACTGCAGGAAAATGCCCGCCTGTCTTACGTTGAGCTTGCCCAAACGGTTGGGCTGTCGACCACACCCTGTCTGGAGCGCGTTAAGCGCCTGGAAAGCTCCGGCTACATTCAGGGCTATCATGCCCGTTTGAATACCGATGCACTGGGCCTGGAGCTGCTGGTATTTCTCGAAATTACCCTGGCGGTGCAATCACCTGAAACCTTTCAGGAGTTTAAAGCCGCAGCCGAAAAGCTTTCCTATGTTCAGGAATGCCATCTGATATCCGGGCAGTCTGACTACCTGCTGAAGATACGCATCAGCGATCTGAAAAACTATCGGAAGCACCTAGGTGAGCTTCTGCTAGCCTTACCGCATGTGCGTGAATCGAAAAGCCACATTGTTATGGAAGAGGCCAAGCAATCCGGCCTGATACCTCTGGATATCATCAGTCACCGGTTTAAAAACTAAGCCGTTGGCAACGTTGCCTTTAATCCAATCCGTTAAATGAATATTAAATGTCGGGCTCTCCCGGCAGAGTGCTTAAACAAGGAGCAAACTGATATGAAACGTTGGACCCATATTGCCCTTCCTTTTGCTATTTCCGGGGCTGTACTGTCTGGCTGTACCACTCTGGACGCCTATACCGGTGAAACGCAGGTCAGTAATACCTCTAAGGGAGCTATTGCCGGCGGGCTGATTGGAGCAGTCATCGGTGCCGCTACCGCCCCGAAAGATGAGCGGGCTAAGCGCGCCATTATCGGTGCCGGTATTGGTGGTGTCGCAGGTGGTGGTGTCGGCTACTACATGGACAATCAGGAAAAAGAACTGCGTGAAGAACTGGTCGGTACCGGTGTTCAGGTTAAGCGTACAGAAGAAGGCAGTATCGATCTGATCATGCCCGGCAACATTACCTTCGACGTGAACAGCTCCAACGTGCAAACCTCGTTCATTGGCACGCTGACCTCTGTCGCTAAGGTACTGAAAGAGTACGAAAATACTCTGGTAACCATCTCTGGCCATACCGACAGCACCGGCAGCGAGCAATACAACCAGCTGCTGTCCGAGCAACGCGCCACCTCAGTGGCTAATGTCATCCTACAGCAGGGCATTGCTGTTGAGCGGGTTGCCGCCATCGGTTACGGCGAAAGCTACCCGATTGCCGACAACAGCACCGCGGCAGGGCGTGCGGAAAACCGCCGCGTTGAAATTACACTGGACGCTATCGTCGCCGAATAATACTCTCTCCGTTCCGGTGGATGAGCCCTTCATCCACCCTTCTTTCTTGTAACACAGGTTGTCTTTCGTGGAACTTCTAGGCTATTCGGCTGCATTGCTGGCAGCGACACTCTGGTCGGTTACCGGCCTGTTGGCCACCGGCCCGGTCCGTTCAATCGGCGTAATACCCTTTAATGCATTGCGCATGCTGTCGGTCGGTCTGCTGTTGATGGTCTGGTTGCTGCTGACCCGGCAATGGCAATGGCCAGAACCCGGCGCAATGACCGCGCTCATTCTCAGCGGCTTTGTCGGCATTTACCTCGGCGACACCCTGCTCTTTTTCAGCGTTAAAATTCTGGGCCCGCGTATGGCCGGCTTACTGTTTGCCACCAATGCACCCATCAGTTTTCTGTTCGGCGTTTTTATTCTGCATGAATCCTATTACTGGCTGAATCTGGTCGGTGTTGTGGCTGTTTCGGCCGGCGTATTCATTGCTATTCTCAGCCGGGCCAAGGCTGGCACTCACCATCTGGAAGCCGCAAACGGCAATGTAAAGCTGGGTTTGATCACAGGATTTGGTTCGGCACTCTGTCAGGCACTGGGCACTCTCATTCTGTTCAATACCATGCGCAGCGGTCAGGACCCGGTGTTTGCCAGTATGGTGCGCATCAGCGTTGCCTCACTGTTTCTGATCAGCAGCCTGTTTTTTCCGGCCTTTTCCGGAGGCTTTAAAAGCTACCTTAAGCTCAACAGAAAGATATACAGTCAAATCCTGTTAAGTGGCGTTCTCGGTATGGGCATTGGTATGAGCCTTTTGTTGTGGGCGGTCAAGGTTGCGCCACTTGGCATTGTCTCTATCCTTTCGGCAACCACGCCAGTAATGATTTTACCGATCCTGTGGATCTGGACCGGTCAGCGGCCTGCACTGCCATCGTTTATTGCGGCCGCCATTCTGGTTACCGGAACCTCCATGATCTTCTTTGCGGCTTAGTTAGGTATAAACGATGAAAATGAAGACCCGCATTTATCGTTTTATTAAACCCATAGCGCACCTGTACCCCGTACCGGTCTTCCTGGCTATGGCACAGGCGGTTTTTACCTTTGTATTACCGCTGATTTACCCCGGCCTCGACGCCGCCTATTGGTTGCTCTCTTTCAGCGGCTGCGCCTTCTGGCTCACCAGTTTTGTACTGCTGAAACAGGCTCATCACGCAGCAGAGCCTGCGAAGGGTTTTAAAGCCCGCATCAGAAATTATTGGGAAAATTTAATGTTCATGCTGTGGTTGATTACGTCTGTACTGCTGGTGATCTGGCTGCTGAAAATCGGTGTGTTCCTGCTGCAAAATTAGCCTTTAGGTTCGTAAACGCTCAGCGGCTAATAAGACTTCACACCGCCCTTGCCTTCCCGCTTCACTTCATACATCGCGCTGTCTGCATTGTGCATCAGTGCATCCAGGTCGTTGCCCTGCAACGGAAATTGCGCAATACCGATGCTGGCAGAAACATAAAGCTGAGCATCTTCAACATCGATGCGTTTTTCAATAACCTGCAAGAGCCGCTGTAAAAAGTTTTCCAGATCTGCCTTCAGGCTGAACTCATCAACCACCAGAATGAATTCATCACCGCCGATACGGGCTGCAAAATCGCGTTGCCGCAAAGAGTCTTTAATTCGCCGACTGAGACAAATTAACACCTCGTCGCCAACACGATGGCCGTATTTATCATTCACCGGTTTGAATCTATCAAGATCGATATATACCAAATGAAAAGGCCGCTTCTGAACCTTGATGCGACGATCAACAAAAACCTCCAGCCCCTGGCGATTAGGCAGTGACGTCAGCGAGTCGTGAAAGGCCATATGAGCAATGCGCTTCTGTGCGTTTTCAATCGCCTGCTTTTCATCTGAAAGAATCTGATTTAACTGCTGAACCTTTTCGTGCGATAAAATATTGCTGACCGAGACCGAAATAAATTTGGAAATAGACAGCATCAACTGAATTTCATTTCTTCCGAACCGTTCCGGTATTGGCGACTGAATGGAAAAGACACCAATAACCGCCCCCTCAAGAAACAGCGGCATGAACAGCATGGTTCGGGGCATAACATCGGCATCGCCAATCTGATTGCCTATACCTTCTACTTCGGTATCGCGTACTAAAATATGCTGGCGCGTCTTTACCACTGAAGCGGCATAGCTTTTGTCATGCGCGATAGGAATATCGGCTTCCTTGAGCATAACGCCGCTATCGACAATAAAACGGAAGGACAATGCCTGAGCGTCTTCATTGATGGTCATCAACGAAATAAAGTGCACATCCAGGTGAGTCGCAAGAATCTTAAACAGCCGGTTGCCCAGGTCTTCAAAGTTCAGCGTTTGGCCAACCTGATGCGCGATCTCATTGACCAGGCTTAAGCGCTGGTGACTTGCCTTCAGCAACTCGTTCTGGCGCTCGGTTAAATCCTGCTCCAGTAAACTCTTGCCATGTTGGCTCCTGATCTTGCTGCGTACAACCAGATCCTGGTCCTGAGAGTATTGCTCTGAGCGTTCAATATTGACGATCTCGCGCAGAGTAATCACCTCTTTGGCCAGATCCTTTTTCAGCCGATAGCCAAAGGCAATCTGATCGAGCACCTTGAGCCGCATTAAATTATTACGCGGTGGGTCCACTAAACCAATACCACGCTTCAGTGTTTCAATCGCCTTATCGGTTTGCTTAAGCGCAAAGTAGGCTTTGGACAGCTCCAGAAAGTACTCCAGCGCATCGGCACCGACATTCTCTACGGTTGGCTGATGAGTCAACAGTTCCAGAATATCTCTGGCGGCTTCATAGTTGTGCTGAAGCCGGTGAATGCGGCCCAGCAGAAGCTGGCTGCTGAAGATGCCGGTGTGGTAATTTGCCTTGCGAGCCAGAGCTTCAGCTCGTTCTGCCACCTGCCAGGCTTCGTCGTAGCGAGCCTCATGGATGAGCGTGCGGGCCTCAAGCAGACAAACAACGGCGATATTTTCATCCGAAACGCCCTCGAAATTCAGACCCAGCACCTCAGTCAGAATTTCCGTTGCCGAATCAACATCACCCACATCAAACAACAGCGTGCCGGAATTAATTAACGGCGCTAACAGCAGGGAATCATCCCCCAGAGTCCGCGAATAGTCGGCAGCAAAACCGTAGTGCTCCAGCGCAACCTCATAGTTGCCCAGCGAGTGGTAACACATACCCAATGTATTGTTGGCCAAACGGGCGTTTTCGTTTTGCTCCAGGCGGGCAGCCGCCAGTGCGATATCACTTAAGATATCCACGGCTTCGGTAAAGCGACCGGCATAAAAGTGGCACATGCCCAGATAGCAACGGGATTGCAAATAGAGTTCAGATTCCGGTTGTGTGCTGTGTTCCGCCGCCTGTGCCAGAGCCAAAGCACGCTCTGCGTCACTGGTCATCAGATCCCAGCAATCCTGTAAAACAGTCTCAATGCTGCTTTGGGGTATGGGCGATATCGTTTTAGGGTCGTCGACGGTCACAATCTGCTGCCAGCTATTGTTTGATAAAAGTATATCGATTACAGGCCTGGAAACTGTGCAGGCGGTTACATAGTGACGCCCTTGCGCTTGAAGCGGTTCCCAATCTTCATAAGTAAGTAATCCCGAATGAGAACCATATCTAAAAAAAACCGACCAAGTGAATCAGTTTTCTAATAAAAACGTGACAGGGCCATCATTTTGAAGAAAAACCTGCATATCGGCACCGAATTGACCGGTTTTTGTGAATTTATGTCGATGATGAACATGCTCAACCACCCGATTGAACAACCGCTCACCTTCACTGGGGGTTGCCGCCGTTGAAAAGCCCGGCCGCAGCCCTTTCCTGGTTTCGGCTGAAAGCGTGAACTGTGAGACCAGAAGAATTTCACCGTTGGACTGCTGAACATTCAGGTTCATCTTTCCCTGCTCATCAGCGAACAAGCGGTACTTCAGCAGCCTTTCTGCCAGGGCGGTAACTGTTGCATCTGTATCGTGTGCATCGATACCCACCAGCACCAGCATGCCTGCGTTAATGGATGAAACAAGCTGGTTATCGACCTCGACACGGGCCTGCTTAACCCGCTGAATTAATGCTTTCATGCTTCGCTTTCCGGAGACCCTAATCGTTTAGCCATACGGCAGGTTGAACCGACCAACGCATCGATCATAGCCTCATCAAACGCTGAATGGCCACCCTCACGCACCAGGAGCAGTTCTCCATCCTGCCATTGCTCGCTCAGCGCAAAGGCCTGATCCGGTGGGCAGATCATGTCGTAGCGGCCATGGATGATATAGCCGGGTATGCCATTGAGCTTACCGGCATTTTCCAGTATCTGGTTTTCTTCAATAAAGCTGTGGTTACGGAAGTAATGGCTGGAAATCTTCGCCAGTGCAATCGCGGTGTGAGTCGCAAGGAAGTAATCGGCAGAGGTTTGGCTGGGTCGCAGTGTGCTGATTTCTACCTCCCAACGTGCCCAGGCCTTGGCAGCCGAGATCCGTGCCAGCTCATTTTTACCGTCCAGGCGCTGATAGTAGGCTTCGATAAGGTCTTCGCCGGTTTTACCCTCAACCTCTTTGATGAAGTGATGCCATTCATCCGGGAAGTAACGCCCGGCACCTTCTTTATACAGCCAGTTTAAATCCTGTTGGCGCGACAGGAATACGCCACGTAACAGCAGCCCGCACACCTGCTGCGGGTATTGTTCGGCATACAGCAGCGCCAGTGTTGCTCCGAAACTGCCACCAAACAGAACCCATCGGGTTATTCCCAGATGGTTACGGATACGTTCCATATCGGCGATGGTATGCTGAACGGTATTGAATTCAGTACTGGCATGGGGAATGGAGCGGCCGGCACCCCGCTGGTCAAACAGGATAATGTGGTAACGCTCCGGATCAAAAAACCGCCGCATCTGTTCCGATGCCCCGGCACCCGGGCCGCCATGTAACACCAGCACAGGAATGCCTGTTTCTGTACCCGAGCATTCAATGTACAGCTCGTGGCCTTCTCCGACCGAGAGTAATTCAGTGCGATAAGGACGTATCTCCGGAAATAAGGTTTTCACGCTGGTGCCCCGCTTATTCTGATTGTTCTATTAATTCTATCGGCTTTTACAGCAAAATCGACTCGAACAGGATTCAGACCAGCCGTCTTTGTACCTACTGCTGATCTGGTTCAGTTGGCTCTACGGACCTAACCCGGTCTCAACCTATTGCCCGATCAGTCGGGTCAGAGCAGTAACGATATGCGCTGGCCTGTGTGGCGGACGCATTAACGCCACAAATTTGCCATTCGGATCAATGATCGCGTAATTGTCGCTGTGTGCAACGGTGTAGCCTTCGCCATCGCCTTCCCGGTAATAGACAGCGCTCAACTGGGTTGCGAGCGTGGCGATAGACTCTGGCTTACCCGTTAAGCCGACAAAATCGGGATGAAAGAACGGAACATAGAGTGACAGCTGCTGCGTACTATCCCGTTCAGGGTCAACGGTCACCATCCAGAAATTCACCTGATCGGCCAGGCCAGCCTCAGCCAGCTGGTTATAGGCAATCTTCATATCCGCCATATTGGTGGGGCAGATATCCGGGCAGTAGGTATATCCGAAATTCACCAGATCCCACTGTCCACTGAACTGTGCGCTTGTAAATGGTGAGCCGTCGTGTCGGTTCAGTTCAACAAAAGGAACGGATCTCGGCTCAGTGAAAAGCAGAACATTGTTTTCTTCCAACACGGTCTTCAGGTTATCACCGGTTGCCACCAGTCGATAAACCAAAAACGGCACGAGCAGCAGCGTTACCACAATGACGGTAATTAATACGGGCTTCAACGTTTTACTCTGATTTTCAACTGAACCTTGCACTGGATTTCCCTCTGCTCTTCACCTGGCTGGCAAATCTAAGAATCGTACGCGAATGATTTTTAGCTGCCGTAGTAGCAAAATAGCATACCGATGGCCTGGGTTACGCTTTATATTGATGTAGCCTTTGTAAACTTCTTTATTTATGCCTGCCAGAGCTTTGCTATGACGCTTTCAGAAAACACACCCTCGCTATCCGCTTCACTGCTGAAAACCTGGCACCTTGCCTGGCCCGTTATTCTCGCCAACCTATCGTTGCCTCTGCTTGGCTTGGCCGATGCCGCCATTCTCGGGCACCTGGAAAGCAGCCTCTATCTTGCCGGAGTGACCGTTGGCACCAGTGTCATGGCCTATGTTTTTTGGGGGTTTAATTTTCTCGGCATGGGTCTTTCCGGTTTTACTTCTCAGGCCTTAGGTGCAGAAAAACACCTGCAGGTGATTCATCAGTTAATGCGCTATGCCATCGTCGCAGCGGTACTCATCTTCGTACTGCTGGTTTTCCACCGCTTCTACATTAACGCCGGGCTCCATGTGATATCGCCCGAAGCCGACGTCTTCGATCAGGCGGAACTCTACCTTAAGGTTCGTATGATCGGCGTGCCGGCAATCGTCTTCAACAGTATGCTGCTTGGTTTTTTTATTGGTTTGCAGAACACCCGCATCAGCCTTTATACGCTGTCCGTCACACAAATTCTAAATATTGGATTTAACTTTCTGTTTGTTTACGGCCTCGGTTACAAAACGGCCGGTATCGCAATAGGCACGGTGATCAGTGAATATCTCGGGCTTATTCTAATTCTGTACCACTTAAGAAGAACGCTTCGCGAGCTGAATACCGAAGTAACAGAACCGATGCCATTCGTTTTTCAACTAAAAGACTTTCTGCCAATTTTTCACGTCAGCTCTCACCTGTTTGTGCGCACCTTTGTCTTGCTTTCAGCTTTCATCTGGTTCAATAGAATAGCAGCAAACTTTGGCGAACTGACGTTAGCAACCAATGGTGTACTACTCACATTTTTTACCCTGATCGCGCATTTTCTCGATGGCACTGCCGCCGCGGCAGAAGCTCAAACCGGGCATGCCTACGGACAGAAAAACCAGCAGCAACTCACTCAGGTCTGGCGCGCCAGCGCACTGTTGAATGGTGGTTTTATGCTGTTGCTTGCACTGTTATTTGTTATTTTTGGTTTACAGATTTTTGATCTGCTGACTAATCAGCAAGATTTGATTGCCAAGGCCAGAGAAGTCATGCCCTGGGTGGCTTTGTTACCGGTAACGGGTGGCATAGCTTTTTGGCTGGATGGTGTATTTATCGGTGCGCGACGTTCTAAAGATTTAAGAAACAGTGTCCTTGCCGCCTTCTTAACTTTTTGTCTCAGCAGCCTATATTTTGCAGATAATAACGTTGATCTTTGGATTTGCTTTAACGCTTTCTTTGCCGTTCGTTCCATCTGGTTACTGAACGTTTTTTTCCGAAAGATGTTATGAACTTTAGCCGTGCAGTCTGATTAACTAAGCCAAAAAAAAGAGCCGTAAACCTTTAGGAATACGGCCCTGCTTTGATAAACAGTTAAAACCAATGAGCAGGTTTAAACACCCAGATCATTGACCAGCAATGCTTCAACCTGGCTACAACGACTGTTCAGTTGCTCTGCGCTTTCTGATGTCACGGTGAGGTGTGCAATCTTTCTTCCGGCGCGTTCGCTCTTGCCATAGTTGTGCAGATGAACTCCCGGGATAGCGAGGATTTTTTCGATGACCGGCAGCTTACCAATAATGTTGTACATGGCCACGTCACCACGCGTTTCTGTACTGCCCAAGGGTAAACCGGCAACCGCTCTGACGTGATTTTCAAACTGGCTGGTGGCACTGCCTTCAATTGTCCAGTGGCCTGAATTGTGGACCCGGGGCGCAATTTCATTAGCGATCAACTGATCGTCTTTCACAAAAAACTCAAACGCCAGTGTGCCAACATAGTTCAGTGAATCCATGACCTTTTTAACCACTGATTCAGCCTGGCTCTGTAAGCTGCTGTTCAGAATTGGTTGGCTTCGGTACAGAATACCCTGACGATGCTCGTTGTGAATAAGCGGGTAAAATACACAGTCGCCGCTGGCGGAGCGTACCCCGATACAGGACACCTCGTATTCAAACTCAACAAAGCTTTCCATAATTAACGGCACAGAGCCCAAAAATGCAAACGCCCCTGCTGCATCCTGCGTGCTTCGTAAAACCTTCTGGCCTTTACCGTCATAACCCAGTGTGCGGGTTTTCAATACCGCCGGACAGCCGAGCCTTTCAACGGCTGCATCGAGCGTTTCCTGATCATCAATTTTTTCAAACGCCGGCGTATCGATACCCAGATCGCGGAACATGGATTTCTCAACCCAGCGATCCCTTGCAGTTGCCAGTGCATTCGCAGGCGGGTAAGCCGGTAAACTCTGAGACAGCTTTTCTACCGTTAAGGGCGGGACATTTTCAAATTCAAAAGTAACCGCACTAACACCTTCAGACAGCTGTTGGATTCCTTCTGCATCATCATAGGCTGCACAGATCAACTGACCCGCAGCAGCGGCACAGGATTGCGCAGACGGATCTAAAAACTTTGTTTCAATACCCAGCGGCAAGGCCGCCTGTGCCAACATGCGGCCTAACTGACCGCCCCCTACGACTCCGAGCTTCATAGCGTTTTACCTGGAATCGGGTTAGACAGAACCTTTTCCGTCTGCTCTGCCCGGAAGGCCTTGAGTGCGGCTTTGGTTTTCTCGCATTTATTCGACAGAATGCTCGCAGCCAATAGCGCGGCATTGATCGAGCCGGCCTTACCAATCGCCAATGTTCCGGTAGGAATACCAGCCGGCATCTGAACAATACTGAGCAGTGAATCGACACCGCTGAGCATGCTGCTTTGCACCGGCACACCCAAGACTGGCAGATGCGTTTTAGCCGCGCACATACCCGGTAAGTGAGCAGCGCCGCCAGCACCAGCAATAATTACTTCGATGCCCCGCTGTTCAGCGGTTTCAGCATATTCAAAAAGTAAGTCGGGTGTACGATGAGCAGAAACGACTTTACACTCATGCTCAATTCCTAATTTCTGCAGTGTTTCGGAAGCATGGCTCATGGTGGACCAATCCGATTGTGAACCCATTATTATTCCAACGCGGATAGGTGCTTCTGTAGTCGACACGATGTATTCCTTCTTACTCAATAATTTTTACGATCTGCACCGGTGCTTCATCTTCACTCTTCTGAGGTGAAACACGGGTATCTAATTCTTTCGGTGAATTGACCTGGGTACTGATTCGGTCAGTAAAGCCACACGCCACACATTCACGGATCAGGGCTTTTTCTTCTTCGTTGTTCACAGCAACGATGGTATCGAGAGCACCGCATTTAGGGCAGGTGACTCCGGCAATAAAACGCTTTTTCATAGGCAGCTCCCGATAACAGGCCTGTAATTATAACTGCGGCTGGCAGCAACGTCATTGAACATAAACTGACCAATCGTTCAGATCTAGTCGATCGTTTCGGTCAGCTGACCGTTCAGCCATTCACTTAACTCATTCACACCTTCTCTTTTCAGCGAGCTGTACAGCTGAGCACTAAGCCAGGGGGCACGAGAGCGCAGTTCATTATTGATTTTGAGGTAGGTATTCTTAGCCGGGCCTTTCTTCAGCTTGTCTGACTTCGTCAACAGAATGCGCATTGGCATTTCAGTTTGCACGGCCCACTCCACCATTCTCTGGTCGAACTCGGTCATCGGATGACGGATGTCCATAACCAGAACGACCCCCCTCAAGCTGACCCGCTCTGCCAGGTATTCTCCGATGTTTTCTTCCCAGTCTTCTTTCATGGTCCGGTTTACTTTCGCAAAGCCGTAACCGGGTAGGTCGACCAGTCGATAATCGCCGCCACTGAGAGAGAAAAAGTTTAACAGCTGGGTTCGGCCCGGGGTTTTTGATGTTCGGGCCAGCTTAGAGTTGCGGGTCAGGGTGTTCATAGACGAACTTTTACCCGCATTGGAACGGCCAGCAAAAGCAACTTCTGCCCCGGTATCTGATGGGCATTGAGAGTACTTTTGTGCACTGGTGAGAAATTCCGCAGAATCGTATTTTATCGTTTGCATTGCTTATATATGACTTAAGTAAAGGTTGTCGGCTATTGTAGCTTTTTCATGCAAACATTTCTGGAAATTGCAGACTGGCCCTCAGTCACAACACTGCGATCAGCAACAAAGAAGACGTTTTAACCCGGCTTACACAACGCAACCACGGGTTATAGCCTATTTTCTGTAACCCTCTCGTTCTAAGGTCTTACATCATTGGCTGGGCAATTTCTTCTATAAAATGCTGCTACTCTATATACTACGAGCTTTTCGGGCGAACCAAGATTATGCCCTTCAGGACTATAAAACTAATAAACAGGTACAAGCATGAAGAAACTGATCGCAAGCATCTTGGTAATGGGTAGCTTCATCGGTCTGGCAAATGCTGCTGGCAATGCCGAGTCCGGACAACCCTTAACTGCCATTTGTTCAGCCTGTCACGGCGTCGATGGAAACAGTTTAACGGGAACTTTTCCTAAGCTGGCCGGTCAAGGAAGTAGCTATTTAGTTAAGCAGATGCAGGACATTAAAAGCGGTGATCGCGTCATCCTGGAGATGACCGGAATGCTGGACGCTTTTTCTGACCAACAGATTGAAGATATTGCAGCCTATTATTCTTCCCAGGCAGTACTGGTCGGTGAAGCCGATCCGGAATTGGTTCAGCTGGGTGAAGCTCTCTACAAAGCTGGTAACGCTAAAACCGGTGTACCTGCTTGTATTGGATGTCATGCACCGGACGGCAGTGGTTTAAGTCTGGCAACCTTCCCGGCATTGGGCGGTCAGCATGCAGACTATATCGAGAGCCAGTTAGTGAAGTTCCAGAAGGGTTACCGGGCGGATCAACCTTCTACCGAGGCCCGCATGAATGATGGCGATGCACAGATCATGCGATCAATTGCTTTCAATCTGAAAGATTTTGAGATCGAAGCACTGGCAAGCTATATCCAGGGGCTCCACTAGAATCTGATTCAGTGCCTGTTAATCTGCAGTAAATATAATGAAAAGCGGTAAGGGATGATCCCTAGCCGCTTTTTTTAGCGCCAAGGTTAAGGCAACATTTTTTGTCATTCGATTTAGAGGAAAATATCCCGATGTTTAAACGGTTTTTTGTAATTACGCTTTTAATTACAGCAGCTTCACTGATTCATGCCGAAGACTCCGCAAGGTATGTTGATGGTAAGCACTACACAACCCTGTCAACGCCTCTTAAGACCTCCTATCGTGGAGAGGAAATTGGCGAAATTATGGAATTTTTCTCATACAGCTGTATCCACTGCGCCCGTTTGGAGGCAAGCATTCCGGCTTTTCTTGAGCAAAAACCGGACAATATCCGCTTCACACAAGTACCCGTAGTATTTAACGAATACCAGAAGCCGGAAGTAAGGGCTTACTACGTCGTTGAGCTTCTGGGCTTGGGCGAAACAGCGCATATTCAGATTTTTAACGAGATTAATGTCAACCGTAACCGCATGAATACTGACGCTAAGTTTGCTGACTTTTTCACCCGCTTTGGCATCTCCAAAGAGGAATACATGAAGCAGGCTTATTCATTTGCCGTAAATGCCAAAATGAACCAGTCCATCATCCTGACCCGCGATAGCCAAATAACCGGTACGCCGTCTGTGGTTGCCAATGGTAAATACCGTATTGACTCCGGTGCTGTCGGTTCCAATGAAATGGCGCTGTATGCGGCTCAATGGGTTATTCAAAACGAGGCTGCTACGGCAGAGTAACCTTACTCTCCCCTGCATTATTCTTCACGGGTTCCCTCCATATAACGGCAGGGAACCTGCTAAACTGACAGTCGGATTCACAACTTTTCAGAAGTTACGTTATGCGATTATCAGGCTTTCAAAACAAACAGTCTGCCATTCATCTTGAGCCTTGGCACAACTTCATGCGTGAAAGTGAGTATGAAAGCAGTCACACGCTAAGGCTGCTCTCTTACAATATCCAGGTTGGAATTCATACCAGGAAGTTTCACGACTATGTGCTTAACGCCTGGCAGCATGTCTGGCCCAGCCATAAGCGCGAACACAACCTCGAACAGATCGCTGAGCTTATCCGTCACTTTGACCTTATTGCCCTGCAGGAAGTCGATGGTGGTAGCTTCAGAACCAAGTATGTAAACCAGATTCATTACCTCGCCAAGGCTGCGAATAAAGAGTACTGGCACCAGCAGTTAAACCGTAACCTGGGCCGTTTCGCTCAGCACAGCAACGCCATAATTGGCAATGTTAAGCCGATTAATGTCGATAACCACGCGCTTCCCGGGTTGAAGGGCCGTGGTGCCATAGCCTACGAAATTCAGTCTAAATCTGAGCCCGTTTTAGTCGTGGTTGCGCATCTGGCGCTGGGTAAGAAGACTCAGGATCAACAGCTGAAGTTCATCCATGACCTGATCAAACCATACGATAACGTTATTGTGATGGGTGATATGAATACCGACGTAAACCGGATTCTCAATCATACAGCTTTAAAAGACTGCAACTTAAAGGCCGCCCACAGCCATGCCACCTATCCAAGCTGGCAACCAACCAAATGCTTCGACCAGATTTTGCTGAGTAAGCATATCTCTGTGACTAAGATGGGAGTTCTGGACTTCAGGCTTTCTGACCACCTGCCCGTTGCACTGGAAATTGACCTGCCCTGACGCGGCTCAGCCTCTCTATTAATCAGAACTGCTTCGACTATACTTTCTTGAAGCTAATAATAATTCGATGAAGGAAACAATAATGTCCAATGAGCAGCAGCCATTGATTCGCGGTGCTCAGAGCTTAAGCCTGATGTTAACCGGCTATGATCGCGATATGGATGCCAAGCTTTCAGAGCTGCGCAAGACGCTTAAAGACAACGCTTTTAATCAGCAACGCTTTAATGAAGTTCTGCAAGAAGTCGAAACTGCATACGACAATATTGAAGAGTTAAAAAGCAAGGGCATAAAAACCTTCAGAGACACCCTGGATTCAATTCTCGATAAAAGCAACCGTGAGATTATTTCTCCGCTGCAGACTGAAAACCCCACCATCACCGATCTGTTAAGCGTTGCGGAGCCGTTGTTCAAAGAGCTCACCATCCTGGATGCCGCTGAACCCGACGGGGTAAGCGAGACAACCGATTTAGATGAGCTTCGGCTCAGGCTTACCAAGCAATTAAAGACCGTTTTGAAGACCTTATCGGCTATGAACATAGAAGATCAATCCTGTGAAAAGCTGATCAGTCAGCTTAAACAGATGCCTAGCTGGAAGGATCTGGATGTTATTACCGATGAAACGCTTTACTTAGTCCAGAGCCGATTAACCGAAGAAAAGAAGCAGTTTGAAGGCTATCTGGCTAAGGTAAACGCCAAGCTCAGCCATATCACCCAGATAGTAGAAACCGACTCTAATACACTGGTCGATTTAAAAGCATTAAACCAACAGTTCAATGAAAGTATCCATGATCAAATGCGGGAAGCGCGGCAGAAGATTGATGAAAAGTGCTCCGTTACTACATTGAAAGAGGAACTGCTGCAGTCTCTCGATAACATCGCGGACAGGCTTAAAGACTATCAGACCAATTACGAGTCAAAGCTCAATGATCTACAGCAAAGTAAAGAACAGATGAACATTCAGGTTCAGCAGCTGGAAAAAGAAAACCTGAACTTAATTTCTGAACTGAACAAAGAACGCAAGCTGAGCATGATAGATACCCTAACCCAGCTGCCCAACAGACAGGGCTTTAACACCAGGCTGGCAGAAGAGCTCTCAAGAGCTGACAGATACGGTTACACCACGAGCCTCGCCGTTATCGATATCGACTACTTCAAACGTATTAATGATCAGTACGGACACCTGGTGGGCGACAAGGTGCTGAAAATGATCGGTAAGGAAATGCGCCGCGTCTGCCGCGAATCCGATTATCTGGCCCGTTACGGCGGTGAAGAGTTCATACTGCTGCTTCCACAAAGCAACCTGGACGAAGCTTTTACAGCGGTGGAGAAGATTCGCGAGCACATTGAGAACTGCCCTTTTCATTTTCAGAATACACCGGTATCCATTACGGTCTCTGGTGGTGTCGCTGAGAGGCAGGCCTCAGAGCCTGTTGAAAAATGGATCAACCGGGCTGACACCAGTCTTTATGCCAGCAAAGGCAATGGCCGTAACCAAATTACGGCCTGATAGCTTTTTGGAGTCATTCGCCTGCTTATGCTCAAAGCTGATCAACAAGCCATCTTCTATCACACCCTCGCCTCTATTCCCGCTGGGCGCTATACCACCTATGGCGCGCTCGCTAAGCTCTGCCAGGTCCATGTAAGACAAATTTTGGCCTGGCTGAAGAAACTTCCGGACGATACGGATTTGCCCTGGCACCGGGTTATCAACAGCCAACACAAAATATCTAGTCACCCAAACTGCCATTTGCAGTATGAGCTGTTAAAGGACGAGGGACTGATTCCGGACCAGAGAAGTAAGTACGCCAAAGATTGGCTTTGGCCTTCGCACTAGTATACTTTTGCTTTTCTGAATCCACTCTAGAACCTACCTACCATTCATGACTATAGAAATCCGGCACCTTGAAACTCAGGATGAGAGCAGCATTGTCTCCATCCTAAACCACTACATCGAAAATACCGCCATCACCTTCGATACCGAGCTTTACAGTGTCGAAACAAGAAAGCCCTGGTTTAATCAATTTAAAAAGACCGGCAGACATCAGTGTCTGGTCGCTGTTTTTGATGGTCAGGTTGTCGGTTACGCCAACAGTGCACCCTTTCGCCCTAAGCGAGCGTACGACACCTCCATAGAGGTCAGCATCTACCTGAAGAATGATCTTGCCCGTAAAGGCGTTGGCTCTATGCTTTATACCGAGCTTTTTAACCGGCTCGAAGGTGAAGATGTTCACCGCGCTCATGCTCTGATTACTTTGCCGAACGAAAAGTCGATCAACCTACACAAAAAGTTTGGTTTTGAGGAAGTCGGTGCCTTGAGCGAGGCTGGAAGAAAATTCGAGAGATACCATACGGTGTATCTGATGGAAAAAAGGCTCTGAATGTTCCACGTGAAACAATCAGAGCCTTTCAGGGATTTTTAAGCTTAGCTGAGCGAAACAGCCGACTTAGTAGTCCAGATTTGAAACCGTTAGGGCGTTGGTTTCAATAAACTCGCGCCTTGGTTCAACATCATCACCCATCAGGGTAGTAAAGATCTTATCTGCCGCGATGGCGTCTTCAATCTTAACCTTAAGCATTCTACGAACCTCTGGATCCATGGTTGTTTCCCACAACTGATCCGGGTTCATTTCGCCCAGCCCTTTATAGCGCTGAATCTGGTAGCCTCGTTTAGCCTCGTTCATCAGCCAGCTGATGACCTCTTCAAAACTGGCCACCTCGTGCTTCTTGTCATTACGCTGAATGAAGGCACCCTCTTCTATCATGCCCTGCAGTGTGCGACCTAATTCAACGATGTCACGATACTCTTTACTCTCAAAGAAGTTTAAGTTGAACGAATAATCCGTTGTTAAACCGTGCTGTGTAGCCTGCGCCATTGGCAACCAGATATTTCGTTCCTCATCCCTTACGGCAGAGATCTGATACAGCGTTGACCCCTTACTAACCTCGGCAAAGCGATCATTGAGGGTTTCAATCCAGGCTGAAACCTCGTCTTCACTGGCAAAATCTGCCAAGGACAACTCCGGCATATAGATCAACTGCTCAAGCACCGCCTGAGGGTACACCCTGCTCATTCGCTCTATTTGCGATGTAACTGAGCGGTATTGATTAACCAGGGTTTCCAGCTGAACGTCCTGAATAGCAGGTGCAACCGGGCTGACAAACAGAGAGGTATTCTCGAGCGCCTGTGAAAGCAGGTACTGCTCTAAAGCCTTCTCATCCTTAATGTAGGTTTCCTGCTTACCCTTCTTAATCTTATACAGGGGCGGCTGTGCAATATAGACATGGCCGTTTTCTATCAACTCCGGCATTTGACGGAAGAAGAATGTTAGCAGCAGAGTACGAATGTGAGATCCGTCGACGTCTGCGTCGGTCATGATAATAATGCTGTGGTAACGCAGCTTTTCAATATTGAACTCTTCACGACCAATACCGCAGCCTAATGCAGTAATTAGGGTGCCCACTTCCTGGGACTGAAGCATTTTATCGAAACGTGCTTTTTCAACATTAAGGATCTTACCCTTCAACGGCAGAATGGCCTGCGTACGACGGTCTCTGCCCTGTTTGGCCGAACCCCCTGCAGAATCACCCTCCACTAGATAGAGTTCAGACAATCCCGGGTCTTTCTCCTGGCAGTCAGCCAACTTACCCGGAAGACCAGCGATATCCAATACGCCCTTACGACGAGTCATATCGCGGGCTTTACGGGCCGCTTCACGAGCACGGGCCGCGTCAATCATCTTGTTGACGACGATTTTGGCTTCGTTCGGGTGTTCCATCAGGTATTCAGAGAAGATTCTGGACATCTCCTGCTCAACCGCAGACTTCACTTCAGAGGAAACAAGCTTTTCTTTGGTTTGAGAGCTGAATTTAGGATCAGGCACTTTAACCGAGATGATCGCGGTTAAACCTTCACGGGCATCATCGCCACTGGTGGAAACCTTATGCTTCTTCAGCAGGTTTTCCTGTTGAATGTAGTTATTCAATGTACGGGTCAGCGCCGCCCTGAAACCCGCCAGGTGGGTACCACCGTCTTTCTGAGGAATGTTATTGGTATAGCAGTAGATATTTTCCTGATAGGTATCATTCCATTGCAGCGCTACCTCAACGCCAATGCCATCTTCTTCCCTTTCATAGGTGAAGTGGAATACGTTGTTCAGCGTCGTCTTGTTGCTGTTCAGGAAGGTAACAAACGCCCTCAGACCGCCTTCATAGTGGAAAGATTCCTCGGAGCCCGTTCTCTCATCAAACAACCGGATAGCAACGCCTGAATTCAGGAAGCTCAGTTCGCGTAACCGTTTCGCTAAAATATCAAAAGAATAAGAAATATTGGCGAAGGTTTCGGCTGAAGGCTTAAAGCGCACGCTGGTACCGGTTCGGTCGGTCTCACCCACCACTTTTAGATCTTCTACCGGTACACCGTGACGGTAATACTGTTCATGCACCCTACCAGCCCGATGGATGGTCAGCTTTAACTCTTCCGACAGCGCATTTACTACTGAGACACCCACACCATGAAGACCACCGGATACCTTATAGGAGTTATCATCAAACTTACCCCCGGCATGCAGTACCGTTAGAATAACTTCAGCGGCTGAGCGCCCTTCTTCCGGGTGCAAATCCGTTGGAATACCGCGGCCATCATCATCAACGGTGATGGATTCATCTGGATGAATAGTTACAGAAATACTGCTGCAATAGCCCGCCAGCGCTTCATCGATTGAGTTGTCGACTACTTCAAATACCATGTGATGCAGACCGGTGCCGTCATCGGTATCACCGATGTACATACCAGGTCTTTTGCGAACAGCATCCAGCCCCTTAAGTACCTTGATACTCGAGGAATCATAATTTTCTGTCATTATTCTCTCCAAGATTAAAAACCTTTGAAACAGACCCATGTTCCACGTGAAACATTCGAACCTGCTCAGGCTGTTGCCAGATTTTGACTAAGGGTGCGGATTCCACAGCCGTCATAAAAACCTGACAACCTATATTTTCTAATAACCGACATAACTTTTTGATATGACGCTCATCGAGTTCTGATGGTAAATCATCTATCAAAAAAATCGTTGGCTGGGTCACCTGAGACTGCAAGAGCGCGCTCTGAGCAATTTTTAAAGCACAGATCACCAGCTTTTGCTGCCCTCTAGACAAGACATCAACAGCGTTCAATCGATTAACTCTAATACGCAGATCGGCGCGTTGCGGGCCTGCCTGTGTATAACCTATTTTGCAATCTCTAGCCTTTTGCGATTCGAGAACGTCAGCAAGTTCTCTGGTCTTGTCCCAGCCGCGTGAGTAACTGAGTTCAACTGATTCTAAATCCGTCAGCTGGGATAAAATATCTTTAAAGACAGGGCTAAAGATTGCTAAATATTCCTTGCGAGCCTGATCTATCCGGACCGAGGTATCAATAAACCCCCTCTCCCAGACCTGCAATTCGGAACGGTCAATTTTACCAGATCGCAACAAGGAATTCCGATTTTTCAGGCATTTCTGAAAAAGCCGCCAATCCTCTAAAAACCCCTCGGACTCGTGGAATACCCCCCAATCCAGAAATTTTCTGCGGTCAGACGGTGACCCTTCCAATAAACTGAAAGTGCCTGAATAGATAAGCTGAGTGGGAACAGAATGCGCTAAGGTAGAGATTGACTGTACCGGCTTATGATTAATCAGAACCCGGTATTTTCCATTCGGCTCTCGGTGGTAAGATAAGCTGCCGAGATCTGTTAAGTCTCCGCTGACTTCGAGTGAATCGGCATCGAGACTGAGTGCGGTTCGGGTTCTTGCCTGGTTAAAAGACCGTGTCATTGCCAGCAAATGAACCGATTCAATAATTGAGGTTTTACCCGAACCATTTTCGCCAAAAAAAACATTGATCGTACCTGACGGTGACAGATCAATGCTTTCCAGGTTTCGAACGCCATTAATGGAAAGCGTTCTTATAGACACTTGTTAATCCTTCTAATTACAGACGCATCGGCATAACAACAAAGGCGGTGGCGTCGTCATCAAAGTCCGTTATCAGTGCGCTTGAATTAGCATCTGACAAGATGAATTTAACCTGTTCACCAGAGATCACGTTCAGTACGTCCAGCAGGTAGTTAACGTTAAAGCCAACTTCCAGCTCTGGCCCTTCGTAATCTACCTCTACCGTTACTTCTGCTTCTTCCTGCTCCGGGTTATTGGCTTTAACAATCAAATTACCGGAGGAAAGAATCAGCCGTACGCCACGATACTTTTCATTGGAAAGGATGGCGGCTCTGCTGAAGATAGACTTCAGCGTTTGGCGATCACCCACGACTTCTTTATCACCTCCGCGCGGAATTACACGCTCGTAATCCGGGAACTTACCGTCGACCAGTTTGGTGGTAAAACTAAAGTCACTGGTTGTGGCTCTTAAGTGAGTAGAGCCAAGGTAGATTTGAATCGTTTCTTCGCCGCCGGTCAGCAAACGGTTCAGTTCCAGAATACCTTTACGCGGAACAATAACCTGCTTCTTCTCAGCAGTATTAAGCCCCTCAACCTGGCGCGAACTCATGGCCAGTCGATGGCCATCGGTAGCAACGGTACGAACCATACCCGGACTTAATTCGAGCGACATACCATTCAGATAGTAACGGACATCCTGCTGCGCCATAGCAAAGCTGGTCGCATTGATCAGATGACCGAACTGCGCCTGAGGAATGGAATATTCTTCGTGATCCGAGCTCTTTTCGATACTCGGAAACTCAACGGCCGGCAAAGACGTTAAGGTGAACTTGCTTCTGCCACTGCTGACAATAACGCGCTCTGAATCCTGCTTAACGGTAATAATTGAATCATCCGGAAGCGAACGAACGATATCCAGAAACTTCTTTGCGGGTACCGTTATAGCTCCGGCCTCAGCCGGCTCTGAAAGCGTCACCCGACCTACTAACTCAACTTCCAAATCAGTGCCGGTTAACAGCAGTTCTGTTGCTTCTACTTCCAGAAGTACATTAGACAAAACTGGCAGAGTTTGTCGTTTCTCAACTACACCGCTAACCAATTGCAATGGTTTGATAAGTTGCTCACGAGCTAGTGAAAAGTGAATCATATAAAGTATTCCATCCGGTGTTATCAGGTGGTCAGGGTTCTTAACAAATTACTGTAGTCTTCACGAATATCCTGATTGGTTTCGCGAAGCTCTTTAACTTTTCTGCAAGCATGCAGGACAGTGGTATGGTCCCGGCCGCCAAAAGCATCACCAATTTCCGGCAGACTGTGCTGCGTCAATTCTTTTGATAATGCCATCGCGACCTGTCTTGGTCGCGCAATACTGCGGCTTCTGCGCTTGCTGTATAAATCTGAAATCTTAATTTTAAAATATTCGGCTACTGTACGCTGAATATTTTCAATACTCACTTGTTTATCTTGCAAAGCAAGCAAATCTTTAAGTGATTCCTTAACAAACGAAGTATTAATAGCAGACCCGGTAAACTGCGAGTTTGCTATTACCCGCTTCAATGCGCCTTCCAGTTCTCGCACATTGGAACGAATTCTTTGCGCAATAAAAAAGGCCGCGTCTGCTGGCAAATTAATTTTTGCCTGCTCTGCCTTCTTCATCAGAATAGCAACCCGTGTTTCCAGGTCTGGCGGCTCTACTGAAACAGTCAGTCCCCAACCGAAGCGAGACTTCAACCGGTCTTCCAGGCCGTCAATTTCCTTCGGAAAACGGTCACACGTTAAAATAACCTGCTGATTGCCTTCCAACAACGCGTTAAAGGTATGAAAGAATTCTTCCTGGGAGCGGTCTTTCTTAGCAAAGAACTGAATATCATCGATCAACAAGGCATCCAGCGAGCGGTAGAACTTTTTAAACTCGGCGATGGCGTTTAATTGCAGAGCTTTCACCATATCGGCAACAAAACGCTCAGAATGCAGATACACCACCTTTGCCGACGGATTCTGTTCAACTATTTCATTACCGATAGCCTGCATTAAGTGAGTTTTACCCAAGCCGACACCACCATAGATAAACAACGGGTTATAGGCCCCACCGCTATTCTCTGCAACCTGTTGGCTGGCCGCTAAAGCCAGCTGGTTGGATTTACCCTCTACAAAAGATTTAAAGGTGAAGGTTGGATTAAGGTAACTTTGCACCTTATTGCGGCCACGTTTAGAGCCTGTTGTTTGTACAACGGAAACATCTTTAGGCTTTGCTTGAGGGACATCGTCAATGACTGGCTGATTTGCAACCGCACCTTCATTCGCCGAAGGTGTATCGAACAGATCTCTGTGCCGCGGAGAATTAACGGCAACCGAGCGTGTTTGAGCAGTGACCACTTCTGCAGGTTTTGCAGCCGCGGTTCTTTTCGGTGCTTCAACCGTGCGTGCTGCACGTCGGGGTTTGCCGGAGATAATTTCAATTGCAATAGTGTCCTGGTAACCGAACTGCTCAGCAACGGTTTCAATTCTTTTGCGATACTTATCCTTTACCCAGTTAGCGATAAAACGATTGGGCGCAAGCAATACCAGACCATTGGCATCGGCATCCACACTTAAGGGTCTAAGCCAGGTATTGAATTGATGAGAAGGTAACTCAGAACGTAACTGTTCCAAGCATTGTTGCCACAAAGCGTCCTGCACTGGGACTCCGAAAAGCCAATAAAACGGCCAGACATTTTAACTGAGCCTCTGCTGCTATTCCACCCTGATCCACCACCACCACTGCGTAAAAACCTCCAAAAAATGCAATTAAACCCAGATCCACTACGCTTATGTAAACAACTCTGTCTGAACAATGTATGACCCCACTTCAATATCAGTTAATCCATACGATAATGACCAGCGAAACCATAGATGCCGGGGAACTGACCGAATCGGCAGAGCTGATCGTAACTTCTCTCATTTCAGGACTGGAAATAAAACGGGCAGGCATCTGGATTTACAAAGATCACCACAGGGCCACGTTAAAGGCCTGCCTGATCATCGACAGGCATCACCAAACAAGAGATAGCACGACAGAAATTACCCGAACGCAATACCCGGCCTACTTTAACGCCCTGGATGAGGAAATCCTTATCAACGCCAATAATGCCGCGACTAACCCCCTGACCTCTGAATTCCGCCATGGTTATCTGGATGTACTGAATATCCACTCTATGCTGGATGCCCCCATTAGAATTAATGGCAAAACAGTGGGCGTGGTTTGTTGTGAACATATTGGCAGTACAAAAGTCTGGAACGAAGATGACATGCTGTTTGCCAGTTTACTGGCGGATCAATTCGGTCGTTCCATGGCTGCGGAGGAGAAAATTTCTCAGTACCGGAAGCTGGTTGAAACCTCCCGGGCACTCGATGAGCAAACGGCTAACCTGAAGGCAATCCATACCAGCCTGAATAAATTCAGTTTAATCTCCAGCACTGACGTTAATGGTGTTATTACCGATATCAATGACAACTTTCTGACTGTATCGGACTACAGCCGGGAGGAAGTCCTGGGCAATACCCACCGTATTTTTAACAGCGATTATCATCCGAATAATTTCTTCGCGGAACTTTGGTATCAGATTACTCAAGGTGCTATTTGGCAGGGCAGAATTTGCAACCGAAAGAAAAACGGCGAAATTTTCTGGATTGATGCCACCATTTCACCGGTAAAAAATTTACTTGGAAAAATAGAAGGCTTTATTGGTCTTTACCATGAAATAACTCATGAAATAGATACACAAGTTCAACTGCAGGAAGCCGAAAAACTTTCTGGTTCCGGAAGTTTCAGATACAACCCGAAAACTGATCAATGGATGACGACTGAAAACTTCAAAAATCTATTTTCAATAGGTTTAAACCAAACCATCAGCTGGACTATTTTTAAAAATATTTTTAGCAAAAATGACTTTGAAAAATTTAAAAATTCAGTCTTCGGTTTATCAGAGAAAAGTCACTTTGAATTGATTGTTAAAACAACTTCATCACCCACGCTATGGCTACAGTTTACAGGTAAAAAACAGGGCTTATGGGTACTTGGAAGCTGCCAGAATATCAGTCAACGAGTAAAGCAAGATTACGAATTAAACCGAACCATTGCTTTTCAAAAAACAATATTAAACTCTGCAAATTTTTCTATTATTGCAACAACACCAGACGGTACGATCACTCACTTCAACAACATGGCAGAAAAGCTTCTCGGTTATAAACCGGATGAACTGATTGGCCAGTTAAAATCAGATATTTTTCATTTAAAAGAAGAGATAATCGACTACTCATCAGAGCTTGAAAAAAATTATAAACAGAAAATTACCGCTGGCATTGAAACGCTAATTTTTAAACCAAAATTAGGGATCGTTGATGAACGGGAATGGACCTACATAACCAAGTATGGAAAAACTTTTCCTGTATCCCTATCTGTTACCGCAATCTTCAATGATAAAGAAAAAATCATTGGCTATCTCGGCATTGGCAAAGACCTAACCAAACAGAAAGAAATAGAAAAATATTCAGCCCAGCTTAACAACATACTAGCAACCGCAGGCACCATCGCTTCATTTTCCGGTTTTTTATACGATGTTAATAAGGCAGAGTTTGTCATCACCAATGAACACTTTCGTGAACAGGTTTTACAGCCAAACCCTGATAAAACAATGATAGATTTTGCGGACATCCAGAGCCTGTTTGCAGAACCTCACAGAGAGACTATTGCCACAACACTGGAACAGGCAATCAGGTTTGGTACTGAGTTCGACATACAGGTCCAGCTGTCGACCGCTGCAAACGATCCGGGCAACTGGCTAAGAATAGCCGGTACTGCTCAATATGAAGACAACTCAATTACCTCTATTCTTGGATTTATCCAGAATATTACCGAACAGAAACAACTGGAGGAGAAGCTCTCTTCCCTGGCCCTGACGGATGAACTAACCAGCATTGCAAATCGTCGGTCATTAATGATCCAGTTAACAAATGAATGGAAACGCCATGCCCGTTACCAATCCTCAGCATCTGTATTAATTCTGGATATCGACCACTTTAAAGCTGTAAACGATCGCTTGGGCCATGACGCAGGTGACTATGCTCTCCAATGCTTTTCATTCACTGTTAAGGAACAATTAAGAGACTCAGACATCTTTGGCAGATTTGGCGGAGAAGAGTTTTTGATACTTGCGCCCAACAGCGAAGAATCCACAGCAGTCAAACTGGCCGAAAAAATCCGTAAATCAATCGCAACGTCCACTATGCGATACACCCCTCCATTCCAAAGCAATGCAATTGAAATCAGCATTACCGTAAGTATCGGCGTTTGCGGGCTGTCCGAACGTATCTCCTCACTCAGCAGATGGCTTGCCGCTGCAGACAAATCGCTCTATACCGCCAAGCAAACCGGGCGTAACCGGGTGGTGAGCTATCAAAGTTTATAAGCAACCCGGAAATTAACTGTTAATAACTATTGTATATACCTGTGATTAACCCTGTTGATTGAAACTTGGATAAATAAATGTGGATAAGTAAGGCTTTTATCCACCACTAATCAAGGGCTTAAACTCAGGATATACCCTAATTATTCGGAAGTTATAAATCACGTAAACTATTGTTTTATAAGGTTTTTTTGTTGTTACACACAGAAATAGGCCTGACTAATAAAAATAACTAAATACAAGAAAAAAAATATATAAATCTTTCTTAATTATTTTATTCAAAGAGAAAAAGATTGATTAAAAAAACGTCATTGATTTCACATCGATTATTCATTAGACTGCGCCGTCCAAATTTCATGGGGTAGGGTTTGTTAACCTTATTTCGTAATCAGCCTTGATTAGTATTAAGGCGACAACTGAACAGAGATCTGAAAATGAAACGTACATTTCAACCAAGTAATCTAAAGCGCAAGCGTAGTCACGGCTTCCGTTCACGCATGGCTACAAAAAATGGTCGTAAAGTATTAGCTCGTCGTCGCGCTCGCGGTCGTGCTTCTCTAAGTGCTTAATTCACTGAGAATTTGTAGCAGTGTCTTTGAAACCGTTTGGTTATCCTAAAGAATTACGTTTATTAAACGCCCGGGATTACCAGACGGTTTTTAATAAAGTCGATGTCAAAGCCCCCAGTGAACACACCTTACTGCTGGCAAGAGTCAATAATCTGGGTCACCCTCGCCTGGGTTTTATCTTTTCCAAGAAAAATATCCGGTTTGCTGTCCAGCGTAACCGCATTAAACGCATTACCAAAGATTATTACCGGCTCAATCGGCACACTCTTCCCAATATGGATATCATCATAATGGCGCGCAAAGGTGTTGATCAGCTGTCTAATGATGAAGTTCGTTCCATGCTGAAAAAGCAGTTTAATAAACTGGCTAAACGGGCTTCTAAGCTTACAACGATAAATAACTGATCTATATCGGAATATCGTCTTCCAGACCGGATTATCGCTGGCCAAAAGTGGCATCGACAGGTACCATTTCCGCGCTTTTTTGTATTAAAAAAAACGATCTGCCATCGGGTATTTTCGTTATCCAATTAACTGGAAATAATTTATGGACGTACGTCGAATTTCTCTAATTGCCGGCCTGGCGATTGTGTCTTACATCATGATTTTGCAATGGTCGAAAGATTACTCCTCTACGACCCCTGTGGAATCGTCTGTTGAAGCTGTTTCAGCTATAGAGGCTGGCAGCAGCTCTGTGGCCAGTGAGGTTCCGCAAGGAAATTCAGCGTCTGCAGCGCCCACCAGCGATACAGACTCCGCTACATCCCAGCTGATCTCTGTAAACACCGATACTTTCAATGTTGAAATTGATCTCAATGGTGGTGATATCACCCTGGCTTCACTGCCGAAGTATCCGAATGCGCTGGCGACCCCGGACGTACCCTTTAAGATTCTGGAGACCCAGGCCCGAACCTACATTGCACAGAGTGGCCTTGTTGGTGAAAACGGCATAGACCAGGGTGGACGCGCTCTGTATAGCGCCAGCCAGCAGCAATACAACCTGGCTGAATCTGAAGATTCCCTGGATGTTGTGCTCACCTACAGCGCTGATAATGGCCTGGTGGTCAATAAAGTATTCAGCTTTACCCGCGACAGTTATGTAATTGATGTTCGCTTCGAACTCGTCAACAACAGCAGTGAAACACTGCGTACTAACCTGTTTGCACAGCTGAAGCGCGATTCTTCAAAAGATGACAGCAGCAGTGGCGGTGTGGGTAAACGGTCTTACCTGGGCACAACCTTCTCTACATCTGAGCATTCCTATGAAAAGGTTTCGTTTAAAGATTTAGACGATGAAAACTTTGCCGAAAGCAGCGTTGGTGGTTGGGTAGCGATCATTCAGCACTACTTCCTGTCGGCATGGGTACCACCGGCCAATGATCAGAACAGCTTTTATGGTCAGAAAGGCGGTAGCGGCTATTACTATGCCGGCTATCAATCACCTACGGTAACGGTAGGCCCGGGTGAGGAAGCGACTATTGCCAGCCAGCTGTATGTTGGCCCTAAAGACCAGGAAGCACTGAGCGCGCTGGCCGAAAACCTGGAAAAGACAGTTGATTTCGGCATGTTGTGGTGGGTGGCACAGCCATTGTTCTGGCTGCTTAAGTTTATCCACGGCATCGTGGGTAACTGGGGTTGGGCGATTGTTCTGCTGACTTTGACCGTTAAGATGTGTCTGTACCCGTTAACGGCTTCTTCATACCGCTCTATGGCCAAGATGAAGAAATTCACGCCTAAGATTCAGGAACTGAAAGCCCAGTTTGGCGACGACCGCCAGCGCATGAGCCAGGAAATGATGAAGCTTTATCAGAAAGAGAAGCTGAATCCACTGGGTGGCTGCTTGCCAATGTTGCTGCAAATGCCGGTGTTTATTGCGCTGTACTGGACACTGATGGAATCGGTTGAATTGCGTCAGTCCCCTTTCATTTTCTGGATTGTTGACCTGTCTGTTAAAGACCCATTCTTTGTATTGCCGCTGTTGATGGGTGCATCCATGTTCTTCCAGATGCAAATGCAACAGCAGCCAACGATGGACCCAATGCAGGCTAAGATCATGAAGTTCATGCCGGTCATGTTTACCTTCATGTTCCTGTGGTTCCCGGCGGGTCTGACCCTGTACTGGTTGTCCAACAACCTGATTACCATTACCCAGCAGTTCATTGTGAACAAGGGTATTGAGCGGTCTGAAGCAAAAGAGAAAGAACAGGCTAAGGCCAGCAGTTAAGCGACTGCCCTTACGTGAAAGAAAAAGCAGGCTTTGTCTGCTTTTTTTATGTCTAAAATTCGCTTGTAGATAAGTATTAAATAACTCAAAGTGAGCCTTTATCTATCGAGGCTTAAGGTGGTTCATTGATTTCCAAGGATACGATCGTCGCGGTGGCAACCGCACCCGGCCGCGGAGGTGTGGGTATTATTCGTGTTTCCGGGCCTGCTGCGCAGGATGTCGCCCGCAAGATTCTGCAGTTGGACCCTAAACCCCGCTATGCCCACTATGGTGGCTTTTATGATGCGGATGCCGGTTTAATTGACGAAGGTATCGCGCTGTATTTTCCGGGGCCAAACTCCTTTACCGGTGAAGATGTCGTTGAATTTCAGGGTCATGGTGGTCCTGTTATCCTGCAGATGCTGATGGATCAAATCACCGGGCTGGGTTGCCGGGTTGCAAGGCCCGGGGAATTTTCTGAACGCGCCTTCCTTAACGATAAGATGGATTTAACTCAGGCTGAGGCGATCGCCGATCTGATCGATGCCAGCTCTAAAGAGGCGGCCCGCTCGGCGGTTCGCTCCATGAAGGGCGACTTCTCCAATAATGTGCATGACCTTGTGGATAAACTGATTCAGTTACGGATCTATGTCGAAGCTGCCATCGATTTTCCGGAGGAAGAGATCGATTTTCTCTCCGATGGTAAGGTTGAGGCCGATCTGAAAGCCGTTGCTGCTCAACTGCAGAAGGTAAAAGCCACGGCTAATCAGGGCCAGCTCATGCGTGAAGGGATGCGTGTTGTTATTGCTGGACGCCCCAATGCCGGTAAGTCCAGCCTGTTGAATGCCCTGGCGGGCCATGAGCGGGCCATCGTTACCGATATTGCCGGTACCACACGGGATGTGCTCAAAGAACATATCCACATCGACGGTATGCCATTGCACCTGATCGATACCGCCGGCCTGCGTGACGCACCGGATGCTGTGGAAAAGATTGGTGTTGAGCGTGCCTGGGAAGAAATCGAAACCGCTGATCGTATCCTGTTTCTGGTCGATGGCAGCGAAAATGCAGAAACGGACCCTGCAAAGATATGGCCCGATTTTGTCCACCGCCTGCCGGATCACGCTAAGATCACGGTGGTGCGCAACAAGATTGACCTGTCAAATGAATCTCCGGGTATTGCAGAACAGGGGACTCCGGTCATCCGAATTTCCGCTAAGAACCGCCTGGGTATTGATGAACTGAAGGCTCACCTTAAGCAGATTATGGGCTTTGAAGGCCTGCATGAATCCGGCTTTATCGCCCGTAAGCGCCATTTGGATGCCTTAACTGTGGCGGAATCGGCATTGAGCAATGGTCTTACGCAATTGACAGAAAATGCCGCCGGTGAGCTTCTGGCAGAAGATTTAAGGGCGGCTCAGAATGCCCTGAATGAGATAACCGGTGAATTCAGCTCGGATGACTTACTTGGCCGTATATTCGGCAGTTTTTGCATAGGGAAATAACCATGGCGCTACCTGCTTATGATGTCACCGCAGCGGTTATTGAGCGCGATAACAAGGTCTTTTGTGCGCGGCGGGCTGCTCATAAGGATTTAGCCGGTTTCTGGGAGTTTCCCGGTGGCAAAATTGAGCCCAGTGAGTCGTTTGTCGGCTGCCTGCAGCGTGAACTGAAAGAAGAGCTGGGTATTGAAGCAAAGGTGGAGAAGTACTTGATGACCACTACGCATCAATACCCGGATAAACTCATCAGGCTTTATGTATACCGGGTTGCCTGGCTTACCGGAGAGCTTACCTGCAGCGACCATGATGAAACCTGTTGGTTGCCGGTTGCACGCCTGAGAGAGCTGAAGTGGGCACCGGCGGATCTGCCAATCCTGGACTATTTGGCCAGTGATTCACGGACCACTAAATAGATTCGTTAATCACCAGATCACGGATATCCTGCCAGATATCCACAGCATTGATTTCATTCACCAATTCATGCCGCGCCTGTGGGTAAACCTTAAAGGTCTGCAGGTTTAAACCCTGCTTTTTAATCTGTTCCGCCAGTATCGAAACTCCACGACCAAACTCACCTACCGGATCATCTGAGCCTGATAACAGGTGTATCTTTAATTGTTTGGGCCACAGACTTAGGTTGATAGCCCGCATTCCACCGATGAAATCATTCCAGAATGACAGTGTGCATGAAAAGCCGCAAAACGGATCCAGCGTGTAGGCTTCTACCTGTTCCGGGTCACGGCTGAGCCAGTCATAGTCGGTACGGTTGGGTTTAAATTTACGGTTGAAGCTGCCAAAGCTGAGCCAATCGACCAATTTGCTGGTCGAGGTCTTTCCCTTAAAAGTTATTAACAGCTTAATCAACAGCTGGGAAACGAACAGTTTAGGTTTATCCACGCGGTTGCTGCCGCAGAGGATGACCTGATTGAGCTCGGTGTGATGGGTCTGAATATAGTTCTGTACCAGGAACGAGCCCATGCTGTGGCCGAGCAGCGTGATGGGCGCCTCGGGCAGTTCTTCACGGGTGAATTCAAGCGTCTTGTGGATATCTTTAACGACGCGCTGCCAGCCATCGGTTTCGGCAAAGAATCCGAGTTCCTGTTCCTCACAATCCATACCGTGCCCGCGCAGGTTCAGGGTCACCACGGCAATATCCTGTTCGGTCAGCCAGTCTGCCATCGGTGCATAGCGTTCGCTGTATTCTGCCATGCCATGAACGATAACCAGAATCTGGTTGACTCGCTTCGGCCGCCAGACACGAACCGGTATTTCATGACCATCGTCGGCAAGCAGGAATTCTTCAAGATATTGCATGCGGTTCTCTGTATAGATTTAAATTAATGTACAGGCTAAATACAGCTATTTCACGCCTTGTTAAAAGGATATTCACAGCTTATCCAGTCATTGTATAAACCAGCCGGATTAAAATGCTGTTTAACCAAGTTTTTACTTTATCTTCAATTAGACGCATTTATCTGCAAAATAGCGTATTTTAATCGTTTTTATCGATAATAATTTTATGCTGCTGTTGCTCTACTTTGGCCTTCAGGTAGTTGCTGTTGAACTTATTCACATATACACCGGTGTTTACACATTCCGTCACGGTGATGCCAGCTTGGTTCAGCTCTTTGGTTTTATGAGGGTTATTGGTGAGCAGCCGAATTGTGGATATTTTTAGTGCTTTGAGCATCTCAATGGCGGGGGTAAAGTCGCGCAGGTCATGATCGAAGCCAAGCAGCGCATTCGCTTCATAGGTATCGATGCCTTTATCCTGTAAAACGTAGGCATCCAGTTTGTTGTACAGACCAATACCCCGGCCTTCCTGTCGCAGATACAGGATGACGCCACCCTCTTCTGCCATTCGCCGCTGGGCTTCATGCAGCTGCTCGCCACAATCGCAGCGCAGTGACCCAAAGACATCTCCGGTCAGGCATTCCGAGTGGATACGCACCAGAGGTGACGGCTGTTTTTCAGGTTCACCGTAAATGATAGCAATGTGTTCTTTATCGTCTGACAGACCATTGAAGCTGATAAAACGCGTGTTTACAGGTTTGTCGATATTGGGCACCGGAACGGTAACACTGGCCCGTTTTTCTGCGGTCATACTGTTTCCATATTGAATAACGGTAAGTTCAGGAGTTTAAGTTTAAAGTAATTTCACCAGAGAATTATCACTTTATTTGCTTTACTAACAGCAATGAAATAGTCGATACGAAGCAGGCGGGCAATTTCGATGGCTGAATTTGCAGTAATTGGCGGCGGTCTGGCAGGTACAACTTTAGCGAATTCTTTAAAGGGTGCCGGCCATCTTGTCGCAATATTTGAAAAAAACGATGAATGCGGCGGACGCTTAGCCTCACATATTGCCGATCAATGGCAGGCTGATATCGGCACTCAGTATTTCACGGCAAAAACTGAAGAGTTTCAACAGCAGGTGGATCAATGGCAAGCGCATGGCCTGGCCCAGGTTTGGCCGGTAGAGCCCTGGATTTACGAATCGGAAGAGCTGAAACAGAGTTCTAAAAAATCGGTGGTCCGCTATGTCGGTACGCCGGCGATGACGTCCTTGATCGAGCCGCTGGACGATGACATTCAGGTGTATACCCAAACCCGGATTGACCGGTTGGACCGGCACAACGGGAAATGGCGTCTGTGGGATGCCAACGGCGAACACTTCGGCTTTTTCGATGCCGTACTTATTACCGCGCCAATGGCACAAACCATGGCCTTGTTGCCACCTTCCCATCATCTGGGCTATTCAGCGCGTCATACGGTTATGAAGCCCTGCTGGAGCTGTGCGATTACTTTTGATGCAGCGCTGGCAATCGATGTTAATGCTGTGTTCTGCAACAACGGCATTGTCAGTTGGGTTGCCAGGGACAGCAGCAAGCCACAGCGGAATTCAGCGCTTGAGACCTGGGTGGTGCATTTTTCAGCTTCCTGGACCAGCAATCACCTTCAGGCGACAGAAGATCTGGTGATCAATCAGTCGCTCAACTTTCTTGGCCAGATCGCCACGCAAGCCTTACCGCCGGTGAAAGATGCCTACAGCCATTGCTGGTTGTATGCGATGAACAGTGCAGCGTCGAAGGCGATGTCACTGTGGGATAAGCAGCAGAGAATCGGCATTGCCGGTGACTGGACTATGGGAACACGGCTGGAGGATGCCTGGCTGAGTGCCCAGCGTCTGGCAAAAGAAGTTATCCACAGCGGAGAGTTTTAAATCTATCAGGCCGTCATGAACAGCAGGAACAGGCAAAGGGTTAGCATCAGGCCCTGAGCAACACCCAGAAAGATTGTGGTTTTTGAATGTTGTTTATCGTCGGGCCGACCGGTGGGTAGACGGTTCATCGATTAATCCTGCGGTGTACTGTATTCGACTAAAGTCTAATGAAAGGCGGGTGTTGGTCAAATAATGATCGTCCCGATTATCGGGTCTAATTGACAATCACCACCGGAAGCCACAGAGCGCAACGCTCTGCCGCTGGGCTAAAAATGTTTAGATTTGTACTCTAACCAGGCATTGACGGTACAGCGGGTTGCAAGGCTGAAAAATGCACGCCCGGCAGGATGTGTTACACTTCGCGGCCAAATTAATACCAGCCTGAAACAGGATTTTTATGTCTAAATACGATACCCCGGAATTACGAGTCAGCTACGGAATTGGTCGCCAGATGGGTAACCAGCTTCTTCAACAGCCTTTCGAAGGCCTGAGTATTGAAGCGGTAACTGAAGGTGTTATGGATGCCTTCAATCAGGTTGCAGACCCGATTAACCCAATGGATATGCAACAGGCTTACGAAGTGATCCGTGAGCGTCTGGCAGCGGCTCAAGCTGAAAAAGAAAAAGAACTGGCTGGTGAAGGTCAGGCCTTCCTGGAAGAAAACGCCAAGCGTGACGGTGTTGTGACCACTGAATCCGGTCTGCAATACGAAGTGATTGCTTCCGGTGATGCTGCAGGTAAGAAGCCGGCAATCAACTCCACGGTTAAAACTCACTACCACGGTACGTTGATTAACGGTCAGGTGTTCGACAGCTCTGTTGAACGTGGTCAGCCGATTGAATTTGCAGTGAACGGTGTCATCCCTGGCTGGACAGAAGCGTTACAGCTGATGGTTCCCGGCGACAAGTGGAAGCTGTATATCCCTCATAACCTGGCGTACGGCGCTCAGGGTGCCGGTGGTGCGATTGGTCCTTACCAGGCGCTGGTATTTGAAGTGGAATTGCTGGATATCGTTTAAGTTCAGCACCCGGGGTTCATTCGGCCGTGCCGGTGAGCCCGTCTCATCCTGACGCATTAGGACGACTGATCAAGCATGGCTCAGAAAAAAGTGAATGGCCTGGCTGGCCTGGACTCCCTATTCAGCAATAGCTCCCGTGTATACAGTACCGAACAGGGCCGAATCTGCCCGCAGTGCGATCAGCCTGTTGATGACTGTATCTGCCGGCAAGCGGCAGTGCCTGAAGGCGATGGTATTGTCCGGCTGAAGCGAGAAACCAAAGGTCGAAAGGGTAAAGGCGTTACGCTGGTTGAAGGTGTATTGCTGGCTCCGGATGATCTCAAAGTTCTGGCTAAAGAACTGAAAACCAAAGCCGGTACCGGCGGTACGGTGAAAGACGGTGTTATAGAGATTCAGGGCGATTGCCGTGATTTGCTGTTTAAAATACTGTCTGAAAAAGGCTACCAGGTTAAGAAAGCCGGTGGCTGATACGTTTTATCAATCATATTTCTAGGGAAATCTATGTCTGACCCTTGGGTAAAAAGCCTCAGCTATCGCCAGGCGCTGGACGGGCTTACACAACGTTTTGCTGAACTGAAACAGCAAGACCGCATTGCTGCAACGGAGCTCTACCCTGCTCTGGAAACCATCGATGGCTATTTGTTTGCCATTAACAGCGCACCGGCGGTTATTTCACCGACAGAATGGCTGGGCGATTTGCTGCCGCTGATTCAACTGCCGGATGAGCAGCCGGGGGATTCAGTAAACATGCTGATTTCCTATCAGCTGCACAGCAAGGCACGCATGGAACAGCAGAAGTACGCCTTGCCGGACGAAACCGACCCGCTGAAGGCCATCACTGCCGGCAGTGTTCTGAACAGTTTCAGCCATGGCTATGAGCGTGGTTACAGCCGGGTAAATTCGCTCTGGTCGGCGATGACGCCGGAAGAGTTGCGCCAAGAGCTTGATACACAGGTGTTTGCGCTGACTTTCTTTACCAGTACAGACAATGCAAAAAAATACATCAGTGATAAAAACCTGAAGCTGCGCCCGGATCAACTGGCGGAGCAGATTTTGGCTAACCTGCCAAAAGCCGCCGATTTGCATGTGCGGTTGGGTATGGCCGTTGCTGCCAGCCGGCAAACATCACACTGAATGCATGGCGGTTAAACCGCCATTTCTATTGAAGAGTGTCCCTCTGAGGCCTTAAAACCGCCAACCCAGCGATGCTCTTACATCATAAGCAAAGACATCACCGTCGAAATTACCCAGGTCTTCCAGATAATCTTTAATGGTTGAAGGGTCGCGATAGGTAGCGGCCAAATCGAAGGTTAAGGTATCGGAGTTATAACCAAAGCCGGCGCCAACATAGTAGCCGGATAGTTCTCCGTTATTGGCAGAGTCGCCGGAATCGGTAATTTCAGAAACCGACCAGCCCGCCATCAGGTAAGATTTTGAACCGTAACGACCGACCCCGGGCCCGGCTTTTACGCCCAGCTCAAAACCGGATTGATACACGGTATCGTCAAAATCGACATTTTCTTCATCAATGCTGGTCACCAGAGGCATAAAGAAATAGCTGCCGGTGGCGGCAAACCAGTTGTGGTTGTATTCCGCATTGATACCGAAACCGAGAAACAGGTACAGATCGTCGTCTGTCGACCAAGCCTGAAAGCGGCTGTCTGCTCCGATGATAACGCCACCCAGTTTGGCCAGTTTTTCCGGACCGTGACAGTGATACTCACCGGTTTCGTGGTCGTCGTGGCATTCGTATTTATCCAGCGCACCGATATCGGCAAGGGTCACCGCAGAAAGGCTGCTGAGTGCGATGGTACTGAGGCAAAACTTGAGTCCGGTTTGCATGTTTGATCTCCCAAAAATCGTTATATAAGCGTAATCTTATCCCACCAGGGGGGCTCAATGCGCCCCTGTACGGCCATTTGCCGAGTGAAAAGTGCAGACGGCGGGCCGTTAATAAGCCTGGAACTGCTGATATACTTCGCTGCCCTTCGGTCTGAACAAGGAAAGATTCATGCTTAATATGACACTGCTCGCTGCTTTTATACCGACCTTCTTATTCGTCTCCTTTACCCCGGGTATGTGCATGACGCTTTCTATGACCCTGGGCATCACCATTGGCGTGCGCCGCACCCTTTGGATGATGATTGGCGAACTGCTGGCGGTGGGTCTGGTTGCTGTGTCAACGGTGGTTGGTGTAGCGGCTATTCTTATGCAGGTACCTTGGGCGTTTACGGTGTTTAAATGGCTGGGTGGTTTGTATTTGCTGTGGCTGGGTTATCAGATGTGGCGCTCACGGGGTAAGATGGCTATTCCCGATCGCGTTGAAGGCGAGCGTGGCAGAGCATCCAGAAGCGCGCTGTTCGTGCAGGGGTTTGTTACGGCCATTGCTAATCCGAAGGGCTGGGCGTTCTTTATGGTGCTGTTGCCGCCCTTTATTGATGAATCCTTACCGCTGGCGCCGCAGTTGTTGGTGCTGGTGGTTATAATCCTGTTTATTGAATGGATTGCCCTGATGACATACGCCACCGGTGGCCATTCCCTGAACCGAATATTGCAGAAATCATCGAATGTGCGGCTGCTGAATCGCATTGCCGGCAGTCTGATGGCCGCCGTTGGGGTTTGGTTGGCGCTGGGTTAAATATGTTTTAATGCTGGAAATTTAAGGAAGGTTTTCTAAATCAATGGAAGTTTTTTCATTCCCTTTGTTAGCGGCAATTGCCGGTAACCTGAGTGCGCAGTTTGCCAAAGCCCTGATTCAGGGTATCAGCAAGAAAAGCCTGAGCCCGGAGGTGATCTTTGCCTCGGGTGGTATGCCCAGCAGCCATTCGTCAACGGTATCTGCCTTGACCATTGCTATTGGCCTTCATGAGGGCTTTGGCTCCAGCCTGTTTGCGATGTCGGCCGTCTTTACCGGCGTGGTTGCATACGATGCGATGGGGGTGCGCCTGGCCGCCGGCAGACATGCGGCTGCGCTGAATGTCGTCGTTGAGGAGCTGCGCATTCTCAGTGAGCTGGCGCGCGAAAACCGCCCCGACCGTGGTCGCCTGGTGATGCAGCGCTTCCGTGAACGCATCGGTCACAGCCTGGAAGAAGTCTTCGCCGGCCTTACCTTTGGTGGCTTGATCGCTGTCGCCTTTTATCATCTGTTCTATGCTTAAGCCTCACCAATAACAACCGAGGTAAGTTTCATGGAGTATCGTCGTTTAGGCCGTTCCGGGCTTCAGGTCAGTGCACTGTCTTTGGGTTCCTGGGTTACCTTTGGTAAACAGGTGAATATGCGTGATGCTAAAACCCTGTTGAAAACAGCCTATGATGCCGGGGTGAACTTCTTTGATAACGCCGAAGGCTATGAAGCCGGAGAATCTGAGAAGATTATGGGCGAAGCCATCGCCTCACTCGGCTTACCGCGGGATTCCTTCATTGTTTCCTCCAAGGTGTTCTGGGGCGGAGACCAACCCACACAGCGTGGCCTCAGCGCCAAACATGTACGCGACGCCTGCGATGCAGCGCTCGGCCGACTGAAGGTGGATTATCTCGATCTGTTTTACTGTCACCGCCCGGATATCGATACCCCGGTCGCTGAAACCGTGCGTGCCATGCACAACCTGATTCAGCAGGGTAAGGTGCTCTATTGGGGAACATCAGAATGGTCTGCCCAGCAGATTACCGAGGCGCACCTGGCTGCGCGCGAATTTGGCCTGACCCCGCCAACCATGGAGCAACCTCAATACAACCTGCTGCACCGCGATAAGGTCGAAGCTGAGTTCCTGCCGCTCTATGAAAACTATGGCATGGGCACCACCATCTGGTCACCACTGGCCTCGGGCTTACTGACCGGTAAGTACGCGGAAGGTATACCGGAGGGCAGCCGCCTTGCACTGCCGGGTTATGAATGGCTGCGTGAACTTTGGGAAACCGAAAACGGTAAGCAAAAACTAGAAGTCATCAAAAAGCTGCTGCCGCTGAGTAAAAAGCTGGGAGTTTCAATGCCGCATCTGGCGATTGCCTGGTGCTTGAAGAACCCTAACGTCAGCACCGTCATACTCGGCGCTTCACGTCTGAGTCAACTGGAAGATAACCTCGAGTCGCTGACTGCGGTTCCGAAACTGACCGACGATGTTATGCAGGAAATTGAAGCCATTGTCGGCAATAAGCCGGCGGCACCGCAACGCTGGTAGCCCGTCGCGGGTGAGCCATGCCGGTGGGCTGCTCACCTTTCCTGATCTTTCAGAAGTCATAATATTTGTGAAAGGCTTTGAGTCTGGCCAGCGGCTTCGCTATGCTTTCTGTGTTTTTGAAAACGTTACCAAAACAATAAGAAGAGACAAACTATGATGCCGTTCAGCCAACTCATTCCGCTGCGTCACTGGGAGAACCCCTCCGTGGTGCAACAAAATCGCTTGCCGGCGCACGCGCCGCTGGCAGGCTACTCATCTGCCAGTGATGCATTACACGGGCGTTCGTCAAACCGTCGACTGTTAAATGGCGACTGGTCTTTTGCTTTCTTTGATCAGCCCGAGCAGGTGCCGGATGCCATTGTGGATAACAATTTTGAGTTTCCGGATCGCATCAAGGTGCCGGCTAACTGGCAATTACAGGGCTTTGATCGCCCTATCTATACCAATGTGATCTACCCCTTTGAGGTGAACCCGCCGTTTGTTCCGGCGGAGAACCCGACCGGTGTTTACCGCTGCCACTTTCAGCTTTCAGCGGATGACATCGCTCAACAGACGCGCATCATTTTTGATGGCGCCAGCTCTATGCTGTATCTCTACTGTAATGGTCAATACGTTGGCCTGAGCAAAGACAGTCGATTGCCGGCAGAGTTTGATCTGTCACCGTTTGTTGCCGAAGGCGAGAACCAGATTACCGTCATCGTGCTGCGCTGGAGCGATGGCAGCTACCTGGAAGATCAGGACATGTGGTGGCTGAGCGGACTGTTCAGAGATGTGTCGCTGTTGATAAAGCCGCAGCTGGCGATCGCTGATTACAGCCTGCAGACTCAGCTCGATGCCTGCTATCGTGATGCGGTTCTGGCGATAGACACCCGCTTAAGCCGCTTGCCTGAATCTGCCGTTACGGTGCTGGCAGAGCTCTATGACGGGGATGCATTGGTTGCTTCGCAGCAGGTCTCCGCCGGTTCGGAAACGGTCGATGAACACGGTGGTTATCCGGAGATTGCCCAGCATCGTATCGCCATTGAAAACCCGAAAAAATGGACCGACGAAACGCCTAACCTCTATCAGCTGGTACTGAGCCTGTTGGATGAACAGGGTAAAGTGCTCGATGCCGAGCGCACGCAGGTGGGTTTCCGGGTGGTCGAAATCAAACAGGGCCAGCTTTGCGTTAACGGTCAGCCGCTGCTGATTCGCGGCGTTAACCGCCATGAGCATGACCCGAAAACAGCCCATGCGATCGATAAGGCCGGCATGGAAGCAGATATCCGCTTACTCAAGCAGTTTAACTTCAATGCCGTGCGCACCGCTCACTACCCGAATCACCCGGCCTTCTACGAGCTCTGTGACCAGTATGGCCTCTATGTGGTCGATGAAGCGAACCTGGAAACGCACGGTATCTGGCCCTGTTCACGGCTGTCGGAAGATCCGCAGTGGATGAACGCCTATATGGAACGGATGATGCGCTTGGTGCTGCGCGACCGCAATCACCCCTCGGTGATCATCTGGTCGCTGGGCAATGAATCTGGCATCGGTAAAAACCATCACGCCATGTATCAGTGGGCTAAACAGATGGACCCGACGCGACCGGTGCAATATGAAGGCGGCGGTTCCAATACCGATGCGACGGATATCATCTGCCCGATGTATTCGCGCGTCGATCAGGATCAGCCCTTCCCGGCGACCCCTAAGTGGGCCATCAAGAAGTGGGTCGGTATGCCGGGAGAGGATCGGCCGTTGATCCTCTGTGAGTATGCTCATGCCATGGGCAACAGCCTGGGCAGTTTTGATAAGTACTGGCAGGCATTTCGCCAGTACCCGCGTTTGCAGGGCGGCTTTATCTGGGATTGGGTCGATCAGGGTCTGCTCCGGCAGGATGAAAACGGCACCGACTATTATGCCTATGGCGGCGACTATGGTGATCAGCCTAATGACCGTCAGTTCTGCATCAATGGCCTGATCTTCCCGGACAGAACGCCGCACCCGACCGCCTTTGAAGCCAAATTTTGCCAGCAGCATATTCAGTTTGAGCAGGTAACCGGTGCTCATCTGGCGGTGAAGGTCAGCAGTGAATTTCTGTTCCGCACCACAGACCATGAGCAGTTGAACTGGTCTGTATTGGAAGATGGCGAGGTGATTCTCAGTGGCGCTCAGGCACTGCACCTGAAACCGGGCGAAACCCAACAGCTGATGTTGGCGGAGCAAGTGCCTGAAGCCAAAGCCGGTAAAGAATACTTACTGACCCTGAGTGTTGTGACCGGAGCCGAGCAGCGCTGGGCTGAGGCCGGCCACCTGATGGCGCAGGCGCAATTCGCACTAGCCATGAAGGCTGCGCTACCGATAACTCAGCAAACTGCTTCTGGCAGCCTCAGTGTTGAACGCGCAGAGCATATCCGCGTGCAGGCAGAGCATTGCTCGTGGGTGTTCGATGAAGCCACCGGTGATCTGATTCAGTGGTACAAAGACGGTAACGCCCAGCTGGCAGCGCCGCCGGTGGATAATTTCTGGCGTGCACCGGTGGATAATGACATTGGCGTCAGTGAAGCAACGCAGATGGACCCGAACTCCTGGGTTCACCGCTGGCAACAGGCTGGCCTGGATAACCTGAAGCCACAGCTCATTGGTTTTGAGCTGGTCGAAATGTCCAGTCAGGTTCTGGTACAGGTGACGCGCCGCTATATCGGCAACGGCAACGCCGTTATCGAGACGCACTGGCAGTATCGCCTGTTTGCCGATGGCCATTGGCAGCTCAGGGTGGATGTTGACCCTGCGAAGGGGCTACCGCCACTGGCCAGGGTGGGCATCGAGATGGCGCTGCCGGATGGCGGTCAGCCGATCAGCTGGTACGGACGTGGCCCAATGGAGAATTATCCGGATCGCAAGACCGCTGCTCTGCTTGGTAAGTACCGTGCTGAGGTCGATGAGCTGTTCACCCCTTATATTTTCCCGACTGAAAGTGGCCTGCGCTGTGATTGCCGAACGCTGTCGCTGGGTGATCTGACGGTTGAGGCCAGTAACTTTGCTTTTTCTGTCAGTCGATATCATCAGCAGCATCTGGCCAGCGTGCGGCATACCCATGAGCTGGTTGCTGACGATTGCCTCTACTTGCGGCTGGATTATGGCCACATGGGCGTGGGTGGCGATGACTCCTGGAGCCCGAGTGTGCATCCGGAATTCCAGCTCAATCAGCCGGGCTATCACTACCTGCTTAACTTTCTGTAGCACAAAAAAAAACCGGCCATGAAATTGGCCGGTTTCTTCGATAGCTGACGTTGAATCAGAACAGGTTCGACATGATGTCATCGAAGTAGGCAACATTGCCCGCACCGGATTTATCCCCGGTATAGATTGTCACGCCGCTGGGCGAAAATGCCGTGTTCAGCACTGGAATGTCATCCGCAATAATCTTGCGGTCAACAGCAACGGTGACCATGTCGTTTGCCCAGTAGATTTCAACCAGGTGCCATTCGTTAATGCTGACACTGCCGATTGAAGGGTCGAAGCTGCCGCTTTCGTACTGCACATCGCCTGAGCCGGAAATTTTCAGTTCAAAATAACGGTCAGAGTTATTTTTACCCACACCGAGATTGATGTAGGTGGATTTCAGGTTGCCTTCAGGAATATAAACCCTGGCTTTAACCAGACCGGAAGGGTGCTGACCGCCAGCGAACGGAACCCGGACATAAGGTTTGTCTTCGGTGGAATAGTCTGCAACTTTAAGCGAGTTGCGCCCACTGTAGGCGACGTCATTGCTGATTTCGCCGATCAGGGTTTCGCCATCCAGATAAAAAGTTTCAAAACTGGTTTCTACGGTGTCAATCTGAGAACCGACTGCGAAACCCTCTAGTTCAAATGTTCTGGCTTGTAAGTTGTTGGCACTGAGAAGGATAGAACAGGTAAAAATACTGACTAAAAAGGATTTAACACTCATCTTTCACACCATTTAAGTTCTGTGAATGGGTTTAAACTAACGCCATAGGGCGTGATAAACCTATTGGGCTGATTGCATCAGGCTATGCCGGTTAATGTAAATTAAAAAGCCCCGACTATTCAACGGGGCATTGATAATAGCAAGGTTACAGACTATCAGAACAAATCTGAACTCAAGTCGTCAACATAAGCGACGTTGCCTGTACTTTTGTTATCACCTGTGTAGATGACAATGCCCGTTGGAACGTTATCCGGATCGACAATCGGCAGGCCATCTTCGATCAGCTCGCCGTTGATGGTCAGGCTGAATGAACCTTCTGCCCATTCGATGACGTATTCGTTCCAGGTATCGCGTTGAACCTGGCTAATCTCAGGGTCACTTTTACCAGCTTCAAACTTAACTTTGCCTGAACCGGTTGATTGAATTTCCAGATAACGTTCAACGCCGTCAACGGTGACATCTTTACCGATCGCAACATAGGTTGATTTACCGTTACTGCCTGCGGTGTAGACTTTTACGCTGACCTTGCCTTCTGCAGCCGCGCCGTTGGCAAAGGCTTTATGAAGATAAGGTTTGGTGGTGGCAGAGCCATCCATCAGTTTGACTGAGTTGCTGCCACTGTAGGCTTGTTCGCTGGAAACAATGGCAGAAATATCTGAGCCATCCAGGTTAATGACAGAGAATGTGGCATCGGCTTTATCAATGGATTGGCCGGCGGTCATGCCGTCGAAATCAAATGATTGAGCCTGAGCGATACCAAAGCTCATTGCGCCTGCACAAATAACTCCGCTTAGAAGTTTTAATTTTTTCATTATCTGATCCTTTGTTTTTATTTTTAGCCAGTTTGCAATTTTATATTCGGCCGGCTTAAAAAGTAGTCACCCGAATAATTGTCTTACAATATTAGCGTGTGTTAAAGGGATCAAGTTTTGAGCCCTTTTTTAGAGGTAAAAAATAAAATTATGTCAAAAAACGGGCGATTTCTGCCGTTCCGGTTTATCTTTCTCATCAAAATGATCAGCTTATCGGGCAGCGTTAGCGCAAATTTCCAGATACTGTTTGATCACTGCCGGCATGCCCTGCTCCAGGCATTCAATAACCAATGCATGGCCAATGGAAACTTCCAGAATGCCCGGAATGGAAACAAACTTGCCGAGGTTTTCAAGGTTTAGATCGTGACCGCCATTTACCTCCAGGCCAAGTTTATTCGCCTCGACCGCGGCATCGTGATAATGCTGATGCACCTCTGCGTGACGTTCGGTTGAAAATTCACGGGCGTACTCTTCGGTGTAAAGTTCAATGCGGTCAGCTTCAGATTTTGCCGCTAACTGAACCTGTTCAACATCGGGGTCGAGGAAAACAGACACTCGTGTTCCGGTTTTTTTAAGACGCGTAAGAATAGGCTTCAGAAACTCAGCCTGGCTATGGAAGTCGAAACCGTGATCGGATGTTAATTGATCGGGGGCATCTGGCACCAGTGTGGTCTGCGCCGGTTTAACTTCTTCGATCAGTTGCAGAAATTCTTCAGAGGGGTAGCCCTCAATATTCAGTTCAATACCATCCAGCGGGCGGATCAGGTCGCCTAAGTCGCGTGCATCCTGACGGGTGATGTGGCGCTCATCCTGGCGCGGGTGAATGGTGATGCCACGAACACCCAAATCGATGAACTTTTTCGCAAACTCGATGACGTTAGGCGCATCCTGACCCCGGGAATTTCGCAGCAGGGCGATTTTGTTTACGTTTACACTCAGTTCAGTCATCATTTTTCCTGTCGATTTTGGTATCAAAGATAAAAGAGCGACTAGTTTAGCGATACGGAAAAAAGGTTGTAGTTTTTCTTTCGTTTATTTTTCAGGAACGTGCGGTATTGCGCCGCTACCGGCATCAGCGCCATGGGAGGCAAACCTTAATGAAGGGCACAGTGAATAAATTTGGCATGGCAATCCTGGCAGTGGCAACGCTGATCGGTGCGCTGGTGTGTTTTCAGTTGGGCTTTACCCAGCTTTCTGAGGTGCGCCAGATCGATCGTCTGCCCATCTCACCGGTCAGCGCGCTGGCAGATGGTATCTATGCCGTTTCCGGGCGGATTGAATCCAAAGGCCAGAGTGTCACAGCGCCCTACTCTAATGATCGCGTGGTCTATTACGAATACCTGCTGCAGGAGGAGCGCCGGGATTCAGACGGCAAACCGAATCTGCATACCATCGACAGTGGTGCCAGTGCCATAAATTTCCTGCTGCGCGATGCCTCTGGCGTGGTTGAGGTGAAACCGGGCTTTCAGATTTCACAGGTTGACTGGCAGGCGGAACGCACCTTCCGCAACAAATCCGGCAATAAGATTTACACCGAATGGACCTTTCGCGAAGGCGATGCCATCGAGCTGCTGGCCTGGTTCAACCCGGCAGACCTCAGCTTTAATCTGTCTGAGTGGCAGGGCAATCTGAACGCCATGGTCACCGTCGACGGTTTGGCCAGTGAGGGTGGCAAGGGCTTGTTTGGCGCCAGTCTGTTGGTGTCGCTGGCGGCGGGTTTGCTGGCAGTGAGCCTGGCTGCGGCGCTGGCGTTTTTTGGCGTGCACCGCTATTGGGTGTTTGTTGCTGCGATGACCGCAGGGTTAATGATCGTGCTGTGGAGCGTTGGCCTGTACCACCTGCAGAAAGACTGGCGCAATGCGGCTGGCATCTATCAGCAGCGCGCCAATGCTGTTTTAGCCGACCCCAGCCCGGTTAAGAATGAAGACTTATACGCGCTGTACTTCCGCATTGCCGAGAGCGCCAGCCAGTGGCCGGACAGTGCTCTGTTTAAGCAGGTCAGCCGCAATCAGTTTCCGCTGCCGAACGTGAGTACCGGCATCAGGCAGCAGATTGAGCGCGAACAGTCGGCGGTTGCCCACAGCCATTACGATCAGCAGGGAGTTGCCTTCGGTCTGGCGATTGCCGGGGCGATGTTCACGGCTGTACTCCTATTTGTCGCGCTGAAGGCCATTCGCTTCAAACGGCTGGTGGAATTTATACCCACGTCGCAAAGCACGGGCCTTGCCTATGGCTTAAGCGAGCTGTTTGGCATGATTGAGGTGGATGATGAGTTGCCCTTCATCAACAGCCATTTGAACCAGAACAAGTGCGTCGCCTACCGTTATGCGATTGAAGAAAAACGTGGCAGCGGTAAAAAAGCCAAGTGGGTGACGATTGACTCTGGTGAGCAGACCACCACCTTCTGGCTGGAAGATGAACTCGGTCGCGTCGCCATTGACCCGGTAGAAAGTGAAATCCGCTTTCCGGAAAAGCACGTTAAGCGTGAAGGCCAAATGCGTTACACCGAATACTGGCTGCCGCCCTACCGTAATGTTTATTGTCTGGGCTTTGCCGGTATTTCACCGGAGCGGAGCGATAAATTAACCCTGCAAAACAGTGACGACTTTCGCATGCTGATCACCACCCAGGAAGAGGAAGAAGTGGTTAAAGGCAAAGGCAGCCTTGGCTTTCTGCTGACCGGCCTGGCGTTGGGCTGCAGCCTGATGGCCGGCACCGTTTTGTTGGCTGCCAGCGGCATGCTGACACCGCTGGATCTAATTAAAACCTCGCTGATTGTGCCACTGCTGCTGACCATCGTTACCATTATTCTGCATTACAACGGACTGGTGTTTCTCAGGAATCGGGTCGATAAAACCCGTGCCGATATTGATACGTTACTGCAGCGCCGCCATGATTTGTGGCCACAGCTGTTCAACACGGTCGAGGGCTTTATGCAGCACGAAACCAAATTGCTGACGGCCATTGGTAAGTTGCGCTCTGGCGAAGTGCTGACCTCGCAGAACCCGGATCAGGTCGATAAGCAGATTGCTTATGAAGGCAAGGTCATGCAGGCCTTTAACGCCCGCATTGAGAGCTACCCCGAGCTGAAAGCTAACAGCCTGGTGCAGAAGGTTTCCCGGCAGATGCAGGCGAGTGAAGATGAACTGGCGCTGATCCGTCAGGGGTACAACGATTCGGTTGAACTTTATAACACCCAAACGGAAAAGCTGCCGGATGTGATTCTTGCGCGGTTATTTGGGTTTAAGAAGGCAGAGTTTTTTCAGCAGGACGACTGAGTGGCAAAAGCCCGGCTGAGGGTAGCCGGGCGACGGCGAGTTAGTTTAATTCTTCACCCGCTTCATCCATGGCAACTATCTCAGTTTCGGCCAGCGCTTTTTCTTTCCACGCGACCATGGCCGGGTGAGCGAGCAGCTTGTGCTGATACTGCGTTGCCGCTTCAGACAGCTTGACGCCGTAGGTTTCAAAGCGGAAAGCGACCGGTGCGTAGAAGCAATCGGCAATGGAAAACTCTTCAAACAACCAGCCGGAGGCATGGTGCGCGCTCCAGATTTCATCAATGCGGGCGATGTCGCGTTCAATGTCGGCGGTCATTTCAATACGGCGTCTGGCGCGAATATTCATCGGCATGGCGTTGCGCAATGCGCTGAAGCCTGAGTGCATTTCGCAGGTAATGGCGCGAGCCTTAGCTCGGGCGATCGGGCTTTTCGGCCAGCCCTGACCTTCAAGGTGAACCTCGCTGACGTACTCACAGATGGCGAGTGAATCCCAGATGGTGACGCTGTTCTCCACCAGCACCGGCACCTTGGCGGTGGCTGAATGCTTAAGCAGCCGCTCGCGCAGATCATCGCCGTTGAGCGACTCGTACACTTCGTTGAAATGAACCTTAAATGCTTTCAACAGTAACCAGGGCCGCAACGACCAGGTGGAGTAATTCTTGTTGGCAGTTACCAGTGTGATGTTCATCCGTTGTCTCCGATTATTGCGCTATCCATTGGTGCTCAATAATGAGCTGCTGGCCAGCATATACCTTGCCGGTAAATACCTGTCCGGCTGTAATTTGACCAACGCCCTTTGGGGTGCCGGTCATCAATATGTCGTTATCCTGCAGGGGCATAAAACCGTTTAATTCCTTCACAATGTCTGCCGGTGAATTAATCATCAGCTCAGTATCGCCCTGCTGCTGCAGTGTATTATCGATGTGTAATGTGAATGACAGCTGATCGACGGGCACGGTCAAAGCAACAAATTCGCTGAACAGTGCCGAGCCATTGAAGGCCTTGGCCCGCTCCCAGGGTAAGCCCTTTTCCTTCAGCTGACTTTGTTTTTGCCTTTTGGTTAAGTCTAGACCGAAAGCCACGGCCGATAATTTTTTATTTTGATACAGAAAGCTCAGTTCCGCCTCGAAGTGAATGGGCTCATCACGATGCGCCACCAGGCGGCCGCTGATGCTACTGGCCGGCTTATTGAAGAACACCATCTCTTTGGGGATTTCATTGTTGAGCTCCGCGATATGCTCAACATAGTTACGGCCAATACAGACAATCTTTCCCGGTGAAAAGCTACTTCCATTAAATGACAGAGGGTTCATCTCGGCTCCGGTTAAATTAACAGGGTGAACAAAAAGGCGATAACGGCGGGCAGCGCCTGAACGATATAGATCTTGCGGCTGATGCTGTAGCCACCGTAAAGGCCGGCAACAATGACGCAGCCGGTGAAGAACAACATCAGCGGTTTAGAAAGATCCGAGCCGATGGCCAGCAGGCTCCAGACTAAACCGGCCACAAGAAAGCCATTGTAGAGCCCCTGATTGGCGGCCATGGCTTTGCTGCGTTGGGCAAACTCCAGGCTGTTGTTGAACATCTTCAGGCCCAGTGGCCGGGTCCATAAAAACATCTCCACCACCAGAAAAAGCAGATGTTCGGCAGCGATAAGCGCCACCAGCAGGTAGGTGATCAGGGTCATAAGGTTTCCTTTTGTCAGGCCCGGGCGGTCAGTTTAGATTAATCAGGGTTCGGGGCTATCGGCGTTTGGTGCCGGTACGATCTTCCAGTAGGTGCCACGTTCCGTTTCGACCGGCTCCAGCCCGCGAAGCTCCGGTGGCATGCCTTCGGCCAGCCAGAGGTAGAGATCCATAATGGTTTGTGCGCCCTGAAAATAATACTCGTGGCCGAGAAAATCGGCATCGGAATCGGTTGCATCAATGGTATCAATGCCCGGAACGATGACGATGTCTGGCCCCGCTTCTCCGGCGCGCGGGTAGCGGTGCAATACCCGTGAGACCGACAGAGCAATATCATCCGACGAAACATAGAGGCTGACCGGAATACCAAAATCTGTCAGCTGGGGTGCGTAGTCGCGGCTGAATACGGTGGCATCGATATCGGGCGCCATGAACACCAGGGCAGCACTTCTGGCGATGTCTTCAGGGTGGTTTTCAAACTGCTCAATAATGGCATTCACCATCGCCCGGCTGCCCATGCTGTGTGCCATAAAAATAATCTGCTCGGCACTGGTTTGCCGGAACAGCTGGTCTACATACCAGTTGATATCACTCTGAGCCCAAAGCAGGTGGCCTTCATCGGCACTGTAGCGGGTGGCGTTGTGCTCTGAAGGCCAGCTGAAGAAGCTCACCGCGCCATCTATTTCCAGGTCGTAAGCCAGTTTGGCACTGATGCGGATAATGCGTTCAAACGGCACATTAAAGCCATGAATAAAGAACAGCAGCGTTTTGTCCGTTGACTCCTGCAACTGCTGATTGATCTGGCGGAAATGCTCGGTGGATTTGTAGCGGCTGATATCGAGCACCGCAGGCTGCTCTTCCGGGTCGCGCGTAAGAATCAGATTCCAGCGCATGTAGTTTTCCTGCTTGGCCTTGGGGTAATCATCGGGTATCGCCACCGTGCCGATGCCGTACTTCGGTGCCGAGCGATACTCGCCAAAGCGCTTATTGAGGTTGTCGTCGTTGGTGTCGTTGCGGTTTGTCGCGAAAAAAACCGGCACCTCGGAATAGCGGGTGTCGGCACTGGTGTTGATGGGCCGGGCATACTGGGCGCAGCTGCAGATCAGCACAGTCAGACAAACAGGTAACCACAGCCGGTGCATGGGCAGGGCCTCCGAGCTAGTTGCTCTTCTTGGATACGAACCAGTGCCCGGCAATAATCAGGGCGGCACCGGCCATGATGTACATATCGGCGACATTAAAGATGCCGGTGCGCAGGCCGCCAAAGCCGACATTCAGGAAGTCGACCACGGCGCCTTCGTTCATGGCACGGTCGATAAAGTTACTGAAACCACCGGCAAAGACCAGGCTTAGCGCGACCAGGCTGATGGTATCGACATCTTTACCTATAAACAGATAGACCAGCAGACCCATCAGGAACAGACCCACCAGGGCGGTGAAGATCCAGAAGCGCAGCTGTGGCGGTAAATTGTTACCCAGGCCCAGAAAGGCACCGATGTTTTCGGCGTAGGCAATGCGCAGTGTATCGGCCAGAAAGCTGTAGCGTGGCCCACCCTTGAGCGCTGAAACCGCCCAAACCTTGGTCAGTTGATCGAGAAAGATACCCACTAAAACGATGGGCGCTATGTACTTTAAACGGGTTTTCAGCATCGGTTTGTTCATCTGTTTCGGTCACGATTAGGCGGCGAGTATACCTGAAACCACCGGTCAGTCACCGCTGCCTGCATAGTGCGCTTAATCATGGAAGGTAAGTTAATGGTAACGGCTTAGACTTAATAATATCGCGCAGCACAAAGCTGGAGTGAACACCGTCGACCCCTTCAATGGTGGTGATCTTGTTAAGCAGCACCTTGTGGTAGGCGTCCATATCCGGCACCGCGATGCGCAGCTGATAGTCGGCATCCTGCCCGGTTACCAGAATGCATTCTATAACCTCATCGATCTCGCCAATGGCCTTTTCAAAGCGCGCAAAGCGATCCGGGGTATGGCGGTCCATGCGAATATTGATGATTGCGATCAGGTTCAGGTTGATGGCCTTGCGATTAAGCAGGGTAATGCGCTGATCAATAAAGCCCCGCTCCTCCAGGCTTTTAATGCGCCGTGAACAGGGCGAAGCCGAAAGCCCTACCCTTTCAGCGAGTTCCTGATTGGAAAAGCCGGCATTGGTTTGCAGCAGCTCCAGAATTTTGCGGTCAAATCGGTCCAGCTTTGGGCTATCGGCCATAGAAAACCTCCTGGGAGTCATAAATTTGCTAAGTTAATGAATTATACGAGATATTATTGCGTAAATTTATAAAATTGAAAGAATAACGCACAGACATTGTTCGGTCAGGCCCCTAGAATAGTTGTCATTGAATTAAGGGGGGCAACCCGGTACGGCTTTACCCGGCCAGTACAACGCAAACCTCGTTACCCGCGAGCAATGCCGGAAGCACCTTTCGTAACCCGCGAAGCAACACTCTTTACCCGGAGTAAAAAAGAATCCAGAAGAGGCACCCCAGCGGTGTCTTTTCGACTTTACTGTCAGAAGAAATAGTTGAACCAACAAGGGAACAGAGCAATGTCGACACAGAACGAAGCAAAAACCGTTGCACAGCAAATGGCCGCTGCCGGCTCATTTGATCACACCAAATACCGTTCTTACCCTGCTCTGACCCTGAAAGACCGCACCTGGCCGGATAAGGTTCTGACCAAAGCACCGACCATGTGCAGCGTAGACCTGCGCGATGGCAACCAGGCACTGGTTAAGCCGATGAGCGTTGAACAGAAAGTGAAGATGTTCAAGCTGCTGGTGAAATTGGGCTTCAAGGAGATCGAAATCGGTTTCCCTTCTGCTGCGCAACCGGAATATGACTTTGCCCGCCGCCTGATTGACGAAAACCTGATCCCGGATGACGTGACCATTCAGGTCTTGACCCAGGCGCGTGAGCATTTGATTGAAAAAACCTTCGAGTCGATGAAAGGCGTGAAGCGCGCCATTATTCACGTCTATAACTCCACCTCGACCGTGCAGCGTGAACAAACCTTCGGTATGAGCGAACAGCAGATTGCCGATATCGCCGTACAGGGCGCCAAGTGGGTGCAGGAATACGCTGAAAAGAATCCTGAATCCGAATGGGCGTTCGAATACTCTCCGGAAAGCTTTACCGGGACCGAAGTCGATTACGCCATTGAGGTCTGTAACAAGGTGATTGATGTCTGGCAGCCGAAGAACGGCCGCCATGTCATTATTAATTTGCCGGCGACGGTCGAGATGTCGACGCCTAACGTCTTCGCCGACCAGATCGAATACATGTGTCGCGGTCTGCATCAGCGTGAACACATCGCCGTAAGCCTGCACACCCACAACGATCGTGGCTGTGGTGTTGCCGCAACCGAATTGGGCTTGATGGCTGGGGGTGACCGTGTCGAAGGCGCATTGTTCGGTAATGGTGAGCGCACCGGTAATATGGATTTGGTGACCCTGGCGATGAACTTCTATTCGCAGGGCATCGACCCGACACTGGATTTCAGCAACGTTCAGGAAATGATCGACGTCTATCAGGAATGTACCGATTTACCGGTGCATCCGCGTCACCCGTGGGTCGGGGAATTGGTTTACACCGCCTTCTCCGGTTCGCATCAGGATGCCATTCGTAAGTCATTGCAGTTCCACAATGATAACCAGTTGCCGCATTGGGAGGTAGCTTACCTGCCGATTAATCCGGCTGACTTGGGGCGCGATTACGAGGCCGTTGTGCGCATCAACAGCCAGTCTGGTAAGGGCGGTGTTGCGCACGTGCTGGAGCGCGACTATGGCATCGAATTACCGAAGTGGATGCATGGCCATGTCAGTAAGGTGGTGCAGAAGGCTGCCGAGCAGGCCGGTACAGAAATTCGCAGTGTACAGATTAAAGAGCTGTTCGATGCGCACTTCAGTGCCATTCCGGATGGCTGGCATCTGTATGGCTATGATTTAACCTCCTCCTCGCAGCAGACTGAAGCCACCTTCCGCATTGAAGCCGCTGAGCCACTGGAATTAAAAGGCACTGGTCAGGGCGCACTGGAAGCGTTGGCGGATGCGCTGGGCAAGCATTACAAGGTGGTTATCAAGGTCACCCAGTTCGACGAACATGCCCTGCAGCAGGGTACCGATGCCGATGCGATTGCCAGCCTGTGCATCACTGTTGACGGTGTGGAATCGGTTGCGGTTTCGATCAATGAAGATACCACCACCGCGAATCTGCAGGCGTTGCTCTCTGCTGTTGGCCGGGTTAGCGCGCAACTGAACATTTAGTGCGGCTCAAGCCGCCGCGCTAAACAAATGATGCCCGTTTCATCGGGCATCTCAGACTGCTGACAAAGCAATCGCAGTCTTCGAGACGATGAAAAGGTATCGCTTAAATGGACGTCGAAAACATGGATGTTTTCGTCGAGCGTATCAGGACGATACTTGCAGCGGTCCATTTAAGCGATACCTTTTTGTCGGCGGGGTTTATCGATAACCAGTGATGCCCGTTTAATCGGGCATCTTTGCCCACAGGCAAAGAAACCGGCAGCCGTTACACCCGAAACTGACCGAGCTTATCGGTCACCTCGTTAACAGTGGCTACCATTTCCTGCGCAGCCAGCAAGCCATCCGTTGATAATGAATCGCCCTGCAGGGAAAGCTGCTCCAGCCGTTCCATATTATCAGTGACGGATTTTACGATGCGCTGCTGGCTTTCCGAGGCGCTGCGAATCTCCTGCCCGCGCTGGTCTATTTCATGGAACTGCTCCGTGATCGGGTTGATGGTGCTGCCCGACTTTCCGGCAGCGGCCACCGCCTCTTCTGTGGCCTGCTCACCCTTCTTCATTAGCTGCCACGACTGCTGGGTATTCTGCTCCAGTACGCCAAAGGACTGTTGAATGCTGACAATCAACAGCAGGGTCATCACGGCTGGTAAGGCGACCAAAGAGATCAGTTTGTATTTAACGTTCATTTTACGGCACGGCTGGCGGCGGAATTTGCACCGATGTTGCGCAGTTTTTATGACGTTTTTGTTGCCGCTTACATTTTTGAACGAAGATCAAAAGATTGACGGAAAGGCCAGAGGATGCGGGCTCGTTGAAGCAAGGCGTGCGTTATCAGAAAAGGTGTCATAAAAGTGAAATCAGAATTTCATATAAAGCCAGTAACGAGGTTTCATTGAATGGAGCAGGTGAAGTTGAATGTAAGGAGACGCCGATAAATTGCTCTTTGAGAATTAGATTTTGAATGTCAGCTGGGTAAATTCATTTCGTGACAGAGCCACACTGATTGTTAGCCTGTTGCTACTCACTTTGCCGCTGGCGCTGTACAGCTATTCGATCGTTGTGGTCGTGCGTGCCGATAAATTAATGCAGGCGACAGACGCTGCCAATGAAGCCGTCTATGAAGCTGAAATTCTGCTGGATCATATAAACGGCGCGTTGATCAGTCTGGCCTCGCTCGACGACTCCAGCCTTGACTGTAATGAGCCCATGCTGCGCCAGATGCATGAACTCAGCTTTGAGCTGATTGGCGTGGAAGCCTTTTATCTGCTGGGGGCTGACGGTCAGTTGCTGTGTACAGACTGGCTGGCTGCCTTTTCTACCTTTGATGCCAGCGCACCGGCGCGTTCCGGCATTCACTTCAGCCCTGAAGTCTATATTCCCGAAATTGGGCGCACCGGGGTGTATGTGTACCGCGTAAATGGCAGAGGCCAGTATATTGGCTCGTTGGTCGCCTCGGCCTACTTTCGGCAGGTGCTGAATCAGAATATCCCCGTTCAGGATGCATTGGCGTTCTACAACCGTAATTTTGAGCAGCCGGTCGCGCTCACGGGGTTGATCTCCAGCGAGCGCCTGGTCGCCATTCGACGGGCTCTGGAAACCCCGCAGGAGACGCTGTTCGAGGCCGACAGTCAATCCCGGATTATCACGGCGCACTCTCTGCAATACCCGCGACTGGTTGCCGTTTATTTACTGAAGAAGCAATCAGTTGCTGAGATTCTGGCGGCGCATATTTCTGAGCTTGTCATGATTCTGCTGCTCAGCCTGCTGGCGATGCTGGGCTGGTTTAATTTCCGCCATCAAAAGATACACTCATACCGCTTTCAGCTGCAGTTGGCTCTCAGGCACAGCGAGTTTGAGCCCTACTTTCAACCTATTGTTGATATGCGAACGGGCGAATGGCTCGGTGTTGAGATCTTGGCGCGCTGGTTTCGTGCCGGTACGTCGGTGGCGTCTCCGGATGAGTTTATCGGTAAGGCCGAGAAGCATGGATTGCTCAAGGCGCTCACCCGCCAGGTGACCACCAAGTCGATCGCCCTGATGGAAGACATCGTTGAGCGGTACCCGGATTTCTATTTTTCCATCAACCTGTCACCCAATCAGATGGATCAGGTTACCGTTGATTTCGTGGTTGGCTTGTTGCAGCAGAATGAGAAGATTAAGCCGTGTAACATCCGCTTTGAGATTACCGAGCAGGGGCTGGCAGAGGTCAACAAAGTGAAGTTCAGGCAAACCGTCGAACAGCTCAGTGCCCACGGAATATACATTGGCCTGGATGATTTCGGTGCGGGTCAATCGGGGCTGGAGTATTTCAGCAACATCACCCCGCATTTTCTTAAGATAGACCGCCGGTTTGTGTCCGCTATTCCTCATCCGCAGAGTGTGGATTACCAGATCCTGAAAACCATTGTGCAACTGGCGAAAATGCTCAACCTGACCATCGTTGCCGAAGGCATAGAAACGGAACAGCACGCCCGCTGGCTCATTGATCAGGGCATTCAGAAAGGCCAGGGTTGGCTTTATCACAAGCCAATGGCCGAGGCCGAACTCTGGGCGAAGCTGAGCGCAGAGTAATTTAGTTTGCCTTTATATAAGTTTTTGCTAATATAAATCCCAACGAGATTGGGAGAAAGAGTTATGGCAACCGTTAAACTAACCAAAGAGAATTTTGAACAGACACTGACTGACAATGACATCGTGATTGTCGATTTCTGGGCAAGCTGGTGTGGCCCCTGCAAAACCTTCGGGCCGATCTTTGAAGCCGAGAGTGACAACCACGCGGATGTAGTGTTTGCCAAGATCAACACAGAAGAGGAGCAGGAACTTGCCGGAGCGCTGAATATCCGTTCAATTCCGACGACCATGATCTTCCGTGAAAATGTTCTGCTGTTTAATCAGGCGGGCGTGTTACCGGCAGCGGGCATCCGAGAGATTTTGACCAAAGCCCGAGAGCTGGATATGGATCAGGTGCGCGCAGATATTGAAGCGCAAAAAAAGGCCGGTTAAGCGGACTGATCGGATGAAAGAAACGGCTGCAGAACGCAGCCGTTTTTTATTTGCATCAAAAACTAGTCTGATTGCTTCAGGTTATGTCGTTCCATATAGGTGGCGACACGGTGCGCCGCATCCGCGAAATCGGTAACCTCGCGTTGCAGCTTGCTGACATCATAGTCCTTACCGCTCTTAACCATCATGACCGCCTCTGAAAGACGCTTGGCAAAGAACTCACCGGATTGCTCAAACTCCGGGGTCTGTACAAACTGAATGCCGTTGTACGGCGTTGGTACACCGGTCGGGTGGAGCATGTCGCTCTTGGCGATGGATTCCATGGTGATCGCCGCAAAGGGCGCAAATGCCTGATAGTCGGCATTGCTGTAAAGAGTTGTGCGCGTGCCCGGCGGAACCGCGCTGATGCCGTATTGCTCGGCAACCAGCTTCTGATACTCATCCGAGGTTGCCCACTGAATAAAGCGCCAGGCAGCTGATTTTTCCAGCGAGCTGCTGGACACGGCAAAGCCCCAGGACCACAGCCAGCTGCTGCCCTGCTTGCTGGTCTCATAGGGTGCATAGGCAAAACCAACTTCATTGGTGTTCAGTGCTGCGGAAACCGAGCTGCCGGCTGCCGTCGAGTCGACCCAGATATCACATTCGCCGGCGGTAAAGGCCGCCAGGTTCTGGTTATAGCCGTTCTCCCAGGCGGTTGGCAGACCAAAGTCTCTCTGCAACCTCAGGTACTGAGTCAGGGCATCGTGCCAGGCCTGGCTGCCGACATCGGTATTCCATTCTTCGTCGTACCAGCGGCCGCCAAAGCTGTTGGCAATGATGGTCATCAGGGCAATATTTTCACCCCAGCCAGCCTTACCCCTCAGGCAGATGTTGCCATAGGTGCCGCCGCTTTTGAGCTTTAGATCTGCCAGCAGCTGGGCCACTTCGGTCCAGGTCGGCTCTTTGCTAATGCTCAGACCGAATTGCTTGAATCGGTCTTTGCGGTAGTAGGTCATCGAGCTTTCGCCGTAAAACGGCATGCCGTAGAAGTCGCCGTCAAACTGAAAGCCGTTTATGACCGACTCGATAAAGTGTTGGCTGGCAAAGGTGCTCACCACACTTGACGGTGCCGGCTCCAGCTTGCCGGTTTTACTCCAGTTGAAGGCCTGCAGGTAGCCCAGGGTATAGATATCGTATTCACTTTTAGCTCGCTTGCTGTCGCGGGTCAGGCGAATACGCAGCGTGCTCTCATCGAGCGTGGTCCAGTTGATGGAGATATCGGGGTTCTGTTCCAGGAAGTGGCTGGAAAGTTCCTGGACACGCAACATATCAGGGTTATTCACCGTTGCTATGTTGATTTCACCGGCCTGGGCTGCGGCGGTGAACATTGCTAGGCCGGCAGTGGCGAGCATTTTTAGGGTCGTCTTCATGGTTTCCGTCTTTTTTATAGTGTGAACTATCAGCAAGAATGTTCGAAATGCTGAAGGCTGAGTAGCCGATTTTGACGTTGAATTGATCTGATTCAAGCACTTTCTGTTATTTTTGATCTTATATGCGTGGTGATTAACGAAATTTGCTCATTAATGTCATCAAAATGGCAGGTGTAATCAAAAGTCGACACACTTTGGGAGGGTTGGCAGGCTGCAGTCAGCTTGCTTTTCCCATGAACTCGAAGCATGTTATGAAGAAACCAGTTCAACCGACCATTCGTCAGGCGATGTAAACAGAAAGCTTATGAATTTATGGCAGGAAATGGCGGCCGTTGCTCAGGCTGCAAGCAGCAAAGGCGCGCTGCATTCGATAGAAAATACCGCTGAAATCATCACCGATGACGGCATCGACTTTGTTGTGCGGCTTGCCCCGGGCCTGGCGGCCAAGCCGCAACCGTTGAAGCAAGCGGAGCCGGTTTCGAAGTCCAAACCCGGTACAGCGAAGCAGTCGCCGTTTCTGCCGCCGGAAAAAGACCTGCTGGTGTGTCAGGTAAACGATGCCTATAGCCTGGTGCTTAATAAGTTCAATGTTCTGGAGACGCATGCACTGCTCACCACCACGGACTTTGTTGAGCAGACAGACCTGTTGACGCTGGCGGATTTTATCGCCGTCTCCTGGGCGCTCGGTGAAGCGGATGGTCTGGTGTTTTATAACGGAGGCAAGACCGCCGGAGCATCTCAGCCACACCGCCATTTTCAGCTGGTGCCGAAGAACCTGGGCTATGGCGTATTGCCCATTGAGACGGCTGTGCAGCAGTGGCATGAAGGTCGCCGAAAACAGCTGTTCCCCTTTGTCTATCGCGCCTATTGGCTGACCGATTACCGACCGGAAACCCTGCTCGAAGCCTGGCGTAAGCTGGAGTTTCAGTGTCAGCCGTTTAACCTGTTGATTACCCGCAATTGGATGCTGGTAGTGCCGCGCCGGGCAGAGTCAGCGGGAAGTATTTCGGTGAACAGCCTGGGCTATGCCGGCGCTCTGCTGGTCAAAACCGAGCCGGAGTTGAACCGGCTGAAGCAGCAGGGCCCGCTGGCGTTGCTGGCAGAGGTTAGTCAGCCTTTGTCGTAAAACACAAAGGCACCGAAGCCACGCACCCGATTAGACTTACCACCGCTGGATGCCGAAGTAGTCAACGCCCGTTGCGCCGGCGCCAGGCCGTGTTTTGCCGCACAGCTCAGTAAGGCATTGATGGCGGCATAGCCGCAGGCATTGGCATCTTCAATGGTGCTTTCACAGGTCAAAATTTTAGCCGCGGTTACGCTGTCCTGTTCGGTTGCTTCGTTCAGCGGCAGGTGACGGCTGAGGCCACTGCTGACGACGATCAGGGTCTCTGGGCCGCCCCACAGAGAGTCCAGCACTTCGGCCAGATACTGAAAATCACATTGGCTGGTAACCAGTGGCACAATGCTGAAATCTTCCAGCAGCGTTTGCAGAAACGGCAGCTGCAGCTCAATACTGTGTTCGGCGACATGATGCTCGTCGCTTTCGATCACCTGATCAAAGGCCAGCAGGTCTGAAACGCTTTGCTGATCAACCTGTACAGTGCCTAGCGGGGTTTTAAAGGTATTGGCTGCCGGCACAGCAATTTGGCCGATCTTCTGCTTATGAGCCGCTCCGACAATGATCACACGCTTAATCTGATCATATTGCGGAATCAGTGGCCTGTAGGCAGCAGCGGTCACGTTACCGGAGGCAAAGTAACCGGAATGCGGGGCAATCAGCGCCTTAACCGGTGCGCAGTCCGTATGCTGATTACGGCCCTGTTCCAGCCAGGCTTCTACCTGAGCCAGCAGGCGGTGGGTATCGGCTGAGTAAAGTGTACCGGCGGCAAAAGCTTCCCGAGTCGTCATATTGAAGACCTCTTGTCTTATTTCGGCCTTAGCTTAGGCCGATAGACGAAAAGGATATTGCCTCAGGTCAACCGCTATCGGCCTGAACAGAGTTATCCCCTGCCCAGCCAATCCCGGTCAATAAGATAGTGGCTCAGTAACGCCTGCTCCGGCGAGCCCGGCTCGGGTTCGAAGCAATAGCGCCATTGCACCACCGGAGGCATAGACATCAGGATCGACTCGGTTCTGCCGCCGGACTGCAGGCCAAACAGGGTGCCCCGGTCGAAGACCAGATTAAATTCCACATAGCGGCCACGGCGGTACTCCTGCCATTGCCGGTTGGCTTCGGTGTAGGGCGTGTCTTTGCGTTTTTCAACAATCGGCAGATAGGCCGGAATGTAGGAATTCCCAACGGACTGCATAAAGGCAAAGCAGGTTTCAAAGCTCCAGTCGTTCAGATCGTCAAAGAAAATACCGCCAATACCGCGCGGCTCGTCTCGGTGCTTTAGGTAGAAGTAGTCATCGCACCAGGCTTTCAGCCTGTCGTAGAGGTTAGGGTCAAACGGCTGGCAAGCGGCTTCGGCTGTCTGGTGCCAATGGATACAGTCTTCCTCAAAGCCGTAATAAGGGGTCAGATCGTAGCCACCGCCAAACCACCACACCGGCTCCTGGCCGGGCTTTTCGGCAATAAAAAAGCGAACATTCATATGCGATGTCGGTGCGAACGGATTCCTGGGGTGAATGACCAGCGAAACACCCATTGCCTGCCATTTTGCTCCGGCCAGTTCCGGCCGGTGAGCCGTCGCGCTTGGGGGCAGCTCGGTGCCGGTGACATGGCTGAAGGCCACGCCACCCTTTTCGAAAACCGACCCGTTTTCAAGGATTCGGATTCTGCCACCACCGCCCTGTGGCCGTTGCCAATTGTCTTCGGCAAAGCGCTGTTCGGGTTCCAGTGCCTCAAGTGAAGTGCAGATGCTGCTTTGCAGCTGCAGCAGGTACTGTTTGACGGTGTCGATCTTATCTGAAAAATGACTCATGGCTTAACTGCGGTATTGAACATTGGTGATGAGATCCTTTATTTGACTGGATTTGCCCGGTGTCAGTACGTTGCCGGAAACGATGTGATCGAGCTCGTTGCCCAGCTGTATGCGGGCCTGCAGGGCGGTTTCAATGGGTTTGCAACCAGAGCGATTGGCGCTGGTGGAGACCAGCGGCATATTCAGCTCCGAGCACAATGCCAGAGCCGTAGGGTGGCCGGGCACTCGAATCGCAACCGAGCTGCGGTTGCCGGTTACCCACCCGGGTAACTTGCCATTGTGCGGCACCACCCAGGTGGTTGCACCCGGCCAGCTTTCGTTCAGGCGTTGTTCCTGTTCTGAACTCAGCTCCGCAATATAGGGTTTAAAGCATTCCAGGCTGGCGCCAATTAAAATCAGGCCCTTGTGTACTGGGCGTTTTTTGATATCAAGAATCCGGCCAACAGCGTCTGCGTTGAACGGGTCGCAACCCAAACCAAAGACACCTTCGGTCGGGTAGGCGATCACGCCGCCGGAAAATACGGTGGCCGCCGCGCGTTTAAGAGTCAGCGAAAAGGGTTTCATTTCTTAAGCCGTGAGTTTATTTACCGGAAGCCTAATCGCCGCGGATGATTTCGGCAATATCACTTATGGTTGATGTGAACCTTCAGAGCAAACTGCTCAGCGCATAGCCACCCGGGTGCTGCTCGATCAGCCCCTCCAGTTCCAGCTCCAGAATGGGCTCCAGCAGCTGATGCATTGGTTCGCTCAGGTCATGGGCCAGGCCTTCCAGCGGTTTTGGCTCGATTTGCAGGGTGGCCAGAATTTGCTGCTGTAGCGGACTCAGGTGGGACAGATCGGCCTGCTGAGCGGCCAGGTTGAAATCGGGCTTCATGTGCAGAAACTCGAGTACATCCCGTGGCTCGGCCAGCAGAAAGGCGCCCTCCTGAATCAGTTTGTGGCTGCCGGCGTTGTTCGGGTTGGCGATGTCACCGGGCAGCACAAAGATATCCTTACCCTGCTCCAGTGCGTGCTGGGCGGTTGTCAGCGTACCGCTTTTCAGGCCCGCCTCAATGACGATTATCGCCTCAGAAAGCGCGCTGATAATACGGTTACGGCGCGGAAAGTGCCCGGGCTTGGGCTGGGTGCCCAGCGGATACTCGGAAATCACCATACCGTTCCGGCTGATCGAATCAAACAGCTGACGGTTATGCTTCGGGTAGACGATATCCACCCCGCAACCCAGAACCGCGATGGTTTTACCCTGGGCATCCAGCGCGGCCTGATGACTGGCTGAATCGACACCGGTCGCCCCGCCACTGGTTATCGTTAGGCCATTGCCTGCCAGACAGGCGCTGATGTTGGCCGTGTGTCGCAATGCATTGGCGCTGGCAGCGCGACTGCCGACAATACCGATCTGTTTGTTGTTCAGAACATCCGGATTACCCTTGCCCCAGATCAGCAGGGGCGCGTCAACCAGTGCCTGAAAGGTATGGGGGTAAGCATCGTCTTCAATGCTGACCAGGCAATGGCCCGGTTGCTCTGCCCATTCGAGCTGCTGCAGCGCACGCCGGTGAACGGGGTGTTGCTCGCCCAGGTGATTCATCTCCAGCACCGTTCTGCGTACGCTGGCGGATAAGGGCCATCTGTCGGGGTGCAGAAACAGTGACTCCGGCGAATCAATATAGTTGAGCAGGTCGTGACACTTCTTCAAACCGAAATTGGGGATTAACACCCAGCGCAGCCAGGCTAAGGGATTGGTAGGCATAATCGTTCCTTGATTCTTATGGGTTCGCCCGATTCCTTCAGGCATTTTTAGCTTATAGCAGAAACAAAAAAGGAGCCATCCGGCTCCTTAGGTTGTTGATAAACCCCGCCGACAAAAAAGTATCACTTAAATGGACCGCTGCAAGTATCGTCCTGATACGCTCGACGAAAACATCCATGTTTTCGACGTCCATTTAAGTGATACTTTTTCACCGTCTCGAAGACTGTGGCAACTTTGTCATCAGTCTGAGGAGCCATCCGGCTCCTTAGGTTTTTAAATTTGGGCTTAGAAGCCGGGGTTCACAATTGGGTCACCAACGCGCATTGGCACCTTGGCTTCAAGGATAATGGCGTAAGACGTTTTCTCGAAGGTGCGGAACACCATCGCTAAACCGCCCTCTTCGCTCGGCAACTGAATGGTTTCACCGGTAACCGGGTCAGAAACCTGATCGCCCGTGCGGTTGATACGGAATACGTTACCCGGGGCGATCGATTCACGGCTGCCAACGTTCAGCAGAATGATGTCGAACTGGCCAATAAACTCAACGCCCTTGTTCACATCCAGAATCTGGCCGGTGATGTCTTCCGGTGGTTCGCTTGGGTAGAAGAAGGTTTCCAGCAGAGACTCATCAGATTTCAGCACGCGATAACCAATAGAGACCTGTTGCGTGGTCTTCTGCAGTCGCAGCGTTGCAATGTCGGATTCGAGGTCAACCATGCTTGCCGTGCCGATATCGATCGCCTCGTAACCCAGGAACTCCTCGGTCACCGGATCGTTATATTTATCGCCCTTCTTGTAAATCTGATAAACGGTCAGGTCCGGGTCGAACTCGCCGCGGGCAAAGACTTTATCGCCGGCACCAAGGATTAATCGGCCTTCGCCACCGCTGATAATGTACGGCGCGGAATCCAGTTCTTCGGAATTCAGAATGCGGTTGCCGTGAATGAAGCCTTCAATGTGCTCACGCGAAATCGCCGGGATAGCCCCCAGAATTGGCGTTACCCGTGCGGTTGGGCGCAGTTTTACGAGGCCGTTGTCAGCCTGATCCGGAGTGATCTTCAAGGTGTTGGCGTTTTCGCCGCGGGCAATGACTGTCAGCTGTTGCTGACCATCGATCATCACCAGACCAATAATATCGCCCGGGAAAATCAGGTGCGGGTTTTCAATTTGTGGGTTGATGTGCCAGATGTCTTCCCACTTCCATGGGTCGGCAAGAAACATCTTTGAGATATCCCAAAGGGTATCTCCTTTAACCACAACATAACGTTCGGGGACGTTGTCATTAATCTTGAGTTCATCGGCCATAGTCATACCAGTGATGACACAGCATGTGAATAACGCAGCGATGATTTTCCTCATGGCCAGATTCCCTATACAATTTGGCTTGGTAGGCTCTAAGCTTACTCAATATTCAGAGTGATTCGGTTTAGTCCTGAATTACCAGGTCGACGCAGTGAGTTTATACAGTTTTTCTGGGTATATAACACCGGTCTGGATCACAAGGGTGAACATTTTTAGTTTAGCAGTCAATCGCTTAGCTAAACACTTTAAAGCCAAATCTAAGCCGTGGAAGCCGCAAAATGTTAACTGCGTAACATTCTGCAAATCGAGCGAAAGCCGCCCTTTAAAAATTAATGTTGGTTAATCAATAAGTTATGGCATTACTAGAAATCTTGGAGTTTCCGGACTCCCGGCTGCGCACCGTAGCCACTCCGGTTGAAAAAGTTGATGATGAAATACGTCAATTAGCACAAGACATGCTTGAAACGATGTATGACGCTCCGGGAATTGGCCTGGCCGCAACGCAGGTGAATGTTCACAAGCGCGTTATAGTGGTTGACGTGTCTGAAGATCAGGATGACCCGCACGCACTGATCAACCCAACATACGAAACACTGGGTAACCCGATGGACTATCAGGAGGGCTGCCTCTCTGTACCCGGTTTTTACGAGAAGGTAACCCGCTCGGATAAAATCCGGGTTAAGGCACTGAACACCGAGGGTGAAGAAATCGAATTTCTGGCCGAAGACCTGTTCGCTATCTGCATTCAGCATGAGATCGACCACCTCGATGGCAAGCTGTTTGTCGATTACATCTCTACGCTGAAGCGTAACCGCATTAAATCGAAGTTAGAAAAAGCGCACAAACAGGCGGCCCGTTAATCGATGTCTTTACGAATTATCTTTGCCGGCTCGCCGGAGTTTGCCGCTGAACACCTGAAGACCCTGATTGCCAGCGAGCATGAGGTGGTTGCTGTTTATTCTCAGCCCGACCGGCCTGCCGGTCGTGGCCGTAAGCTGACGGCATCGCCGGTGAAAGCCGTTGCGCTGGAAAACGATATTCCGGTAGAGCAGCCGCTCAACTTCAAAACCGAAGAGTCGGTGGCAACGCTGCGTGGCTACAACGCCGATATTATGGTGGTGGTTGCCTATGGCATTATTCTGCCGCAGGTGGTGCTGGATGCGCCGCGTTTGGGTTGCATTAATGTTCATGCCTCGGTACTGCCGCGCTGGCGTGGAGCTGCACCTATCCACCGCGCCCTGTTGGCCGGTGATGACAAGTCTGGCGTGACCATCATGCAGATGGATGCCGGGCTTGATACCGGTGACATGCTTATTGTCAGTGAGTGCCCGATACAGGCTGACGACACCTCTGAACAGCTGCATGACCGCCTCATTGAGATTGGGCAGCCGGCCTTGCTGGAAGCCCTGGCGCAACTGGAAGCCGGCCGCGCCAAACCGGTCAAGCAGGATGACGCACGGGCTAACTACGCCCATAAGCTGGAAAAATCCGAAGGCCTCATTGATTGGCATAAAACCGCGGCGCAGATTGATTGCCAGATTCGCGGGCTGACGCCATGGCCCGGTGCCTTTACCAGCTGGCAGGGGCAAAATGTACGCATTCACAAAGCCCGCCCTTGCAGCGACACCACTGCGGCGCAGCCCGGCGCTATCGTCGCGATGTCTGCCAACGGTTTTGAGGTGGCGACCGGCAGCGGTACGCTGCTGTTGGAAGTGCTGCAGATGCCGGGAAAAAAGGCCATGTCTGCCCGCGATATTCTTAACGCCCGAAAGGCGGCCTTTGAAGAATCACCGGTATTCGGCCTATGAAGTCGACCCGGTTGATTGCAGCAGAAATTCTGCTGAATGTGGTGGATCATGGCCGTTCGCTGAATGATGAGCTGCCTGCTGCCCTGGCCGATACCGAACTCGATGATCAGCCGTTTCTGCAGCAGCTGGTCTATGGTACGACCCGCTACTATTTTGCCCTCGATGAAATTATCCAGAAGATCCTTGATAAGCCGATCAAAGATAAAGAGCGCATCGTGCACATGCTGCTGGCGGTTGGTTTGTATCAGCTGTGGAAGCTCAATGTTGCTGAGCACGCGGCTATTAACGAAACCGTGTCTGCAGTCACCGAGTCGAAGCGTAAATGGGCAACTGGGCTGGTGAACGCCAGTTTGCGCCGCTTTCAGCGCGAAAAGGACGCAATATTGGCTGAATGCCGCCGTGGGGACTCCTTCCCCGGCTGGTTGAATAAGCGTTTGCGCCAGGCGTACCCAGAGCAGTTTGCTGAAATCTGCGGCAATTCGAACGTACCTGGGCCGATGACGCTGCGCATCAATGCCAAGCGTGTAATCCGTGAACAATGGCTGAAACTGGCCGAGACCGAAGGTATTGTGGCGCAGGCCTGCGAGCACGCAAACAGCGCTGTCACCCTGGCTGCGGCTGCGCCGGTCGCGATGCTGCCGGGCTTTGACGCCGGTGATGTTTCGGTACAGGACGAAGCCGCCCAGTTGTGTGCGCAAATTCTGGAGCTGAACGATGCGGCTCGGGTGCTCGATGCCTGTTCCGCACCCGGCGGTAAAACCGGCCACCTGCTGGAATCGGCACAGAATGTTCAGATGACGGCGCTGGATGTCTCTGCCGAACGGCTGCAGCGCGTTGGCGAGAATTTGGCTCGCATCGGTGAGACGGCCGAGTTGATCGCTGCCGATGCCGCCGATGTTGAGCTGTGGTGGAGCGGTGAACCGTTCGATGCCATTCTGCTTGATGCGCCCTGCTCCGGCACCGGCGTCATTCGCCGGCATCCGGATATCAAACTGTTGCGTAAATCGGCAGACATTACCGCACTGGCTAAAATTCAGCGCAACCTGCTGAACAAGCTGTGGCCAACCCTAAAACCGGGCGGTCGTCTGCTTTATGCCACCTGCTCAATTCTGCCGGATGAAAACAGCCATCAGGTGGCCGGCTTTGTGGCCGAAACGCCGGATGCTGAGTTGATCCCGCTGACACTTCCTGCCGATGCTGAAACAGCCGCTGGCATTCAGTGGTTGCCGCAGGTGGATGGGCATGATGGCTTCTTTTATGCGTTGCTGGAAAAGCAGCTCTAAGCTAAAAATCTGGTGATGGCTCAGTGCCAGCGTTAGGTCGCAAATCTAGTGGCGCATGCGCCACTAGAGCAGCAAGCTTTTAAAATACTCCGTCGTTTCAATAATCATGTAGATCAGCGCACCCTCGCCAATGGCCACGGCGGTAACGATCCTTCTGCGTGATAGCCCTCCGATGCGCGCCAGATAGACAATAAACTCGGTAAAGACAAACGGAAAGAATGCCCAGCCGACCACGGCGTAGAAGCCATAAGACTGCAGTGCCTGTGTGGCACGCTTCAGCGATTTGGCCGGAATCTTCTCCAGCTTGGCGGCGAAATTGAAGGTATCGACCGCCACGCAAACCAGGTAGGCGGATGTCGTGGAGGCCGCCAGGGTCACAACGAACGCCAGGGTGCCATCCAGCGTGCCGGCCATCAGAATAATAAAGGGAATGGTGGGCACAAACAGAACGCCGCGCACCGAAAGCAGCGCCGAATAAAGGATCAGCAGCAATACCTTATGGGCCTCAATCAGCTTTTGGATTTCCAGCAGGCTGAAGTGGCTGAGGGTTTGCTGCATGGCGATGATCGAGCAGATAACGATGCTCAGCCAGATGATCAGCTTGTTGTGTCGGGTTAGATTATTAATGGCTCACCTCACTGTCGCGAGTGGGGTTGCGACGCCCTTTAGGTTCGCAGTGTCCGCCTTCAATTATCCAGAAAAAATCCAGAACCCTGTGTTTGCCATAGATGATGTACTGACAGTTGTCGGCCTTACGGACCTTAAGCCCGCGCGAAAAGAAGTTGTTGATTCGCCGGCTGTCGGGGTTGTTGGATTTCAGCCAGTTAAACAGCGCCTTATCGCCCTGTTCGTCTTCCGGCACCTGCAGAAAACTGCGGAAGGCCGGTTCTTCGTAGAGGCTCATTTCTACATCTTTGTACTCTGCCGCAAGCTCGGAGACCTCTTTAAAGGCCAGATTAAAAAGTAACGGCGTGTAGAGTATGACCAGAGCAGAAAGCGTTGCAGAAAGCGCCAGCGCCAACAGAATGCCAACAAGGTGTTTGGCAACTGTCTTCAAAAGGTTGAGTTTGTTCATGCCGTAACCTTAGCATAAATCAGTGTTTAGATAGATTGGCGCTCGTGTTTAGCCAATTTGCTCGCTACTATTCCTGTTTATTGGCTATTTATAAATATAACGCTGGTCACATCCTAGGGGTAGGCATTGAAAATCATATTGTTAGGTGCAGGTCAGGTCGGCGGCACCCTTGCTGAAAACCTTGCGTCTGAAGAAAACGACATCACCGTTGTCGATACCGACGCCACCCGCTTACGCGAACTTCAGGACCGTATTGATATCCGAACCGTCAATGGCTTGGCTTCGTTGCCCGATATTCTCGAACGCGCCGGTGCCGACGATGCCGACATGCTCATCGCTGTGACCAACAGCGATGAAGTCAACATGATTGCCTGCCAGGTGGCGTTGACCCTGTTCCGCACGCCAACCAAGATCGCCCGTATTCGCGACCCGCAATACATTCGCGATGCCGATAAGCTGTTCGCGCAGGATGCCGTGCCGGTTGATGTTCTGATCAGCCCCGAGCGGCTGGTGACCAACTATATTCAGCGCCTGATCGAAACGCCGGGAGCACTGCAGGTGCTCGACTTTGCCAGTGGCAAGTTGCAGCTAGTGGCGGTTAAGGCGGTTCATGGCGGTCTGCTGGTGGGTCAGGAGTTACGCTTCTTAAGGCACCACATGCCGTCGATTGAAACCCGGGTGGCGGCCATTTACCGCAAAGGCCGGGCGATTATTCCCGAAGGTTCAACGGTGATTGAAGCCGATGATGAGGTGTTCTTTATTGCCGGCAGCCACGATATCCGCGCGGTCATGAGTGAGTTGCGCCGCAAGGAAAGCAACTACAAGCGCATCGTTATTGCCGGTGGCGGTAACATTGGTTACCGGCTGGCACGCAGCATTGAAAAGCGTTATTCGGTGAAGGTATTGGAGCGTGACGAAGCCCGCTGCGAATGGCTCTCCAACCACCTGAAGCAGGCCATTGTGCTGCGGGGTGATGCGTCCGATCAGGAACTGCTGCTCGATGAAAACATCGAAGATACCGATGTCTTCATTGCTACGACCAACGACGATGAAGCCAACATCATGGCCTCGCTGCTGGCCAAGCGCCTGGGCGCGCGTAAGGTAATGACGTTGATTAACAACACCGCCTATGTCGACTTGGTTCAGGGTGGCGATATCGATATTGCCATCTCGCCTTCCCAGTCGACCATCGGTAGCCTGCTGACGCACGTGCGTCGCGGTGACATCGTAAATGTTCACTCACTGCGCCGTGGCGCAGCCGAGGCTATTGAGGCGGTGGCCCATGGTGATGCCCGTTCGTCTAAGGTGGTTGGTCGCTGTGTCGAAGATATCGATCTGCCGGAAGGCTGCACCATTGGTGCGATTGTGCGTAACGATGAGGTGATCATCGCGCACGATCTGACCAAAATTGAATCCGGGGATCATGTCATTCTGTTCCTGGTCGATAAACGCCGCACTGCCGATGTGGAAAAACTGTTCCAGGTGGGCTTCAGTTTCTTCTGAAGCCTGTTTTCCAGGCTTTTACGGCTGCTGAATCAAACAGGAAATTGATCCCAACGCTATGCAATATCGCCTAACGCTTAAAATTCTGGGTCTGCTGCTCATGGTGTTCAGCTTGACCATGCTGCCCTCGATATTGGTCTCGCTGATCTATGACGACGGCGCTCATCACGCCTTTATTGTGGCCTTCCTGTGGGTTATTGCGGTGGGCTTTGGCATGTGGCTGCCGGTGCGCAACTGGCAGAAGGAAATGCGCACCCGCGATGGCTTTTTGGTGACGGTGCTGTTCTGGCTGGTGCTGGGCATTGCCGGCTCCATCCCGCTTTTTTTGGCACCGGAGGTACACCTTTCCTATACCGACGCCTTTTTTGAGTCATTCAGTGGCCTGACCACGACCGGTGCCACGGTGATTACCGGCATCGATGACCTGCCCAAGAGTATTCTGTTTTACCGCCAGCAGCTGCAGTGGCTGGGCGGAATGGGGATTATTGTTCTCGCCGTGGCGGTACTGCCCATGCTCGGTATTGGCGGCATGCAGCTGTACCGCACCGAAACCCCCGGGCCGGTCAAAGACAGTAAGCTGACTCCGCGTATCGCCGAAACCGCCAAGGCGCTCTGGTATATCTATTTAACCCTGACGCTGGTTTGCGGCGCTGCCTACTGGGCGGCAGGCATGAGCTTCTTTGATGCCATTTCGCACAGCTTTTCTACCGTGGCCATCGGCGGCTTCTCAACGCACGATGCCTCCATAGGCTATTTTAACAGCGTTACCATCGAGCTGATCGCCGTGGTCTTTATGCTGCTGTCCTCGGCGAATTTCGGGCTGCACTATGTGGCCTGGAACAGCCGCTCTATCAAGCACTACTTTCTTGACCCGGAATACCGGGCGTTTCAGGTTATCGCTCTGGTGCTGGCCAGCATGACATCCATCACCTTGCTGTTGATCCATACCTACACGCCGTTTGAATCGTTCCGTTATGGCATATTTGAAAGCATCAGCCTGCTGACCACCACCGGCTTTGCTACCGCAGACTTCACCATCTGGCCGTTGTTCGCGCCTTTTGTGCTGTTCATGGCGTCCTTTATTGGTGGCTGTGCCGGCTCCACCGCCGGCGGTATGAAGGTGGTGCGGGTACTGCTCATCTTCAAGCAGGGCCTGCGCGAGATTAAGCGGCTGATTCACCCCAAGGGGGTGTTCTCGGTCAAGGTGGGTAACCGGAAAGTCAGCGATAAGGTCGTGGAATCGGTCTGGGGCTTTTTCAGCGTTTATATTCTGGCGTACGGGCTCATCTTCTTTGGCTTGCTCGCCTGCGGGCTCGATTTTGTCACCACCTGGTCAGCGGTTGGCTCGGCGTTAAATAACCTGGGGCCGGGGCTCGGTGAGGTGGCGCTGCACTATGGCAATATTCCCGGCGTTGCCAAATGGCTGTTGTGCCTGGCCATGCTGCTCGGCCGGCTGGAAATTTTCACGCTGCTGGTGTTGTTTACGCCGCAGTATTGGCGGAAGTGATTAAAGGCCGCGGTTGCGGCCTTGGGCCGTTTTTAGCCTAAGATTAAAAGCGAAGCTTTAATCCAAACTGGATTGCACGAATCTCATCTGTTGCTGACAATCCGGCGTCGAAGTCATCATTGTATTCATCAAAATCGTAGGTCCCATCTGACTCTTCAACCTTTGTATAGTCAACGTCATTGTGAATATACCGCAGTACATAATAGGCTTCTAAATCTCTATCCAGACTTGCAGGGATTGCAAGAAAGCGTAATTCAGCATTAAAGCCATAGGATGTATCCGCTTTCACGAACGCGTCTTCACCGTCATACTGTCGCCAGAAGGTGGGGTACAACAGTATTGAGGCACCACCAGCAACGGACCAGCGCCGGGTTATGTCATAGTTCAGGTTTAAAAATACGGGGAAGAAATAGTAGGCATCGGAAATGTCATATCCGTCAGTATCGGTGGCATCCATCGACTTGAACTGGGCTCCGATTCGGGCATCAAAGGCAAAATCTCCGATCCTGAGAAATTCTGATCCAATCAGCAAGCCGAAACCGTCACCTGCAACGAGTTGTTCATCACTGCCATTGGTGTAGCTATATTCTGAAATGCCCACTGCAGGATCACGGGTTACGTCCCAGCCAATAAAGGGCTCAATATCAAATGCATTGGCCACGTTAGCGCTAAGGCAAATAACCGATGCGGCTACGAGGTTTTTAATACACATATCATTTCCTTGATTTTCTTTCTGCACGAAACATTTACCAGTTGAGCACAAAAATTACACTTTGTAACGCCACTCAGCTCAAGTGCCGGGCAGATTTCCAGTTTTCTTGCTGCGGCGCGTTATACAGAATCCCGCATGACCCGCCCTTGTACGCTGTGTATAATGGCGCCCTTTTCATTTTCTGCTGTTGCGCAAGGCGAGATAATCACCGTGACGACTAAAACACCTTCCGAAACATTGACGTTTCAAGATCTGATTCTGACCTTACAAAAGTACTGGGCCGACCAGGGCTGTGTAGTTCTTCAACCTCTCGATATGGAAGTCGGTGCCGGTACCTCGCACCCTGCAACCTTCCTGCGTGCGTTAGGGCCGGAAACCTGGAACGCTGCCTACGTGCAGCCTTCGCGCCGCCCAACCGATGGCCGCTACGGTGAAAACCCGAACCGTCTGCAGCATTACTATCAGTATCAGGTGGTGTTGAAGCCAAGCCCGGATAATATTCAGGAGCTGTACTTAGGCTCGCTGGTGGCGATCGGCATCGACCCGACCGTTTACGACATTCGCTTCGTTGAAGATAACTGGGAGAACCCAACGCTGGGTGCCTGGGGTCTCGGCTGGGAAGTCTGGCTGAATGGCATGGAAGTGACTCAGTTTACCTACTTCCAGCAGGTGGGCGGCCTGGAGTGCTACCCGGTGACCGGTGAAATCACCTATGGTTTGGAGCGTCTGGCCATGTACATTCAGGGCGTCGACAGCGTTTATGACCTGATCTGGACCGTCGGCCCGGATGGTACGCCGGTGACCTACGGCGATGTATTCCATCAGAACGAGGTGGAGCAATCGACCTACAACTTTGAACACGCCGATGTGAAAGAGCTGTTCCATCAGTTTGACTACCACGCGGCCGAAGCTGAAAAACTGATCGCGGCCAACCTGCCGTTGCCGGCCTATGAGCAGATTCTGAAATCCGGCCACACCTTTAACCTGCTGGATGCCCGCAAGGCGATCTCGGTTACCGAGCGTCAGCGCTACATTCTGCAGATTCGTACGCTTTCGCGTGCGGTGGCAAAAGGCTATTACGATTCCCGCCTGAGACTTGGCTTCCCGCAAGCCCCGGAAGCCTTACGAGACGAAGTCATTGCCAAAGAAGCTGCGCAGGGAGAGAAAAAATAATGTCGACTGCTGATTTTCTGATTGAACTGGGCACCGAAGAGCTGCCACCTAAAGCACTGCGTACCCTGAAAAACGCCTTTGCCGACGGCATTATCGACCGCTTGAAGGCCGCCGGCGTCAACTTTGAATCGACCGAGCGCTTCGGTGCTCCCCGCCGGTTGGCGCTGACCCTGACGGGCCTCGACCTGCAGCAGCCCGATGAGACCATTGAGCGTCGCGGCCCTTCCGTTGCCGCCGCCTTTGATGCCGACGGTAACCCGACCAAAGCCGTTCAGGGTTTTGCCCGCGGTTGTGGTGTATCGGTTGACGAGCTGGAAACGGTCGAAACCCCGAAAGGCCCATGGCTGATGTACCGTGGTACCAAGCCAGGCCAAGCCACCAAAGAATTGCTGCCATCCATTGTGCAGGAAACACTGGATAGCCTGCCGATCCCTAAGCGTATGCGCTGGGGTGCGCGCCGTGATGAATTCGTTCGTCCGGTTAAATGGCTGCTGATGCTGTTGGGTGAAGAGGTTGTACCGGCCACGGTCTATGGCGTTGAATCGGGTAATACCACGCGCGGCCACCGCTTCCATGCGCCAAAAGAGATTGTTATCAAGCGTGCAGCCGATTACGAAAGCACGCTGATGACCGAAGGCAAGGTGATGGCATCGTTCGCTAAGCGTCACGAAAAAATCGCTGCCGATGCCAAGCAGGCTGCCTCGTCCAAGGGCGTGGTTGCAGTCATTGATTCCGACCTGCTCGATGAAGTGACGGCGCTGAACGAATGGCCGGTGGCGTTAGTCGGCCAGTTTGAAGAGCGCTTCCTGGAGGTTCCGGCAGAAGCGCTGATGTCTTCCATGGAAGAGCATCAAAAGTATTTCCCGACGGTAAACACGCAGGGTGAAATCCAGCCTTACTTCGTGTTTATCGCCAACATAGAAAGCCAGGACCCGCAGATTGTCGTTGAGGGCAACGAAAAGGTGATTCGCCCTCGCTTGGCCGATGCCGCTTTCTTCTGGGAAACGGACAAGAAAACGCCGCTGGCGGATCGCGTTGAGAAGCTCAAAACCGTCATGTTCCAGCAGCAGCTGGGCAGCGTTTACAACAAGGTTGAGCGCATTCAGAAAACGGCCGGTTACATCGCCGGTAAGATTGATGCCTCGGTATCTGAAGCCGAACGTGCCGCTTACCTGTCTAAGGCGGACCTTGTCACCGATATGGTGTTTGAATTTACCGATCTGCAGGGCATTGCCGGCCGCTACTATGCGATTGCCGACGGCGAAGCCGAAGCCGTAGCCGAAGCCATTCTGGAGCAATACAAGCCCGCCGGTGCCGGTGATGCACTGCCGGAAACCCGCGAGGGTATGGCGGTCGCACTGTCGGATCGACTGGATAACCTGTCCGGTCTGTTTGGCATTGGCCAGCCGCCAACGGGTACCAAAGACCCGTTCGCCCTGCGCCGCGCCGCATTGGGTGTCTTGCGCATTATTGTTGAGCGTGAGCTGGATCTGGACCTGGTTGATCTGGTCACCTTTGCCGCCGATCAGCACGCCGACCTGCCGCAGCGCGATGAGGTGGTCAGCGATGTGGTGCAGTATGTTCTGGATCGCTTCAGCGCCTGGTATGCCGATGAGGGCTTCCGTGCGGAAATCTTCCAGTCGGTGCGTGCGTTAGCACTCACTAACCCGTACGACATCGATTTGCGGGTCCGTGCCGTGGCTGAGTTCAGTAAGCTGGAACAGGCTGAAGCACTGGCCGCCGGAAACAAGCGCGTCTCGAACATTCTGTCCAAGGCCGATGTCGACATCAGCGATGAGGTTAACCCGTCGTTGTTTGAAGAGGCGGCAGAACGTGAACTGTTTGCCGCGCTCGACAGCGCCACCAGCGTGGTCAGCACGGCCGTCGCCGAGGCCGATTACACGGCGGCACTGAATGAACTGGCGGGCCTGCGCGATGTGGTCGACAGCTTCTTCGATGGCGTTATGGTGAATGCCGATGACGAGAAGATCCGTCTGAACCGTTTGGCATTGCTGGCCAAGCTGCGCAGCCTGTTCATGCAGGTGGCGGATATTTCGGTTCTGTAAGGGCTGAAACTAGCCACTGTACTTCGGCAGAGCAGTCGGTCGCCGGTTTCGAGGCGTCGCTCACAGGGATGTGAGCGCCGAGCTATAGGGATATATTCACGCGTACTCGAAACCGGCGACCGGCTGATCTGCCAGACCCAGCCACCCAACCTGATCAGCAAGGCTTCAAGATGCCCGAATTACCCGAAGTCGAAACAACCAAACGCGGCATTGCACCGCACATTGAAGGCCGCCGTATATCACGCATCACCATTCGCGATAAGCGTTTACGCTGGCCGGTGGATGACGAACTGGCCGAATGGGCGCAGGACCAGACCATTCAGGCCGTTGAGCGGCGCTCCAAGTACCTGATTATTCGCCTGGAAAAGGGCGTCTTGCTGATTCATCTGGGGATGTCCGGTAATCTGCGTATTCTGTTTGATGACCCAACGCCGAATAAACACGATCACTTTGATATCGAACTCGATAACGGTACCCGCCTGCGCTACCACGACCCTCGCCGCTTCGGAGCCTTTATGCACAGCGTTGAGCCGGTCATTGAGCACCCGCTGATCGCCCATTTAGGACCGGAGCCACTCACCGATGCCTTTTCCAGTGATTACCTCTACCGCGCCTGCCGTAAACGTAAGACCAAGATTAAAACCCTGATCATGGATGCCAAGGTGGTGGTCGGCGTGGGTAACATCTACGCCAACGAAGCGCTGTTTTTGGCCGGTATTTACCCGCACAAGCAGGCGGGCAGAATCACCAAAGCGCAGGCCGAACGGCTGACCGATTGCATCAAGCAGGTGCTGGCAAAAGCCATTGATCAGGGCGGCACCACATTGAAAGACTTTGTCGGTGGCGATGGCAAGCCGGGTTACTTTGCCCAGTCGCTGAATGTCTACGGCCGTGCCGGGCTGCCCTGCTTAACCTGTGGCACGCTGATTAAAGAAATGCGCACCAATAACCGCAGTACCTGCTACTGTAAAACCTGTCAGCCGAATTGAGGTCGGTCATCGGATAGTCTTTCCGTTACCTGCCGGATCATTGATAGAAGAGATAAACATGAAACTCGAAGATATCCGCCGCGAATACACCCTGGCCGGTTTAAGCCGTGAGCAGCTGGTCGCCAGCCCTATTGATCAGTTCGACGCCTGGTTCAAGCAGGCCGTTGATGCCAAGCTGAGTGCCGACCCGACAGCGATGTCGCTGGCCACGGTCGACTCTGAAGGTCAGCCAAGTCAGCGTATCGTGCTGCTGAAGAATTTTGATGACAAGGGTTTCGTGTTTTATACCAACCTGGAAAGTCATAAAGCCAAGGATATTGCCGGCAATAACAAGGTGAGCCTTCACTTCGCCTGGACGCCGCTTGAGCGTCAGGTGATCATCTACGGCGAAGCCGAAAAACTGAGCGTGGCCGAAGCCACCCGTTACTTTATATCCCGTCCGCGTGAAAGCCAGATTGCCGCCTGGACCAGCCATCAGAGCCAAAAAATCGGCTCCCGTAAGCTGCTTGAGCAGGCGTTTGACCAAATGAAACGTAAGTTCAGCGAAGGCGAAATCCCATTGCCGTCCTTCTGGGGTGGCTATCGGGTTAAGCCGGTTAAGATTGAATTCTGGCAGGGCCGTGGGTCGCGCCTGCATGACCGCTTTATATACATTAAACAGGCCGATGGCAGCTGGGCGCTGGAACGGCTGCAGCCCTGATCTGCGACTAAAGATAATTTGTATATAAGTAATTTCTTAACTAGCCTCTAAGCAGCAGATTCACTGCTCATGGAGGTTAGTTATGAAAGTTAATATGGGTTCCACAGATCGTACTGCCAGGTTAGTTGTCGGCCTGCTGTTTTTACTGGCTGTCGTGATGGGCTGGGTTTCCGGAGTGTTGGCTGTTGTGCTGGGAGTCTTAGGCGTTGTTTTTATCGTCACGGCGATTATCCGGTTTTGCCCGCTGTACTTGCCGCTTGGCCTAAATACCTGCAAACGAAAGTAAGGCAGCCACCGGCCCTTACAGGAAGGGTCGAATATCGATGCCCAGCTGACGGGCATCGAGCGTATTGGTAATTTGGGTGCGGGTGCCCCGATTTGCCAGATCAAGATCCTCTGGCGGAATCAGCTCCTGCATTCGGGTGCTGTAAAAGGCGCGCACAACCGGCAGCTTGGGCTGGCGCCGGTTGGCTTCAATAATGACCGCCGCGGTACCGTTGGAAAGCTCCACCAGGGTCCCCACCGGGTAAACCGATAAGCAGCGAATGAAGTCGTACACCAGCTCCTTATCCAGGTGGAAAATACTCCACTCAATAAGCTTCTTCATTGCCTCGTTGGGCGACATACCTTCGTGATAAACCCGGTCTGCGGTGATCGCATCGTAAACATCACAGATGGCAGACATGCGGCCATAAACGGTAATTTGTTCCGCCGGTAAATTCCGTGGGTAACCACTGCCATCCAGGCGTTCGTGATGGAGGCCACAGATGGAGCGGGTAATATCGGACAGCCCTGCGGTGACATCAAGAATGCGCTCGCCATAGGTGACATGGCGTTTCATCTCTTCCCATTCCTTGGGCTCCAGCTTGCCGGGCTTGTTGAGAATTTCATCCGGAACCAGGATTTTACCGATATCGTGCAGCAGCCCGCCAGCCACCAGTTGACGGGTGGTCTGCTCGTCGAACCTGCGTGCCCGTGCGAAGATGCCCAGCAGCACGCCAACGTTGACGGAATGCTCCAGCAGGTACTTATCCTTGGAACGAATATGGGAAAGGCAGGCTAAGGCGTTTTCATTGGTGTTGAGCGAGCTAATGATGTCGTCGGCGGTTTCTTCGACGGCATCGGCATCGACACCCTTGCCGGCTTTAATGTCATCGAGAATGCCACCAATCAGTGTTTTGGCTTTTTTGTGCTGTTTCTCAGCGTTCTCACGCTCTTCGCTCAGAGCTGTCCGCAAACCCGGTTGGGCACCACTCTGTGCTACCAGCGAGTTGAACTGGTTGGCCTGCAGCTGCTTGACGGGATCTGCTATAGCAGCACTCTCGCAATCGGCCCCTTTGTCGGTATCGATGTAGAGTTCTTTCACGCCCAAAGCCCGAACCTTATCGATGGTCGATTGATACTTGATCAACCCGCGACGGGATGCATTTTGCCTCGGAACCCACTGGTTATTGAGGTCGCAAATGTACATTCCGATAGACAGATCATCGATGGAAATTTTTTTTATCACTTAAGGGGCTCGGCGTTAGTGCATGTTTATCAGCTTAGCTTAAAAACGATGCATCATCGTGTTTTTAAAGCGGTAGGCCGGATATTTTAAGGACGAGAATCATAATGAAAGGCATGGCTTTTGACGACTGTTAAAGCCAGCCACAACGTGCCGATCGGGATCAGCAGGCTTTTAAAGATCATACCGACGATCAGCGTAACCACCGAGGCGCTCAGCTCCTGACCGATGCTTTCACCGGCAAGATCGGGGCTGTTGTTGCCAAAAATCAGCTTGCCCAGATCAATCTCGGTCAGCGAATCCTTCAGGGTGCGCAGCACTTCGGTCGCGCCTTCGAGCACAGACAGCGCCTCGGCGCCGGTGGCGTTAAAGTAAAACCAGTCGAAGCACCACACCAGCGCCACTTCCAGGTTGAGCAGGTAGCGCAGCAGCACGATGATGAAGGCCGCCTTCAGCCAGCCGCGCAGGCGGGTGTGTGGCCGCCACAGGAAAATCAAAAGCAGAGCCGCAAAGGCACTAAATAATCCCTTCACCGCCAGAGAGGTGGTAAACAGCAGAATAACCTGCTGAATGCCGAGGGCCGTCAGCGATACCAGCAGCAGGCCGGAAAACCGCTCGACCAGATCATTCACTGGGTCGAAGATTTCACCAATGGTAATGCTGGCGACACCGATGCCGACATCGGACGATTGCACAACGGAGATAACCCCGTTCAGCGTGCGCACCACACCAAATACGATGGCGTTACTGCTGATGGTATCGGTCAGGTATTGCTGGGCGAGAACATCAAGGTAGGGCCACCAGTTCACGGCCACCAGCAGTAACAGCAGCAGGCTTGCAAGAATGCGGCTGCGGGTTGTCAGCTGCTCCGGCTTGTGGCGTTGGGGTTTCAGGTGTTGGGTTGTGCTGCCAGCCATTGTAAAACCTCCGCATGATCACCTTCGGCAATCTGTTGGTCGGCCTTCTTCGAATACTGATAGTTGTACATCGGATCGTAATAATCGCTGAGCAGGATTTCTATCAGGGTGTCGAATCGTGACCATTGATTGGTACTGCTCAGTAAAGCAGAGCTTTCATCCAGCAGCGTCAGTAATTGCTGGTGGCGTTCACCACCGAGGCGCTTCTGAATACGGTTCAGTGCCGAACGGATGAAGTTGTCCAGATAGGCCAGTGCAGCCTCTTCACCATTAGGCAGCTGCTGCTGGTAGGCGTTTTCGAAGTAATCTTTGCGGATTCGCGCAACGCGCTCTTCCAGCGAGGCTTTCAGGCGGATAATCGGTGCCTGTTTGGTCAGTGCCAAAAACTCAGGAACAACGGCAATGCGCCCGATCAGCCGGGATTCATCCTCAAACAGCACCGGGGCTGAAGATGCCTGGCTGCGTTTCAACCAGTCGATTGACCAGCCGTTTTCGAAGTTGATCTGCGAGGGTTGCTCACTGCCGGTATTGCCAAAGGCGCTGCCACGGTGATTGGCCAGCCCTTCCAGGTCGACCGAGTGTGGCCACTGGTGAATCACCTCGGTTTTCCCGCAGCCGGTCGCGCCGGAAAGCACATAGATGTTGCCCTGCGCGATACGCTGCTGCAGCTCATCGATCAGGTACTGCCGCAGAGCCTTGTAGCCGCCTTGCACATAGTCCATGTCAGTGCCGGCTTCACGCAGCCATTGCTGCACAATCTGTGAGCGCATTCCGCCGCGAAAGCAGTAAAGGATGCCATGGGGGTTTTGCTCGGCAAAGGCCTGCCAGCTGGCGACGCGCTGCGCTTTGGTATCGCCCTGCACCAGCTCATGGCCCAGCGCAATGGCGGCCTGCAGGCCCTGTTCTTTATAGCAGGTGCCCACCGCTTCTCGCTCGGCATCGCTCATAAGCGGCCGGTTGACGCTTGCCGGAAAGGCGCCACGCTCAAATTCGACGGGCGCGCGCACATCCATCATGGGAATGTCATTGATAAAGAGTTCTGAAAACTGATGAGCCTTGAGCAAAATTCACCCTGCTTGTTGTTGCGCGGGCTAAATGGTTTGGGCCCCGCTTTCATTTTTTATTTGTTTGTTTTGGCTGAACAGCCAGTAGCTGCCCAGCGATGATAATAGCAGCATCGCAATCAACATTAACCTGAAGCCGATAAACTCAGCGATGGTCCCCATAATAAAAGCGCCGAACGCCGGTCCGGCGAGGGCAACGGTGATGAACAGGCTCATGATGCGGCCACGAATGGCGTCTTCGGCCATCATCTGCACGGATATCTGTGAGCCGGTACCGATGATCGTCATAAACAGGCTGATCGCGCCAACCAGCGTGGTCAGCAAGAGGATATTGGGTGAAAACAGCAGCGGCAGAATCGCGGCGGCCGTTAATGCCATCGACAGCGTGATGTTGGTCACCATGCGCTGAACCTCACCCTTCTGCCGCGCAATAAACAGCCCGCCCAGAATAGAGCCGCCACCGGCACAGGCGGTGAGCATGGCTAAATCTGAAGGCTGGCCTTCGGTAAAGGTACCGGAAAGCGCCGGCAGCAATTCAATCAGTGCCCGCGCCACCTGGCTGTTGATCAGGGTGATGATCAGCATCAGCCGTACATAAGGCGATTGCCAGGCAAACACCAGCCCGCCTTTAAATTCTTGCCAGCCACTGGAGCCTTCTTTTTTCGGGGCCGGAGGCAGGCTTGGCAGGCAGGAGTTGAAATACACCGCTACCGCAAAGAACAGTGCGCACAGGCACAGCACCCAGATCGCTCCGGTGATGGTCAGCAGGCTGGCCGCCAGCGCCGGAGCTAAAATGCGTGAGGTGTTGAATACAATGGCACCCAAACCAACGGCATTCGGCAGCAGCGTCCGGCCCACCAGACGCGGTGTGATGGAAAGCCGGAATGGCGAGCTGGCCGCTGAGGCACAGCCGAAGATGAAGGTCAGCAATAGCAGAATGGAGAGCGATGGATCTGCCAGTAGAAACGTAAAGAGAGTTATGAAAGAGACCGTCACCTGAACGCTCAGGCAGCCCATGATGCCGCTGCGCAGGTTGATACGATCAGAAATCACACCGGATATCGGCGTGATCACCAGCGATGGCAGCAGCATGCCGGTACTGGCCATGCCGACCCAGAAAAAGGATTTGGTCGCTTCCCAGATCAGCCAGCCAAATAGAAAGCGCATCATCCACAGCGCCATAGTGGCGAAGCAGGAAGCAATGAAGAATTTGCGATAGTCTGGATTGTGCAGGGCGGAATTAGCGAACATCAGGCGTCACACGAAAAAACGGTCGCAAATTTTATCAGATATCCTGAAATGTCTGATCAGGCTGCCGGTTTCTTTACCGAATGGCGTCATTTACCGATGAATCCGGCATTCCGGTTTGAATTAGGCGATTTAGGCCCAATAGAGTTTTTATTCACACGAGCGTCAGCCCACTTCGTCGCTCTAAACTCATTGCATAACGCAGGAAATAGATATGATTGAAGACAAAAAGGTTGTCGCGATTAATTACAACGTGACCGATTCTGATGGTCAGCTGATTGACAGCTCTGAAGGCGCTGAACCGCTGGTTTATCTGCACGGTTCACAGAATATTATTCCGGGTCTGGAAGCTGGCCTGACGGGCAAAGCGAAAGGCGAAGAGTTCAACATTACGGTTGAGCCAAAAGACGCCTACGGTGAATACAGAGCCGAGCTGGTACAGGTTGTCCCGCGTGACGCCTTTGAAGGTGTTGAATCGGTTGAGCCGGGCATGGCCTTTACCGCACAAACCCAGGGTGGCCCGGTTCAGCTGGTGGTCACCGGCGTTGAAGGCGATGATGTCACTGTTGACCCTAACCACCCATTGGCGGGTAAAACGCTGACCTTTACCGGCACGATCGAAGACGTTCGTGAGGCTTCTGCGGAAGAAATTGAGCACGGCCACGTTCACGGTGAAGGCGGTCACCACCACTAAGTTTTAACTTTCTGCTCAGGTTGCGGCGTCTGCCGTGACCTTCCCTTCTCTTCAACCATACTTTACGCATTTCCGGTTGCAGCAGCCTGACAAAGTGCTCATATTGGCAATAACACCTCATCCATCTTGTTAAATTGGAGCGGATACGAATGAATAAATTCACCTTTCAGAACAGCACAAAGATTATCTTCGGCGAAGGCCAGATAGCGGAAATTAGCAGCAATATCCCGAAAGATGCCCGAATTCTGGTCACCTACGGCGGTGGCTCTATCAAATCGAACGGCGTTTACGACCAGGTCTGTGAGGCGCTCAGCGATCACACCTGGGATGAATTCGGCGGTATTGAGCCTAACCCACAGTTTGCCACGCTGATGGAAGCGGTGAAACTGGTGCAGACCGAAGGCTTTGATTACCTGCTTGCCGTGGGGGGTGGCTCGGTTGTCGATGGCACCAAGTTTATTGCTGCGGCGGCCGAATACAAAGGCAGTGACCCGTGGGATATTCTCGCCGCCGATGCCAAGGTTGAGTCGGCGGTACCGATGGGCTGCGTGCTCACCCTGCCGGCCACCGGTTCAGAATCGAACATGGGGGCCGTGGTGTCGAAAGGCAGCGAGAAGCTTTCCTTCGGTTCACCGCTGGTACGGCCGCAGTTTGCAGTGCTCGACCCGGCCGTCACCCTAACCTTGCCCGCCCGTCAGGTGGCCAATGGTGTGGTCGATGCCTTTGTGCACACCATGGAGCAATACCTGACTTACCCGGTAAACGCCAAGGTTCAGGATCGCTTCAGCGAGGGTTTGCTGCAGACGCTGATCGAAGAAGGTCCGAAAGCCATGATTGAGCCGGAAGATCTGGAAGTACGTGCCAACATCATGTGGGCAGCGACTATGGCGCTGAATGGTTTGATCGGTGCCGGTGTGCCGCAGGACTGGACCACCCATATGATCGGTCATGAACTGACCGCTCTGCACAAGATTGACCATGCCCGAACGCTGAGTATTGTTCTGCCGGCGGTGATGCGTCATCAGCGCGAAGCCAAGAAGGATAAGCTGTTGCAGTATGGCGTACGGGTATTTGGTGTGGAATGCGGCACGGAAGAAGAGTGTTTGGACATCATCATTGGCCGTACCGTCGCGTTCTTCCGCGCCATGGGCGTTCCAACCAGTCTGTCAGAAGCCGGGCTGAGCCGTGACGATATCGAGCCGATCGTTGAGCAGCTGCGCACTCACGGTATGCTGAAGCTGGGCGAACATGGCGCGATCGGGCCGGATGAGGCGCGTGAAATTCTGGAACTGGCGCTCTGACTGCGTCGTTTCTGGTTAAAACTGATCCCCGCACCTGCGGGGATTTTTTTGCCCGAATGTTTTTGCTTTCAGTGACCGGCCGTATGGGTCTGCAGCTCTGCCCGGGCTCGACGAATATAAACGATCATCGCCACCGAAGCGGCCAGCGCAACCACGAAGGCCCCAGAGAACACATACAGCGTGGCCTCGTAAGAGCCGGTGGTGGAATGCAGATAGGCGGTAATCTGTGGCCCGGCGATACCGGCCATGGCCCAGGCCGTGAGTACGTACCCGTGAATGGCCGCCAGCTCTTTGGTGCCGAACAGATCACCAATATAGGCCGGCAGTGTGGCGAAGCCGCCGCCATAGCAGGTGAGGATGGTATAGAGCGCAATCTGGAACAGGATGACACTGCTGATGTTGGGCAGCAGTACAAACGCGACGATCTGAATCAGAAAGAAGGTCATGTAGGTGTAGCCGCGGCCAAGGTAATCGGAAAACGACGCCCAGCCGATGCGCCCCAGGCCGTTAAACAGCGACATCAGGCCAACCACCGCCGCCGCTTCAGCCGGGGACAAACCAATGCTGTCCTGCGCCAGTGGCGAGGCGGAATAGATCACCCCAATGCCGCAGGAGATGTTGATAAACATCATCAGCCACAGGCCATAGAAGGGCGCGGTTTTCACCGCTTCGTTGGCCATCAGGTTGGTTAAATCCTGAACCACCTCTTTTTCGCCGGATTCCACCGCCGCCTTCATGCTCTCGGGCATCCAGCCTTCCGGTGGCTTTTCCAGATAGCTGGCCGAGGCCATCATGATGAGAATATAAACCGTACCGGTGATAAACCAGGTGTAGGCAATACCGCCGTTTTCGACACCAAAGGATTCAATGATGAAGTTGAACACCGGTGCGCCGATCATAGCCCCGAAACCAAAGCCCATAATGGCCAGGCCGGTTGCTAAGCCGCGCCGGTCGGGGAACCACTTCACCAGCGTGGAGACCGGCGTAATGTAGCCGATGCCCAGGCCAATGCCGCCCAGTACGCCATAGCCGAGCCAGATGATGTACAGGTTAGAGAGCGAGGCGCCGAGCCCGGCGATCAGCAGGCCACCGCCAAACAGTGATGCTGAAAGCATACCGGCGATGCGCGGGCCTTTGCGCTCCACAAAGTGCCCCATAATGGCCGCAGAAAGCCCGAGAAAAACAATGGCCAGGCTGAAGGTCAGTGCAATCTGATTGTCGGTGGCGGTTTCAATGAGCGTACTAAGAGGCTTCTTGAATACGCTGAACGCGTAAACTGAGCCGATGGATGCATGAACGCCAATGGCCGATGCGGCAATAAGCCAGCGGTTTTTCATGGTGGACCCCCTGAGAAATAAAGCATAATCAACCCTAAGCCTAGTGGTATGAACTGGCTGCCGGGGACAGCGGGTTTGACAGGCATCAAGTGAATAAAACTCTAACTCTGTTCTTTATTTTGCAAGGTCGTTGATAATGCTTGAGTGCCCGTATTATCTGGGCTGGAACAGATTTTATTGAATGATTTTTAGCTTTCTATAAGCTTTTTTGATGTAAAAAATAATGACAAGGATGAACACCTCATGCTGAAGCTTTTCCACCTGATTGCGCTGGGCGCACTTTTGCCATTATCCGTGAGTGCCAGTGCTGAGATAAGCCAAAACCTGGATACCGGATACGAGATTCGCTCTTCGGTCACACTCGATGCCGATGGTCCCGAAGGCAAAGATGCCTACAAGATTATCCGCAAGGTGCTGGGCAGCAAAGCGATCGAGGCGCCCGACCTGTACGGCAACAAAAACCACCAGGAAGAGCCGCACATTACCGAAGATATCGATGATGAAGTGGGTGCTCACTTTGTTTTTAAAATTCATCGTGATCAGGATTGGGACCGGGATAAATACCCGAAGACGAACGACCGCCAGCGCAATGAAATAAAGAGTTACAAAGAGTCATCGCATAAGGTGATTGGCCGAAAAGGCGAGACCATGAGCTTTCAGTGGAAGTTTAAGATGGCCGAGGGTATGGAAGTGTCGAAGAAATTCACCCACCTGTTTCAGCTGAAACCGGTCGATGGCTTGGATAGTCAGCCACTGTCGACCATTACCGCGCGCGAAACTGGCGGTAAAGATGTGATTGAAATCCGCTATGCCGCGGTTGATAAGTCTGAGGTGGTAGCCCGTTACGATAATCTTCAGTCGGTTCAGGGCGTATGGCTGACGGCCTATTGCCGGGCCACCTTTGGTGACAACGGCAGTCTCTACTATTCGGTCACCAAACCTGATGGCACTGAGATACTGCATGTTGATCTGCAGAACGTGCAGATGTGGCGCTCCGGCAACACCATCATGCGACCGAAATGGGGCATCTATCGCAGCTTGCTGGATAAATCGAATCTGCGCGCCGAGGAAGAGGTTGTGCGTTTTGCTAACTTCATGATCAATAAGCTGAAACCACTGCAATAACTGCAACAGAAGTAGGTGCTGCCCATAATAAAAAAGCCAGCGTTTGTTGGCTTAGGTTGTCGATAAACCCCGCCGACGAAAAGGTAGCTCCTAAATAGACCGCTGCAAGTATCGTCCTGATACGCTCGACGAAAACATCCATGTTTTCGACGTCTATTTTAGGAGCTACCTTTTCATCGCCTTGACGACTGTGGTGACCTTGTCATCAGTCTGAGCCAGCGTTTGCTGGCTTTTTCAGATTCAGAGCTTGGGCCAGTTAGATGGCGACCAACTCAATATTCAGCTTCATATCACCAAAGCTGACGGTCGATTTCGCACCAACAACTGTTTCATGCACGCCGGTGGTGGCACCGGAAAGAATGAAGGAGCCGGCTGGAAGAGTGATGCCACGCTTCGCAGCGCAATCGATAATGTACGCCAGTGCGGCCAGCTGACCATTCAGTACGTTGGTCGCCGGTTTAGCGCTGATCAGCTCGCCGTTAATGACGGTTTTGGCTTCCATTTCTTTTACCGCTTCCAGCCAGTTGTCGATCTTGGCACCGATGATCATGCCCTGCTGGTTACCGAAGTCGGTAATGATCGCAGTTGGGCCATAGCTGTTCAGGTCTACAATCGGGCTGCTGGCGATTTCAATACCGGCATACACGGCTTTGATCAGGTGCTCAACGCCGTCAGCGGTATTCACGCTGCCCGGTGCGATGTCTTCGGCAATCTCAATGACCAGTTCCGCTTCGATAGCAATGAAACCACCTTCAAAAACGGGCAGTTGCAGAACTTCGTCATCGCTGTGGGAGCGGCCAATGAAGTGAGTCACCTTTTTATAGGCCGGGCCCATAATGCGCTCAGCACCCAGCTGATCACGGAACTCCGGGGGGACCATGCCGATTTTCCAGCCGGTGATTTCATCTTCGCAGGCTTTGATGGAAAGATCCTGTACCGCGTAGGCTTCTTCCAGGGTCGCAGGTGGCTGGCCCGGATAAACATCCAAAATGGTGTTGTCGCGGCGTGCGCTGTAGATGGTGTTTGAAAGTTCGCTGATTTGCTCAGGGGTCATCGCAGTTGTCATAATTTCCTCTTATTGTTCGCTCTGTTGGCATGTGAGACGAGTTAAGTAAACGGATAGGGGTGAAATTTACAGGCAGCGCAGCCTGAATGCTAGTCTTATTGTATGAGTATATGGCGTGGGCCTGCGATAGGTCAGAAAGTGAAAGCCAGACTAAACTTTACTGTTAATTCAGGGTCGATAATGAGTCTTTCCCTGAGGCCGTTAGCAGGCCGAAAGGATTAGTCGTGAACTGAAACAATTTTGCTAACGTATACGGGCCTGTTAACAGGGAAATGATAAATATGCAGATTGACCGCGCTCACCAGACAATTTCACTTCATGGCGACGATGCTGAAGCCAAGCGTCATGAAATTAAACACTACTTCAACCAAACCTGGTTGCTGTACGAAAATCTCTTCGAAGTGATCAACAACGATGCCGCCTACTACAAGAAGGCCGAGCCGCTGCGCCACCCGCTGATTTTTTATTTTGGTCACACCGCCTGCTTTTACATTAATAAGCTGAAGCTGGCCAAGCTGATCGATGAGCGCATCAACCCCCGGCTGGAATCGATGTTTGCCATTGGCGTCGATGAGATGTCGTGGGACGATCTCGACAGTGCTAACTACAGCTGGCCCAAGGTTGATGAGGCGCGTGAATACCGCAATCAGGTGCGTGCCCGCGTCAATGAATTGATCGATACCCTACCCATTAAGTTGCCAATTACTCAGCAGGACCCGGCCTGGGTCATTCTGATGGGCATCGAGCATGAGCGTATTCATCTGGAAACCTCGTCGGTGATTATTCGTCAGCTACCGCTGGAAGATGTCAGCGACCACCCGGATTGGGCCATTTGCCCGGACGTTGGCACGGCACCGGAGAACAGCCTGATTAATATCGCCGGTGGCGAGGTCTCGCTGGGGCGCACCGCTACGGATGATGCCTACGGTTGGGATAACGAGTATGGCCACCACAGCGAAAGTGTCAGCGACTTTCAGGCCTCTGCCTTGTTGGTTTCTAACGGCGAGTTTATGGCTTTCGTTGAGGACGGCGGCTATGAAAAGCTGCACTACTGGAGCGAAGAGGGCCAGTCGTGGCTGAACTACACCCAGGCCAAATGCCCGCGCTTCTGGCTGAAAACCGCAACCGGCTGGCAGCAACGCAACATGACCAATGTCATCTCACTGCCCATGAATTGGCCGGTGGAGGTGAACCAGCTGGAAGCCAAGGCCTTCTGTAACTGGAAGGCGGAAAAGACCGGCGAGCCGGTGCGCCTGCCCACGGAAGCCGAATGGAAGATTCTCAGCCAGCGGGTGCCGAAGAACAACCCGGTCTGGGATGAGGTGCCCGGTAATATTCAGCTGGCCTACTACGCCTCTTCGTGCCCGGTGAACCGCTTTGGCCACGAGGGCCTGTTCGATGTGGTTGGCAATGTCTGGCAATGGACCGAAACCCCAATCGATGGCTACAGCGGCTTTGCCGTTCACCCGCTGTACGATGATTTCTCGACACCGACCTTCGATGGCAAGCACAACCTGATTAAGGGCGGCTCGTGGATCAGCACTGGTAACGAGGCGCTGCCGGTTTCCCGTTATGCTTTCCGTCGCCATTTTTATCAGCATGCCGGGCTGCGCTATGTGGTGTCGGAGCAACCGGTGCTGGAAAGCGGCTCGGTGAATATCTATGAAACCGATGAGCTGGTGTCGCAGTATCTGGAATTCCATTACGGTGCCGAGTACTTCGGCGTGGCCAACTTCCCGGTGGCCGTGGTTGAGCATGCGCTGCGTGAAGTGAACCTTCCGCAACAGCGGAAAGCGCTGGATATCGGCTGTTCGGTGGGTCGTGCCAGCTTCGAACTGGCCCGGCACTTTGAGCAGGTCGATGCAATCGATTTCTCTGCCCGCTTTATTCAGCAGGCGTACGCGTTGGTGGAACAGGGCGAGCGTCGCTACACCATTGCTACCGAGGGCGAGCTGGTCGATTTCAAGAGCGTGACACTGCAGCAGCTGGGTTACAGCGATGTGAAGGAAAAAATCTATTTTTCACAGGGCGATGCCACCAACCTGAAGGCACAGTTCAGCGGTTATGATCTGGTGTTTGCCTGCAACCTGATTGACCGGCTGACCGACCCGATGCTGTTTTTGAACGCCATACCTGCGCGCATGAATACCGGCGGTTACCTGGTGATTGCCTCGCCTTACACCTGGCTGGAGCAGTACACGCCGAAGGATAAATGGCTGGGCGGCATTAAGATCAACGGTGAAAATCAGACCACGCTCGATGGCCTGACCGAGGCGCTGATTGGCGATTTTGAGCTGGTTTCGGTGAAGGAAATTCCGTTCGTGATCCGCGAAACCAAGCGCAAGTTCCAGCACACCGTTTCGGAAGTAACTGTCTGGCGTAAGCGCTAACGAAGTAAGTGGGCACTCACTCTTTATGGCCGGGTGAGTGCCTGACAGCTACTTTCTGAAGGTGGTCGGCATTTCAATATCGTAGAAGGCGTCTTTCATTTGCTCGATACGCTCTTCGACCACCTGCTGTGCATCGTAAATGCCCTTGTTGTAGAAATAGGCACCGACCTCTTCGGCGAAAAAATCGATCAGGAACTCGGCATCGAACTGGCCGATGGTTTGATCGAGTTCTTCTGAGAAATACAGCTGTACCTTCTTAACGATTTGGGCTTTTTCATCGGTGGTGAATTTTATTTCGGGCATTTGTGGCTCCTTCCTTTCTGGTGGCACTGGTACGCCTTTTCATGCGGTACTTATGGCTATTAAGGTGCTGAATAGGTTAAGCCGGGAATGTGGGTATTAGTATTTTCAGGGCATCTGAGCACAAGGAAGTGCGAAGTTGAGCGATACACGGAAGTATTCAAGCGACCCTGAAAATACTAATACCCACATTCCCGGCGGCGACTGACACCGGAGACAGAGCGGCGACAGCCACGAAAGCTAACTGTTCAGCAAAGCCCGCAAATTACTAATCGTATTAATGTTGCTCTCTGTATTCGCAGGCTTTTCTGATTCGACACCAATCCAGGTGACATCTTCCTCGGGCAGTTCATCAATGAACCGGCTCGGTGTGCAGTCGATCAACTCGCCAAACTGCTTGCGTTTAGACGCATAAGTGAGCGTCAGTGATTTCTGCGCGCGGGTAATGCCCACATACATCAGCCGTCGCTCCTCTTCGATATCACCGCTCTCAATGGAGTTGCGGTGCGGCAGGATCTCTTCTTCCAGGCCGAGCATAAACACGATGGGGAACTCCAGCCCTTTCGACGCGTGTAAGGTCATCAGCTGAACCGCGTCTTCGTCGTTCTCTTCTTCCTGGCGCTCCATCAGGTCGCGCAGCACCAGTTTGGCAATAGCATCGCCAATTGCCAGATCAGAGTCATCGTCTTCGTTGCCGCGCTCGAGCATGGATTGCAGACCGTCGATCAGAATATGCACGTTGGCCAGGCGTTTTTCGGCCATCGCATCGGTGGTGCTGTCCTGTCGTAACCAGGCTTCGTAGTTTATGTCGGTGACCATCTCGCGGATCACCATCACCGGGTTCTCTTCGGTATGAAGCTTTTTGATGGTGCGCTCCAGCCAGCTGCTGAAACGGGTCAGGCGTTCGCTGGCGCGTTCACTTAAATGCTCACGCAGGCCCAGTTCGCTGCTGGCAGCAGAAAGGCTAACGTTGCGTGCCCCGGCGTATTCATTGAGCTTTTCCAGTGTCGCCGGGCCAATCTCCCGGCGTGGCGTGTTGATCACACGCAGGAAGGCGGCATCGTCATCCGGGTTGATCAGCAGCCGCAGGTAGCTCATCACGTCTTTGATTTCAGCCTTTGAGAAGAACGAAGTGCCGCCGTTGATCTTGTACGGAATGCGGTTCTGCTGCAGTTTCATTTCCATGAGCCGCGACTGGTGATTGCCGCGATAGAGAATGGCAAAGTCTTTATAGCTGCATTTGCGGACCAGATGCTGGTGCAGAATTTCATTGGCCACACGCTCGGCCTCGGCATCTTCCGATGGGTTACGGATAATGCGGATCGGCTCACCGTGCGCCATTTCACTCCACAGCGTTTTCTTGAACACGTGTGGATTGTGGTCAATCACGGTGTTGGCGGCGTTCAGAATCAACTTGGTGGAGCGGTAGTTCTGCTCCAGCTTCACCAGTCGTAAATGCGGAAAGTCATCCTGCAGCTTAACGAGGTTTTCCGGTCGCGCACCACGCCAGCTGTAGATCGACTGGTCATCGTCCCCTACTACGGTAAAGCGCGGATCGTCGCCCACCAGCAGCTTTACCAGCAGGTACTGGGATATATTGGTGTCCTGATATTCATCGACCAGCAAATAACGGATGCGGCGCTGCCACTTGCCGAGGACATCGGCATTGCTCTGAAACAACAGGGTTGGCAGGCGGATCAAATCATCGAAATCGACCGCATTGTAGGCACTGAGCATGCGGTTGTATTCGGCATAGATCTCGACCGCCAGGGTGTGGATGGCGTCTTCCATCTTGCCGCGCAGATCATCAGGCTCGAGCAGGTCATTCTTCCACAGGCTGATCAGATTCTTGAAGAAGTCGACTTCATCGGCGGCGTTCGGCGCTGTTCGCAGCACAATATCCTTGATGAGTGCCTTCGAGTCGTGATCGTCAAACAGCGTAAAGTTGCTCTTCAGGCCGGTATGGGCCGCCTCTTTGCGCAGAATGTTCAGGCCCAGGTTGTGAAAGGTGGACACAATCAGGCCATGCGATTGCCGACCCTTCACCAGCTTGCCGACCCGCTCTTTCATTTCCCGCGCGGCCTTATTGGTGAAGGTTACCGCAGCGATGTTGTGGGCTTTGTAGCCACATTCCTGAATCAGGTAGGCAATCTTCTGGGTAATGACCGAGGTTTTACCGGAGCCGGCGCCGGCCAGCACCAGCAGTGGGCCACTGATGTATTCAACTGATTCCTGCTGCCGCGGGTTGAGCCTGTTCGCCATAGCTTAAGACTTCACCTGAATAATGCGCTTGGGTTCAAGGGTGATTTTCTTCTGCTTTAGCAGGCCACCTACCGCTTTTTTGAAGTTGCCTTTGCTGGTTTGAAAGGCTGCATAGATTTCATCCGGCGAACTTTTATCGCCCAGGCCCAGCACACCGCCGTTTTCTTCCAACCTGGCGAGAATGCGCGAGCCGATATCATCGCGAGCCTCCTGGCCCTGCAATTGAATAGAGATGTCGATCTTTTTGTCCTCACGCACGGTTTTAATGTAGCCGGCTAGCTTTTGGCCCGGGCGCAGGGGCTGCAGAACATCGATATTGTGAATCACGCCCAGGTACAGATCATCGACAATGGCTTTGTAACCGATGTTGGTGCGGTTAACGATCATCAGGCTGACACGGTCGCCGGGCTGATAGTTGTTGGTTTCTTCGCGCAGAAAGTTACTCAGCTTGGCACTGCCGGTAATGCGCTGGGTATGTTCATCGACAAACAGATACACCACATGCTTTTGGCCTTCTTCCATCGGTTTGCGTTGTTCGCTGAAGGGCACCAGCAGGTCTTTCGCCAAGCCCCAGTCCAGAAAGGCACCGAAAGCGGTCACTTCTTTTACGGTCAACAACGCACACTGGCCGACTTCAGCCAGAGGCTTATCGGTGGTTGCGATTAGCCGGTCTTCAGAATCGAGATAGATAAAAACGTTCAGCCAATCGCCTATCTCAGTATCTTTCGGCACCTGTCTTTTCGGCAGCAGGACGGTATCGAGGTTTTCACCATCCAGGTAAACCCCGAATTCTGTTTTGGAAACTACTTCCAGCGTATTGAACTTACCAATCTGTGCCATTGCCATACTCTGCGTATATAAGGAGGCGCATTGTAGCGGAAATCGGATTTTAGGTAGAGGCGCGAATCGTATTTGTTTGGTTAACCAATTTTCCGCTTTCTGCCTGCTTTGGTCTACAGCCGGATGTTAATTTTATTTAATGGGATTTGTTCAAATAATTGAAATTCTTCTCACTTAATTGTCATACAATATGATCTCGGGTGAGATCGTCCAAAAAGTGAGCTTAAATCTAAATGTAACTAAATGTTAATCTTGTAACTGGTATTACAAAGGTTCATTTTACGGCGTTTCAGGGCTTTTTTTAGCCTTATTGGTCAACCAAATTGGTGTGCCAATTTGATTTGTAAGTAATTGTATTAGATTGATTTCTATCATTTTCTTTACAAATCTTCCTTGTCCTATCATCGTATTGTATGATTTATTGTGTAAGCCCCCCAGGCAACCTAAACACAACCGCATAACAACCAAGGTTTTTTACAATGGATCTCAATACTTTAATTGTTGGCATCTACTTCCTGTTTCTTATGGCAATAGGATGGATGTTCCGAAAATTCACAACGACTACCAGTGACTACTTCCGTGGCGGCGGCAACATGCTGTGGTGGATGGTTGGTGCTACTGCATTCATGACGCAGTTCAGTGCCTGGACCTTCACCGGCGCTGCAGGTAAAGCCTATAACGACGGCTTTGCTGTCGCGTTCATCTTCCTGGCCAATGCATTCGGCTACCTGATGAACTACCTGTACTTCGCTCCTAAATTCCGTCAATTACGCGTAGTGACTGTAATTGAAGCTATCCGTCAGCGTTTCGGTAAAGCCAATGAGCAGGTATTCACCTGGAGTAACATGCCTACCTCAGTTATCTCTGCCGGTATCTGGCTGAATGGCCTGGCAATTATTGCTTCCGGTATCTTTGGTTTGGATATGAACATGACCATCTGGGCAACAGGCCTGGTGGTACTGGTAATGTCAGTAACCGGTGGTTCATGGGCGGTTATCGCATCTGACTTTATGCAGATGGTTATCATCATGGCGGTTACCGTTACCTGTGCTGTCGTTGCTTTGGTGAAAGGCGGCGGCATTGGTGAAATCGTTTCTAACTTCCCGGCAGACAGCTTTGTTTCCGGTAACAACCTGAACTACATGAGCATCTTTGGTCTGTGGGCATTCTTCATCTTCGTGAAGCAGTTCTCCATTACCAACAACATGCTGAACTCATACCGCTATCTGGCGGCTAAAGACTCTAAAAACGCACGTAAAGCTGCATTGTTGGCTTGCTGCCTAATGATCTTAGGCCCTGCGATTTGGTTCCTGCCAAGCTGGGTTGTAGCCGGTTCGGGTGTTGATCTGGCTGCTGCTTACCCTGAAGCGGGTAAAAAAGCGGCAGACTTCGCTTACCTGTACTTTGTTGAGAAGTTCATGCCTGCGGGTATGGTTGGCCTGCTGATCGCAGCGATGTTCGCAGCGACCATGTCTTCTATGGACTCGGGTCTGAACCGTAACTCCGGTATCTTCGTGAAAAATTTCTACCAGCCGGTTCTGCGTTCAGGCGCTTCCGAGAAAGAGCTGGTGACTGTTTCTAAAATTACCTCTACTGTTTTCGGTATCATCATCATTCTGGTGGCGTTGTTCATCAACTCGCTGAAAGGCTTGAGCCTGTTCGACACCATGATGTACGTAGGTGCGTTGATCAGCTTCCCAATGACCATCCCTGCATTCCTGGGCTTCTTCATTCGTAAGACGCCGGACTGGGCTGGCTGGGCAACTCTGGTTGTCGGTGGTTTCGTATCTTACGTGGTTGGTTTCGCAATCAATGCCGATACCATCAACACCGTATTCAACCTGGATACGCCGTTGACCGGTCGTGAGTGGTCCGACCTGAAAGTAGCGATTGGCCTGATCGGTCACATCTCTATTACCGGTGGCTTCTTCCTGCTGACAACTCTGTTCTACAAGCCTCTGCCAGAGCACCGTGAGAAAGATGTTGATCTGTTCTTCACCAACCTGGCGACTCCACTGGTCAGTGAGTCTGCTGAACAGAAGGACCTGGATAACAAACAGCGCCGTATGCTGGGTACGCTGATCGCAATTGCCGGCGTAGGTGTAATGGCGATGTTCGCACTGCCTAACCCACTGTGGGGCCGAATGGTCTTCATACTGTGTGGTTTGATCGTGATGGGTGTTGGTTTGCTGCTGGTTAAAGCGGTAGACGATAAGGTTGAAGCACCTGCAACCGAGCAGGCGTAATTCGCTTTAATCCGAACACTCGGAATACATAAACGGGCTGAAAGGCCCGTTTTTTGTGTGCGTTAGATGTTCGTTTTAATTCATAACGAACATAAAGCGAAAATATCTTGTTAAAAACGAACATCAGCGCCATGCTGATTGAAAAATCATCAACAGGGTTTTTCAATGTCTGCGCTATCTCCGAATCAATCATGGCGGCGTGAAGAGCAGCTCGCTCAAATTGCCGGTCAATCATTCGACGTTCTTGTTATTGGCGGCGGAGCTTCCGGTGCCGGCGTGTTTCTCGACGCGCTCAGCCGTGGCCTGTCTGCGGCTATCATCGATAAGCAGGATTTCACAGCCGGAACCTCCAGCCGCTCCACCAAGCTGGTGCACGGCGGTGTCCGCTATCTGGAGCAAGCCGTTAAAGAGCTGGATCTCAGCAAATATACCCTGGTAAAAGAAGCCCTGGCTGAGCGCCGTCGCATGCTGGAAATGGCTCCGCATCTGGCCTGGAAGCTAAACCTGGTGACGCCGGTAAAAGGCTGGTTCGGCCTGCCTTACATGCGTATTGGCCTGGGTGTATACGATTTTCTTTCCGGGAGTCAGCGAATCGGTGAGTCCCGAATAGAAAGCAAAGCGACGCTGAGCTCTGTCTGTCCGGACTTGGACGTGAAACCATTGACCGGCGGCGTCAGCTATTTCGACGGTCAGTTTGATGATGCTCGCTATGGCATTTCGATGGTGCGTACCGGCCTGGAAATGGGCGGCGCGGCACTGAACTACTGTGCGGTTACCGATCTTATCCACAGCGATACGGGCGTGTCCGGCGTCAGCTGTGTCGATAGGTTCACAGGCAAAACCTTTGATGTGCACGCTAAGGCCGTCGTCAACTGTACCGGCCCGTGGACCGATGAGCTGCGCTTGAAGGCCAACCCTGCATGCAAGCCAATGATGACGGTCTCTTCGGGTGTGCATCTGGTTATCGAACGTGATCTGTTGCCGGAAGGCCGGGGTATTCTCATCCCGGAAACAGAAGATGGCCGCGTGCTGTTTATGTTGCCTTGGTTGGGCAGCACTCTGATTGGTACCACCGATGATGAAGCCAGGCTGACAGATAACCCGAAAGCCTCAGATGCAGAAATCGACTATATACTGCGCACCGTTAACAGTTGGCTGACGAAGCCGGTTCAGCGCACTGAAGTGACAGCGGCCTGGTCTGGCTTGCGCCCTCTGGTGAGTGATCCGGAAGCCCAGTCGACTGCCTCGGTCACCCGCGATCACGTCGTACTCAATGACAACGGTCTGATCAGCCTGACGGGCGGTAAGTGGACAACCTGGCGCAAGATGGCGGAAGACTGCATGGACAAGGTGATTGAGGCCCACAGCCTGAAAGCCGGCCCGTGCAATACGCTGGATCTGAGACTGGTCGGCGCACGCGGTGATCGCCAGCAAGCCATGCAGGCTATCCGTCACCTGCCTGAAAGCATCCGTGAGCATCTGTGGCAATGCTACGGCGACCGGGCTGCTCAGGTGCTGAGCTTTGGAAGCGCCGAGCCGTTGGTTGAGGGCGCGCCCTATATAGAAGCTGAACTGGGCTACCTGTTTGATCAGGAAGGTGCCTGCACGGCAGAAGATATTCTTACCAGACGCTGGCGTGTCGCCATGCTCAATGAGCAGTTAGCGGACAGGCTCGGTGAAAAAGTGAAGGTGTTTTTAGAGGGCCAAACCTGTAACGGCTCTAAAATAGCCTGTCGCGCGTGAGTAACCGTTCACAAGGCTGAACAGCCAGCTCGTCTGGCTTTTTTGAACCATGCATGGCTGTGATAATCTGGGGCGGTTTCTTAATTCCCGCAACAAGGACTCGCCATGCGTGCGTTACTTTTAATCTCTGTTCTTTTTCTTAGCAGTACCGGCTTTTCCGCTTCCATCTGGCATGTTGAAGGTAAGCAGGAGTTTTACCTGTTTGGTACCGTTCATATCCTAAAGCCGGACACCTACCCGCTGCCGGCTGTTTACCAGCGCAGTTTCAGTCAATGTGACAACCTGTGGATTGAAGCCGACCTCAACGAAATGAAAGACCCTTCGGTGATGGCGTCTGTCCAGGCGATGATGTTGCTGCCTCAGGGTAAAACCCTGCAATCGGAGTTATCAGCCGATGCGTATGCAGCGTTGGAGGCCCTGGCAGAGGTTGCCGGAGTGCCGCTGTCGTTGGTTCAGGGCGTTAAACCCTGGGCTGCATCCAACATGCTGACCATGACAATCTTCGAGAAAAAGGGTTTTGAATCTGAGCAGGGGCTGGATATCTATCTGCAGGCCAAGGCCGTTGAAATGGGTATTCCGGTGAATACCTTTGAAACCATCCTCTGGCAAATGCAGATGTTCGATACTCTGGGCTCTGACTACAGCGATGAGTTTGTGGAGTTTTCCACGAACGACATTGATCAGGCCGATACAATGATCGATGCCATTTACGACAACTGGAAAAGCGGTAACCTGGACGCTCTCTATGATATTGCCGACTTTGGTGAATACCCACAGATTGAAAGCGTTATGCTGACTGAACGGAATAATAATTGGATGGACACCCTGCTGAATGCGTCGAACGGCCAGACCCAGTGTGTGGCTGTGGGGGCATTGCATATGGCAGGTAAGCATGGATTGATACAGCAGTTCAGCGAGGCCGGTTTTAAGGTGACTCAGCTCGATTGATAGCCGTGTTTTTAGCTATGAGGCCGTGCTTGCGTTCTGTGGCGAGGCGCTATCCTTTGCTGCCCTGCCACAGATTTAAGGTTGAGCTGTGATGCCGTTTACAGAGCGTCACTGCTTAACCGAGGCCAAAAACCGGTAACGTCTTTGATGTTGATTCTAAGCCAGCTCCAGCGCCAGTTTTCCGGCCAGCCCGACCAGTACCACACCAAAGATACGATCCAGCCAAACGGCTTTAGCCTGCAGGGTTTTCAGCCAACGCGGATTGGAGAACAGCCAGGCCACCAACAAATACCAGCCACCATCGATGACCATCGCCGTGGTTGCACACAGCAGTTTCGCTGCAAAGCTGGTTTCCGTGCCCACCACCTGACTGAACAGTGCAATAAAAAACACCGCGATTTTGGGGTTCAGGAAGACAATCATAAAGCCATCGCGCGCAGCACTCTGTGTGGTCACTTCCGGCAGATTCTGGTTGGGGTTGGAGCGACTCATCAGCCCCTTAATGCCCAGCCAGGCCAGATAAGCCGCACCGGACCATTGTAAAACAGTGAACAGGGTTTCAGACGCCGTGATGATAACTGCCAGGCCGGAAATACTGATCAGTGCATAAAGCCCGACGCCCAGGCCATGGGTCAGAGCAGCGGTATAGCCCTGAGAGCGCCCGCCGGAGAGCGTATGCTTTAGCACAACGGCCAAGGATGGTCCCGGCGACATAGCACCCAGGCTGCAAATACCAACAATTGTGATCCACCCGGTCAGCGTCATGATTCATCCTCGCATCAGTTTTTAACTGATTTTTAAGGATTGACGCTGTAAGCACAAGCCGTCAGCCCGCCGCTGGCGGGTGATTTACAATTTCATTGGGCAGCGGCCGGAAAGCCTACTGCTCCCAGCGCATCACGTATTCATCGAACGGCAGTTCTTTGTTTGCCTGCTCGCGCACTATTTCAAAGCCGTGATAGTGGTAAAAACGCTGTGCCTGGTAGTTATCCACAAAGCAGCACAGTTCTAATAACTGATGCCGCTCCTTCAGGTGGTCGATGAGCGAGCTGCCAATGCCCTGCCGCTGGTAGTCGACCTTGATAAACAGGCCATTGATATGGTCATTGGTGGTAGAGACAAAGCCCAGAACCTCGCCGTTGCGCTCGCTCAGATACGATTGATTCAGCGGAAGGTATTCATCGCGCACCCGTCTGCGGTCTTTACGGATGAACTCCGGGTCGATAAAGGGATGCGCAATCAGGCTGGCATCGTGGTAAATGTCGGCAAGTTCCGGGTAGTCGGTGGTTGTTGCCTGTCGAATCATCATAACGCCTCCTTAACCATAGCGGGCAGCCTCGATTATTGTTTTTGTTTCGACGCTGCTTCAGGTCCGGCGGTTGGGGATCAACCGTCGTTATTAATTCGGGTAATCAGTTCCTGCAGTACCGCTTCTGCCTGCTCATGGCCAACCTGGCAGGTGCCGGCGGCCTGATGACCGCCACCGCCATACTGCAGACACAGCTCACCAACATTGGTTTTGGAGCTGCGGTCAATAATCGATTTGCCAATGGCAAATACCGTGTTCTGTTTGCGTAAGCCCCACATGCGGTGAATAGAAATGTTGCACTGTGGGAACAGCGCATAGATGACAAAGCGGTTGGTTGCCCATATTTCAGTTTCATGCTGTAAATCGAGGATGACCAGGTTCTTGTGTACGCTTGCGCAGCGCAGAATCTGCTCGTTGGCTTTGGGCTGATGATCCATATACAGCTCAACCCGCTCCTGTACATCCGGCATTTTCAGGATTTCTTCAATCGGGTGCTCGCGGCATTTATCGATCAGATCCATCATCAGCTGGTAGTTGGAGATGCGGAACTCGCGGAAGCGGCCAAGGCCGGTGCGGGCATCCATCAGGAAGTTCATTAAATCCCAGCCGCGCGGGTCGAGAATCTCCTGCTTGGTAAAGTTGGCCGAATCCCCTTTATCCACAGCGATCATCAGTTCGTCACTGATGTTCGGGATTTTCGCCGCGCCACCGTAGTAGTCGTATACAACGCGTGCGGCGGAAGGCGCATCCGGGTCGATAATGTGGTTATCGGCTTTTTCGTTGCGGATGGTTTCACTCAAATGGTGATCAAACGAAAGGTGGGCCGCCGGGTTATATGGCAGGTTGGTCGTAATGTCATTGCCGGTAATATCAATCTTGCCGTCCTGCATATCTTTGGGGTGAACAAACAGAATATCCTCGATTAAATCGAGTTCCTTCAAAATGGCCGCACAGACCAATCCATCAAAATCACTGCGGGTTACTAACCGGAATTTTTGGGCAGACATAACAAACCTTAAGTTGAGAAAAACACCTGTCATTCAAGTATAGGCAGGATTCTGCGGTGCGCTTGAAAATCAGCTTTTCTTATCCACTTTCGGGTTATTGGTCTTTTAACTGACTTTGCGCTGTAAATATATCCGACACCCAATTCGAACTTTGGTCATATTTCGCAGTTTTAAAAGTGCTTAAAAATCAGTTGGTTAAATTGTCATATAAATGGCAAACAGTGTCAGTCTTGTGTATGCAATAGGTGTATTTAAAGAGCATGTTGTTGGGTTGTTTTACAGCGCGAGCCCGAGTGAATTGTCAACATGCCCATGAAGACTGGGGCTTACAGTGTTATGGAATGAGCTTTGCTAAACCTTTGGTGTCATTTTGACAATCATGAGAATTCTTCTTGCGGTATAAAAATAAGAAGTCAGGAGAGAAAAATGAGAAAAACATATATGTTCGTAATTAGTTCAGCATTGCTTTTAGGTGCAACCAACGTAAGTGCTGCTTTTATTACCAGTAGTGGTGACGCTGCTCTTTCCGGTGGCTCCGTTATTGATTTTGAAGATCAAACTTTAGGTACTTACACATCTTTAACTATTGGTGATGTAACTTTTACTGCATCTGATAATCACCTCAGGATTGATAATACTTACCAAGGGTATAACCAGTCAGGAATCTACCTAGACAACGGTACATACGGAAATAATGGGTTCGGTACTTTGAATATCGATTTTTCGGGGTCAACCAGTGCCTTTGGATTCACCTGGGGTATGGCTGAATCATTTGCAAGTTGGAACTTATCAGCGTACGACTCTTCTAGTAGCTTGATAGAGTCCTATATTCTTCCTTCCACAGGGAGTAGTAGCGCGGGTGAATTTTTTGGAATTTCTGCTGCAGGCATAGCTTCTGCATCTCTATCTTGGCAGGGTAGTTACGATTGGATTGCAGTAGATGACTTTACTTGGGCTTCCGCTTCTGTGCCTGAACCATCTACCTTACTGTTGTTAGGTGCCGGCTTAGCAGGCTTGTTTGCTGCCCGCCGCCGCCAACCAGCTTAAGCCGTTAATTTCACTGGCAAAGAACATAACGCGGGCGCAATGCCCGCGTTTCTTATTACTCTGGAATCACTCCGATTCCTTCTCCACAAAATGCATCATCCGGTTCCGCCCCAGCTGCTTGGCGTTATACATGGCGCTGTCGGCATGGCGCAGCAGGGTAGTGAAATCGTCGCCATGCTTCGGGAACAGTGCGATACCAACACTGGCGCTGATGCTGATCCGCTGTTTGTCGATGCCGAACGTCTGGTTCGTGGCCCGCAGTACCTTTTCGGCAATCTTCCGGGCATCGCTCAGGCTGTGGATTTCTTCTGCGACCACCAGAAACTCATCACCGGATAACCGGCCAAAGGTGTCGTTATCACGCAATCCGGATTGGATGCGTGCTGTCGCGGCACGCAGCAGCTTATCGCCAATCTGATGGCCGTGGGTGTCATTAACCGCTTTAAAGTGATCGAGATCGATATACAGAAACGCCAGCGACTGCTGGTGGCGTCGTGCCCGCAATACCGCCTGGCGGCCGCGATCCTCCAGCAGCGTTCGGTTCACCAGGCCGGTCAGTCGATCGTAGTGGGCCATGCGCAGCAGCTTACCTTCATAGACTTTGCGGTCGGTAATATCCCGCGCGGTTAATATCTTGTCGGCCTCAAAGCCATTGATAAAGATGCCTTCGGGCAGCTTTGCGGTATTAATCTCGACACAAAGCTGGGAGCCGTCTTTGCGAATGGCTTTCCATTCCGGATAGTCCGGCTGGCTTTCCAGTGATGATTCCTGCGGGCAGAAAATCTGCGTGCAGGCCAGCTCGGTTAGCTCGGATTTGCTGTACTGTAATTGGGTAGAGGCATTCTGGTTGGCGTCGATCAACCGCTGGTCTTTGTTGTAAACCAGGATCATATCGGGTGAGGTATCGTAAACCGCCTGCAGAAATTTTTTTGAAAGCTCAAAGCGTATATCTTCGAATTTGGCTTTGGTGAAAGTGTCAGTTACATCGTGACGCATAATGTCCATATTATCGTTTGGCTGGTGGGCTTTCCGGTTGAGCTTACCCTGCTCTGATATCAGGATAAAGACGAAATGCCCCTATCGATGCTGTTTATCCAGCGGACAGCAAACATGAATCAATTAATCAGGTGAATGTCATCTATGAGCAACAATACCCGCCCGGAAAGTGACAAGCGGCAGGCGCTGATTGAAGCCGGTCGCGAACTCTTTCTGAAAAACAGCTACAGCAATATCTCGATTCGCCGAATCGCTGAAAAGGCCAATGTTAATTCAGCGCTGATTGCCTATTACTTTGGCTCGAAAAGTGGTTTGTTCCGTGAGGTGCTCAGCTCTTACTTTAGCCATAATCTGGAGCGTATGGAGCAAGCGATTGATGATCTGGGCCACGACAGCCTGCAGGAATTTTTTCTGAATTTTTATCAGTCGATGCCGCCGGAGTTTGCTCATCTGATACTGCGTACCCTGCTGTTCGAGCGTGGAGAGATGCGTGAGTGGATCATGGAAACCATGTTTACACGTGTGCTGAACCTGGCAACCAAAACCTCGCAACGTATTGCCGACCAAAGCGGTGAGGTTTATGACCCGCATTTGATCCGCACCGTTATACAAAGCCTGCTGGTGATGCCAAAGATCATGCAGCCGATCATCAATGAGATGGACCCCGGCCGGGTGAATGACGCGTTCTATGTGCAGCTGGCAAGTTTGAACAGCCAGCTGATTACGGAGTTTTTCAGGCTCGATAAATAACGGCCGGGTGGCTTATTAATTACCAACCGACAGGGTGATCAGCAGCCTCACCTCGGTATCCTCAAAGGTATAGTAGGTGCTCAGTGCCGGGCTGGCCTGCAGCCAGCTGTTGCGCAGCAGGTTCAGGCTGGGTGCAATGGTGAAACCGATTGCGGATTCGCTTCGCTGTTCTGAAATTTGCGCGCGGGCGTTGAAGGAAAGCTCGGTATTGCGCCAGTAAGCCAGGTGAGTCAGATTCATGCCCAGGCCGCCAAGGTTGAGGCGATAGTCGGCGCTCAGCTGGGTGGTAAAGCCGGGCTCGTCCGGGGTGTCAAACAGCGTCGAGTCGACCAACAGTTCGTTGTCGCTTTCAAGGTACTGCAGGTCGGCGGCCAGATCGATGGCGGCATAGCGCCCGGGCGCACGGAAGGTTAAAAAGCTGTTGCTCATGACGTCGTTATGGTTCTCCTCCAGATAGTGGGCAATGGAGAAGGATTGACTGAAGCCCAGCGGTGAGCTGATAGCCTGAATGGGGGTGTCTTTAGAGCGGGCATAGCTGAGCGAACCCAGCACCACACTTTCGCGTTCCTCACCATTGGTTTTGCTGCTGCCCAGACCGATAGAAGGCGTCCAGCTTTGGCTGGTGTTGCCAAAGCGCTGATTGAAGGTTTGGTACAGACTGATTTGATCGAGCCGCTCTTTGTCATCGCCTTCATAGTCTTTGGCACTGGCCAGCACCAGATGCGGGCCGACGTCTGTGCGGTAGTCAGCGGCAACGGCGCCGATCCAGTCGCTCTGATCAAACTGGTAGCCGGCACGGGTGGTCAGGCTGAGCTTTTCCAGAACATCCTGTGAGAGCACGATGCCTTCTATACGGTCCCCCTCAAAACCGGCACTCCAGATGTACGGTCGAATCAGATTTTTGGACAGCTTGAATTTACTGACCGGGTAGCTGCCGGCGAGTGGCTCTGTGCTCGGGTATTGGCGCACCAGGGGCTCGGCATAGAAGCCGCGTTTAGCCTCTGGCGCTGTCGGCTGCCAGTCTGTGCTGGCGACGGCTGGGTCAGTAAATTCAATGGCTGCAAGTTGCTGCCCCTTAGCGGTGTAATCGGCAAATATCAGCTGAGCATTGTGTTTGTTCCAAACCGAGAAATAAGCCCCGTAGGGCCGGGTCGCTATTTGAAAGCGCTGCCCGGTTGTGCGGGCGCTGGCATAGAGCTGATCGATGCCGCTGCGATCGGAGCTAAACAGCACCCAGTTTTCTGTCAGCAGTGGGCTGCGCAACAGTTCATCCTGCGTCGCCACTAACTGGCTCAGTGAGCCCAAAGCAGCGTCAACAAAGTAGATGCCATTGTTCTCGCTGCCACTGAGCACAAATACCCAGCCGTCATCCGTTGGCTGAATATCGTAGGCCAGGCTGCGTACCGGCAGGCTGATGGATGCCTGCGGCTCGCCCTCGCTATTGAGCAATACCAGTTTACTGCTGCGGTTTGTATTAAAGCGGTGTGCCAGCATCTGATGGTCACGCATGCCAACACCGGTGAATTTTTCGCCCTTGCTCAGTTGCTGCAGCCCGGTTTGTGCCTGCCAGCAGAACAGCTCTCCGCTTTCGTGATACAGCCGGGTAAGGTTGGGAATGATATCGACCCAGCAGAAGCGCTCACCATTGGCCGCTACCGCCCGGGTTTTAAAGCTGGAAATAAACTGCGAGCCAACGCTGGATGGAATATCGGCCAGCCGCTTGCGCTGCTGTTGGCTGACTTCAGTCAGGAAGTAGCCGTCTTGCACATCCACTTCGACGGCGTAGCTGGCATCGCCCTGTGAATAAATGGGGTACAGGCTGTTCCAGTGGTTTGCTGTGCTGGCTGCCAGCTCGCTAACCTCTGTTAGGGCCAGCTCATCCTGTTCCGTTTGCCACTGGGTTTTAAGCTCCGCCATCATATCGCGGTAATGCTGTGACAGGTTTTTACCGGTTTGCTGTTTGATCACACCGTTAAGGTTGAAGCCATCGAAGCTGAGCAATTCATCAATAGCCGTATCGAAAATGTCGGCACCATAGGTTCTTTGCAGGTAGGCGGTCATGTAATAGCCGAACAGGTAAGGGCTGCGGTAGGGCACGGAATCGAAACCGGTGCCGAGCATGGCCTGTTCATAGCTTGGCAGTGGCTCGTTCAGCGTTGCCGTTCGAAACCATAAATCAAACGAGGCCATGCGCCCGCGCCCGCCTTCGGTCTGCGTGGTTTCACTGATAACGGCATCGCCTTCATAAAACCATTGCGGCAAAAACACCACGCCGATCACGGCACTGCCTGCCTGGCCGGTTAAAAAATGCAGGACCCGCGCGCTCGGTTTATCGAAGATTTGATTGAACTGAACCATGTGCCGGCCTTCATGCACCGCCAGGGTTTCGAACCACTCCACGCCGTTGTCTTTAGGTTTGTTGTACCAGTGGGAATCGTTGGGCGCGAGGTTTACATAGCCATTGGACACATGAGAAGCGCTGTGCAGCACCACGGCGATTCTTTTGAAGCCGCCGTTCAGCGGCATATCGGCCAGGTGATTTGTCAGGTAGTGGTTTAAATGGTCGGCCACCCGCTCCGCTTCTGGCTGGATCTCCGCCGGAAAGATCACCCGAAACATTGGCTGGTCGATCACCTGCCAGCCCTGTGCGTGGCACACCGTCAGCAGGCTGGTTAAGCAGATAAGCAGTAAACGGGTAACAGTTTGCATCATGCCGCGGCTGACCTTTGCACTTGATAAGGTGAGCGATAGTAACAGGCAGCTGCAATAAATGCCGACACCGTGCTATAAAAACCGCCAGACTGGTTCACACAGTAGCGCCATTCGCGCCAATATCATCGGTTGGCTATACTGCACAGGTTTTTCACAAACCGCTCCGACTACTGAACCTCTGCATTTTTAAGGACGCTGAATGCTGATCGTACCCACGGAAAAGCAACTCGACTGGAAGCATGCCCCCGTTGTTCTGCTGATTATAGTTCTCACCAACATCGCCGTTTTTATCTTTTATCAATCTCAGGATTTCGGCAAGGTCACCGCCGCCGTTAACCCCTTCATCAATGAAGGCCTGATGGAGCAGGAATGGCCGCTTTTCGAAGATTACCTGAAGCGCGAGAAGCAGTACGATGAGCTGCGCGATTTAAAACGCCTCTATGAACAGGAATATTACTGGCCGGTGGCACAGTACATGTTTTCCGATACCGGCTATTACAAACACGCCTTGCGCGCTGCGCGTACGGAAATGACCCGCAGCGATTACGACAGCTGGAAAACCCGCCGTACCGCGCTGCAGGATACCTTCAACTCGCGTAGCGCCTACGCCTATGGTTTGCGATCTACGGAGGTCTCGCCGGTAACGCTGATCACGCACCAGTTTCTGCACGGTGGCGTCATGCATATCTTCGGTAACCTGCTGTTTCTGGTGATTTTCGGTTTCGCCGTAGAGGCCGCACTTGGCCACTTCCGCTTCCTGTGTTTTTACCTGATCGGAGGCGTGGTCGCCGGGTTGGCTCAGGTGGTGACTACGCTGGGCAGCGATGTGCCGCTGGTGGGGGCATCCGGTGCCATCTCCGGAGTTATGGCCATGTACCTGGCGGTGTTCCGGCTTAAAAAGATCGAGTTTTTCTATTGGATCTTTTTCTTCGTCGGTTACTTCCGCGCACCGGCGCTGTTGATTCTGCCGTTTTACATCGGCAAAGAAATTTACTCTTACTACACAGCGGTCGATTCCAACGTCGCCTTTATGGCGCACGCCGGTGGCTTTGTCGCCGGTGGCATTCTGGTGGGATTAACATTGCTGTACGACAAAAATGTTCTGAACAACGCATACATCGAGGAAGACCAGAAGGTCAGCCCGCGGGAAAAAGCGCTGGCAGAAATTTACCGGGCGATAGAGTCGCTGCGTTTCGATTTCGCGCTTAAGCAGCTGAACAGCCTGATCGACCAGCAGGGACTCGACTTTGAGCTGGCCCATATCCGCTTCAACCTGCAGAAGATCCGTAAACGCAATGGCTTCAAGCAAAGCTTTCACGAGTTGATGACCCTGGCCGGGCTGACGCCGGACGAAATCGAGCTGCAGAAAAAAGTCTGGCTGGAAACCAAAGAAGCCCCTGCCCTGCTCAGTAAAGATGATCAGCTGGAATTGGCCTTTCGCTTCACCGGCCTGAATGACTTGAGCGCGGCCGAGCAGATCTTTGATGGCCTCTATAGCGTTAAGTTTAAACCGGCCGAATTGAAATTGCTGGCGGCCAAACTGGCCACCCGCTTTGCCGATAAGAAAGACAACGCACGCAACCTGAAGTTTCAGGAAATCGGTCAGCAGCTTGCCAATGGAGGTCAGCATGGAGTCCTGTAAGTTTCACCCGGTGACCGCTTCGAACTTCAACTGCCCGAGCTGCCATATCAACTTCTGCAACAGCTGTGTGGATCAATCCCTTCCGGTCGAACCGAAGTGCTTCCTGTGTGGCGGTGATGTGGTTCACCATGTGACGGCAGATAATATCGAGCCCTTCTGGCGACGCCTGGAGCGAGCCTTCCGCTACCCGCTTAACAGCAATGCGCTGGGCATTATCGTCGGCCTTTCCGTCGCCTCAACGGTGTTGTCGTCACTGCCATTTGCCGGCCTGATTATTCTAATTCTGAATCTGATTGTTGCCGGTGCCACGGTGAATTATGCCTTCATGTGCCTGAAATCAACGGCTGAAGGCAATATGGAAGCACCACCCATAGCCGAGGCCTTTTCCGGCACGCTTCAGATACTGTTCCGCCTGTTGGGTATGATTCTGTTGATCGGGCTGGGTATTTACGCCATCGGCTCCACGCTGGGGCCTGGCCTGGCGATGGTTGCCAGTGTTGTTGTTATGATCGGCCTGCCTGCCATTCTGATGTGCTTTGGCTACACCGACAGCATTCTGGAGTCGCTCAACCCCTTTACCTTTGTCCGGCTGATAACCACCGTCGGTCTGCCTTATGCGGTGCTGGTGATTTTCCTGATGATTATGATCACCTCTATGGGCGTACTGCAGCAGTTGATCGGTACTAATCTGGCCGCGCTTTCTACCCTCATTCAAATAGGTATCGGCAACTACTACAGCGTGGTTATGTTTCATCTGATGGGCTACATGCTGTATCAGTATCAGGACAAACTCGGCGTCGCCTCTTCCGCCGATGAATTGTTTGAAGATGAAGCTGCCGAGCCTGCTGACGTTGCGTTGCAGCATGCCAACGTGCGCTTAAAATTGGGTGAATACGATCGCGTTGACGACATTCTGAAGAACGCACTGGACGTCACACCCGGCAACAAACGGTTATGGCAGCGCTACTTTGATTTTCTGGTGCGCACCGGCCGCCGGGCGTCATTGAAACCGTTTGCCGATAAATACCTGCGACACCTGATTGAAACCGCGCAAAACCCACTGCTGAGCGCTGACTACAAACGCATTATCAAACTGCTGCCAACCTATCAGCCCAGCGACCCTCATGTTCGCTACTTTGTCGCCAGTGCAGTGCGCAGTGCCGGCGACTCGATGGCGGCTGTGCGCCTGCTGAATGGTATGCATAAAAGCTACCCGGAATATGAAAATCTGGTAACCGCTTATTACCTGATGAAAGAAGCGCTGAATGATCTTCCTGATATGGAGGCGCAGGTCGGCAAGTGCGAAAAGCTGATTGCATTGCTGAAGCAAAACCGTCCGGGTTCTGATGAGCCAGCACCGGAGCAGCAGACCAAAGCCGTATTCAATCTGCCGGATGAAGCGGTAAAGACAGAAGCAGAAAAGGCCAACGCAGCTAAGCAGGAAGCTCCAGCAGCGCCGAAGCAAGAAGAACCGGAAGAGGTCAGATCGCCGATTGATTTTAAGCTTTAGCGCGGCCCGTTGTTGAATTACGAGTGCCAGTAAAAATGTCCACAACCTTATTTTTACTGGCCTCAAAGTCTTCAAAAAAACTACCTATTGAATCTATTGAATTTTGCACTCAGCGCACTGCTTTTTAGATAGAGGCTGAACTCGATTCCACTCTTAACCCTTTCTTGTTTTACCTTTAATCGTTGCATTGTCTGCTTTTAAGTAATTTTAATATTGCGAATACAGCGGGCAAAAAAAACCGGGAAAGTTCCCGGTAAAGTCGAAGCAGCCTCAAAAGACCCTTGATAGCTTCTTTACGTCTTACGCCGAAATGCGGACCACTCACATCTCACGTCTTACATCTTACGTCTTACATCTAGCGCCCCATCAAAAACCTCTGCCACTCCAGCCCTGATTGTTTAATCGTACGCTCAAGGGTTTCATAATTAACATGCACAATGCCAAAGCGCTGGGCATAGCCGAATGCCCATTCGAAGTTGTCCATCAGGCTCCAGGCGAAGTAGCCTTTGACATTGACGCCGGCTTCTATGGCGTTGTTCAGTGCAACCAGGTGGTCGGCATAATAGTTGGTACGCATGCTGTCATTCACCAACCCGTTTTCACAGGGTGTGTTATCGGCCGCGCCATTTTCGGTAATGAAAATAGCAGGCATGTTTGCATAGCGCTTGCTGTAGGTGACCAGTAAATCGGTAAAGGCTTTTGGATAAATCTCCCAGCCGATGTCGGTTTTTGGTGCATCCTGAGGTACGTTTTCATAGTCCTTGCTGGTGCTTTCACGGACGACCGAGCGCGAATAATAATTAACGCCAATGAAATCTATCGGTGCATTAATGATGCTTAAATCTTCCGGCATCATGGTCGGTTTCCAGTCGGGATGTTTGTCGAACACCAGCTCTGGGTAACGGCCATTGAGCAGCGGTTCCAGGAATAGATGGTTGTTCTCTTCATCGCAGAATTGCGCCGCTCTTAAATCGCCGATGGCATCGGTATTGGCATAAGCAAAAATAAAATTCAGCACAATGCCATGTTGCGCGCCGGGTGCATTTTTTCGCATAGCGGGCAGAGCCAAACCATGCGCCAGCATCAGGTGGTGCGCTGCCTGAAAAGTCAGCCGGTCATCTTTGTAGCCGGGCGCATGTTCACCAAAGCGATGGCCCATAAAGGCGGAACACCAGGGCTCATTGAACGTGGCATAAGATACAACCTTGTCGCCGAAGCGTGCAGTCACTTTATTTGCGTAGCTGGCAAAGGCGTAGGCGGTTTCGCGGTTGACCCAACCGCCTTTATCCTGCAGGTATTGCGGTAAATCCCAGTGATAAAGTGTGGCGTAAGGTTTAATGCCGCGCTCGATCAGGCCATCGATCAGGCGCTGATAAAATTCAAAACCGGCCTCGTTCCACTGGCCGGATTTTGGCTCAATGCGGGGCCAGGCAATGGAAAAACGGTAGGCATCGAAGCCGAGTTCTTTAATCAGGTCGAGGTCTTGTTCCAGCCGGTTATAGTGATCGCAGGCGACGGTACCATCATCGCCATTGAGCACTTTTCCGGGTGTTGCGCAGAAACGATCCCAAATACTTTCACAGCGGCCATCGGCGGTATTTGCGCCTTCTATCTGAAAGGCTGCGGTCGCCACACCAAAGGTAAACTCCGGTGATAACATCTTGCTGTTTTCGGGTAATTCAAACTTCACGACAACTACCTTTTTACTTTTTTGTTTAATAAGAAATTAGCCAGCTCCTTCGTCATACCCGCGCAGGCGGGTATCCATCGTTATCAGCCAACTTAGTAATGGATTCCCGCCTACGCGGGAATGACAGGGAGCCTAATTGATGACTGCAATATTTCTTTGTAAAAAGCGCGTGTAAAAAGCACCTCTTACGCCCAGCGTTTACTTAACAGCACCACTGGTCAAACCAGAAATCATCTGTTTGCTGGCGGTCATATAGATCGCAATCAGCGGCAGAATTGAAATGGTGGTTCCCAGCATCACAGCACCCCAAGGCGTATTTGGAACACCCTGTACGCCTCGCAGCATTTGCGTGATCACCATTTTTTCCGGGCTGTTTAACACCACCAGCGGGTTAAGGAAGTTATTCCACAGGAAGACAAACTGTACGATCGCCAGCGTGGCCAAACCCGGGCGAAGCAAGGGCAGTACAATTTGCCAGTAGGTGCGCCATTCGCTGGCACCGTCCAGTTTTGATGCTTCCAGAATATCTTTAGGCACAGAGGCGACAACGTACTGGCGAATTAAAAAGATGCCGAACGGGTTGATGGTGAACGGTAACCAAACCGCCAGGTGCGTATTCGCCAAGCCCAAGGTGGAGATCACCATGTAATAGGGAATCAGTGTCAGGATGGGCGGAATCATCATGGAGCCAACCATCACACCGAAAATGGCATTGCGGCCTTTGAATTTATACGTTGCTAAAGCATAGCCCGCCATGGAGCAGAAGATGAGCGAAAAGGACGTACCGATAACGGAAATCGATAAGCTGTTCAGCATGCCGGTCCAGAAATCCATCAGCTCCAGCAGATTGGAGTAGTTCTGCGCAATCTTATCGCCAAGTGCAAAGCTGATGCCGCGCGCAAACATAGTGCTTCGGTCGTGAGTTGCAAGAATCGCCGACCAGACAAACGGAAATATTGTAATAAACGCAAACAGACCCAGGAAAATATAAACAACGAGTTTTCCGGCTTTGTGATAGAGATTTACGATAAATGTGGCTTGTGATTGTGTCATTTTATTCGCCTCCCAAACCTTTACGACCGAACAGATAGAAATAGATGGCGGTGAAAATGCCAATCACGACAAACAGTATCCAGGAGATGGCGGCGGCGCTGCCCATGTCGAGCCACTGCCAGGCAACCTGATACAGATAGTTGGAAATTGTTTTGCCGTTGGTTTGCGCAAACTGGCCACCCACGGTGAGTACAAAGGGTTCATCGAACAGGTTCATGTTGCCGATGATGGTCAGCGTAACGCCGAAGAAGATGAACGGCTGCAGCAGCGGAAGAGAAACATGACGGAAGCGCTGCCAGTTATTGGCGCCATCAATCTTCGCGGCTTCGTATAAATCCTGAGAGATAGTTGCCAGCCCCGCGGTATAGATAACCGTATTGAAGCCGACGTATTTCCACCACACCACAAATGATACTGAGTAGCGGATCAGGCTGTTTTCCTGAACCCAGCCCAAGGGCAGAGACTCTTTAATGCCGGAGAGTATCCAGGCGGTTAGCGGGGCTTCGGAAAGGTAAAGCAGAACCGCATTGAAGATGCCGGAATCTTTCGAGTACATCACATAGAAGATCATTGAAACGGCAACGGTGGATGTGATGTAAGGTAAAAAATAAGCCGTGGTCAGCCAATGGCGTGCTCTGGAGCCGAGCATCACCAAAAAGTAAGCCAGCGGCAGTGCAAACAGGTGCTGAGGTACACCGGAAAGAATTGCCATGACCAGTGTGTTCCACATGGTTTGCCACAGGGTTGGATCGGTTAAGCCGAGCACATAGTTTTCTAAACCGACAAACTCCATCGAACCCAGACCTTCAACCGGGTTCCAGAGGTGAAATGAAAGGTAAATCATGAAGAACACAGGAAAAATACCGAACACTCCATAGATAATGAAGTAAGGCATAAGGAAGCCGTAGGGCGTGAATTTCTCTTTAAAGTGATTACGCTGTTCAGCCTTTTGGGCTGGAGCGCTCACTGGAGCTTGGGAGATTACAGTTTCACTGTTCATAACAGTTCTCTTTCACATCAATTTTAAGAGTTTGAAAAGTTTTTGGGTGTAGCTGTCTTATATAGCCCGCCGCTAAGCGGGCTATTAAGTATTTTTATAATATTTTCTGGAATTTACAGGCCACAGTTTGCGGCCTTTTTACTGAGTGTTGAGTAATTAACGAACGCGACGCTTCAGTTGTTTTTCAACATCGTTTAGTGCTTTCTTAATGTCTTCACCGTCGTTAAGAACTTTTTCCAGCGCCTGGTTTATCAGGTCTTCGGCGATTAGGTCGCCCTTCATCGGTGTGACCGGCGCTACGTTATCAACGATTTCTGCAAACAGCATGCGGGCTTTCTGGCCGCGCAGGAATTCGATCGGCTCTTCAAATGAAGCGTCATTGTAAGTGCCGGTGTGTGCAGGGAAGGCCGCGATGTTTTTGAAGCCGGCCAGCTGAATGTCTTCAGAGATCATGTACTCGATTAAATCCCAGGAAGCTTCAGGGTTTTTAGCCTGCTTTGGAATGGCCAGATAAGAGCCGCCCCAGGAGCCATAGGTACCGGCTGGCAGGTTGCTTACACCCCACAAGCCTGCGGTATCCGGTGCAATCCAATTTTTCAGGTGGCCAAGCAGCCAGGCACCAGACATCTGCGTGGCGAACTTGCCATCACGGAAACCGGAATACCAGTCTTCAGTCCATTCACTGATCTGACCGTCCATGCCGCCATCGCGAACTTCTTTGGCAATTTCGAAGGCGCGGACAAAGCGCTCGGAAGTGACCAGCGATTTACCGTCGGCATCGAAGTACAAGCCTTCGCCCTCTTTGGTGTTAAAGCGGTAATAAGCATTGGCCAGTGCGCCGGCATCGCCGATCAGCAGAATGCCTTTTTCTTTCAGCTTGCGGCCGTAGTCAATATAGGTATCCCAGTCCGTCATGACTTCGTCTAAATCGAAGCCCATGTCTTCCATGTAATCGCGGCGGTAGTACATAACGCCCGGGCCAAGATCGACCGGAACTGCATATTGCGCGCCGTCGTTGCCTTTGCCGGCCGCGACTGCATAGCTGGCGTAATCGCCGGCCATATCTTTATAGAATTTGGTTAAATCAACAAAGCCACCGGCGTTCACGAAAGAGCCGACAAAACCCACATCAATTAATACAACGTCGCCTGCACCGGTGCCGGTTGCCAGGTTCGTTTTCAGTTTGTTGTGGTGGTCGCCGTGGTTGTTCTTCAGCATGGTGACGTTGTGCTGTGACAGGCCGTCTTTAATAGCGTTGATTTGGGTGTCGTAGTCAGGGAAGCCATCAATGCGGATGTCTGCTGCGAAGGCAGTTGCAGTGATCAGGCTCAATGCAGTAATGCCGGCCTTTAAGTGCGCTTTCATAATATTCTCCAATTTTTTTGTTTTTATAACTGAATTTAAGGTCTTACTTCACGCTGCCCGGTTAAGGCTGAAACCGCCCTGTAACCGTTTACAGGTAGATTAGGAGCCTTGCCTCTGAGTGTCAACCGGTTTTAGGGCTAAATTGCCCGGAATGGCTGGTAATCGCCCTTTCAGTCAAAAATATTGGCCAAAAAACGCTCAATATTCACGTAATAGAATAAGATGATAAGCTGAATAGAAGGTTAATTCTGTAATCGGTTACACAGGTTGACGCACAGAGTTGTGTTTTTTAGAGCCGGGTCTATTTTTTGCGGTAAGGGGCGGTTGAACTGCGCACGACTAATTCCGGTACAAAGCGCAGGTTTTGTACGTCGGCCGGTTCGTTGGCAGAAAGCTTCAGGGCCATTTGCGCAGACAGCTTGCCGAACTCGGCAACCGGCACGGCAACGGTGGTCAGTGCCGGTTCTACATAGCGTGCCATGACCATATCATCGTATCCGACGATGCTGACTTCCTCAGGAATATTCACGCCACGGCCTTTCAGGGTGTTCATGGCACCGAACGCCATGTGGTCGTTCTGTATGAACAACGCCGAGAACTTAACCTTTCTGCGGTACAGCCGCTCAACCGGCGCGATACCGCCCTCTTCCTGAAAATCAGACTCCACAACCAGCCGCTCATCGTAGGCAATACCGGCCTCTTCCAGTGCCCGACGATAACCGGATAAACGCGCCCTGGCATCGGCTTTGTACAGCGGCCCGGTGATGGTGGCTATCTGGGTGTGGCCCAGATCTGTCAGGTGTTTCACGGCCAGGTAGCCGCCCAGCTCGTTATCCAGTGAGATGCTGGAATTGATCAGCTCGGGCACCAGGCGATTTACCAGAATCAGTGGTACGCCGCTGTTATCGGCAATGTCGATGATGTCCTGATCGGGCAGAACATCCAGGTGCAGGATCAGCGCATCAACGCGCCGTTGCAGCAGAAAGTCGATGGCATCGCGTTCGCTTTCAACGGTATCGTGGCCGCTGGTAATAATCAGGTGTTTGCCGGCATTGCGGATCTCCTGCTCGGCTTCGTTCATCAGCTTGCCGAAGAACGGACCGGACAGGTCACCAATGACCATACCGATGGTGTGCGATTTGTTGGTTGCCAGAGAGCGGGCAAAGGAGTTGGGCTTGTAGCCCAGTTCTTTCATGGCGGCGAGTACTTTATCGCGGGTGGCATCCGATACCCATTTATTGCCGTTGATCACTCGGCTGACGGTTGCGACAGAAACGTTAGCGAATTTCGATACTTCGCGAATAGTGGCCATGAAACTTCTCTTATTAATAGGCTATTAAAATGACTGTAAACGGTTACAGTTGGATAATCCAGTCAAGTTCCACTTTTAAACCAGAAAATCAGCTTGTTAGGCGCTTTGCTGGCAGGAATTAACGGCCCAGATTGTAACACAGCTGAAACATGTTACAGACAACAGAAGCGGAGGAAGGGTGTGGCACGGGCAGGAACTGGATTGCCAGGCATAAAAAACGGCTGCGGGGTTGCCCCGGCAGCCGTTGCCTTTGGCATTGCGCTTAGCCCAGCGTGACCAGTACATCGTGCTCGGTGCCGGCCTCAAACAGAGGCAAAATGTTGCCCTCTATGCGAATGCCGCCCACGGTAATCCAGGCAACCGCAGTGCTGCGTTGTTCCGGATTCTTGATGGTGATGTTGTAGGTAACACCCCGGAATACCCGCTTCACCGAATACTCTTTCCACTCGCGCGGAATGCACGGCGCAATCTGCAGGCCGTTGTAGTGCGGTTTAATGCCCAGAATGTACTGGGTGATCGCAACGTAGTTCCAGGCTGCGGTGCCGGTCAGCCAGCTGTTCTTGGCCTGGCCGGGCGTGGCGGCTTCTTTACCGGCAATCATCTGTGCGTACACATAAGGCTCGGTTTTGTGCAGCTTAACCTTATCGTCCTGATAGGCCGGCGCAATCTTGGTGTAGTACTCAAAGGCGCGGTCGCCGTTTTTAGCGACGGTTTCGCCAATCATGATCCATGGGTTGTTGTGACAGAAGATGCCGCCGTTTTCTTTGTAACCCTGTGGATAAGTTGAAATCTCGCCGTACTCGACTTTGTATTCGGTAAAGGCCGGGTAGTTCAGCACAATGCCGTAGTCGCAGGCCAGGTACTTGTTAACCGAATCCAATGACTGCTGCAGCTTGCCGTCATCCAGGCCAATGCCGGCCATGGTGCAGAAACCCTGTGATTCGATAAAGATTTTTGCCTCATCGGCTTCGTTGGTGCCCACCTTTTTGCCAAAGGCATCGTAGGCGCGCAGGAACCATTCACCATCCCAGGCGTGTTCTTTAATGGCGGCGACCATCTTTTCAACATGGCCCCGGGCGCGTTCGGCTTCAGCCGTTTTGCCCAGCTGTTCACACAGCTCGATATAGTCGTTGCCGAACAGCACAAACTGACCGGCAATCATGACGGACTCGGCGCGGCCCCCCTCTTTGTTTTCCGTAGTCTGGAAGCTTTCGTTCGGCTCCATGGAAAAGCAGTTCAGGTTCAGGCAGTCGTTCCAGTCGGCGCGGCCAATTAATGGCAGGCCGTGCTCGCCCAGATTATTGGTGATGAAGTTGAACGAGCGGGTTAGGTGCTCAAACAGGCTGGTGGCTTTGCTTGCATCGTTATCGTACGGCACCTGCTCTTCCAGAATGGAGAAGTCGCCGGTCTCTTTAATGTACACCGTCACCGACTGTACCAGCCACATCGGGTCGTCGTTGAAGTTGCCGCCCACCGCTGCGTTGCCGCGCTTGGTTAACGGCTGATACTGGTGATAGGCCGAGCCATCTTCAAACTGGGTGGAGGCGATATCAATGATGCGCTCGCGGGCACGCTCCGGCACCAGATGGACAAAGCCGATCAAATCCTGGTTGGAATCGCGGAAGCCCATGCCACGGCCAATGCCGGATTCAAAGAACGAGGCCGAACGCGACATGTTGAAGGTGACCATATTCTGGTATTGGTTCCAGATGTTCACGCCCCGGTTCAGGCGTTCATCGTCCGAGCTGACAATGTACTTGCTGAGCAGTTCATCCCAGTAGTTGTTCAGCTTTTTGAAGGCGGCCTGGACCTTTTCGGCCGAGTCGAAGCGCTCAATGGCGGCCAGTGCCTTGGTTTTGTTGATAACGGCTTTGGATTCCCACTTTTCATCCTGCGGCATTTCTACATAGCCGAGCGTAAATACCAGGTCGCGGGATTCGCCCGGTGCCAGTTCCACTTCAATGTAATGCGAACCGACCGGTGACCAGCCATGCGCAATCGAGTTGTTCGGCTGGCCGGTGGCTACGGTCTGCGGTGTATCGAAACCGTTGTAATCGCCCAGGAAGGCATCGCGGCAGGTATCAAAGCCCTGAATGTCGGTGTTAACCGAATAGTAGGCGAAGTGATCGCGGCGCTCGCGGTACTCGGTTTTGTGGTAGATGACCGAGTCTTTCACCTCAACCTGACCGGTCGAGAAATTGCGCTGAAAGTTGGTCATGTCATCTTCAGCGTTCCACAGGCACCACTCCACAAAGCTGAACAGCTTCAGCTTCTTGGTTTCAGTGCCGTTGTTGGTCAGGGTCATCTGCTGAACTTCCAGATTTTCACCCTGAGGTACGAAGAACAGCACGGAGCTGGTGACGTCATTTTTGGTACCGCTGACGCGTGTGTAGCCCATGCCGTGGCGGCACTCGTAGCTATCCAACTCGGTTTTCAGCGGCTTCCAAGCGGGCGACCAGGCCGTATCACCATCAACGATATAGAAATAACGGCCGCCGGTATCGACCGGTACATTGTTGTAGCGGTAGCGGGTCAGGCGACGGAACTTGGCGTCTTTGTAAAAGCTGTAGCCGCCGGCGGTGTTGGAAATAAGCGAAAAGAATGCAGTATCGCCCAGGTAGTTGATCCACGGATAAGGCGTTTTGGGTGTCGTGATAACGTACTCTTTCGCAGCGTCATCAAAGTAGCCGTATTGTTGATCTTCTGTTGGTTTCGACATAGGTAAAGCCTCGTTTTTAGCCTGAAATTTAATCATCGTTGCTGTTTCGTTGATGACGCTGATTTTTATTATTTACGTTTGCGACTGCCGCAAAGCCGCCGCTGAGCAGGCTGCAGGCGCGAACAATGTGATAGATGGAGCGCCACGGGCCGGCCTTACCTTCCGAGAGCACCGGCTCCAGGTTCAGGTTCAGCTGGGAATACCATTCACCGTGCTCGGCATCGACCCAGTGGTTTTCAATGTTCTGCCACAGCTTGGCAAGCTGCTCAGTATAGCCAGTCTCGCCAGTAAGCTCGGCCGCACAGTAGAGTGCGCAAAGTGCTTCGGTCTGTGGCCACCAGAACAGAACATCCGGTGCCTGGCCGTTCTCGTCCAGACCAAACAGTATGTTGCCCGAGCTGTGCACGCCACGGCTCAGGCTGACATCAATTAAGCGCAGCAGGTGCGGCTGAAACTGAGCCAGACGCGCCTCATCGTCAATAACCATGCACGCCAGGCAACACAACCATGGGGCTTCCAGGTTATGGCCGATGGAGGTCTCCGCTGGCAGTGGTTGCCACTGACGGTTAAACAGCAGTGGCAGATGGCCCTGATGGCGGACGATTTTCACGGTAAAGATGTCCAGTATGGCTTCAATGCGTTGTTTGACCGATGCTGTCGGGCTGGCACTGTACAGCTGGGTCAGCGCTTCCAGTGTATGTAACTGGTTACAGGTTGCCGTTAAATTTTCTTCGTCGCTATCCGGTGCCGGTTGAAAGTCTGCGCCCAGATGGCCGCAGTAAGTCCCGTCTTCACGCAGAAAATGTTGTTGAATCAGCCCTTCCAGTTCAAAGGCGGCTTGCAGCGCGGCTTGATTGCCACTGGCCTCAACATACTTTGCCAGTGCAAACAGGCTGTAGCTGTGCGCCAGCAGATACTTGTCGGTATCGACCGGCTGGTGGCTGGCATCGATCGTCCAGTAAACGCCGCCATTCTGTGCATCCATGAAATAATGAGTGAGTGCCTGATACAGCCTGTGAGCTGTCGCCAGGCAGCTGTCGCTTTGCAGATTGATTGCGGCGGTGGCATAGCTCCAGAGTGTCCGGGCGTACAGCAGAATACCCTGCTCCGCTGCTGTATCCGCTTCACCAGTGACAGCAACAGCACCATAGAGACCACCTTCCGGGTGAATGACCGCGCGGTCCCAGAAGGGCAGAATTTGCTTTGTTACCTGATTTTCAGCTTTTACTGCAATTTCAGCCATCAGGTGCGTATGGGTTGCTGGCATGTTGCACTCGTATTGGTTGTGTTTGGTTTTCGGTTAAGCGCTTGGTCTGCTTCGTTTGCCGGTATTTTGATCACCGGTCTATGCCTTCAAAGCCCCGAAAATAAAGGTTTTCGAACAAAACAAGGCGTTTAAAGTTAGAGTTGTTGGGCCCTGAATTATTACTGCATGGAATGGAGTTTAGCCGTAAGTTGCGGCAATTGTAAACGGTTACAGGTTTCTTTTTGTTGTTTTATTCTGCAGAGGCACCGGCAGGCTGATGAAGGTGTCCATTGGTCAGGGTATAGTGCTGAGTTCTTCAGCGCTAACAGGGTGAAAACTGAGGGTATTGCCGGCTGGCCGAAGGCACCCCGGCAGCGAAAGCGGCGCCCGGTGATGCCCGGGCGCGTAATAAGGTGGAATTAAGCTGCGATGCCGTTGTGACGCAGCAGTGGCTCAACACTCGGTTCGCGGCCACGGAAGGCTTTGAACAGATCCGCCGCCGGCTCACTGCCGCCCTTGGCGAGAATGATGTTGCGGAAGTCCGCGCCGGCCTGTTCATTGAAGATGCCCTCTTCCTCGAACCGGCTGAAGGCATCGGCGCTGAGTACTTCGGCCCACTTGTAGCTATAGTAGCCCGCTGCGTAGCCACCGGAGAAGATGTGGCCAAAGCCGTTCTGGAACTTGTTCTCTTTAATGGCCGGCACCACGGCTACCCTCGCGCGCACATCGTCGAGCACCTGCTGAATATCGTTGGCGCTGAAGCCTTCGGTTTTCATGTGCAGGGTCATATCGAACAGCGAGAACTCCAGCTGGCGCACGGTCATCATGGCGCTCTGGAAGTTTTTCGCCGCCAGCAGTTTATCGAGCAGTTCTTTCGGCAGTTTTTCACGGGTTTCAACATGGCCGGAGATAAACGCCAGTGCTTCCTCCTGCCAGCACCAGTTTTCCATGAACTGGCTGGGCAGCTCTACCGCATCCCAGGCAACGCCGTTAATGCCGGAAACCGACTTGACGTTGATGCGCGTGAGCATGTGGTGCAGGCCATGGCCGAACTCATGGAACAGCGTGGTCAGCTCATTGTGGGTCAGCAGTGATGGCTTGCCATCCACCGGCGGTGTGAAGTTGCAGGTCAGGTAGGCCACCGGCAGCTGGGTGTTCTCTTCATCGAGTGACATCCGCACCCGGCAGTCATCCATCCAGGCACCGCCGCGTTTGCCTTCACGGGCATACAAATCGAGATAAAAACGGGCAATCGGCTTGCCGTTTTCGTAGACGTTATGCAGCTGAACATCCGGGTGATAGGTTTCAAACTCCTCGGCCGGTTCAATGGTGATGTTGAACAGGCGGGTTGCGGTTTCAAACAGGCCCACCATGGCTTTGGGTGCCGGGAAGTAAGGGCGCAGCTGCTCCTGAGAAATGCTGTAGGTCTTCTGCTTGAGTTTTTCGGAGGCGTAGCTGACATCCCAGGGTTTCAGCTCGTCTAAACCCAGCTCTTCTTTGGCAAATGCCGCCAGCTCGGCGAATTCATTCTGTGCCTGTGGATAAGCCTTTTCCGCCAGTTCGTTCAGGAAGCCAACAACCTCTTCCGGGGTTTCCGCCATCTTGGTGGCCAGCGAAACCTCGGCATGGTTTTTATAGCCGATGAGCTCTGCCACCTGCTGACGTTTTTCCAGAATTTGGGTCATCACCGGGCCGTTATCGAACTTACCGGCATCCGGGCCAAGGTCGGAGGCTTTGCTGACGTTGGCGCGATAGACCTCTTCACGCAGGGCGCGGTTATCGGCATAGGTAAGCACCGGAATAACCGACGGCATTTCCAGCGTAATCAGCCAGCCATCTTTGCCTTTTTGTTTGGCGTACTGGGCCAGCGTATCGAGCGCGGATTGCGGCAGGCCGGCCAGTTCCGCTTCATCGCTGACGGCGCGAGTCCAGCTTTGGGTGGCGTCGAGCAGCTGTTCGGAGAATTTCTGGCTCAGTTGCGCCAGCTCGTTCTGCAGCTTGGCGTACTGTTCTTTTTGAGCTGCTGGCAGATCAATACCACTCAGGCGGAAGCCCAGTAATGTCTGACGGATGGTTTCTTTCTGGGCGGTGGAAAGCTCGCTGTAGCCTTCGCCCTGTTCAATTTCCTGATAGGCCTTGAACAGACCTTCGTGCTGACCCACCCAGGTGCCGTACTCGGTCACCATGGCCAGTGCTTTGCCGTAGGCTTCGCGCAGTTCGGGCGAGTCTTTTACGCTGTTTAAATGGCCGAACACCGCCCAGGCGTTATCCAGCAGGCGCGCTTGCTGGTCAATGGGTTCAATCACGGTTGCCCAGCTGGCCGGTGCCGGGTTGGCCAGGGCCTTTTCGATGGTGGCTTTGCCGTCGGCAATGAGCTGGCTGATCGCCGGTTCGATTTGTTCCGGAGCGAACTGTTCAAAAGGGGGCAGTTCCAGATCTTGTAACAGCGGGTTGGTGTCGGTCATGTCGGTTCCTTGTGCTTTTCAGGCAAATTCGTTCGAAAGTTAAAGTCATAATAGGGGCGTGATGGCCTTCTACAAGCGGGCTGTCACGAAAACTTCATCGCTGGCGGCTCATTATCATGCTCTTTACTTACTGCTCACACCCGATGATACGAAAGTTTTCAAAACACCTGACGCACCCGATTGCCATGGTACTGGAACTACTGGTGCTGGTTGTCTGGCTGTTTACCGGTCGCGGCGACGAGCCGGGCTATGTCACCCTGGGCTGGCTGGCGGATAGCTATGAAGTCAGCGAGGACTTTCTCGGCGTTGCCATCGATGCCGCCATGCTCACCGACGGACTGTGGTGGGAAAACTCCGACTCACCTCCCCGCCCGCTCGATTTAACCAATGGCGACCTAATCAAGTGGACCCGTATTCTGCAACCGGATTGGCTGCGCCTGGGCGGTACCGAGGCCGATAAGCTGTGGCTGTATGAACCGGGCGATGAGCAACAGCCGTCGCCGCGGCTCAACCGCGGGCAATTGGAGCAGTTTCTGGCCTTTACCGAGGCCGTCGGTGCCAAGCCCTTTATCACCGCCAACGCCGGGCCGCGTGTACGCCGGGAAGACCACTGGCAGCCGGAGCAGCTTAACCGCCTGCTGAGCTGGCTGCCCGAGCGCTATAACGGCATTCTGGAGTTTGGTAATGAGCCCGGCGCGCACTGGGTGATCTTTGGTCGTCAGCATCAAATCGGCTTTGAGCAGCTGGCCGGTGAATATCGTCACGCCCAGGCGCTGGCCTATGCACAGGGCATCCCGCTGGCCGGGCCAGCCAATGCCTTCTGGCCGGTCATTGGCGAGCCGCTGAAGCAGATCGTCGGTTCTTCAAAAGACTTTCTTGAAGCCGGTGCCAATCCGGATATCTTCACCTGGCATTACTACCCGACGCAGTCGAGCCGCTGTGGTGTCAAGACTGAAAACGCCAACTGGGAGGGCCTGCTGGATGTGGAAACGCAGGAGGAATTTCGCAAACACAGCCTGAAGGTGGGCCGCTGGCTCAAACAGTACAGCCCGGATTCGGTTCAATGGCTGGGTGAAACCGGCCCGGCGCAGTGCGGCGGTAAAGCCAAACTGACCGATCGCTTTGGCGCTTCGTTATGGTGGCTTTCGCATCTTGCGACGGCGGCAAGCAGCGGAAATAAAACGGTGATCCGTCAGAGCCTAATGGGCGGCGATTACGCGCTGCTGCGCTACCTGCCGGGCTACCGGCCAAACCCGGATTACTGGGCGACGGTGCTCTGGCAGCAGAATATGGGGCCACGGGGCTTTCGCCTGATCGGCGCCGATGGCGTCGTCCGCGCAGCTGCGCATTGCCATCCGACCCGCCCGGGCGTGATGTCGATGGTTATCGTCAATCTGTCGGAATATGACGCCACCGTCGGGCTGCCGCAGGCCGAAGCCGGACGCTTTATCGATGTAACCTCCGATCAGCTGGAAAGCCGCTACACCTTCGTTGAGGGGGAGCTGGCCGAAAGCCTGGATTGGCAGAACACCGAGAATCTGCCCTGGCTGCCAATCCGTCTGTGGCGCGAATTACCGGCTTACAGCTACCGCTGGGTCAACATTGATGACGTTCGGCTTTGTGGTGACGAGGGCGGCTCTATATAATCGCGGATTCCAAAAAATTCTATCAGGAGCCCTCATGCGACCAAGCGGCCGTCAAATCGACCAACTACGCGACATCACCATTGAACGATCTTTCACCAAACATGCCGAAGGCTCCGTATTGGTCAGCTTTGGTGATACCAAAGTGATCTGTACCGCCAGCGTTGAAAGTGGTGTTCCGCGCTTTATGAAGGGTGAAGGTAAGGGTTGGGTGACGGCAGAATACGGCATGTTACCGCGCGCTACCGGCAGCCGTAACAACCGCGAAGCCGCCCGTGGCAAGCAAACCGGCCGTACCGTGGAAATTGGACGTCTGATTGGCCGTTCGCTGCGTGCCGCGCTGAACATGGAGCTGCTCGGTGAAAACACCATCACACTGGATTGCGATGTCATTCAGGCCGACGGTGGCACCCGCACCGCGGCCATCACCGGCGCCTATGTGGCGCTGGCCGATGCCATTACCGGCATGCTGGAAAAAGGCACCCTGAAGAAAAACCCAATTAAACACCCGATTGCCGCAGTTTCTGTGGGTATCTGGAACGATACCCCAGTGCTGGATCTGGACTATGCCGAAGACAGCACCGCCGAAACCGACCTCAACGTGATCATGACCGGCACCGGCGGCTTTGTGGAAATTCAGGGCACCGCCGAAGGTGAACCGTTCGCGCCGGATCAACTGACGGCCATGTTGGCGCTGGCCGAGAAAGGTGTGCGCGAACTGTGCGACATTCAGCAGCAGGCCCTGGCTCAGTAAGGCAGGCGAAACTCAGCTGCAGATTGGCCGCAGGCCCAGGTGCCGCGGCTAGTCTGTTCAATGCGCTACCCGGAATGAAAACAGGATACCACTATGACTTACAGCATGACCGCCTTTGCCCGCAAAGAGCAAAGCTACGATTTCGGCACACTTTCGGTTGAAATTAAATCAGTGAACCAGCGCTATCTGGAGCCCACCTTCCGTATGCCGGAAACACTTCGGCCGATAGAAATGAAGCTGCGCGAACTGCTTAAAAAGCGCGTTAAACGCGGCAAGCTGGAAGTGAATGCCAAATTTTATTCCGCCAGTGGCGAGCAGGCGCTGGATATCGACGAAAGCCGGCTGAAGGCCGTGACCGGCGCACTCAACAAGCTGGAAGGCTCGGTTAACAACTCGGCCCCGGTTAATCTGATTCAGTTGCTGCAATACCCGGGTATCTTGATCGACAGCGAAATCGATGCCGAGCAGGTTCAGCAGGAAATGACCCAGCTTTTCAACGCCGCACTGGATGACTTCCTTGCCGGTCGAGAGCGTGAAGGCGCTGTGCTGGCCGAAGCCATTGAAGAGCGCCTGGTGGATATCACCGCCATCGTAGAGGCTATTCGCGCCGAAGTACCGGAATGGGTTCAGACCTTCCGCGATAACCTGCGCGAAAAGGCGCAGAACCTGGGTGTTGAGATGGATGCCGACCGACTGGAACAGGAAGTGGTACTGCTGGCGCAAAAAGCGGATGTCGCCGAAGAACTCGACCGCCTCGACGGCCACGTTAAAGAGTGTCGTTCCATTCTGAAGCAGAAAGGTGCCGTGGGCCGTAAGCTCGACTTCCTGATGCAGGAGTTCAATCGCGAAGCCAACACGCTGGGTTCTAAAGCAACCAAAGAGAGCATTACCCGCAATGCTGTGCAGCTAAAGGTGCTGATTGAGCAGATGCGGGAGCAGATCCAGAATATTGAATAAGGTATAGCGGGCGAGACGCCCGCGTTCCCCAGTGCCATTTTTTAATTGAGTGCTCACTCGCCAGTAGCTTGCCTCCTCTGGACCGCGGGCGTCTCGCCCGCATAAGATTGATACCTATACATCAATCGGCCCGCACGGAAAGCGGGTGCCGCTGTTGAAAGGACGCCCTTCAAATGGAAGCGAGAAGTCGCGGCTATTTACCGCACATCGACCATGCACACTACCAATTCATCACCTACCGACTGGCAGATTCACTACCGACAGCCGCGGTTAAATCCCTGCATCTGATAACAGACAGCAACAAGCGTAAACGTCAGTTAGAGGTGTATCTGGATGCCGGTTACGGATTTTGTCTACTGGCAAAAGATCAACACGCTCAAACTGTATTGGATTCTTGGCGGTATTCTGCAGGTAAAAGTTACGATTTGATTGCCTATGTCATCATGCCAAATCATGTTCATTTGCTGATTCATCCGTATCAGGGGCAGTCACTCGATGCCATTGTGCAACGCTGGAAGAGTTATACGGCACACATGCTGAACCAGCAGGATAAAACCTCTGGGCGAAGTGTGTGGATGCCAGACTATTGGGATCGTTATATTCGGGATGAGCAGCACTTTAACCGGTCTGTTGAGTACATTCATAATAATCCGGTGCAGGCAGGCTTGGTGGGGTGCGCGGAAGATTGGTGTTACTCCAGTATTCATGGCTTTAAGCTGCCTTGGGAGAAAGCAGACTGTAAGTCTGGGCATCGCTGAGCAGGTTGGGTTTTTGCAGGCGAGACGCCCGCGTTCCGGTGCCAGCATTGAATAGAGTGCGCACTTACCAATAGCTTGCCTCCTCTGGACCGCGGGCGTCTCGCCCGCAAATCCACCGACCTGAATGCCATAATTTGCGGCTGCCTCGCCCTCCCCCCACAGAACAAGTAGATGAAAAATATTTCCAAATGTGAATAATTATCAAATACGTCCAGGTCTGAGCCAATAAATGCCACTGCTCAGTTTTAGGCGTGAACTTTCACCCCGGAGGTCCTTTGTTCAACAACGCTGTCACGTCGCTTACCCTGATGTTATGTTCCTCGCTTGCGCTGGTCTCTGCTGATGACACTGTCGCCTTGAACGCCAGCGCCGAACTGGGCCAGCTGCTGTTCTTCGATGTCAATCTGTCGAAAAACCGCAGCCAATCCTGCGCCACCTGCCATAACCCGGCGCACGCCTTTATTGATAATCGCTTTAATCAGCTGGACGGTATGGTGTCGCTCGGTGACGATGGTCATTCGTTTGGCGACCGCAACGCGCCAACGGCGGCCTATTCAAGCTTTATCCCTGTGATTACCCGTAACGATGCCGGTGAATTCCGTGGTGGGCAGTTTCTGGATGGCCGTGAACGCGATCTGGCCGGTCAGGCTGGTGGCCCGCCGCTGAACGAGCTGGAAATGGCGATGCCCGATAAAGCCTCTGTCGTTTCCCGTCTGCAGGAAAATGCTCTTTATGTTGAGCGCTTTACCGCGATATACGGTGATGCTGTTTTCGATGACGTCGATGCGGCCTACAGCGCGATGACCGAAAGCATTGCAGACTTTGAAAAAACCGAGTTTTTCTCGCCCTTTGACTCCAAATACGACCGCTACCTGCAGGGTGAGGCGGAGTTAACCCAGCAGGAATCGCTGGGCGAGGCGCTGTTCTTTTCGCAGCAGTTCACCAACTGCAATGGCTGTCATCAATTGAAGCCCTTTGCTGGCAGCCAGGGTGAAACCTTCAGCAATTATGAGTATCACAATTTGGGTGTGCCGGTGAATGAAGCGGTGCGTGCCGCGAATGGCCTGGGTGCAGACTATATCGACCCCGGTCTTCTCGCTCACCCGAGGATTGATGATAAAAATCAGGCCGGGAAGTTTAAGGTGCCAACACTGCGCAATGTTGCGGTCACCGGGCCATACATGCACAACGGAATTTTCAGCGATTTACGCACGGTGGTGCTGTTCTACGATAAGTTCAACAACAGCACGCGGAAACTCAACCCGGAAACCGGCGAGCCGTGGCGGTCCCCGGAGGTCAACCGCAACCTGGCGCTGGAAGATGAGGAGTTCAATGCACCGGCGCTGACCGATAAAGAGGTCGATGCACTGGTGGCCTTCCTGAAAACCCTGACCGACCAGCGCTATGAATATCTGCTGGAAGCAGAACGTTAGGCATTCAACAGGCTGGAAGCCATGAGAACGCTGAGCACGATAAAGAAGACACCACTGATTTTATGCAGCAGCCCAATGTTAATACGGGCCATGAACTTCCGGCCGATGAACACGCCTAAAAAGGCAGTTGCACCCAGCGCCAGTGTGGCAGCCAGCCAGATAACCATCGGCGGATGAGCCGTGGCCAGTGTGACCACCGCAATTTGCGTTTTATCGCCAAGTTCGGCCAGAAAAATCATCAGGAAGGTGGTGATGATCAGGTGGTGACTGGGCTTCTGGCATTCGCCCTCTTCGGCTTCCTCTTCCTCCGTATTACGCAGCGCCAGTACACCAAACACTAAAAACAGTAAGGCGGCGCCAATCGTCAGCCAGTCGCCGGGAATGACCGCAGCCAGACTGGCGCCAATACTGACCGCCAGCACATTAAGAATGGCGAAGGCCAGAAATGCACCAACGAAGACCGGTCGGGCGCGATGGCAGGCGGCAAGTGTCATGCACACCAGCTGGCTTTTATCGCCGATTTCAGCCAGGAAGATGGTTCCCAACGGCAACAAAAACGCGGAGAAAAACTCTGATAAGTAGTCCATGGCGGCTCATTAAGGCTCGATTTTTTATAGGAGGCGCGCAATTTATCATTGACTATGTTTGATTATCAAACTAAATTGCCAGTAAATTTACTTTGATGGTCAAACTATATGTCTGGTAATGCTGCTTCTAACTGCGCTCACGCCCACACCTTCGTCAACCCGCGTAAGGACGGTGAACGTAAAACGGTCTATGTACTGCTGCTCACGGTGACGGCGATGGTGGCCGAGATTGTTGCCGGTACTGTGTTTGGGTCAATGGCGTTGTTAGCCGATGGCTGGCACATGGCGACCCATACCGTTGCCTTTGCCATCGCCCTGTTTGCCTACCGGTTCACGCAAAAGCATCTGTACAGTGGGCGCTATTCGTTTGGCCCGGGTAAGGTGAATGTGCTGGCCGGATTCGCCAGTGCCATCGCACTGGGTATGGTGGCGCTGTTTATGATCGTTGAGTCGATCCACCGGTTGATCGGGCCGCAATCCATTCAGTTCAATGAGGCAATTCTGGTCGCGGTTATTGGCCTTGCTGTGAACCTGGGCAGTATGTTTTTGCTCAAGGACCACCACCATCATCACGACCACGACCACGACCACGACCACGACCACGACCACGACCACGACCACGACCACGATCACGATCACGATCACGATCACGATCATGGCCATGAGCATCATGACCACAACCTGCGGGCAGCCTATATGCATGTACTGGCCGATACACTAACCTCGGTGCTGGCGATCGTAGCCCTGCTGTTCGGTAAGTACCTGGGCTGGTACTGGCTGGATGCGGTGATGGGGATTGTTGGCGCCGGTGTCATCCTTAAGTGGACGCTGGGCCTGCTCAAGCAAACCGGCCCGGTGCTGCTGGATGAAAGCATCAGTGATCATTATCGGGATGAGGTGAAAACCTTCCTGGCGAACGAGGGTGAAGTCACCGACCTTCACATCTGGCGTGTCAGCGCCGAGAACTATTGTGCTGCCATCAGCCTGAAGCGGGCCTCGGAAAAAACCGTGCAGGAAATCAAATCGCAACTGCTGGCGCGGTTCAGTAAGATTGACCACCTGACTCTGGAAATTGACAGCACACAATAATGAATAACCTTACCAAGCTGAATCAGCTCATCACTGAGTTTTACGACAAGATGTCTTCCTGGGAGCAGTCTGTCGTCAGGGAAACTGGCTACTCACTGGCGCAGATTCATACCATCGAGGTGCTCGGCAATTACGGCAACCTGCGCATGAAAGAACTGGCCGAGCGGCTTGGCATTACCACCGGCACGCTGACGGTACAGATTGAAAAACTGGTCAAGGCAGAGTTGATTGAGCGCCGCTCACATCCGCAGGACAAGCGCTCAATTCTGGTTGGCTTAACCGCAGAGGGGCTGAAGATACATAACCACCATAATCAGCTGCATATGGCCTTGGTAGCGGAGCTGACACGTGGCTTATCCACAGAGCAGGAAGCCGCCCTGCTGGCCGCGCTGGAGGTCATGAACCGACAGTTTTAGGGACCACGTTCGGTTTGATCGATTAAACTTTACATCAATATTCATTTATTCTGATGGTTTAGCCTGCCCGGGCTATTGCGTTGTTTGAATCTTTACTTAAAATGATAATCATTCTCATTAGAGTTAAGGAAACAGACATGCAACTTATCAATGCAATTCAATCGGAGCGCGCAGCAGGCTTTAAGTCTCAATTCCGTGTTCAGAACAAACGTTTGGTGTTGCCGGTAGCCATGTTTGCACTTTTGATTGCCGAGCCGACCCGTGAAGTGGTGGTGAACACCCTGGCGGATGCATTCTGGGCGGTCTCTGCCTATGTCGCTTTCACGCTGGCGATCTACCACTTGATCTCTAAGGTGATCAGCAGCGACAACAAGGTCGTTCAGTTATTCAACAGCTCGCGCAACTATCAGGTGTTCTTTTCTGCTTTGTTGGGTGCCTTACCCGGTTGCGGCGGTGCCATCATTGTGGCCACACAATTCGTCAGCGGCCGGGTTGGTTTCGGGGCTCTGGTGGCGGTTTTAACTTCAACCATGGGCGATGCGGCCTTCCTGTTGTTGGCGGCTAAGCCTGAGATTGGCCTGGCGTTGGTTGCCATGGGCGTTGTTGTTGGCGCGGTTTCCGGCTGGATTGTGAACGCCATGCACGCCGACAGCTTTCTGCGACCTGAACAAAAGGATGCAGTAAAGCAGCCGGCCTGCGCCGTTGAGGTCAGTCGTGAACAGAAAGGTTCTAATTTGCAGGGGCAATTCTGGGCCGTGTTGTTGATTCCGGTCGCCGTGATTGCAGGGTTGGGTTCGTTTCAAATCGATGCTAATGCCTTCTTTGGGTTGCCGGAGATATCCATTGAGTGGGCCGGAGCCGCCCTGTTGATCGTCAGCATGGTTTTATGGGCAATTACCAAAGAGGTTGGCAGCTATGAGGATGTGGTTTCTGAAGACACCAAATTTAAGTCCGCCGGGCCGATGCAGAAGACGGCTCAGGATACCAACTTTGTTACCGCCTGGGTGGTGGTGGCGTTCCTGGTCTTTGAACTGAGCACGGCGTTTTCCGGAGTGGATTTAGCGGCGGCCTTCTCTGGCTGGGGTGTCTGGATGCCATTGATTGGCTTGGCGGTGGGTATGTTGCCCGGCTGTGGCCCGCAGATTCTGGTATCCAGTTTGTACCTTGCCGGCGCGGTACCGCTATCGACGCAGATTTCTAACTCTATCTCCAACGATGGTGATGCCCTGTTCCCGGCCATTGCCCTGGCGCCAAAGGCCGCACTGGTGGCGACCTTCTACTCAGCTGTTCCGGCTTTGGTCGTTGGCTATGGCTACTTCCTGTTGTTCGAAGTGTAACCATCACCCCACAGCCGGCAATGCCGGCTGTTCCAGTAACCGCGAAAAGTCATCGACCGCCACCGGGCGGCTAAACCAGAACCCCTGAAAGTGACGGCAGCCCTGCTGAGACAGAAAGTGCTGCTGCTCGCCGGTCTCAACACCCTCCGCAATGACCTCCAAGCCCAGGCCATTGGCCATCGAGATAATGGTGGTCACAATGGATTGATCACTGTGGTCAATGAGCACATCGCGTACGAAGGAGCGATCGATCTTCAGCTGATAGAGCGGCAGTTGCTTCAGGTACTGCAGCGATGAATAGCCGGTGCCAAAGTCATCCAGCGAAAACTGAATCCCCACCCGGTTGAGTTCGTTCATTTGCGCCACGGTGCGTTCAACATCGGTCAACAGCAGCGTTTCTGTCAGTTCCAGCTTTAGTTGTGCCGGGTTCAGGTTGTAGTTGCGCAGAATGCTCAGCACCCGGGTGGCGAAATCTGGCTGGCGGAATTGTTTAATGCTGACGTTTACAGAGAGCGTCAGCGCTTCTGTATGCGATTGGCGCTGCCACTGCTGCAATTGCTCGCAGGCACTGGCCAGAACCCATTCGCCGATCGGGATAATGAGCCCGGTCTCTTCGGCCAGCGTAATGAAGCTGCCCGGGGCGGTGAGTTCACCATTGGGCTGCTGCCAGCGCAGCAACGCTTCGGCACCACAAATTTGCCCTTGCGCATTCACCTGAGGCTGGTAATACAGCTGGAATTGCTTCTGTTGCAGCGCCAGGCGCAGTTGCGCTTCCAGCTCCATTTGGCTGGAAACCCTGTTCTGCATCTCCGGGTCAAAAAAGCACAGCGCATTGCGGCCGCGGCTTTTCGCCTGATACATGGCGATATCGGCCTGCTTCATCAGCTCGGTCGAGCCATTTTCATGGCCGCTGAACAGGGTGATGCCAATGCTCACCGTGCTGTTGTACTGGATGTCGCTGAGCTGAAATGGCTTATTCAACGAGTTGAGAATGTTGTTGCCGATCAGCTCGCTCTGCAGGGCCGCCTTCATCGGGTTTTCATCGAGGTTTTCCAGCATGATCACGAATTCGTCGCCGCCAATCCTGGCCAGAGTGTCTTCTTTGCGCAGGCAGTCAGAGAGCCGCTTGCTGAGTTCGATCAGCAGTTGATCCCCAACGTCATGGCCATAGCTGTCGTTCAGGGTTTTGAAGTGGTCGATGTCCAAAAACAGCAGTGCGTTGTTCTTGCTGCTGCGTGCCGTGGCGATCAGCACCTGTTCCAGACGGTCGACCAGCAGCCGGCGATTGGGCAGCGCCGTTAGCGGGTCGAAAAAGGCCAGTTGCTCAACTTTGCGTTCGGATTCTTTGTGTTTGGTGATGTCCTGTACAAAGCCGGACATTCTTTCGGGCTGGCCATTGGCGTCATAGATAATCTGGCCGCGGCATTCGATCCAGCGGACCTCGCCGTTATCCGGGCGGGTGATCGGGTATTCCACAAAATGCTCGGTGCCGCGCTCAAAGGCGCTATCCAGCGAACATTTGAACTGAGCATGATAGTGCTCGTCCATGATGCTGCACAGTGTTGCCGGCCCTGCCGGAACCTGGTGCTTATCGAGGCCAAACAGATCGTACATCTGGTCCGACCAGGTCACCTCTTTACCGCCGGCTGAAAAATCCCAGTAGCCGATCTGGGCGTAGTCCATGGCTTCCTGCAGGCGTTTTTCGCTGGCTGCGAGCAGGTTTTTAACCATGCGTGCCTCCGTGACCTTGCGGGTCAGGTGGCGGGTGATATTCGACAGGCTGTTAAAGTTGGTAACAACCACCTTAACGATCCGGTTTTTTGCGCTGTCGACCTGGTGCTGCGCATGGCTGTGCGCCTGTCGGTGGTCGAGACCGCGCTGGCGGGCCAGAACGTATTCAACCGCGTATTTGTCTTCTTCAAGAATCTGGGTTGCGAGCCATTTCGACAGCACCGCCAGGGTTTGTTCGATCAGCGCGGATTGCGGATTCCCTTCAAGCTGGTGTTGCAACTCGGCGGTCTTTTCCAGCAGTTTGACGTGATCGAGCCGGTGGCCAAGGAGCAGCGGGTTTTCCTGCTCGTATTGCTGCCAGAGCTTTTCTTCGGTTTTGAAGTGGTGACGTGCGCCTTCGATGAACAGCTCGAAGCGCGTGTTCAGGGTTGCCACCGGTTCTTCAAAAATTATCCCGGTGGCCATCTCGTTCAGGGCCTGCAATAAAATTTTGTGCTGAGCATCGATCTCGGCGACACCCAGTTCGAAGTGTTCGCCCCAGGGGAAAATTTCCAGAAATTCTTGTTTCATAAAATCCGATTACTCAGCTGCACATAACGTCGGCAGAATACCTGACCCCCTAAGGTTAGCAGCAGAATAATTCTTTGCGTGCTCAACTGCGGCGAACCCTCTGGCGTGCTGGTGTCATTTCTGACGGGCAACTAGTTGGCTTCTATGGCCTCAGCGGCCAGCGGCTTGAGTACCTTGGATTTCGACTTCCAGCGCCCGCGATGCCAGCGTACAATCACGATCAACGCGCGGGTCCATTCGTCGGTACCAACCGCGAACCAGACCCCGACCAGGCCAAAGCCCCAGTGCAGGCCAAGCAGCCAGGCCAGAAACACACCGATGCCCCACATGCTGACAATGCCGATTTTCACCGGAAACACCACATCACCGGCACCCTTCAGTGCAGAGATGACAATCAGGTTCACCGCCCGGCCGGTTTCCAGATAAAAAGACACCAGCAGCACCGCGCCAATCAGCTGCTGAGTTTGCGGGTCATCGCTGAAGAAGGCGGCCAGCGGTGCCCGCAGGCTGTAAATCAGCGCGGTCAGACCGAATGACACGGCGATGCCCAGCAGCCAGTAGCGGTGCACGTTGCTGCGCAGCTCCTGTTTGCGGTCCTGACCAACCATATAGGAAGAAAGAATCTGTGAGCCGTTGCCCATGGCCATGGCGTAGGCGAAGATCAACCGCTGCAGGGTCTGCACTATGGTCGCCGCCGCCAGCGCCATGGTGCCGAGCTGGGCGATGAAGAACATGATGCTCACCTGCGCCAGATTGTACGACATGCCTTCGCCGGCATTGGGCAGGCCGAGCTTGAGAATGTCCTTCATGCGCGTCGCTTCTGTGTTGAATATCTGCCGGAACGAAAACGGAATGCTGTGGCGGCGGATTAGCCGGTAGGCGACAAAGGCCGAGATCAGCTGGCTGGCAACGGTGGCAAAGGCGACACCGGTGACGCCGGTCACCGGCAGGCCGAACGGCCCGAACAGCGCGGCGAAGTTGCCCAGTCCATTAATAACACCGGCCATCAGCTGAATAATCATGGGCGATTTGCTGTAGCCGTAGGCGCGCAGGATGGTCGAAAAGCCAATGCTCAGTGCCATGCCGAGTGACAGCGAGCCGACAATCAGCAGGTACCCCTTAGCGTAGGCCTCCGGAATTGGCGCCATGCCATAGAGCGAAACAATCGCGTCGCTGGCCATAAAGAAGAGCAGGCCCACCGCAGCGCTGAAAATCAGCATCAATAGAATACCGGCTTCAGAATAGCTCCGGGCTTCCTGTTTTCGGTTTGCCCCCAGGTTTTGGCCAATCAGAATCGCACTGCCCGAGGCCACGATCATGTAGCTGATGATCATGAACACCACAAAGTGCCCGGTCAGGCCAATGGCGGCCACCGCTTCCTGTGAATAGCGTGCAATCATGGTGACATCGATGGTCATGATGCTCATGCGCAGCAGGGTTTCGATGAATATCGGCCAGACAAGGGTGCGGATATTCATGCGCTTGCTGAGGTTCGAGGAATGCGGCACTGCGGCTCCCGGTTAACAATGTATGCGGTTACATGGGGGCGGCATTGTACGCCTGTTGCTACAGCTTAGGAATAAATAAGCGCTGATTTGATGCACTCATTGGCGGTCTAGCCTGCTATTATTGGCGGCCAGTTAATTGCAGTTTAATCAGGTCTTATTATGTCTTTAATTTTAGCGGCTGAAGCCATAGTGCCGGGCACTCTTTACATCGTTGCTGCGCCAAGTGGTGCCGGTAAAAGCAGCTTGGTGAATGCGCTGATCAAGCGCCTGTCGTTTGTTTACCTTTCCATCTCCCATACCACCCGGGCCATGCGTCCCGGCGAGGAAGATGGCCAGCACTACCACTTTATCAACAGCGAAGAATTTGTGCAGCGCGTCGGTGAGGGTGAGTTCCTCGAGCACGCCCAGGTGTTTGATAACTACTACGGTACCTCGCAGAAGTATGTGCAGCGCCAGCTTGATGCCGGCCACGATGTGATTCTGGAGATCGACTGGCAGGGAGCGCAGCAGGTTCGTAAGCTGATGCCGGACTGTAAGAGCATCTATATTTTGCCGCCTTCCAAAGAAGCGCTGCAGGAACGTTTGGAAAAACGCCAGCAGGACAGCGCTGAAGTGGTTGCCCGCCGTATGCGCGACGCCGTTTCAGAGATGTCGCACTACGCCGAGTTTGATTACCTGATCATCAATGACGATTTCTATAAGGCGCTGGATGAGATGTGTACCATCTTTACCGCCAACCGTACCGCGATTGCTCAGCAGCAGGTGCGTTACGAAGCCTTAATTGAACAATTACTGAATTAATTGCCGGTTGGCGCTTTGAAATGGCCGCGCAGAGGCCTTTTAAAGATTGCCAAAACGGCCAATTTCCGTACAATTGCGCACCTTGCAAAAAATGCACATAGGAGAATACCGTGGCACGCGTAACCGTAGAAGATTGTCTGGATAAAGTTGATAACCGTTTTGAGTTAATCATGGTCGCTAGCAAGCGTGCACGCCAGATCGCCAACGATGGCGCTGAAATGATGGTTGAGGAAGATAACGACAAGCCAACCGTTATTGCGCTGCGTGAAATCGCTGAAGGCAAAATCAACGCAAGCATTCTGGAAAGCAACGAAGAGTAATCTTTCGGGCTTTTTAAAAATAAACCGGGCTTTTGCCCGGTTTTTTATTGCCGTTTATAAGTGATTCAATAAACTTAAGGCTAAGATAAACAATTCTGATGGAGCTGCCTTGGCCACTGTACACGACCTTGCCGTAAGACTGGACGACTACCTTTCGCCTGAAAAGGTCGCCCGGGTTAAGCGCGCCTACTTCTATGCTGAGCAAGCTCACGAAGGTCAGATGCGTCGCAGTGGTGAGCGTTACATCACCCATCCGCTGGCCGTTGCCAATATCCTTTCAGAGATGCACATGGACCATCAGAGCCTGATGGCCGCCATGCTGCACGATGTTCTTGAAGACACCGCCGTGGCCAAAGAGGCCATCATCGAACAGTTTGGTGAAGGCGTTGCAGATCTGGTCGACGGCGTTTCCAAACTGACCCATCTGGAGTTTGAAAGCAAACTCGAAGAGCAGGCAGAAAACTTCCAGAAGATGGTGTTGGCGATGTCGAAGGACATTCGCGTTATTCTGGTCAAGCTGGCCGACCGGCTGCACAACATGCGCACCATGAGCTCCATGCCGCCGGAGAAAAAACGCCGTAAGTCGCGCGAGACGCTGGAAATCTACGCGCCCATTGCACTGCGTCTGGGTATTAACGATCTGCGGGTTGAGCTGGAAGACCTGTCGTTTGAATCCATGTACCCGCTGCGGGCTGAGCGCATCCGCTCGGCCATTCGCAAGCAGTTTGGTGCGCGCAAAGAGATGGTCGAGATTATCGGCACGGCGCTGAGCAACCGGCTGGCCGACGAAGGCATCAGCGCGGAAGTGAATGGCCGGGAAAAGCATCTGTATTCAATCTACAAAAAGATGCGCGAAAAGCGGAAGTCTCTGAAAGAAATTCTCGATGTATATGCCTTCCGGATTACCACCGATTCCATCGACTCCTGCTATCGCATTCTCGGTGTCGTGCATAACCTCTACAAGCCGGTGCCCAACCGCTTTAAAGATTACATCGCCATTCCCAAGACCAATGGTTATCAGTCACTGCATACCACGCTGATTGGCCTGAGCGGCGTGCCGATTGAGATTCAGATACGCACGCATGACATGGAAGACATGGCCAACCACGGTATCGCCGCCCATTGGCTGTATAAGATGGATGACTCGCAGACCACGCAGACACACGCCCGGGCACGGCGTTGGGTGAAAAGCCTGCTGGAAATGCAGGAAAACGCCGGCGATTCGGTTGAGTTTATCGAGAACGTGAAGATCGACCTGTTCCCGGATGAGATCTATGTCTTTACGCCCAAGGGCCGGATTATGGAGCTGCCCAAGGGCGCAACACCGGTCGATTTTGCCTACGCCGTCCATACTGATGTCGGCAACAGCTGTGTCGGTTGTTTGGTTAACCGCAAGCTTGCGCCACTGAGCCAGGCACTGAACAGCGGCGATTCCATCAAGATTATTACCGCACCGGGTGCCCGCCCGAATCCGGCCTGGCTGAACTTTGTCTTCACCGCCAAGGCGCGCGCCAACATTCGCCATTTCCTCTCCACGATGGAGCGGCAGGATGCCATTCGTCTGGGTAAGAAGCTGCTCGATAACCAGATGGAGTCGCTCGACAGTAACTTTGAGGCGGTGCCAGCGGGTGTCGTTAATGCGGTGCTTGAAGAATCCTCTCTGCGCGATGCCGACCATCTGTTTGAAGAGATCGGCACCGGCAACAAAACCGCCTATATGGTGGCCCGGCGTTTGTTGCAGCTGAGCAGCGAAGAACTCAAGGCCGAGCACAGCTCGCTGACGATTCAGGGCACCGATGGCCTGCTCATTACCTACGCCAAGTGCTGTCGCCCTATTCCCGGTGACCCGATTGTCGGGGTTATGAGTAAGGGTAAAGGCATGGTGGTGCATACCGAGCAGTGCCGCAATATTGCCGATTTACGCAATGATCCAGACCGATGCCTGCATCTGCACTGGGATAAGGCCATGGAAGGCGAGTTTCAGGTTGAAATTCGTGTCGACCTGCGCAACGCCCGTGGGGTGCTGGCCAGTGTGGCCAATGCGGTTTCCCATGCCGATGCCAATATCGAATCCATTCAGATGCAGGATGTCGATGCCAGCAACACCCGCATGTCGCTGGTGGTGGCCGTCTCCGGCCGTAAGCATCTGAGCCGGGTGATCAAACGCCTGCATGCATTGCCAACGGTGTCTAAGATCGAGCGAATTTAGTACGTTCTTTACGTTTTCTTAGCAGCCTGTACACATGATGCGAGTGAAAAACTAAACAATTCCCATTGTTTACTACCTATAATGGCAGCCTTTCGATTCTCTTAAGGCTGCGTTCATGATCCGTTTTCTATCCTCCTTTGTGCAATCACGCTGGTATTGGTCGGCTGTCATCATCGTTGGCCTGGGCATGGAAGCTGTTGCCCTGTTTTATCAGTATGTACTGGGCGAGCCACCGTGCGGGCTATGTATTCAATCGCGTGCCTGGACACTGCTGGGTGTGCTGATCGCACTGGTCGGGCTGATTGGCAATCGCCTGCTGGCCGTGCGCTATGTCGCCCATTCGGCGCTGATCGTGACTCTTGGCTTTCTGTGGAAGGTCAGCCGTGAAGCGGTGTTAGTGGAGCGTGGCATCATGGAATCCAGCTGTGGTATGGATGCCGGCTTCCCGTCCTGGATGCCGCTGCATGAGTGGCTGCCGCAGGTGTTTGAAGTGATGACCTTCTGTGGCTTCACGCCGGACTTCGTGTTTGGACTGACCATGGGCGAAGGCTTGCTATACGGTGTGATTGTGCTGTTCTTCATTGCAGTGGCGGCGTTGGCTGTTCAGCTGCTTAAGTCTTTTGGTGTAATTCGCGTTTAGCCCCGGCATCAGGCACTGCCCGGCTGAACCTAGGGAGTGTTTCAGATGAGTCTATTTTCGTCCGCGAAACGGGGCAGCAGTGCCCTGTTGATGCTTTGGTCTGCAGCTGCAATCAGTGAGCCGTTGCAGGTTGACTGGGTGTATTTTTCCGATTCTGGCAGCTGGTTATCGCGCTCACAGGCGCTGCATGCACAGCAAACGGTGGTGCCCTTACCACTGAACAATGTGACCCCTGACAATTTCTGGTGGCAGACAGAAAAACCCGGTAGCCAGCTGGTGTGGCGTTCTCAGCAGCAGGGTGTGCTGCCGAAAGCGGGCAGCACGGTGGAACTCAATGATCAGCCCGGCCTGTGGCTGGTGGAAGATGTCAGCTATGACATGCTGGTGTTACGGCAGGGCAAAATGCTTCGTTACTGGCCTCGCGAACAATGGCATCAGCTGTCCTGGCCGGCTGTTGCCCATAGCGAAGCCTTTAGCTTTGAGCTCGTTCAACCGCGCAAGCGCAACGACAACCTGCGTTATGCCTGGTGGGATACCGAGGTAACCGCACAAGTACATTACCGGTTGAACCTGGAGGATGATCAGCCGTCGCTGGTGCAGGAGCTGATCGTCGCCAACCCCGGCGCTGTTGATATCCAATCGCCCGGTTACAGCTACGCCCAGTCTGCCCAGCCGAAAGCCATGATGCGGGCCGCAGTAATGGCCGAAAGCGATGCCGTTGGCGTACCGCAACAAAGCCAGAGCCAAGGCGTTCCGCTGTTGGTTTCAGATCAGCCCTTTAACCTGCCGGCCGGTTCGCGCCAGTGGCTGCCCCTACAATCGGTGGCACTGACCGAGGTTGAGCGTAATTACAGCATTCGCTGGGATACCCGCCAGACAGGTACCGTGGCCGCGCAGGCTTCACTGCGGCTGGTTTCCGATCAGCCGATGCCCGAGCTTTCGGGGTCTGTGAAGGTGCCACTGTTTGATCAGCAGCTGGCGATGCTGACCAGCTACTATCAGCCGTCGCTGGAAACCGAAGCGAGCCTGAGTTTAGGGCAGAGCAATCTGGTGGTGCTGAAGGCTGAATCACGAGGTCAGAACCGCTGGCTGCTGACGCTGGCCAACCGTTCTGATCAACCGGCGAGCGTGGCATTGCAGTTGTCGCACTGGGATGGCAAAACCAACCGGCAGATTCCGGTTTCCGAACAACTGGCAGCCAAGCAGAGTAAAAGCTTTGAATTAACGGTGAACAGTGTTGGGCGCATGGAGCTGCGCTAACTGAGCAGGATATTGAACAGAAATGCAGGGCGCCGGGTGTCGGTGCTCTTGCAAGCTAACCGACAGCCAGCCCGCGCGCCCTTTTTGGGGTGAACCCCATCACAGGTGTTGTTGTCAGGACTTGGCCCTTCAACACCTTCAACATAGTCTGGAACCCGCGGAAATTCAGGTTTTTTTACATTTTGGTACACAAATTAAGGAAAGCGTCATTTCTGCTGTAAGAATTGACGCAGATGGTCACGCTTCGCGTCTGCTTACCTTTTAAAATATTCAACGCCGCCTTGCCAAAACTCCACTGCCCAGCCACGGTTGTTGATTGAGTTTCAACCGAATTTCCTTACACTGCCCTCCTTTATTAAAAATGATTAAAGCCTGAGCGGTGGCTCAGCAAGGTTGGAAGGAAAGGGCAACTAATGGCACTGCATACCGTTGAAAAGATAGGTGGCACATCGATGAGTAATTATCCTGCCGTGCGGGATAACATCGTTCAGACTTCACGTTCTCAGGCAGATATGTACCAGAGAATTTTTGTTGTTTCAGCCTACGGCGGTTTGACTAACTACTTGCTAGAGCACAAGAAAACCCGCGAGCCCGGCGTGTATGCACTGTTTGCCAATAATGATTCGGACTGGCAGTGGAGCGAGGCGCTGACCGATACGGCCAAGAAGATGCGACAGATTAACGCCGAGCTGTTCGAGCAGCCGCACCTGCTGAAGCAGGCCGATCAGTTCATTACCGAGCGCATGGAAGGTATACGCTCGTGCCTGCTCGATCTGCAACGTGTCTGTTCTTATGGCCATTTTCAGATCAATGAACACCTGGCGACGGTGCGTGAAATGCTTGCCGGTGTGGGCGAGGCACACAGTGCTTTTAATACCGCGCTGCTGCTGCAGTCCGAAGGCGTGAACGCACGCTTTGTCGATCTTTCCGGCTGGCGTGAGCAGGATAACCTGCCGCTGGACGATAAAATCAAGTCCGTCTTTTCGCGCTACGACTTTTCCACAGAAATGCCGATCGTGACCGGCTATACCCAGTGTCAGGAAGGCTTGATGGGCACCTTTGACCGTGGCTACTCCGAGATTACCTTCAGCAAGATTGCCGAGCTGACCGATGCCCGCGAGGCGGTTATCCACAAGGAATACCACCTGTCCACGGCCGACCCGATGGTTGTCGGTGAACAGAACGTGAAGCCGATTGGCCGCACCAACTACGATATTGCTGACCAGCTTTCGCTGATCGGTATGGAAGCCATTCACCCCAAAGCTGCGAAGGGGTTGCGCAAGCAGAACATTCCGCTGCGGGTGAAGAATACCTTCGAGCCGGATCACGACGGCACGCTGATCACCAACGATTACCGCTCCAAAACGCCGCGCGTTGAGATCATCGCCGGTATTCGCCATGTTTATGCACTGAACGTATTCGATCAGGATATGGTTGGCGAGCCGCAGCAATTTATTGAGCTGCAGCGGCTGGTGAATGAGTTCAACGTCACCATGCTGGCGAAAGAGCACAACGCCAATACCGTGACCTTCTATCTGGATACCGGCCTGAAGGTGGTCGAGCGCATTCAGGCGCGTCTGGAGCGTCACTTCCCGAATGCTGAGATGACCAGCCGCAAAGTGGCGATGGTTTCCGTGATGGGCTCGGATATGAGTATTCCGGGGATTCTGTCGAGCATGTCCAACGCCCTGGCGGAGCGCAGCATTAACGTGATGGCGGTGAACCAGAGTATTCGTCAGGTGGATGTTCGCCTGGTGGTTGAAGAAGATCAGTACGATTCCACCATCATTGGCCTGCATGAGGCACTGATCGAGAAGCCGGGTTACCCGGTCGACAATGGCTGAGGCTGAAAACTACAGTTAAATGAAGGGGGCGCAGATGGCGCCCTTTTTAATGCCTGATCAACTAAGCCAGATTACCGCATACCTGATTGCGGCCGGCATTTTTGGCTGTTAGCAGGCGTTGATCCGACAGGAAAATCAGCTGCTCAAGGCTCTTGTTTGGCTCCCATTCAACCACGCCGGCGCTGATGGTGACCGGGCGCTGCATCTCCTGCCACTTCAGTTCCGATACCTGCTGCCGCAGTCGATCGAGTGTATGAATGGCATCGTGGGCGTTGGTTTCCGGCATCAGCACCAGAAATTCTTCGCCGCCATAGCGCGCGCACAGATCGGTTTCACGGAAGTTGTTTTTGATCAGCCGGGCCAGCCGCGACAGTACTTCGTCGCCGAATGTGTGGCCAAAGGTATCGTTCAGGCGCTTAAAGTGATCGATATCGATCATCGCCAGTGCAAAGGCCGATTGATAACGCTTGGCAAACTGGTGCATCTGATCGAGCCGCTGTATGGCATAGCGTCGGTTATACAGGCCGGTGGTGTAATCCTGAGTGTCGGCGTCTTCTGCCTTTTGCTGCAGGCCGATGATCTCATTCACCAGATCACTGACGTCGGTGAGTATCAGCAACTGATCCCCGGTTTCATCCGCTGCTGACGAACGCTGCACCTGAACCCAGCGTGTCCCCGCCTGGCTGTTGATGCCGACATAGGGGTCATCCAGATTCTGGCTGATCAGCTTTTTTACCGACAGGCTGCGGTACTGGCGGTCGCACAGGAACACCTCCTGCTCTGCCAGCCAGCTGTCATTGAGCTCCAGCCGGGGTGACTTTTCATTGCCAAGCCATTTCAGTGCCTGGGGGTTGCTGGCAATCGCCTGTTGCTGTTCGTTAATGCGCAGTACTGCAGTGTTTCTGCCAACGACAATTCCGTTAGTCAGCATGTTTGATGCTGTTCGGGTATCGGAAGCGTTCATAGAGGCAAAATCCTTGTGTTGTAGAGGGAGATTCCGTTCAGGAAGCCAGAGGAAGTATAGACGGTTACGGCCTGCATCGCTCCATGATGCAGTGCCGATGCGGGCGTTTACTGAGCGGTCTTGCCGGCAAAGATGGCGTTGGCGACCACCGACCACTGACTGGCCCAGTCCTGCGTGGGTTTGCGCTTGAACTCGCTGCGTACAAACTGATTAATACGCCCTTCGGCCAGCACCAGCATCAGGTTGGAGGCCTGGTTCAGCGGGATTACCGGGCGAATGCCCTCGCGAATTTCGGCTTCACGGATGATCTGCTTGAGCTGGGTTTCCAGCCGGTCGAAGATTTGCACCACGCGTGAGCGCAGGCGCTCGACATCGCCGGCCAGTGCATCGCCGATCAGAATCCGGCACATGCCCGGGTTCCGCTCAGCGAAGGCCAGCAGCAGCGTTAGAATGGCTTCACAGCGTGGCAAAGCGTTCTCTTCTTCCTGAAGAATGCGGCTGACGCGGGTGAACAGCGTTTCTTCAATAAAGATGATCAGCCCTTCGAACATTTTGGTTTTACTGGGGAAGTGCCGGTACAGCGCCGCTTCCGATACGCCCACTTCTTTCGCCAGTTTGGCGGTGGTTATGGTCTGCCCTGGGTTTGATTCCAGCATTTGCGCGAGCGACTGCAGAATCTGATCGCGCCGGGATGCTGCTTCAGGTGCCTTGCTCATGCTTCCCCCGTTGGGTCATTGGTGATCAGCGTGCCGACACCGGTATCAGAGAATATTTCCAGCAGGGTGGAATGCGGGACGCGGCCATCAATGATGTGCGCGCTGGTGACGCCGGAATGGACAGCATCGAGTGCACACTGAATTTTCGGCAGCATGCCGCCGTAAATGGTGCCGTCTTTAATCAGCTCATTCACCTGATCGGTGGAAAGGCCGGTCAGTATATTGCCTTCTTTATCCTGCAGGCCGGCGATGTTGGTCAGCAGGATCAGCTTTTCAGCACCGAGCACCTCGGCCATTTTACCGGCCACCAGATCGGCATTGATGTTGTAGCTGTGACCGTCGGAGCCTACCCCAATCGGTGCTATTACCGGAATGTAGTCACTGTCTGTCATGCGCTCGATAAAGGCTTTATCGATCGATTCAACCTCTCCGACGTGACCGATGTCGATAATCTCTGACTTCTGCAAATCCGGGCTGTTGACCGAGACTTTCAGCTTCTTCGCTTTGATGCAGTGTGCATCCTTACCGGTCAGGCCAAAGGCGCGGCCGCCGGCCTGGTTGATCAGCGAGACGATGTCTTTATTCACCAGGCCGCCGAGTACCATTTCCACAACGTCCATGGTTTCTTCGGTGGTCACCCGCATACCGTTGATGAATTTACTCTCAATGTTGAGTTTTTCCAGCAGCGAACCAATCTGTGGGCCGCCACCGTGAACGACAACCGGGTTAATACCGACTGTTTTCAATAACACGATGTCGCGGGCAAAGCCGGCCTTGAGTTTTTCATCGACCATGGCGTTACCGCCGTATTTGATAACGATGGTCGTGCCCTGAAATTTTTGCAGGTACGGCAGGGCTTCATTCAGAACTTTGACGAAATCGTGGGCGGTAGTTTTATCTAAGGGCATAAGCGATCCGGTTAAATAAAAGTTGGCTCCGCCGCACAGCGGTCGAAGCGGAAAAATAGAGGGGCGCAAGTGAGTGCTTACTTGCGCAATCGGCGAAATTAAAAGGGAATTTGCAGCTGCCTGTCAACGGCTTGTAATTGCTGTTTAAAGAGTGACTGAATTTTGCGCAGGGCTTCTTCACTCTCGGCTTCGAAGCGGCACGACAGGTTTGAGGTCGATCTTGAGGCACGCACAACCCCCCAGCCATCTCGGAATTCAACCCGAATGCCATCCACATTAGAAACCTGGCCGACACCGAATTCACCCCGGCTTTCCAGGGCCTCGATGACCTTTTGCTTACGCTCATCGCTGGCGGCAATCCTGATCTCCGGTGTTGAGATATCCGGTGGCAGTTCGCTCAGCAGGGTATCGAGAGTTTCGCTTTGCTGGCTCAGCAGCTCAAGCAGACGGCAGGCCGTGTAGAAGCCGTCTTCAAAGCCATACCAGCGGTCACTGTAGAAGAAGTGGCCGCTCATTTCGCCGGCCAGCGCGGCATTGTTTTCTTTTATGGAGCGGCGAATCTGCGGGTGCCCGGACGGACACATGACCGGTTTGCCACCGTAGCCGGAAATCAGCGCCTTCAGGCGGAAAGTGCTCTTCACATCATAAAGAACCGTGGCGCCTGGATTCTTCTGAACCACCTGCTTGGCGAGCAGCATCATGAGCTTATCGGCAGAGATAATTTGTCCGGAGTTACTGACCACCGCCAGTCGGTCGCCGCTGTTATCGAAGGCGATACCGAGGTCGGCACGGGTTTCGATGACGGTGCGGGTCAGCTCCTGCAGGTTCTTTGGATTACTCGGATTAGGCAGGTGGTTGGGGAAATTACCATCGATATTGCAGAACAGCGGCAGGACATGACAGCCCACACCCTTGATCAGCTGTGGCGCCACAACCCCGGACACTCCATTGCCGCAATCGACCACCACTTTCAATGGCCGTGCCGCAGACACATCTTCGCTGACCCGGCTGAGGTAGGCATCGTCGGTTTTTTGGTTATTGATCTTGCCCTCACCGGTGAGGAAGTTCTGGTTCTGTATGCGGTGATACAGGCCCTTAATTTCATTGCCGGTCAGAGCTGCACCGCCGAGCACAACCTTGAAGCCGTTATAGGTACTGTCGAGGTAGTCTCCGGTCACCATAACGCTGGAGCTAATCTGCAGATGCTCACTGGCAAATGAACAGACCGGTGCAGCGGTTTCACCGATATCGACAACATCGCGCCCGCTCGCCACCAGGCCTTTGATCAGCGCATGGCTAATTTCTGAGCTCGACAGCCGGCCATCGCGCGCAACAATGACGCTCTGTTCACCGCGGTCGTAGGCTTCCGAGCCAATTGCCTGGCCAATCTGCATCGCTGAATCCAGGGTCAGTGTCTGGCCGACAACCCCGGCGATGCTGTAAGCCCCAAAGATCGACTCATCGACATCGACATGCGCGGCTACCGTGCTGCTGGCTTCGCTGATGCCGAGCAAATCGGCATCGCTTTCTATCATGGAGACATCCACATCCTGCTGGATCTCGGCCATATTTGGCCGCCCCATGGCGGAGTCGATAATGGTTGGGCCGTTGCCGGGCGTAAATTTACCCATCTGCATGCGGTTGAGGGCTTTGGCCAGCGAGGTGAAGATGGCGAAATCATAGTCGACAGAAACCGCGCCCTTGCCGGCGAGCATGTTCTGCACCTGTCGCGCGAAGGAGTTGGCATCTTTGCGTAAGGTAGCCTGCAGGCGTTGCGCGGCAACAAAGATCGGCAAACAGACCAGCACAATCAGCGCGCCGAAGTGCAGCCACAGCATATTTGCATTCAGTATGCTCGACAGAGCCAGTTCATCGGCCGGTTGGAAGGTCAATGTCCAGTTCGGGTTGGAGGACTGCAGCTGCATCACCTGATTGCGGTTTTTGGTGCCGTAGGTGACCAGCGTCTGTTTGGGCGCGCCGGGGAACTGCTGCTGAATGAGCAGGTTGCCCTTGCGGGCATCAATGCCGCCGAGCTGGTTTTTCAGGTAGTCGAGTGACTGGGTCACGGCCAGAGTACCGATTAGAGTGCCTTCGCTGTCCCGTACCGCTTTAACGCTTTGCAGGTAGGCGGTGCCATCGTACTGGTGTGCTTCGGTGGCCGGGTTCTGACCCTGTTCAGCCCTGCGGATCATATCCAGGCCGGCATGGGAGAGTGGCGGGAAGGTGTCGTTCTGCATCAGTGCACCGCGCAAGGGGGACAGATGCACCGTCAGCCCATAGGGGATCTGAGCCGCAATTCGTGATTCGGCGCGCAGCAGCAGCTCTTCATCGCCCTGCTCGATCAGTGACACAACCTCGGCAGACTGTGCGATCTGGTTCAGCAGCGTATTTTTCTCAGCCAGTACGTTGTTGACGTAGGCTTCATAGGTTTCGGCGACCGCATTGACCAACTGTTGACGGTGGTGCTGATCAACCGGTGCGGCATAAAAGCTGATAAGAAAGTAGCCAATGGCAGCAACGCACAGCGTGGCAATGACGATCGGCATATACAGAAAAGACAGAATGCTTCTGTTGCCCTGACCGGTTTGCTTCTTAGGTGCTGCTTTTTTCTTCGTGCTTTTCTTTTTTGTGGGCTCGTTTGCTTTGTTCGCTTTCTTTTTGGCCACGAATAAAGTCCTCTTAACTGCTCAATGGCATATGGATGCGTCTTTTTATTAAAGCAGGAATTGATGTTTCTGCTCTGAACAGCTGCATTTGTGGGCTTTTAGATGCAGATGCCGTAAATATGAAAGTTACTTTAACTGAACATCGTCTGAGCGTTAAGGCGAGATTTTTGGTTTTGGATAAAAAAGCCTGCTCAGTTGATCTGGCAGGCTACAAAAAGGTCAGCCCTTGCCGGTGCTGCCAAAGCCGCCGGTGCCGCGGTCGGTATGCTCAAATTCTTCAACAATGTCGAAGCTCGCCTGAATCACCGGCACCAGTACCAGCTGTGCAATGCGGTCTCCGCTTTCGATGGTGAAGGCCTCCTGGCCGCGGTTCCAGCAGGAAATCATTAGCTCGCCCTGATAGTCGGAATCAATCAGGCCAACCAGATTGCCCAGCACGACGCCCTTTTTATGGCCAAGGCCGGAGCGCGGCAGAATGGTCGCGGCAATGCCCGGGTCTTCGATGTAAATGGCCAGACCGGTGTTGATCAACCGGGTTTCGCCCGGCTGCAGCGTCAGTGGTTCGTCGAGCAGTGCGCGCAGGTCCATACCGGCAGAGCCTTCTGTGCCATAGGTTGGCAGCGGGATCTCTTCAGTGCCGATGCGTGGATCCAGAATTTTCAGTTGCAGCTTGTGAGTCATGTTAGTTTCCGAGGTTTAAAATCTGGTCGAGGATGAAGTGGGCCACATCGCGTTTAGAGGCCGGACCAAAGGGGACGCTTTGCTGGTCAGAGACCCAGAGGACTTCATTGTTGGCAGCACCGAAGCCGATGTCTGAGCGGGACACGTCGTTGGCGACAATGGCATCGGCGTTCTTGCGTTGCAGTTTGTCGGCTGCATATTGCTCGGTTTTCTGCGTTTCAGCGGCGAAGCCGATCACCGTTGCCGGCCGGTTTTCATGGTGGCCAATGCTGGCGAGAATATCGGGGTTTTCAATCAGCGTGATGGTGCGCTCTGCGCCGCTGCCGTCCTTTTTGATCTTCTGGTCTGCAGCGCTGCTTGGCCGGTAGTCAGCAACTGCCGCGGTGCCGATAAAGACATCACAGCCAGCGATGCTGTTCAGCGCCGCTTCGTACATTTGACTGGCACTGACGACATCCACCCGGTTCACACCCGCCGGCGTTGCCAGATTCACCGGCCCGGCTATCAGGGTGACAGTGGCGCCGCGTTCGCTGGCTGCCTGAGCCAGTGCAAAGCCCATCTTGCCGCTGCTGTGATTGGACAGGTAGCGCACCGGGTCAATCGCCTCCTGCGTCGGCCCTGCGGTAATCACCAGGCTTTTTCCGCTCAGGTCCTGCGGCTGAAACAGCGCCTTGGCCATCTCAAAGATTTCTACCGGCTCCAGCATGCGGCCGTAGCCCATGTCGCCACAGGCCTGCTCACCCGCTGCCGGGCCAAACTGGCAGGCATTGGGCAGTATTTCCAGCAGTGATTGCATATTGCGTTGTGTCAGCGGGTGATGCCACATGAATTCGTTCATCGCCGGGGCGATTGCCACCTTCGCCCGGGTTGCCAGGCAGAGCGTGGTCAGCAGGTCGTTGGCCATACCGGCGTTGATGCGGGCGATGGTATCTGCCGTTGCTGGTGCAATGACCACCAGGTCGGCCCATTTCGCCAGTTCGATGTGGCTCATGCCCAGCTCTGCGGTTTTATCAAACAGGCTGGTGCTCACGGGGTTGCCGGAGAGCGCCTGCAGGGTTAAGGGGGTAATGAACTCCTGCGCGGATTCGGTCATCACCACGCGCACTTCTGCACCTGCCTTTATGAACTGACGAACCAGTTCGGCAGATTTATAGGCAGCGATGCCACCAGTAATACCGATAACGACGTGTTTGTTGTCAAAAACTGAAATGCTCATAAAGAAATAATGTCCGTGATTTTAGCTGGTTCGACCGGCGCGCTTACATTGAGTTTCATTCGGGCGGTGGTATGGTGCTAACGCACTAGCAGCGCTGACTGCCCGGGACGGGCACAGTATCACAACTGAAAATTTGATAGTAAAGGGAATGACAATGTCGATAAAGGAATGGCCGGAGCAGCTGCGGCCTCGGGAAAAGCTGCTGAACCAGGGGCCGGAGTCGCTGTCTGATGCCGAGTTGCTGGCAATCTTTCTGCGGACCGGTATACCCGGCCTGGATGCGGTGGGGCTGGCTCAGGAAATTCTCAATCGTTTTGAGAATATCGCCCATCTGTTTCAGGCAAACCTGCAGGAATTCTGCGAGGGCCCGGGTTTGGGGCCGGCGAAGTACGTGCAGCTGCAGGCGGTGCTGGAAATGAGCCGTCGCTATCTGCGCTGTGAACTGCAGTCTCGCAAGGCACTGACCTCACCCGCGGACACCCGTAATTTTCTGTTGGCGCAAATGCAGGGGCTGGCGCGCGAGCAGTTCAGCTGCATCTGGCTCGACGCCCAGCACCGGGTGATTCGCTTTGAAACGCTCTTTCATGGCACCATAGACAGCGCCGCGGTTTACCCCAGAGAAGTGGTCAAGGCGGCACTCGGCTGTAATGCGGCGGCGGTTATTCTGGCTCACAACCACCCCAGCGGCATCGCTGAGCCCAGTAGTTCAGACCAGTTGATCACTGAGCGCATTGCCAAGGCGCTGGATGTGGTCGATGTACGGCTGTTGGATCATATGGTGGTCGGACAGGGCGTAGTCGTCAGTTTTGCTGAAAGAGGACTTATTTGACCAAAAAAACAGCAGTTATGCTTGAGCTTGCTGCGTCGTTCTGGTATAAATCGCGCCTCTTTGAATCAGGGCCCCAGGTCCCCAAGATTTTAGGTTGATTTGCTCGAGCTTCGATTCGTCGAATTTTCTGGCATAGAGCGCTGTTTTAGTCTTACGCAAAACCGATGTTTCGACGCCGGAATGAGTGTAGATAGTCGGTGAGACGTTGGCTTTCAAGGCAATGAAACGGCATCAGTGCGCTAAAATATGAAATCCTGCGGTCGAATTTATTATTTAAGTTAAGTGCGGTGTCACCGACAATTGGAGGCGACAGAGAATGTCTAAAGTTTGCCAAGTTACGGGTAAGCGTCCTGTAACCGGGAACAATGTTTCCCACTCACAGATCAAAACTAAGCGTCGGTTCTTGCCGAACCTACACACTCACCGTTTCTGGGTTGAGGGTGAAAAGCGCTTCGTTAAACTGCGTGTTTCCACTAAAGGAATGCGTATCATCGACAAAAAGGGTATCGAGTCTGTATTAGCAGACCTGCGTGCCCGTGGTGAAAAAGTTTAAGGAGTTCAACTATGCCACGCGATAAGATTCGTCTAGTAAGTTCTGCCGGTACTGGTTACTTCTACACTACCGATAAGAACAAGCGTAATACTCCAGACAAACTGGAATTCAAAAAGTACGATCCTAAAGCACGTAAGCACGTGCTCTTCAAGGAAGCTAAAATCAAGTAATTGATTTTGCTGTACTGAGGGTTCTGAAAGGAACCTATGACTAAGCCCGGCCTGCCGGGCTTTTTGTTGCCTGCTATTCAGGGTTTTAGGTTTTGCCTGGGCCTTAATCCTTTCCATTTGGGCATGTCTTATTTTATCTTTCTGAAGCAGATAACATTCACTGATCCGGTAAACTCGCTGTATTGGCTTAAAAAGGGCGCGATTTATTATGTTTTTGGCAACGATTCGAACCTTTGTATTTTATTGCTTAGCGGTGCCTTTTACTCTGCTTTGGTGTGTGCTCTTTGGTCTCATTGCGTATCTGATCCCGTTTCCACTGCGTTATCACCTGGTGATTGGCGGCTGGGCAAAGGTGGTTCACTTTCTTTCGCGAACCATTCTGGGTATTCAGGTTAAGGTTTATGGTCGTGAAAACATCCCTGAGCAAGCCTGTGTGATTGTGGCAAATCATCAGTCCGCCTGGGAGACCTTCTACATGCAGCACCTGTTCCGGCCGCAATCGCAGGTGGCGAAGTCCAGTCTACTGAAGATCCCGTTTTTTGGCTGGGCCTATGCGACCTGCAGGCCGATTGCCATCGACCGCAGCAAGCGCAAGCAGGCGATGCAGCAGATTATTGAGAAAGGCAGCCGCAGAATTGCCCAGGGCAGCTCTATTCTGATCTTTCCGGAAGGCACCCGCAGTGTGCCGGGTAAGCCGCTGCCATTCCGTAAGGGGGGCGCGGTACTGGCAAAGGAAGCGGATTGTGTGATCGTGCCGGTAACCCACAACTCCGGGTTGTACTGGCTGAACGACCGCTTTACCAAGCGGCCGGGAACCGTTGAGGTGCATATTCACCCGCCAATCGAGACATCGAAGCTGCCGGCTGAAGAGCTGATGGCGCAGGCTGAAAAGCTGGTGGTTGGAAAGCTGGCGCAGATTACGCCGTCCGGCGAGTGCGATAACGACCTCGACTACCCGAGCGCCGTCAGTCACTGACCCTGAACGAAAAAAAGCCTCAGAACGAGGCTTTTTTGGATTTTAACGATAAGAGATTAACTGTCTTTCGCTTCATCGATGGCTTTCTGAATTTCCGCCTGAGGATAGGCGCCTTTGAGTATGCGGCCACCGACTACAAAGGCCGGGGTGCCGGTAATACCCAACTGCTGCGCCAGATAGCTGGTTTCAGAGATGTGCTGCTCAATGCTCTCGTCGTTCAGCTTGGCTTCAATGGCAGCTCTATCCAGCTGCTGTTGCTCGATCACCTTCCAGACGTCGTTCTCTGAGCGGAGGCTGCGCGTGCTCAGCAGAGCGCGGTGCAGGGCTTCGTATTTTTCCGGGTAGACCAGATTGGCAGCCAGGGCGATACGGGCGGCTGTGCCTGATGATTCGGACAGAATCGGCCATTCCTTGTAAACCACTTTCAGATCGGGGTTATCGGCGATCAAAGCCTGCAGGGTGTCGTTGGCGCGTTTGCAGTAACCGCAGTTGTAATCGAAGAACTCAACGATGGTGAGGCTGCCTTCGCTGTTGCCACCGACCGGATCAATCGGGTTGTTGATCAGCATGTCGGTCATCTGTTGCAGCGATTCGGCTTCTTTTTGTGCCTTTTCCTGCTCGGCCCGTTGCTGCAGTTTATGAATGGCTTCAGCGATCACTTCCGGGTGTTCCAGAATGTATTGGTGCACTATTTCTTCGATTTCGCTTTTACTGAATTCTTCAGCCTGAGTAAACGAAGCAGCAGCGAACAGACTTGCTGCTAAGGCAACAGGTTGAATAAATTTAACGGCTTTCATGGAGTCTCCAATCTATGATCTTAGGCTTGGATAAATAACCCAAGCTTAAGTTCCGGTTTATTGGCCGAATCTTTTGGCTCCTTTGTTCAGGTAGGCCAGTTCAGCTTCAGTGGATGGTCGATTCAGTACTTCGTTTCTGTGTGGGTAGCGACCGAACTGGACGATAATATCGCGATGCTCCAGAGCAGACGAGTGAAAGCCTGTAATTATTGTGTCCATAGCCGTAGCGGCCTTTTTGAGCTCGGTCAGCCGTTCGATGGCGTCATCGTGCAGCGCTATATCTTCAGAGTGCACCAGTGGCATCAGGCTGAAGCCCTTTTCAACAGCGCTGAGGTTATCGAACTGGCTCAGCTTCCAGCCCTCCTGTGCCCATTTCACGGCCAGGTGATCCCAGGCGAACGCCGTGGCTGACTTGCGGTACAGGTTCCGACTGAATTGATCGATCAGGACAATCGCCGCAAGCCGCTGCTCACCGCTGGTTTCATCAAAATGAATGGAACCGGTTGTCAGTTGCGAATGTGCAATGAGGAATTTCTGCCGGATTTCAGCATCGGTTTCTTCATTGCTGTCAAACCAGCGTTGCGTCCTTTGTTTTTGCGTGAGTGACTGGTCGTTAAACCAGTAATCAAGCACTTCATTCCATATAGAAGCTTCTGTCACCTGTATGTCCACCCTATTCGTCTATTCAGGTTCGGCGTTTAGTAACCGGCCAGATACTGTAATCCAGTACACAGTTAGCAAGTTTAGCCAAGGGTTCAGGTTTTGTGAGATTTCCTGCGCAGACAGCGGGTCATCAATTCTGCGGACGGCTGCGTGGTTGAGCTGATCGGCAAAGCTTCTGGTGTTGCCACCCAGTACAGGCATTGGCTGCAGCTTCTGGCACAGGCTGCTGAAGTTTTGCTGCAGCGCTGACAGTTGCCGGTTGCGCAGTGTTTGTTTCGGCCCTGACAGTCGGCCAGCCTTCAGCCATTGCTGCATTTGCAGTAACAGCTGGATTGCCTGATAAGCGGTCCGGGCCGTCGGGAAGAGCTTGTCTGTCTCTGCCGCGGCTGGCCAGAAGGGTGCGCTCAGCTGCTGCCAGATCAGGGTTTCTGCTTTTAAGTCGCACGGCGCATCCTTGGAGATGCCCAGTGCCACCGATATTTTGTCATATTGGCAGTCGAGGATTTTTCCTGCCTGCTGATTCAGCTTGTGGGCGTTCTTGCCATGCCCTTTTCTGCCGGGCTTTGTTGGCATCAGGCTGAGCGGTTCTATGCCCAGCCGGAAAAACAACTCGCGGCGCTGAATGTAGTGCTGAAAATGTTGCCACAGGCTGGACGCTGCGATCGTGAACTTGGCGGCGTGCTGATCGCGGCCGATCGCTTTCTGATAGCCCTCTGTGGTCGACAGCACCCACAGTGCCGGAGCATTGAAGCGCAAGCTGGTTTGCGCACTGCCGGAGTCATCTGTGACGGCAACCGTTTTAATGAACTTCTGCCACACCGGCTTTGCGTTGAGCTGCCGGCAATAGTCGGAAAAGTCCGGCCAGTCGTTGTGAACGAGCGACAATGTTTTCTGCGCTTCGATCAGTGTGGCCTTTTGCTCAAAGCCGACCAGCTGACCGGCAATTGCCAGGGCACGCTCATTCTGGTGCCTGGCAATAGGCGTCACCCAGTTATCGAGCAGGCCGGCCCAGCTCTCATTGCGTTGCTTTACTGCGCTGCGCCATAGCAGGAAGAAGCCCCAGGTTCTCTGGTAGAGGTTTTTCGACACCGGCGACAGTTCAAGGGCAAGCATGCCAATCAACTGATGCAGGGTCAGCGCTTCCAGCATTGGCAAGCCAATCACCAACGTACACCGGCGCAGTAGCCATTGCTTAGGCGATTGGTTGATGGCGATGACCGGGCGGTCGACAAAGGTCACCTTCCTGATGGCCGGTGCAGCCAGATAAACCTGTAGGCCCTGAAGCAGTTGGTAGAGAAGCTCCTCCGTTTCCGGGTCAACCTCCAGCCCTTGTGGCGGCTGATTTTTGGGCAGCAGGATTATCGCCGGCACAAACAGCAGCAGGCTGAACAGCAGTTGCAGCAGCGCCGCGAGCGGTTGCTGGCTCCAGGTGCTGACAGAGATCAGCGGTAACAGTAGCAGCAGCCCGATCAGCGGCAGAATAATGTAGGTAAGAGCGGGAAGTGCTGCCAAAACCCCGAGGCTCAGAATGGTATCAAACTCGTCTTCGGTGTGCCGGAAGCGGCTGGCAAAGAACTGCTCAAGCCCGCCCTCGCGGAGTTGCTTTTTAAGATCGTCCGGGCTGCTTTTCTGGTGCGTGGCCAGTGCTTCAGCCTTCAGGTTCAGGCCCTTCTGGCTTAATAGCCGGCCCAGTTTGATCGCCTCTTCCCTGGCCAGGTTGCTCTTCAGCACACAGCGGCGGTTTGCCATCATTTCGGCGACCTGGCGGTCACTGAGGCTCAGCGCTGATTTCAGCAGGAAGCAGGCCTCAGTCTTGTTGATGCCTTCCTTAAAGCTCTGGAAAACCAGGTGATAACGCACATGCTCCATAGTAAAACCCTGATAAATAGACGTTCGCGGCCACAAGCTATAACAATCTAACTGTGAATTCAGGAACTGCTCTCGGTTTTAGCAAGCAAAGTGGTGTGGGATGTTGGGAATTGAGACCTGGGACAAGCTGTCAGCGGGTGCGCCGGTTGGCGCACCCATAACAGGGCAATGATCAGTCGATATGATAGTCGCTGCCGTCTTTGGCGCGGAAGTCTTTGGCCTTATGAATACAGTGGATTTCAGGCTTGCCTTCGGTGTTCATGGTAATGTGCGAATCACCGCGAACCATGCTGAACCAGTGGTGGTGGCCGGTTGCGTCGTTGGCCGCAATGCTGACCCGTTGCATCTCGGCACCGGTGGTTTCTACCTGAATGTCATCGATGTGGGCATGGTCGATACAGCCCCGCTTACCCCTCGGGTTGATGATCAGCTCAACATGAAAGCCCTGATCGTTCTTGAATACCAGCGATTCCGGCTTTTCTTTGGAGCCGCTGAAGGCGACAAATTGCTGCGGGTCCTGCAAGCCGCTTTGGCTGCCATCGTCAAAAAAGGCCAGCAGGTGCTGGTAGTAAACGATGTAGCTTTTAACATCCTTGTGCGAGCCACGCTTGAGTGGAATGGCCTCATCCAGAAAGCGCTTGGAGTAAGCCATCATCTGGCGGATGCGTGCCGTATTCAGGGAATGGATCAGGGTTGCTTCTTCTTCGATGAAGTTATCGAAGCCGGATTCAAATGGCTGTGCAGTTAAAGCTGTCATCGGTCTTATACTCACTCTGTCAATTCGGTTTTTGTCGCGCCTGTTGAATAGGCCTTTGTATGAAAGAAATCTTAGGGTAAGTTCGACTACAATTTCACAATAGAAATTTCACACTGTGAATTTTACAAAACGGCGGTTTTACCGTCGGGGTTTATAACAATGAAAATAAATAAAAGCCTGATTCGCCAATCGCACTTCCTGGGCACCAAAGTCCGGAACCTGCGCAAGCGCAACAACCTGACCATGGAGGATTTATCTGCCCGTTGCGTTCGGGTGGACCCGGAGTCGGCACCCTCGGTTTCGTACCTGTCGATGATTGAACGCGGTAAACGGGTGCCCAGTCTGAACATGCTGGAAGTCATCGCGGCGGTTTTTCAGAAGGAACCGGAATGGTTTCTCGATGACGAGCCCGGTAATGAAGACCTGTCACCGGTGAAGAATGCCACCCAGGGCGGTGTTTCCGGTATGCCGCTGGAGCCCAGCTTCCTGTTCTCGAACGATATTCTGCAGATTGCCATCCCCGAGCTGCTGTCTCAGGCCGGGGTTTCCGGGCGGCAGTTTGCCCAGCTGCTGATTCGAGCCTACCAGGAGCATCATCAGAACCACTTTCCGGATCTGGAGCGCGCCGCCGAGGAGATTGGCGGCAAGCGCATGCCGTTGAGTGTCGAAGAGCTGCTCGCCATCGCCGCCCAGCAGGGCCTGAAGGTACATTGGTTCCGCCGTCCGCCGCAGGGGGCCATCGATGAGTTGGGTGTGTACTCCAAAAACATCGTCACCTCCTATTTGGAGCCGCCCGGTCACCTGTACCTGAACGAAAACCTCAATGCCTTCCCAACCCGGCTGAAATACGAACTGGCGGTGCATATTGGCCATTGCGTGCTGCATAGCCGTGATGGTTTTCAGATTGTTAAGGCCGTAGGCGGTGGCCATGCCGCCACCTTCGACAAGAAGGGGCATCTGCAGGCGACCGCGCCGGATATTAACGCCCAGAAAATTCTCACCGCCTGGCGCAGCTTTGAAGCCAGCTTTTTTGCCGGTGCCCTGTTGTGCCCGAAGACCGCATACCGCCAGCTGCTCGACCGCTCCGGCTATGAGATTGACGTACATAAACAGGCCGGGGTTTCGGCCTCGGTTGCAATGCGCCGCATGACTGCGGTTTCACCCTACAGTCACTGGCACTATTTCGATGCCTATGCGCCGGGCCGCCTGAAAGCGGTGTATCGCGGCAACGGCATTCCATTGCCCTGGGGCAACATGCGCGCGGTGGACGATGCCTGCCCACAATGGGCGGTATTCCGCAAGATTGATCAGCCGGGCGACAGCTCTACGGCGCAGATATCGCTGCTGCAGGTGCAGGAGGAATGGCGGCTTTATTGCTGTGAGTCGATTCGGGTTGCCGATATGGCCGGCAACCATCATGTACTCTGCGCCGGGGTGGATTTGATCCCGGCGCTGGCGGCCCAGGGTATGGATGCAGGGGCGATCGTGGACGACCTGAAAAACGCCTGTCTGAAAGCCGGTGGGGTTACCGGCATTTCACGCGCTATTCGCTCAGATTTAAGCCGGATCGGCCGGATTCTGAACATCAACTGGATTGAACGCGGGGCTGAGCAACCCGCTCAGCTGATTTGCACCAAAGGCAGTGCCTGCCCGCGCACACCGCACTGCAATTGCCAAAAAGATAAAATAACTATGTAATTTTGTAACAGAAATACCACTAGCCGATCAGCATTTGCTGGATTCTGGCTTTGAGCATTTCGATCACCACGCGGTTTTTGCCGCCGCGAGGCACGATAATATCGGCGTACTGCTTGGACGGCTGCACAAACTCCATGAACATCGGCCGCACGGTACGCTTGTACTGTTCGATGACCGAATCAACGGTACGGCCGCGCTCTTCAATGTCGCGCTTCAGGCGGCGCAGCAGGCAGATGTCGAGGTCAGTATCCATAAATACCTTGGCGTCCATACGCTTGCGGATGTTTTTGTCATTCAGCAGCAGAATCCCCTCAACGATGATCACCTTGGCCGGTTTCATGGCGACTGTTTCCGGCGAGCGGTTGTGCATCGTATAGTCGTAAACCGGTACCGAGATCTCCTGTTTGCTGGCGAGCGCATCGAGGTGCTCAATCAGCAGATCATGATCAAAGGCGTTGGGGTGGTCGTAGTTGATTTGCGCGCGCTCTTCAAAGGGGATGTCGTTGCGCTCTTTGTAGTAGCTGTCTTCCTTGATGATGCCGACGGCGTCTTCACCCAGCTCGTATTGCAGCTCCATATGTATGGTTTTAGAAAGCAGGCTTTTACCCGAGGCAGATGCGCCGGCAATACCAATAAACAGAGGCTTAGTTTTCATAGTGTGTCCAAGTCAGATCAGGGCCAAAAACAGGTTGCAGCCATGCGCCGGCAGTCGTTAAAACACCGGTAGTTCTTGTTTCAGGCAGGAGATTTTTCATTGGGCGGCTATTCTAGTGTTTTTGGTCACTTTTGTCGCTGTAATGTTCGCTGACATTAATCAACGAATTTGTAATAAAACTACATAATGGGTGGTAATGACTTGGCGGGTGGCTACAATACTGTTCCGAATTTTAAATCCTCCCTAAAAACAATTTTGTTAAGGATATAGCATGTCTGTAATCAAGATGACTGACCTAGACCTGGCAGGTAAGCGCGTATTCATCCGTGCCGACCTAAACGTTCCTGTTAAGGATGGCAAAGTAACTTCCGATGCCCGTATTCTTGCATCTCTGCCAACGATCAAGCACTGCATTGACGCTGGCGCGAAAGTTATGGTTACTTCTCACTTAGGTCGTCCGACGGAAGGTGAGTATGCAGAAGAGTTTTCTCTGCAGCCTGTCGTTAACTACCTGAACGATGCTCTTGATTGCGAAGTTAAACTGGCTAAAGACTACCTGGACGGTCTGGAACTGAACACCGGCGAACTGGTTGTTCTGGAAAACGTCCGCTTTAACAAAGGCGAGAAAAAGAACGAAGAAGACCTGTCTAAGAAGTACGCTGCCCTGTGTGACATCTTTGTAATGGATGCATTCGGCACGGCTCACCGCGCTCAGGCCTCTACACACGGTGTGGGCATGTTTGCACCGATTGCCTGTGCTGGCCCTCTGCTGGCGAACGAGCTGGACGCACTGGGTAAAGCCATGGACAAGCCTGCACGTCCAATGGTTGCTATCGTTGGTGGTTCTAAGGTTTCTACTAAGCTGACTGTTCTTGAGTCACTGTCTAAAATTGCTGACCAGCTGGTTGTGGGCGGCGGTATTGCCAACACCTTCATCGCAGCGGCTGGCCACAATGTAGGTAAGTCTCTGTATGAAGCAGACCTGGTTGAGACTGCTAAGAAGCTGATGGACGAGTGTGCGATTCCTGTGGCAACCGATGTTGCCTGTGCAAAAGCCTTCGATGAAAACGCTGAAGCTGAAATCAAGAACGTTGCTGACGTTCAGGACGACGACATGATCTTCGACCTGGGTCCGGATTCAACTGCAGCCCTGGCTGAAATCCTGAAAGGTGCTAAGACTATCCTGTGGAATGGCCCGGTTGGCGTATTCGAATTCAAAAACTTCGAAGCCGGCACCAAAGGTATTTCTGAAGCAATTGCAGCCTCTGAAGGCTTCTCTGTTGCGGGCGGTGGTGACACCCTGGCAGCAATCGACAAGTTCGGTATCAAAGCGGATGTATCTTACATCTCTACCGGCGGTGGTGCGTTCCTTGAATTCGTAGAAGGCAAGGTTCTGCCTGCTGTAGCAATGCTGGAAGAACGCGCTAAGTAATTTGCTCAAGCCCCGGCTATAATGGTTGGGGTTTTTTGTATTTGCCGGCCTGATCAGGATTAGCCGCCTGATACTGGCCGGAGCCTCCCCCTCTCAAATTTAAAAGGGTATCCCCATGACTAAAGTTTTAGACGTAATCAAGCCAGGTGTTGTATCCGGCGACGATCTGCAAAAGCTGTTCGAAATCTGTAAGGAAGAAAAATTCGCTCTTCCAGCGGTTAACGTAGTGAACACAGACACGATTAATGGTGTTATGGAAGCAGCAGCGAAAGTAAAATCGCCTGTTTTCATTCAGTTCTCTAACGGCGGCGCAGCATTCATGGCTGGTAAAGGCCTGAAAGGTGAAGGTCAGGAAAATCAGATCCGCGGTGCGGTTGCGGGTGCTAAGTACGTTCACGCTCTGGCTGAAGCTTATGGCATTCCTGTTGTTCTGCACACCGACCACGCTGCTAAGAAACTGCTGCCATGGATCGACGGACTACTGGAAGCCGGTGAAGAGCACTTTGCTCAGACTGGTAAGCCTTTGTTCTCTTCTCACATGCTTGATCTGTCTGAAGAGCCACTGGAAGAAAACCTGGAAATCTGTGCTGAATACCTGAAGCGTATGGACAAGATGGGCATGACCATCGAGATCGAACTGGGTATCACCGGTGGTGAAGAAGACGGCGTAGACAACAGCGATGTTGATCAGGCTGATCTGTACACCAAGCCAGAAGAAGTTGCCCGCGCTTATGAAGTGCTGAACGCTGTTTCTCCTCGCTTCACGATTGCTGCTTCTTTCGGTAACGTTCACGGCGTATACAAGCCAGGTAACGTTAAGCTGAAGCCTACTATCCTGCGTGACTCTCAGGCGTACTGCTCTGAGAAATTCGGTCTGCCTGAGAACGGACTGACGTTTGTATTCCACGGTGGTTCAGGTTCTTCACCGGAAGAGATCAAAGAGTCAATCGGTTACGGTGTTGTTAAGATGAACATCGATACGGACACTCAGTGGGCAAACTGGAACGGTATTCTTGAGTACTACAACGACAAGCAAGCTTACCTGCAGGGCCAGATCGGTAACCCTGAAGGCGAAGACTCGCCAAACAAGAAGTACTACGACCCACGTGTTTGGCTGCGTAAAGCACAAGAAAGCATGGTTGCTCGTTTAGAGCAGGCGTTCACTGAGCTGAATGCGATCGACCGTAACTAATTGGCTGCACAGCTAATATAAAAAACCGGGCGCTTGCCCGGTTTTTTGTGCCTGCCTGTTTCAGGCGGCGTTATGTTGGGGTGCAATTTCAGAGTGATCGCCACCACTCAGCAGTTTGCGGTTCAGCAACCCAAAGACCCGTATGGTCTTGTACTGCAGGTAGATCAGCGGGATGTAGAGTACAAAGTAGGCAATATCGAATTTGCTGAACACATCCGCCGGCATCACCGGTAACAGACCGGCATTAATCCAGAATGCGCCCAGAACAAACCCGGCGACGCCTGGGCATATCAGTGCGAAAGACGCCGGTGACTTTGCTTCACCGTAAACAAAGGTTTCAAAGTACTTCATGCGCTTTTTCACCGCCAGGCCAAGAATCGCGAACATCGCCTGTATGCCTACGAGTGCGGTGAGCCACAGGAAGTTGGCTGAGCCGTGCGCGTAGCCCTCTAGGGCGTGGGTGCCGTGATCAATGCGCAGCAAGCCAATACCCACCAGTGTCATGATTGGAATCATGACCAACAGCGTTGGCAGCCCTTCAGCGGCAGCACCGTGTTCAAACATGGCCCGAAAGCCCAGAACCAGCTTGATCACCGCCAGAATGATTGCGGTGACAAAGAAGAAGATCGCACCGATCATGCCGAGCACGACCGTCACTGCCAGGCTACTCATTGCAGCAGAGGCCGCAAAACCAACACCAATCATGGCAAACGCGAAGGCCGGTAGAATCTGCGACAGGTTGTTGTTTTTGGTGCAGTCAAATCCACCTTCCGCCAGAACCCGAGAGAAGAAGTCCAGATAGGTGCGAAATGCCAGCCAGCCGATAGCGCCGAAGGCTAATAACGCACCCGGAAACAGAAACTCTTTGACCGACCACAATCCGGGCACAAATACCGCACCAAAAATAAACGCGACATTCACCGTCATGCCTAAAGTCAGGGGAATTGCCATCAATTGGGTCTCGCCGTTGGAGGCTTTCAGATTACGAAAGGCACCGGTCTGTTTGAATCGGGCAAGTGACTTCAGGTTCCACGCCAGTAAACGGAAGTGCGTTATCCCGAACCAGAGGATGCCAATGATGGCCAAAACGGCGCTAATCTGCAGCCACAGGGGGCCGTTGGTCAACAGCGCAGCGACATGGCTAAAGGTTGGGATCGGGCTGTTCGGATGCGGTACCCAGAACATCAGATACATGAAAAAGCTGACCGATAAACCACCTGCACCCAGTGCAGATAAAAAGAATAAAGGCGAGTAGCCTTCGGCGGTTGGAGTTCGTAACTTGGAAAACATGGCAGCAGCCTCGCTATTTATTAGTGTTTTCTAATATAGCGGAAAAAGCACTCGGTGCAAGCTGTATATTAGTTATTTCTAATTATTGATTGTGGTTGCCGCCAGAGAGTTATCCCGGTTGCCGGTATCTTCGTCGCAAGGTTATTTTTTCACAGCTTATAGCTAACCTTTACAATTGGCAGTGTGTCGATTTGATGCTCAATAACAGATCACTTATCGCGCACTTAAAGTGTGCGCCGACCCGATTTGGTGCGGCACCCTACTTCCGAATTCGAGAAAACAGGCTGCAAGTTGGCGTTTTTATGCGTTTATTAAAGTTGGCATAGCCTTCGCTATTAACAACGCATCATTGTGCATTAAGACTTAGCGGCGTGCTCATGAGGCACCTGCCAGCGCATTAACTGCCAATTCAAAAGCCTGGTTTAAACTGCTTTTAAATTGGCTTAACGAATCGAAACAGAAAAGCTGTCCAAGCCTAAACAGGAATCAGCTTCTTCCTAACGCGATTCAGGTTGAACTAACGTGGAGCCAACAACATGAAATTAGTTTCCGCCATTATTAAGCCTTTCAAGCTGGACGATGTCCGCGAAGCGCTTTCTGAGATCGGCGTGCAGGGTATCACTGTCACCGAGGTTAAGGGTTTTGGTCGTCAAAAGGGTCATACCGAACTTTACCGCGGTGCCGAGTACGTGGTTGATTTTTTGCCGAAAGTTAAGGTTGAAGTCGCAATTGCTGACGGTGTTTTGGATCAAACCATCGAAGCAATCTCTAAAGCAGCGAATACTGGCAAAATCGGTGACGGCAAAATTTTTGTCACACCTCTTGAGCAAGCTGTTCGAATTCGTACCGGTGAAGCCGGCGACGAAGCTATTTAATTCATCGGATTCTTAACCGGAGAAAATAAAATCATGAACGAAGTATTTGAATTAAGTTATGCGCTCGACACCTTCTATTTCCTGGTGTGTGGTGCACTGGTCATGTGGATGGCAGCGGGCTTTGCCATGCTGGAAGCTGGTTTGGTTCGCTCTAAGAACACCACGGAAATTCTGGCTAAGAACTTCGCGTTGTTCGCGATTGCATGTTTCATGTACCTGGTTTGCGGTTACGCGATCATGTACGGCGGTGGCTACTTCCTGAGTGGCATCATGGAAACCGGTGTAACCGGCTCTGCAGATGACTGGTACTACGCACCATCTTCTGACTTCTTCTTCCAGGTTGTCTTCGTAGCGACTGCAATGTCGATCGTTTCTGGTGCTGTTGCTGAGCGCATGAAGTTGTGGGCATTCCTGGCGTTTGCCGTTGTGATGACCGGCTTCATCTACCCAATGGAAGGCAGCTGGACCTGGGGTGGTAACCCTGTGTTCGGTATGTTCGAACTGAGCATGGTTGACTTCGCGGGTTCCGGTATCGTTCACCTGGCAGGTGCGTCTGCTGCACTGGCTGGTGTTATTCTGCTGGGTGCCCGTAAAGGCAAATATGGCAAAAACGGTGAAATCAACGCGATTCCGGGTGCAAATCTGCCAATGGCGACACTGGGTACGTTCATCCTGTGGCTGGGTTGGTTCGGCTTCAACGGCGGTTCTGTTCTGCAGACCTCTACCGTTGATACAGCGAACGCGGTTGCGATCGTATTTCTGAACACCAACGCCGCTGCGGCTGCCGGTGCCATTGCTGCGATGATCGTTGCACGCATCCTGTTCAAGAAAGCTGACCTGACGATGATCCTGAACGGCGCACTGGCTGGTCTGGTTGTCATTACTGCAGGTCCGGATACACCAACTCCTCTGCTGGCTTCAATCTGGGGCGCAATCGGTGGTGTTCTGGTTGTATTCTCTATCCTGACACTGGATAAACTGAAGATTGATGACCCGGTTGGTGCTATCTCCGTACACGGTGTGTGTGGTCTGCTGGGTCTGTTGCTGGTACCAGTGACTAACGACGGCGCTACCTTCATGGGCCAAATCGTTGGTGCCTTGACTATCTTCATCTGGGTATTCGGTGCTTCCCTGATTGTTTGGGCGATCCTGAAAGCTGTTATGGGCATCCGCGTCTCTGAAGAAGAAGAGTACGAAGGTGTCGACCTGTCTGAATGTGGTATGGAAGCATACCCAGAATTCAACAAGGGCTAATCGCATAATTAAGCGGGGCGATCAGCTCCGCGCAAAAGAGTCAAAATCTAAAGGGTGCCTCGGCACCCTTTTTTAGTGCCAGCGGAATTGACCGTTCGCTGTCCATTTGCCACTCTTAAGTCTCATTTATCAAGGGACTTCAGAATGAAAAACCTTCTGCTTCTGACCGCCATTGGCCTGCTGGCCGGCTGTTCCAATCTGTCGATGAACGATGTCTATCAAAACCCGTCTTTCAGTTACGAATCGACAAGCTTCAAAGGACTCACCTTCGATAACATCGCAGGCAGTTCAGAAATATCTATTTACAACCCGAACCCATACAGCATCCCTGTTTCCGCGCTTAATGCCGAGCTGTGGCTGGATGGTAAGGAATGGCTGGCGCTGGATGGTGGCGCGGTATCGGGCTTATCGGCGAAGAAGGCTATCAGTGTTGATCTGGACTGGAACCTGATCTTCAGCGAGCTGCTCAGTCAGGCCCGATCCTCCTATGACAGTGGTCAGGCCAACTTTACCCTGATGATGAAGCCGGAGCTGGATGTGCCACTGCTCGGCAGCAAAACCCTCGACTGGCAGAGCGAGTTTTCCGTGCCGGTTCCTAAGCTGCCCACCCTGCGCATGACAGACTGGTCGGTGACGGGCGTTTCGCTGACGGCCATCACCATGGCGCTGACCTTCGATGTGGAAAACCCCAACGTGTTCTCCGTAGTTACTGAAGACTGGAACGTTGATTTGGCAAAAAATGGATCATCACTGGCTAACCTGCGCCTGGCCGATCAGACGCTGGCCGCAGGCGGCACCAGCGAGCAGAAAGTGGAGCTGGAACTGTCTCTGCTGCAGGCCGGAATCTCCGTTTTCAACAGCCTGAAGAGCAATCAGTGGTCAGATGCACTGCAGATGGATTGGTCCGGCGACTGGTACAGCCCGGATCTCGATATTGCCCTGCCCGACCTGAATCAGGCGCTGCTTAAGGTGCTGAACTAGGCCAGTAAACCAGGCTACTAAAGGAAGCGGCGGGCCTTCAGGTAGTGCCGCTTCCAGTAGATGTTGTCGAGACTGGAGCGGATAACACCCTTCGAGGTGGACGCATGAATAAAGGTGTTGTCGCCCAGATATATACCGGCATGCAGCTGTTTGCTGCTGGTTTGAAAGAACACCACATCACCGGCACTCAGCTGGTCACGCCGTATCGGCTCACCGTGTTTTACCTGCTGCTCGGTAGTTCGCGGTATCGTTTGCTGAAAGGCTTCCCAGTAGGTCAACTTGATAAAACCGGAGCAGTCAAAGCCGTTTTCATCCATGCCACCGTATTGGTAGGGCACGCCCTGATATCTGGAATACACCTCAACCAGCGGGGCCTGTTGCCCGCCCGGCCGCTCGGTGCTAACCGTTGTGCTCTGCATCGAGGCACAGCCATTGATCAGTAATACGATGGTGCAAAGAATAAAAAACCGCATCAGCCCGCCAGGTAAAAAGTTGAATAATTAATAGCAGATGTCTTTGGTTTGCGCCTGTCTTCTGCTGTGTTTTTGTTCCCGCGCGGCCAAGACTTCCGTCTAAGAGACTAAGGTCTCATTGAGAAAAAAGCGACCTCTTCCAAAATAGATTCATCAATCCCACATAAAAATAACAGGGGTCAGCATGAGTTCAGATCTATACCCAGTACCGGCAAATATTCAGCAAAGAGCAAAGGTTAATAACGAGCAATACCTGGAAATGTACCAGCGTTCTATGGACGACAACGAAGGCTTTTGGGCCGAGCATGGCCAGCGCCTGGATTGGTTTAAGCCGTACAGCCAGGTGAAGGATGTCAGCTTCGATAAATCCAATCACCGCATTCGCTGGTTTGCCGATGGTGAGTTAAACGTTGCCTACAACTGCATTGATCGCCACCTGGAAACACGCGGCGATCAAACCGCCATTATCTTTGAGGGGGATGACCCTTCGGTTGACCAGCACATCAGCTATCGGCAGCTGCATGAGCACGTCTGCCGCATGGCCAATGTTCTGAAATCGATGGGCGCAAAGAAGGGTGACCGCATTACCATCTACATGCCGATGATCCCGGAAGCGGCTTACGCCATGCTGGCCTGTGCCCGCATCGGCGCGATTCATTCGGTGGTCTTTGGTGGCTTTTCACCCGATGCATTGGCTGGCAGGATCGAAGACTGTGGATCGTCCATCGTCATCACCGCCGATGAAGGCTTGCGCGGTGCCAAGTCGGTCGCGTTGAAAGACAACGTTGATAAAGCCCTGGAAAAAGACGGCACCCAGTGCGTGCAGCATGTGCTGGTGGTGCAGCATACCGCTCAGCCCGTGCAGTTCAACGAAGGCCGCGATGTTTGGTATCACGAGCGCAGTGCCACGGTAGAGGCGGACTGCCCGTGCGAACCGATGAACGCAGAAGACCCGCTGTTTATCCTCTATACCTCCGGTTCGACCGGCAAGCCAAAGGGCGTGCTGCACACCACCGGTGGTTATCTGGTGTATGCCTCGATGACCCATGAGTACATCTTCGACTATCAGGACGGCGATGTTTACTGGTGTACCGCCGATGTCGGCTGGGTGACCGGCCACAGCTATATCATTTACGGGCCACTGGCGAACGGTGCCATCACCCTGATGTTTGAAGGTGTACCAACCTACCCAACCGCCGCGCGCTTCGCGCAGGTGGTGGAAAAGCACAAGGTGAACATCCTTTACACCGCGCCAACCGCGATCCGTGCGCTGATGGCCAAGGGCGATGAAGCCACCGCCGGTGTCGATCTGTCCTCCCTGCAGCTGCTCGGCTCGGTAGGCGAGCCGATTAACCCGGAAGCCTGGGAGTGGTTCTACAAAGCCTTTGGCAACGAAAAATGCCCGATCATGGATACCTGGTGGCAAACCGAAACCGGCGGCATTCTGATTACGCCGTTGCCGGGTGCGACCGAGTTGAAACCCGGCTCGGCCACGCGGCCTTTCTTCGGGGTTTGTCCGGCGCTGGTGGATAACCAGGGGCGTATTCTGGAAGGTGCGGTTGAAGGCAACCTAGTCATGCTCGATAGCTGGCCCGGGCAGATGCGTTCGGTGTATGGCGATCACGAACGTTTTATTCAAACCTATTTCAGCACCTATGAAGGCACCTACTTCAGCGGCGATGGCGCGCGTCGTGATGAAGACGGCTATTACTGGATCACCGGCCGGGTCGACGATGTGCTCAATGTTTCCGGGCACCGACTGGGTACGGCAGAAATCGAAAGCGCGCTGGTGGCGCACCCGGCGGTTTCCGAGGCCGCCGTGGTGGGTTACCCGCATGATATTAAAGGCCAGGGCATCTACATTTATGTCAGCCCAATGGCCGGTATTTACCCGAGTGATGAACTCACCGCTGAGCTAAAAGCCTGGCTGAGACAGGAGATTGGCCCGATCGCCACACCAGATTTAATCCAGTGGGCCGATGGCTTGCCGAAAACCCGCTCCGGTAAGATCATGCGCCGTATTCTGCGCAAGATTGCCGCCAACGAGTACGACTCGCTGGGCGATACATCCACCCTGGCTGACCCTTCGGTTGTTGATGTGTTGATTGACGAACGGATGAACCAGTAAGAGCGTTGCAAGCGGATGCCGCAGTTTGACCTGAGGCATCCGCTTGCTCTATCAGATCCTGGGGTTCGGCGCGTGGCGGCGAACCTTTAATTTCCTCTGTTATCCCCATCAGGCACAGCCCTGTTAACATCGCTCGTTTGCCGATAGCCGGTATATCGCCTTTTCCCCTTTATTTGAATGTGCTTCAATTAGCCATCGTTTTTTAAGGGTAAAAGCATGTCGAAATCTATTGCTGACCAGCTTCTCGGCCTGGGCCTGGCCGATAAAAAACAGGTTCAGAAAGATAAGGCTATGAAGCGCAAGCAGGATAAGCAGGCGCGTAAGCATAAGAATGAATCTGAAGATGAAGCCAAAGTTGCGGCCGAAAAGGCCCGCAAAGAAAAGGCTGAAAAAGATCGCCAGTTAAATTTACAGCGTCAGAAGGCGGCCGAAGAAAAAGCCATTCTGGCGCAGGTGCGCCAGATGGTCGATCGTGCAAAGGTTGATTGTGGCAACGGCGAGGTTCGCTTTAACTTTGCAGACCGCTTCGATAACAAGGTGAAAGCGGTATATGTCACCGAACAGATTCAGGCCGATTTGGCTAAAGGCCGGTTGGCGATCGCCACGGTCGATGAGAAGTTCTTTGTCGTCACCCGTCAGGTGGCGGATAAGATTGCCGAACGCTCCGAGGCCAGCATCCTGTTTATCGCAGACACCCGCAAAGCAGACGAACCGGATGAAGACGATCCGTATAAAGACTTCGTTATCCCAGATGATTTAATGTGGTGAGTATTCATGAGCCAAGCTAAGGGTTTTACCAGCCGGATCGTTCATCACGATCGGTTGCAGGGTTTTACAGATGGTCCGGTTCACGCACCGGTATACAACAGCGTGCCTTATGGCTACCAGAGCACTCAGGATCTGGTCGACGTGTTTCAGGGCGTGGCCACCGGGCAGGTGTATGCCCGTCAGGCGACACCGACAACCGAATCGCTGCAGTCTATGATTACTCAGGCTGAGCAGGGTGTCGGGACACTGGTTTTCGCCACCGGCATGGCCGCCATCAGTGCGGTGTTTTTCTCCATGCTCAAAGCCGGTGATCACCTGATTACCAGTCAGTACCTGTTTGGTAATACCCACAGCCTGATTAAAACAATGGAAGGCTTCGGCATTGAGGTTTCGTTTGTCGATACCACCGATGTTGCAGCCGTGGCTGCTGCCAAGCAGGAAAACACCCGTATGGTGTACACCGAAACCATTGCTAACCCGGGTACGCAGGTTGCCGACCTGGCCGCCATTGGTGACTGGTGCGAATCGCAGGGTATTGTTTACTTTGTCGATAACACCATTACCTCCCCTTACCTGTTCCGGCCAAAGGCGGTGAAGGCCTCACTGGTGATGAACAGCCTGTCGAAGTACTTTTGTGGTCACGGCACGGTGCTGGGCGGTTCGGTTACCGATACCGGCCTGTTCAATTGGGAAACATACCCGCACATCTTTGCTGGCTATAAAAAGGGCGACCCGAAAAAATGGGCGCTGACGCAAATCAAGAAGAAGTCACTGCGCGATATGGGTGCCTCGCTGAGTTCTGATGCGGCCTTTCAGATTGCCGTCGGTGCGGAAACCATGGCACTGCGGATGGACCGGTCAAATTCGAATGCGCTGGCGCTGGCTGAATTGCTGGCGGCACATCCGAAGGTTGCAAGGGTGTATTACCCGGGGCTCGCGGCTCACCCGCAACACCAAACGGCGACAGAGCTGTTCAAGTCTTATGGCTCTATCCTGAGCTTTGATCTTGCAGAGGGCTTCGATTGTGCTGCCCTGCTGGATGATATCGACCTGATCATCAACGCCACCCACCTCGGCGACAACCGTACGCTGGCGCTGCCAATGGCCAGTACCATCTTTTTTGAGATGGGCGCGGAGAATCGGGCTAAGCTTGGTATTGGTGACCGTATGATTCGTTGTTCCATCGGCATTGAAGATACAGATGACCTGCTGACGGCGTTCTCTGAAGCACTCGACAGGCTCTAGTTACCAAAGGCCGTGCAGACACCACGGCTTCCTCCTTTTGCAGTGGTGACAGCCGCAGTCGAAAGGTAGACAATCGTTGGTTGTTAACCTTGCGGGCATGGATGGAATCCGGCCGGCAAGGGGCACAGCAGTATCGACAGATGAATTCACAAAACAATAACAGTAAGGAATAAGTCAGTGGATCGAGTTTTAATAGTTGATGACCACCCTCTGTTTCGCGATGCGCTCAAGCTTTCGTTAACGCAAAAGCCTGCCGAGCTGAATCTGTCGGGCCCAGGCCAGGTGAGTTTTGCTGCGTCACTGGAAGATGCGCTGAAGATCCTCTATGAGTCAGAGGGTATCGATCTGGTTCTGCTGGATTTACATCTGCCCGGTAACGATGGCTTTCTGGGTCTGCTGGAGCTGAGAAAGCTCTACCCGGCACTGGCGGTGCTGGTGATCTCGGGCAACGATGACCCAACGGTAGTTTCCAAGGCACGGGCCTGCGGCGCTGCCGGTTTCATATCAAAATCACTGGCCGCCGATACCATCGTGCACGCCGTAAAAGATGTTCTCGAAGGCGAAGAGTACTGGCCCGAGGGTGATGACGAAGTGGATACGGAGCTTTCTGATATCGCCACCCGGATCAATGAGCTAACCGATCAGCAGCTGCGGGTACTGCGTCACCTGCAGGTTGGGCGTCTGAACAAACAGATTGCTTACGATCTGGATATCTCTGAAGCGACCGTTAAGGCGCACGTAACTGCCATCTTCCGCAAGCTGAATGTGCTTAACCGCACCCAGGCCGTGATCATGGCCAATAAGCTGCACGTCGACCCGCCCATTACCGTTTAAACGATTGCTGATTTTCGGCCTGGTAAGTGACCAATTTGGTCACTTCCCGTCGTGATCGTGCTTTTTAGATCCGACTGGATCGCATTTATTATTTCACGCCCCACTCGCAAGTCTCTGAAACCTGCATGGCTTATGGCTTTCAGCGCCTGCATAGAAAACAACCTGATTCAAAAGTGATTGGCACGGTTTTGGCAAATTCTGTAGGTAAAGTAACCTACTGTCGGAGCCCGAGATGTCGAAGAAGCACGGGAATGTAATTCGCCTTTATGATGTTAAACCAGAGCTGGCATTGCAGCATTTAAACCGTTCAACCGGTTTGAATTTTGAGGATATGCCACAGAGTCTGGCCGAATTGGTTACCGATCGCGGGGTTGCGGAGTTTGATTACGAAGACAATGCGCCACCCATTCTGACAGATGTTGTGGCGATTCCCGGTTAGACCGGGAGTTAAGCTTAGGCCTGTTTTTTCGCTGACGTTGATCGGGCAGGCTGCACAAATAGCTCATCGACGGTGAAGCTGTTGTTATCTGACTGCGATTGCAGGCTCATACTGGTGAGCTTGCCGGTCATTTTCAGATGGGCAATACCGGACAACAGAACCGAGCTGGAGGAGATGCTGCTGCGGTCGACACTGATCGCATGCTCGCCATTATCGTCATGCCAGTGCAGGAAGATTTCCACGTAGCCCTGACTGAGCTTTTTAAAGCGCAACCAAATGGCGACGTTGTAATCGCAATCCCATTTCATTCCTTTTCGCACATGCTGAGGGTTCAGTAACATGTGGCCGGGAATGTCGGTCAATTTTCTTCTTAGCATGACGATTCTCTAATCTAACCAGTATGACTTTATGCAGAAATTAACACAGAAACAGCCGACTGTTTCTCAGTTTAATCTCCGATGTTGTACTTTGCGGAGCTATTTCACATTTCAGCAGGCTATCTCCTTAATTCATGATTGGACTACGGGCTGTTGTGCGATTTGATCAACGCCCGCAAGGCACTCGGCTTGACCGGTTTCGCCAGATAGCCCATTCCGGCCTTTGAAGCCGATTGTTTAATATCCGATTCGGCATGGGCCGTCACCAGAATGGCCGGCACCTCGCACTGCCAAACCTCTTTCAGTTCTGCATAGAGTGTAAAGCCGGTCAGTGTTTCACCAAGATGGTAGTCGATGATCAGGACATCGGGTTGCGGCTGGCAGACTGCCGCTTCCCGCGTCGTCGCCGAGGCAACGGCGCAGCCCCAGCCGGTTAAAAGCGTGGTCAGGGCATCAATATTCTGCTGATCGTTATCGATGACCAGGATGGTCAGGTTCAGCTGATTCTTCTTAATGCCGGTTTTTACGGCCTTCTGTGGAGCGGCAATCTTCTGAACCGCCGACACAGGCACCGAGAGCTCAAAGCAGGAGCCTTTACCAGGGGTGGATTGCACGCGGATTGGATGATGCAGATACTGGCTGATCCGGCTGACCACACTCAAGCCCAGGCCGACGCCCTGAGCTTCCTGGCGGTGCTGATCCAGCCGGTTGAAGTCGAGGAATATGCGTTCCAGATCATCGGCTTCAATACCCAGCCCTGTATCCCAGATTTGAATGACTACCTGGCCGCCGCGTTTGCGTGCCGCCAGCAATACCCCACCGCTGCGCGTGTACTTAATAGCATTGGACACCAGGTTCTGAATGATGCGCCGCAGTGGCCGGCTTTCGCTGCTGACAATGATGTCCGTTGGCCGTACCAGTAAGCGCAGGCTCTTCTCTTCGGCCACGGCAGAGAACTCATCCATGATCGACTGAAAGATCGAGGAAAGCTCTACCGGTTCGATAATTGGGTTCTGCGGGTTGCCATCGAGCTTGGCAATTTCCAGCAGGGTGGAGATCAGCTCTTCGGTGGTACGCAGTGAGCTCTCCAGCTTTGGCAGGATGTCGTCCTCTGCGTACTTTTCCAGCAACGCAGTGTTATAGAGCCGTGCCGCATTCAGCGGCTGCAGAATGTCGTGACTGGCCAGGGCCAGGAAGCGGGTTTTGCTTTCATTGGCCAGTTCAGCCTCGTTTTTGGCATCGAGAATCATCGACTCCGCGCGTTCTCGCTCGTTGATTTCCTCGCGCAGCTCCTTGTTGATCTTGCGGACTTCCTCGGTGCGCTCTTCCACCCGCTGTTCCAGGTTGGCCTTGGCTTCACGCAGTTCATCCTGAGCATGAACGTACTCGGTGATGTCATTAAAGGTGGCCACAAAGCCGCCGCCGGGTAACGGATTCCCGCGTATTTCGGTCACACGACCATTGCTGCGCATACGGATAAAGCGGTGTGCCGTGCCCATGCGCAGGTGGGTCATGCGTTTGCGCACATGATCTTCGACCTCGCCGGGCCCGCACTCGCCACGTTCGGCGTTATAGCGGATCAGCTCTTCGATCGAGCTGCCAACCCGGATCATGTCCTTTGGATACTGGTACATTTCCAGGTACTTGCGGTTCCAGGCAACCAGCTTTTGTTCGCGGTCGATCACCGAGACACCGTTGTCCAGATTCTCCAGCGTCGACGACAGCACCTGCTGGTTAAAATGGATCGCCTGGGTGGTTTCATCAAAGAAGTTAACCACATCCTCCAGGTGCAGCTTGCGGCCGGCCAGCGCCGAATGCATCATCGCCCGGGCCGAGCTGGCACCGATCACACCGGAGAGCTTGCGTTCGATGTAGCGGATGAAATCTGGCGAGGGCAGGTCACTGGCGTGAATATGGACGTGATGAACCCGCTCGAAATCACCGATCCACTGCTTGGTTTGCGCCATGCCGGCAAAGCGCTCCAGTACACTGACCAGCTCGCTGGCCCGCACATTGGGCTTTTTGTAATGAACATCTTCCTTCTGTCCGTGGTTGTCGGGTAACACATAGGCCGATGCCTGAAGCTGGTCGGTCAGGCTGGCGTTGGCCTGTCGGGAAAAGCGAACAAAGAAAAAGCAGTTCGCGGCCAGACTGAAAAACACCCCGTGTGACAGCGGGTCGCTGAATTGAAAGCCAAGCAGGTGTTCCGGCCGCAGCCAGCCTACGCCCAGTGGTCCGTTTTCCAGCAGGCTCATGGGGATCAGGCCATCGCGCGCCAGCAACGGCACCAGCAGCGTCCAGAACCAGACCAGGCTGCCGCTGATCATGCCGGCATAGGCCCCGCTGGCATGCGCCTTACGCCAATAAAGGCCACCGATGAGCGCGGGGATCAGTTGTACGACCAGAGAAAAGGCCAGCAGGCCGGTGGCCGATAAGGCTTCGCTTTCGCTGAACAGTGCGTTGTAGCTCCAGGCCAGAAAGATGACGACGCCAATAATGAAGCGGCGCATCGCCAGCAGCCACGGGCCGAGAACATTCTGGTCCGCCGATAGCCGCCGGTTAATAACAAAGGGCAACAGCGCATCGTTGCTCAGCATGGTGGAGAGGGTCAGTGTGGTGATTACGATCATCGCCATAGAGGCGGAAAAGCCACCAATAAAGACCAGAATGCTGAGCCAGGTCTGGCCGGTTACCTGCGGTAACAGCAGCACGAAGGTATCTGCATCCACACCGCTACCCTGAAACAGCCGCAGACCGGCCGCGGTGATCGGTAACACCGCCAGGCTGACGATGATCAGATAAGCCGGAAACAGCCAGCGTGCGGTCTTCAGGTGCTGGTGGTTGATGCTTTCAACCACCATAACGTGGAACTGACGGGGCAATACCAGAATGGCACCGGAAGCCAGCAGCAGCTGGGTCAGGAAGCTTAAATCGACGCCCTGCCAGATAAACCGGTTGGTTGCGATCAGCTCACTGCGGAACTCCGCCGGACCGCTGTAGAAAACGAAAATCACATAGGCTGCCAGCACCACCAGCGCTGCCAGCTTTACCAGCGATTCAAAGGCGATGGTCAGCATCATGCCGTGGTGGTGACGGCTGGCATCGACCTGGCGGGTGCCAAACAGGATGGCAAATACCACCATCAGCGCCGCCACCGTCAGGCTGGTGTTCAGCAGCGGGAAGTTGGTATTGGAGGCCGCTGACAACACCAGAATGGAGTTGGTTACGGCCTTCAGCTGCAGCGCAATGTAGGGGATGCCGGCGACGGTACAGATCATGGTCGCAATGAGCGCAATGCCCTTCTTTTTGCTGTAGCGCGAAGACAGAAAGTCGGCGATGGAGGTGGTATTTTGCCGCTTGCCAACCCGGATCATCTTATGGATGAGTGGGTACCCAAACACGAATACCAGAAAGGGCCCCAGATAGATTGGCAGAAATGACCAGCCGCCGTTTGCCGCAGAGCCTACAGCGCCGTAGAAGGTCCAGCTTGAGCAATAGACCGCCAGTGCCAGCGAATAGATGATGTGGCGCGCTGGCGCGGTCATATTCTTGCCGGAGCGGGAATCGCCATAGAGGGCGATCCCGAACAGCAGGAAGAAGTACAGGATGGCAAAGACGAATAGAACCCATGGATTCATAGTTTAAATGCACTCCGATTGCCGGTTGTTATTATTGCTTTAATGCGATGGGTGAATGGCTCGGGTAGTTTTGATAACTTTTGTTACACTAGCAGTCAAATTAGAAAAGATGAATCACTATGAATAAACCTGTAAATCACCCTGAAGTTTCAACCGGCAAGGTTGGTGTTTTGTTGGTTAACCTTGGTACGCCCGATCAGCTCACGGTGCCGAGTGTACGCCGCTACCTGCGCCAGTTTCTATCCGACTCTCGGGTAGTAACCCTACCGCGCCTTCTCTGGCTGCCTTTGCTGAACCTGGTCATCCTGAATGTGCGACCGAAGAAATCACTTGCCGCCTACAGCAAGATCTGGCGCAAGGAAGACAATCAGTCACCGCTGCGTTACTACACCGAGCAACTGACCAAAGGCATTGCTGCCGCTAAATCCGGTGCAGTGGTCGAATTCGCCATGCGCTACGGTGAGCCGGCAATCGACAAAAAAATGGCAGAGATGCAGAAGGCCGGGTGCGATCGTATTCTGGTGGTACCGTTGTACCCACAATATTCTGCGACCACCAATGCAACCGTGGTTGACGAGGTGTTTCGTTACCTTAAAAAACAGGTCTGGCAACCGAGTGTGCGTATCGCCGCCCCCTGGTATAAGCACCCTGCCTATATCGAAGCCCTGAAGGCCCAGGTTGTTCAACACATAGAGGAAAAACAGTCACAGCCGGACAAAATACTGTTGTCCTTCCACGGCCTGCCGGAGAAATCGCTGGAAGATGGCGACCCCTATTATTGCCAGTGCATGGTCACCGGCCGCTTGCTGGCCGAGGCGTTGGGTAAAACCGGAGATGAGGTGATGGTGACCTTCCAGAGCCGCTTTGGCCCGGCTACCTGGCTGCAGCCCTATACCGCCGAAGTGCTTGAATCGCTGCCTGCCAAGGGCGTGAACAACATTCTGGTGTTGACCCCCGGCTTCGTGGCCGACTGTATTGAAACGCTGGAGGAGATCGCCATTGAAGGCAAGGGAGACTTTATAGCGGCCGGCGGTAAAGCGTGCGATGTGCTGCCCTGCCTGAATGACAGTGCCGAAGGCCTTGATGTTATGAATACAGTAGTAACAGAGGAATTAGCCGGTTGGCTTGATTGAATGTGAACTTAGAGGGGGGCGATCTGGCAGATTTTTGTTTTTGTGATGCCAGAGATAAAAACAGCGCCCTTGTTCTTGTTTTTAGGTGGGCGCCGACGATTCTTATTTCCACCCTATTCTTGTTTTTGTTGATGGGTGTTATTTATTTTTAGTGATTTAGATATTGCACTCAGTGTGCCACTTTTTGTTTTCCTTTATAAATCAATAACTTATAGCTTGTTGGTTAAAAAGTGATCAGGCTGGCGTTTGCAGGGTAACAGCTGCCGTGGTGTTGGGTAACACTTTTGATGGTTGGGTAACACATTGACGTTGGGCGCTCGATTTCCTGCTTTGTTACTGAAACACACATTGATTTCCTGCAGGCATTACCAATAATGGTTTTCACAAAATACAACAGGAGCAAATCATGTTTGGGTGGTTCAAGAAGGCCTCGGCGAAACCGGAAAAGAAAGACTGGGAGGATTACCAAGGCTTCAGGGTTTGTGCGACTCCGATTGCCGAAGGTGGCCAGTACCGCGTCAGCGGTATCATTGAAAAGGGTGAGGGCGAGGACAAACAGCAGCACACCTTTGTGCGTGCCGATTTGATTGCCGGTAAGGATGAAGCTAAACAGTTTACGGTAATGAAAGCCAAACTGATGATTGATCAGCTTGGCGATCGGGTTTTTAAGAGCTAAATACTCAGTTGATAGAGTCTTCAGGCTTGGGGGAGAACAGCTCCTCAACCTGTTGCAGGCTGAAGGCGTAGCGGGCACGGCAGAATTGGCAATCAATTTCAATGTGCCCCTGCTCATGGGCAATCTCCAGGGCTTCCTGCTGGCCCAGGGTCATAATGGCGTTGGCTGAACGTTGTTCACTGCAGGTGCATTCAAACCGCAGCTCTCTGGCTGGGTACACCCTTACGGTTTCTTCATGGAACAGGCGGTGCAAGACCGTTTCACTGTCCAGATTCAGCGCTTCTTCCGGCTTCAGTGTTTCGGCCAGAAAGTTCAATCGCTCCCAGTCTTCATCTTCCTGTAAATCCAGGCTGCTTTCGCTGGCGGACTTAGGCATGGCCTGCAGCATCATACCGGCGGCAGCGTTGTGGTCGGCATACAGCCAAACCCGGGTTTTAATTTGTTCAGACTGCTGGAAGTAGCCTTCCAGAGCGCTGGCCAGATCGATGTCATCGTCGTTGATCAGAACAATGCCCTGGTAGCGCTGGCCTTTATCCGGGTCGATGGTAATCGCCAAATGCCCTTCGCCCAGCAGTGGGCCGCTGTCTTCAAAGTCGTCGTTGTACTGGGCGATGGCGCGCAGTGCCTGATTATTGCGGCACTCTGCCATCAGTGTACGAACCTGGCCGTTACCCTTCACCTGCAGTGACAGAATGCCTTCAAACTTGATGGTATCGCTGAGCATGGCGGCAGCGGCCATAAACTGGCCAAGCAGCGGCTGAATGGGTCTCGGGTAATTGTGTTTGCTGAGCACTTCCTGGAAAGGCCTGGCAATCTGGGTCAGTTCGCCGCGAATGTGGGTGTCTTCAAACAGAAAACGGGTGGTGGTATCGGTAACAGTCATGCCTGTGCTCTAGTCTTGATCCTGCTGGTTAATGTTCTTGAAGCGGATAATATCACGCCGTTGCTTTTTGTTTGGCCGGTGGTCGGTGTGCACCGAGCTTAAATTCATGGCCTTGCGGGCTTCTGCATTTTTTGCCCGTTTCTCAATCGAGGCTTCGGTCTCGCTGTACATCAGTTGCGCTTCCGGCGCGCCCCGGCGCTTGTCGCTGACAGCTTGCACGATGACGGTCTTTTCATCCCAGCCCAACTGCATGCGCAGTTCAGCGCCGGCTTCTACGGTGCGGCTGGGTTTGGCTTTGGCGCGGTTGTAATGCACCTTGCCGCCTTCCACAGCGGCCTTGGCCAGCGCTCTTGTTTTAAAGAAGCGGGCGGCCCAAAGCCACTTGTCGAGGCGGATGGATTCGGTTGTTTCGGTCATATAGAAGGTAAATACAGTTCCTGAAAGTGATCAAAAGCCGGATAGCGGGAATCGTAAACCCGGCCCTGACTGTTGGGTGTTTTCACGCCAAGGCAATGAGCAATACCGGCATTCGCTGCGGCATCCAAGATGTGGTCATTGTCATCGATAAACAAGGTTTGACCGGCGATATAGTTTGTTTTTTCCTGTAACCACTGCCAGTAACCGGGCGATTCTTTCGGTGCGTTGGCGCTGTGAGCATCCATGATCACATCCACCCATTGCGACAGATCGGTGTGCAGGTCTTTCAGGGCGATGCTGTCCGGATGGGCGTTGGTGGCGAGGATGACATGCTTGTTATGGTGTTTCAGCCACTTCAAAAATGCCAGCGCGCCCTTGCGGAAGCCGATCAGGTGAGAAAGCTCAGACTTTACCGGGCGAATATCGAAGCCGACCTGTTCGCTCCAGTAATCCAGGCAATACCAATCGAGCTTGCCCCAGGCCTGTTCCGCCAATTGGATGATGGTTTTGCTGGCCTCATCCTCGGTAATTTGATGATGCTCGGCGTAGGCTTTGGGTAACGCGATACGCCACAGGGTATCGTCGAAGCACAAGTCGAGCAGGGTGCCGTCCATATCGAGCAGCACCCAGGAAATGTCATCCCACTGTTCGGGGCTTAATATAGCCATGTTAAACTGGTCCGACCCTTTAGAAATTTGGATTCACTATAGATGAAATTAGCAACACCGGATACGTCGATTCAGCTGAGCGTGGGCCAGTTGCAGTTAACACGCCTGTTTGCCCTGGCTGAACAGGCATCGGAAGCCGTGCTGAAAATCTATGGTGATGAATCGTTGTGGCAGCAGGTATCGAAATCTGATGATACGCCGGTGACTGCGGCGGATTTGAAGTCGTCAGAGTTGCTGGTTGCCGGCCTGCCGTCGGTGCTGGATTGCCCGGTGGTCTCGGAAGAGGACCTGCCGCCCTACCAATTGCGCCGTCAGTGGCCGCTCTATTGGCTGGTCGACCCGATTGACGGCACCAAGGAGTTCATTGGCCGGACCGGCGAGTTTGTTATTAATATCGCCCTGATGCATCAGCATCAGCCGGTGTTTGGCCTGATCTATCAGATTACTGAAGGCCGCGCCTGGTGGGGTGGGCCAGAGGTTGGCGCCTACTATACCAGCCCGCTGAAGAAGCTTGGCAGCCAGCTCGGGGCCACCAGCAAAGATATTCTTGCGCTGGGCTCCCGGCGCTCCCGCTGGAAGGGTGAATGGCGGCCCAGGCTGGAAGGCTGCGGTTATCAGGTCGCCACTCAATCGGTTGGCAGCGCACTGAAGTTTGCTTATCTGGCGGAAGGCCGTGCGGATATGTACCCAAGGCTGGGGCCAACCAGCGAGTGGGATACCGCAGCCCCGCAGGCCATTCTGCAGGCCACCGGCGGAGCCATTGTCCAGTGGAACGGCGAGCCGCTGCAATACGGCAAGGCCAACACCCTGAACCCGCATTTTGTCGCCGTGCGCGACAGGTCGTTTCTTAAGGTGCTGCTCGGCAACTAAGCCGGGTGGCGCCTTACAATTAACCGCAAATGTTCATTCACCGTGGCCGGCGATACCCTGTAGAATGGGCGGCTGTTCTGCCACCGGCAGTTAAATTAAGAAAGGTTTTATACGTTGACTACTCCTACCCTGCACCTGAATAAGGGTGCTGAACGCCGAATCCGTTCCGGCCACCACTGGATCTACAACAACGAAGTGGACCAGTCCGCCTCACCGCTCAAGGGCTTTGCTCCCGGTCAGGTTGCCAATGCGGTCGACTTCCGCGGTAAGCCGGTGGGCAGCTTTATGGTAAACCCGCATGCGCTGATCTGCGCCCGGTTGATCTCCCGTCAGGCAGATCGCGGTCTGACCAGCTCGCTGGTTAAGAACCGCCTCAAACAGGCGCTGGCATTGCGTCAGATGTGTTACGACGCACCCTATTACCGCTGGGTTTACGGCGACAGCGACGGCTTGTCCGGTCTGGTGGTCGACCGCTTCGGCGATGTGCTCTCGGTGCAGGTTTCAACGGCCGGTATTGAGGCTTGTCTGGATAACATCCTTGAGCATCTGATTCGCTTGGTGCAGCCCAAGGGCATTCTGCTGAAGAATGACGGCAAGATGCGCTCGGTAGAGGGCCTGGAGTCTTACGTCCGGGTGGCTTATGGCGAGGTGCCGGATCAGGTGTTACTGATCGAAAATGGCGTCAGCTTTGAAGCGCCGTTGATGACCGGTCAGAAAACCGGCTGGTTTTACGATCACCGCCCTAACCGTCAGTTGGCCGCCAGTTTTGCCAGAGATAAGACCGTACTCGATGTGTTCAGCTATCTCGGCGGCTGGGGCCTAACCGCTGGCAGTCAGGGGGCGAAAGCCGTTACCTGCGTCGATGCCTCCGCTCTGGCGTTGAATGGCGTGCTGGAAAATGCCCGGCGCAACGGTCTGGAAGACCGGGTAACCACACACGAGGGTGATGCCTTTGATATTCTGCAAACCCTGCACAGTGACAAGCAGCGCTTCGATATTGTGATTGTTGACCCGCCGGCCTTCATCACCCGCCGTAAGGATATCGACTCCGGCGAGCGCGCCTATCAGCGCCTGAACGATGCGGCAATGAAGCTGGTCAATCATGGTGGCCTGCTGGTCAGCGCCAGCTGTTCGATGCATCTGGAGAACGATCGCCTGCGTGACATGATTCGCGCATCGGCCCGTAAGTTGGACCGGCACGCGCTGATCCTGGCGGAAGGCAGTCAGGGTGCGGATCACCCGGTGTTGCCGGCGGTTAAGGAAACCCGTTACATCAAATCGATCTTTGCGCAGGTTACGCCGGGCTTTTAGCGGGTGGTTATTCGACCATCAGCGGTACGTTGTAGTGCTGCATCAGCGCGGAGAAGTGCAGGGTTACCTCGGCCAGGGCCTGCCTTGCTGCCTGCCAATGCTCGCTCGCCTCGCTCTGCGCCGGGTAGTTTTCAGGCAGCTGGCTGATTGCCTCAATGCTGGCCGCGATTGACCGGGCCATTGCCTCGGCCGTGACTGGCTGCTCGCTGTTGGCGTCGAGCCAGCGTGTGAACTCGGTAGGCTGCTGCGGAGAACCGACCAAGGCCTGCAGTGACTCGAGCATCGCCAGCGGGTGGCTTCGGCCCTGGCCGCTGATCTGTGCCGGGTGATGCCATTCCGGCTCTGACAGGGCCGACTCTTCAAACAGCGAATGCAGCAGCTCAACCATCACCAGCCGCTGACCGCTCTGCAGCACCAGGTTCAGCTGTGCGCGCTCCGGCAGGGCATAAAATTGCCTGCCGTTCCAGCGTTGCAATGCCTGTTGCAGCAGGTTTTTCTGCACGCTGCCGGCCACCCTCAGGTAGTCAAGACGGCGCGTTACATTGATGGCTTTGTTCGGGTCTGCTGTCACCCAGACATCCGTCAGCTCACTGCGCCACAAAAAGAACTCGATGACTGGAAAGCCGAGCGAGGCGGATTCTTCATCCATCAGCCGGTGCTGGCTGCGCAGGGCGTCTTCAGTCACCGGTATATCCAGCTCGTGCACCAGACCGCTGTACGGGTATTCGGGAATGCCGTCAATGTAGCCGGGCAGGAATGGTCGGGTATCGATCAGATCGACCAGCCGGTAAAAACCGTCGGCTTCGGTCAGGGAAAAGGGCTTCTGGAAGTAGAGTTCCGCCGCCCGCCAGCTTTGCAGGCACGGCCGGTAGGCTGCCTGTGCGGTCAACTGGCTGTTGCCGGAAGGCGCCGCGACGAAGTTGTCGATTGCGCTAAACAGCTTTTCGCATTCGGCCTGGGTGTGGTTCAGCGCTGTAACTGCCTGGTTGTAAAACAGCTGCGCGCTGGCCGTGAAGTTCAGCGCCACGGCGGGTTTTTCTTCATTAATAAGGTTGTTAGTGGCCACTGATTCGGCAGATAAGGTAACGGCCGGCGGGTCATCACTGCGTTCGCAGCCAACCAGTAGGCTAAGTATCAATGTCGCTAACGCGAACCTTTTCACTCATGATCCCTTAGATTCAAAATGGTCCACCCGCGGCTGGTGGCTATGTTCATCAGCCGGTCGTCGGGGTTAACCGCAACCGGGTTATCGACCTGTTCAAGCAGTGGCAGATCATTGTGCGAATCGGAGTAAAACCAGGCGCCGTTCAGCGATTCTTCGTGCTCCGCCAGCCATTGCTGTAAGCGCAAAACCTTACCATGCTGAAAGCTCGGTATACCAGTTGGCTTGCCGGTGTAGATGCCGTTTTCTTGGCCTGGTTCACAGGCAATCAGCTCATCGATACCCAAATGGTTAACAATCGGCTCGGTGACAAAGCGGTTGGTGGCGGTGATCACCAGAAGCCGGTCACCCTGCTGGCGATGTGTCTCGATCAGTGCTTGAGCCTTTTCCAGCAGCATCGGCTGAATTTTGCTGGTCATGAACTGCTGGTGCAGCGGTGCCAGATCTGTGGGTGATTTACCGGCCAGAAATGACAGAGCAAACTCCAGGTATTCCTGAATATCGAGCTCCCCACTCTGGTACTGATGCAGAAAATGATTATTGGCTTTACTGACGATGTCTTTATCGACCAGGTTCTGGTCTACCAGAAACTCGCCCCAGGCGTGATCGGAATCTCCGGCAATGAGTGTGTTATCCAGATCAAAAATAGCCAATGTCACAATTCAATTTCCTTCCGTATTTATCAGGGGGCAATTCTAGCGTGAATCTGTGTTGCCCAATAGGTAAAGCTGCTCATCGATTTGTATCAACATTGCGCTCGGCGAAAAATACCGTACGATGGTATAAGGTAGGCAGTGGTCACAATAACAAGTACGAACTAAACGAACATCCATAACGACAGCGGTCGTTTTTTGAGGCAGACATGATCGACTCAGACGGTTACCGGCCAAATGTCGGAATCATTCTGACAAATAAATCGGGGCAGGTTTTATGGGCTCGCCGCATCGGACAGGATGCCTGGCAGTTCCCGCAGGGCGGCATTCGTCAGCACGAAACCCCTGTTGAAGCGCTGTACCGCGAACTCAAAGAAGAGGTCGGTCTGAACGAACAGGATGTGGAAATCCTGGCCTGTACCCGCGGCTGGCTGAAGTACCGTTTACCTAAGCGGATGATCCGCCACAATACGCTGCCGATCTGTGTTGGCCAGAAGCAGAAGTGGTTCCTGCTGCGTATGCTGACCAGTGACGCCAATATTTCTTTTCATGCCTCCGATGACCCCGAGTTTGACGATTGGGACTGGGTTTCCTACTGGTATCCGCTGTCGAAGGTGGTGTCATTCAAGCGCGATGTCTACCGCATGGCGCTGGCCGAATTAGCACCACGAGCCACCCGCAGGCAGGTGGTTTATGACTGATCTGATCAACCTGCTGCGTAAGGTCGTGGAATCGGTCACCACCTCCAGAGATTTGAAGCAATCAATGGCAAGCCTGGTCAGCCTGATCCGCAAGGGCATGGCCGTCGATGCCTGCAACGTCTTTTTGTGGGACGGTAATCAGGATCGTTACGTTCTGGTGGCAACCGATGGCCTTAATCTGAACGTTGTTAATCACATAACCCTGTCCAAAAACGAAGGCCTGATCGGCTTTGTCGGTAAGCGTGAAGAACCGCTGAATCTGGCCGACAGCGTTAAACACCCGAATTACCACTATGTGCCGGATGTCGATGAAGATGAGTTTCACGGCCTGCTGGCGGTACCGATTATCCACAACCGTAAGGTGATCGGTGTTCTGTCGGCGCAGCGCTTCAAGGTGGGCCGTTTCCTCGATGAAGAAGAAGCCTTTTTGGTCACACTGTCGGCGCAGGTTGCCGGCGTTATTGCCGCCTCAGAGGCCACCGGTACGCTCTCCGGTATGGATTTACTCGGTGAGCAGGCCAGCAGAGATATCCGTTTTGATGGCATTGCCTGTTCCAACGGTGTGGCCATCGGAACCGCCCATGTTATCGCGCCGGGCATATCGCTGAGCAAAGTGCGCTACGCCGAAGCTGAAGACATTGAATCTGAGTTGCGGCACTTTGAAAACGCCCTGCATCAGGTGCGCGAAGAGCTGATGCAAACGCGCAGCAGCCTCGAATCTGAGCTGCGCCCGGAAGAACTGGCGCTGTTTGATGTTTACGCCGGCATCCTCGAAGATCAGGCCGTTGGCGATATGGTGCGCGATAAAATCCGCGCCGGTGAGACTGCCGTCAGTGCCCTGGCGGGTACCATGCGTGGCTACGTCAAACACTTCGAGGAGATGGAAGATTCCTACCTGCGTGAGCGAGCTTCCGATATGCGCGATCTGGGTCAGCGTATTCTGAACGCGTTGGTCGTTGAAGAGGATGACGCCCAGATTCCCGATGGTGCCATTCTGGTCGGTGAAGAGCTGTCTGCGGCGGTCTTTGGCTCGCTGCACCCGGATCAGGTGGCCGGTATTGTCTGTGTGAAGGGTTCATCGAACTCTCACCTGGCCATTCTGGCGCGGGCTTTGAATATCCCCACGGTGCTGGGTGCGCAGGAAATTCCCTGGCAGGAGCTCGATGGCAAAGAACTGGTGGTTGATGGCTATCGCGGTCACGTTTACTACCGGTTGACCGATGAGCGCCGTGAATACTTTGAAGAGCTGGTACGCGATGAGAAGATCCGCGTGCTCGGCCTGGAGTCATTGGCCGGGTTACCGAGCGAAACCGCCGATTGCGTTGCCGTTAACCTGATGATTAATACCGGTCTGCAGACCGATATTATCCGTTCAAAGGATACCGGTGCCGATGGCGTCGGTCTGTTCCGTACCGAGGTGCCGTTCATGATGCTGGGCCGTTTCCCCAGCGAAGAAGAGCAGGCCAGGATCTATCGGGCGCAGATGGAAGCCTTTCATCCCCGCCCGGTGACCATGCGCATGCTCGATATCGGCGGTGATAAGAGCCTCGATTACTTCCCGATTGAAGAAGCCAATCCCTTTCTCGGCTGGCGCGGCCTGCGGGTCACGCTCGACCACCCGGAGATTTTCATCGTTCAGGCCCGCGCTATGCTGCGTGCCAGTCTGGGGTTGAACAACCTGCGCATCATGCTGCCTATGGTGACCAGCGTTGGCGAGGTTGAGGAGGCGCTGGCGCTGATCCACCGAGCCATCTACGAACTGAATGATGAAGGCCTGAAGGTCGAGACCCCGGATATCGGCGTCATGATTGAGGTGCCATCGGCGGTTTATCTGATGAAGGAGCTCACCAGTCTGGTTGAGTTTGTCTCGGTCGGCAGCAATGACCTGACCCAATATATCCTGGCCGTTGACCGCAACAATCCGCGGGTTGCGGACATCTACGACAGTATGCACCCGGCGGTGCTGAAAGCGCTGAAGATCATTGTCGATGAAGGCAAGGCGGCGAATGTGCCGGTGAGCGTATGTGGTGAGTTGGCCGGTGATCCGCTCGGTGCGGTTGCTTTGCTGGGCCTGGGCTACCGCAGCCTGTCCATGAGCAGCGCCAACCTGCTGCGCGTGAAGGCGGTGATCCGCCAGATCGATGCCGGCTGGGCAGAGACCGTCGCAGCCGGCCTGCTTAATATCGACGATCCGAAGGTGATCCGTTCAACACTGCTGTTGGCCTTGCAGAAGGTGGGTGTACCGCTGACGTCACTGGGCTTGCTGCCGAAAGGCTAACAAAAAAAATGCCCGCATCAGCGGGCATCTCGTATCTTCTTCTTAGCATCTAGCATCTAGCACCTAGCACCTAGCACCTAGCATCTAGCATCTAGCATCTCAACTTACTTACGTGATGCGCGCTTACGCTCGTTTTCAGTCAGCAGCTTTTTACGCAGACGGATACTTTCCGGTGTCACTTCAACCAGTTCATCGTCTTCGATAAATTCCAGCGCCTGTTCCAGCGTGTGTTTTACCGGCGGCGTCAGGGTTAACGCTTCATCGGTACCGGAGGCACGAACGTTAGTCAGCTGTTTGCCTTTCGTCGGGTTAACAACCAGATCGTTGGATCGGGAATGCAGGCCAACAATCTGACCTTCATACACTTCGGCGCCATGACCCAGGAACAAGCGGCCACGATCCTGCAGCGGGAACAGACCATAGGCCAGGGTTTTACCCTTCACCATAGAAACCAGAACACCGTTCTGGCGGCTGACGACTTCACCCTGTTTAACCGGGCCGTAGTGGTCAAAGATGCTGGTCATAATGCCGGAGCCGGAGGTCAGCGTCAGGAACAATCCACGGAAGCCGATCAGCCCGCGTGAGGGGGCCAGGAACTCAAGCTTGATACGGCCTTTGCCGTCCGGTTCCATGTTGGTCAGCTCGGCTTTACGCAGGCCCAGCTCTTCCATGATGGCGCCCTGATGCTGGTCTTCAACATCAATCACAACCTGTTCGAATGGCTCGTGTACCTGGCCATCCACCACGCGCTGGATTACTTCCGGACGGGAAACTCCCAGCTCGAAGCCTTCACGGCGCATGGTTTCAATCAATACCGACAGGTGCAGTTCGCCACGGCCGGATACGCGGAATTTATCCGGGGTATCGCCTTCCTGAACGCGCAGTGCAACGTTGTGGATAAGTTCCTGCTCCAGACGCTCTTTGATGTTGCGCGAGGTAACGAACTTGCCTTCTTTACCGGCAAACGGCGAGTCGTTGACCTGGAACGTCATGCTGACGGTTGGCTCATCGACGGAAAGCGCCGGCAGGGCTTCAACCTGTTGCGGGTTACAGAGGGTGTCTGAAATCTGCAGTTTATCGATACCGGTAATACAGACGATGTCGCCGGCTGATGCGGAGTCGACCTCGACGCGCTCCAGGCCATGGTAACCCATCACCTGAAGTACTTTTTTATTCTTGCGAACGCTGCCATCCGCGCTGATGATGCTGACCTGGTCATTCGGCTTGATGCTGCCGCGGGTAATGCGGCCGACACCGATGACGCCCACATACGAGTTGTAGTCCAGTGCTGAAATCTGCATCTGGAACGGGCCTTCGGTATCAACATCCGGTGCAGGAACCACATCGGTAATCATCTGGAACAGTGGCGTCATATCATCTGCCATGTTTTCAGGGTCGTCACCGGCAATGCCGTTCAGTGCAGACGCATAAATAACCGGGAAGTCGAGCTGTTCTTCGGTTGCACCTAAGCGGTCGAACAGATCAAATACCTGATCCATCACCCAGTCCGGGCGGGCACCGGGGCGGTCGACCTTGTTGATCACAACAATCGGCTTCAGGCCCTGAGCAAATGCTTTTGAGGTCACAAAACGGGTCTGTGGCATAGGGCCGTCAACGGCATCGACCAGCAGCAATACCGAGTCAACCATCGACAATACGCGCTCTACTTCACCACCGAAGTCGGCGTGTCCGGGGGTATCTACGATGTTAATGCGGTAATCGTTCCACTTAATGGCGGTGTTTTTCGCCAGAATGGTAATGCCGCGCTCTTTTTCCTGGTCGTTGGAGTCCATGATGCGCTCGGCACCCTGGTCTTTACGGCCCAGTGTGCCGGATTGCTGCAAGAGTTTGTCGACCAGTGTGGTTTTACCATGGTCAACGTGGGCGATAATGGCGATATTCCGCAAGTTTTCGATCACTGGTCTGATTCCGATTGGATAGTAAGGGCGCGGATTATACCTGTCGCGTATGAAAATGATACAAATTGCCCTGTCCGAACACTGAAAGAGCGGGCAATTATCGCTTTTTAGCCTACAGGCGGTGAGTTTTGTCGCTTAAACCGCGACTCAGGCCCGGCGAGTCGGCATGAATCTGCTCGAAGATCGCCAGCAGACCGGTCAGTGCCTCGTCCAGTTTGGCCCGCTGCTGGCGGTTAAGGCCCTGCAGCATGGCTTCCATATTGGCGATATGTTCCGGCAGCGCTTTGTCGATGCGGGCAAAGCCGGCCTCCGTTAACCGTACCCGCTTCTGGCGGGCGTCCTGGGCATTGCTTTCTCGGATGATCCAGCCTCTGCTTTCCAACGATTTCAGCCGGTGGGTCATGGTGCCAGAGGTTACCATCAGTGCTGAAAACAGCGCCGTCGGCGTTAACGAATAGGGTGCGCCGGCGCGGCGCAGAGTCGCCAGTACGTCAAATTCCCAGGAGGTCAGCTCAAAGCGGGAAAAGACCGCATCCAACAGAGGTTGGTAGAGCACTGAGCAGCGCTTTAAACGGCCGAGTGTGGCCATGGCATCGGTGGCCAAGCCGGGTATTTCCTGTTGCCACTGGTGAACGATTTTGTCTACGGCATCGGGCTTCATGGTGGTCTCCCAGAATGTGTTGTCGTTATTTTATCTTGAATTCAAGATAATTTATTCCCATACTCTCTTGAACTCAAGATAAATCCGGAGCTTTCGTGACCCGCTGGACCCCCATTCTGTCCGCCTTACTGGGCGGTGCGCTGTTAGCACTGATGATTGCCATGAACAGCCAGCTGTACCTCTATGTCAGCCCGCTGGTGTCGTCATGGATTGCCCACGGCATGGGCGCGATCACCGCTCTGCTGATGCTGTTGCTGTTATCGCGCCGGAAGCCAGTAGCTGAGCCTGCTGCATTGGCCATTCCTTGGTGGGCGTATCTGGGTGGTGTCAGTGGTGCTGTGCTGGTGGTGCTGGCGGTAATCACTGTCAACAGCTTTCTGGGCATCACTGGCACCCTGGTGCTCTCTATTGTGGGTCAGGTGATGTTTGGCCTGTTCAGCGATCAGTTTGGCTGGTTTGGTCTTGCTGTGCATCCGGTTACCCGGGCTCGATTGCTGGCCGTTATTCCCATCGTTTTGGGCTCGTTTTTTATCGTAGTTGCCAAGGGCCTGCTGTCATGATTTTTATCTTATTTGCTTTGTTGAATGGCGCCCTGATTGCAATTGCCCGGGCATTGAATGGTCGCCTGGCTGTGCAGAAGAATGCGCTCTACGCTTCGTGGATTAATCATCTGGTTGGTTTTGTGGCGCTGACCGGTGTGCTACTGCTTGCTGGCCTGCCAACCGGTGTAGCGGATGTGCCGCCGCTGCTCTTTTTTGGCGGAGCTATTGGTGCGCTCTATGTCAGTCTGAACAGCTATATTGTGCCGAAACTGGGGGTTACGATGGCGACACTGCTGGTCATTGCCGGGCAAATGGTCATGAGCCTGCTGTTGGATTTGTGGCTCGGCAAACTGCCCTGGGTCTTCAACCTTCCGATGTTATTGCTGCTGACCGGCTGTTTACTGCTGGTTTTCGGTTTCTATCAGCTGTTAAGGGCCCGTTAACAGGCCCTGTTAAAGCATATCCGTTAACTCAAAAACGCCTCATAAGCCGGGTTTTTCGACTCATCCCAGTAGGGGTAACCCAGTTCATCGAGCTTGGTGTAAAAGTCTTTGATGTCTTCCTTCGGCACCTGCACACCACAAAGCACGCGGCCATAGGCGGCGCCGTGGTTGCGGTAATGGAACAGGCTGATGTTCCAGTGGCCGCCCAGCGCGTTGAGGAATTTCAGCAGTGCCCCCGGCCGTTCCGGGAACTCGAAGCGCAGCAGCAACTCGTTCTGAACCCCTGCTGAATGCCCGCCGACCATGTGACGCACGTGCATCTTGGCAACCTCGTTTTTGGTGAGGTCCAGCACATGGTAGGTGTCTTCCTGCAGGCGCTTGAGGATGGTTTCACGCTCATCATCACCGGTCGTTTTCAGGCCAACGAAGATCCGTGCGTTGCTGGCATCGTTGTAGCGGTAGTTGAATTCAGTAATCTGGCGTTTGCCGATGTGCGAAATGAAGCGCTTAAAGGAACCGGGTTTCTCTGGAATGGTCACCGAGAAGATCGCCTCGTGGTGTTCACCGACCTCGGCACGTTCGGCGACATAGCGCAGGCGGTCGAAGTTGACGTTGGCACCGGAACAGACCGTGACCAGTGTTTTACCCTGCAGCTGATTGCGCTCAATGTACTTTTTCATGCCTGCGGTGGCGGTGGCTCCGGCTGGCTCGGCCACCGAACGGGTATCGTCGAAGATATCTTTAATGGCAGCGCAGATTTCGTCGGCACTGACGGTAATCACTTCATCGATGCAGTCTTTCAACACCTTGAAGGTTTCCTTGCCGATCTGGGCCACAGCAATACCGTCGGCAAACAAGCCGACTTCTTTCAGTGAGGTGCGACGGCCGGCTTTTAAGGCGGCATCCAGGCAGGCGCTTTCTTCGTATTCAACGGCGATGACTTTGATTTCCGGGCGCAGGTATTTGATGTAGGCACTCACGCCGGCCGCCAAACCGCCGCCGCCAACCGGCACAAAGACGGCATCGATCTTTTCCGGCGAGTGCTGGTGCAGCATCTCACGGGCGATTGTACCTTGGCCAGCGATGACATCCGGATCGTCATAGGGGTGTACAAAGGTCAGGTTGTTTTCCTGTTGCAGCTTCACCGCATGCGCGTAGGCCTCATCGAAGGAATCGCCATGCAGTACTACCTTGCCGCCGCGCGAGCGCACCGAGCTTACCTTGATCGGTGGCGTGGTCACCGGCATGACGATGGTTGCTTTAATGCCCATCAGCTTGGCCGATTGCGCCACTCCCTGAGCGTGGTTGCCGGCAGAGGCGCAGATAATTCCGGCCTGTTGCTGCTCTTTGCTCAGGTTGGCGATCATGTTGTAGGCACCGCGAATCTTGAAGGAGAACACGGATTGCAGATCTTCACGCTTAATTAAAATCTGATTGCCCAGTCGGTTGCTCAGTGAGGAGGCAATTTCAAGCGGCGTTTCGATCGCGGCTTCGTAGACTTTGGCGCTCAGAATTTTTTTCGTGTATTTCTCTAACATGAAGATCCTTTTGGGTGGCATTTGCCAGTCATCAAATTTTACGGAGAGCACAGTGTACGGAAATGCACCTTAACTCCAAGGGCTTTAGCAAAACACTTACCGCTACTGGCAGCTGATGGTGCCGGCTGTTTACAGCACTGAGGTGCAGAGAAAATCGAACAGGCTGTGAAAAAGCCCCGTGCTCACTATAATGTGGCTAACAGGCTGGAGGTATAGCAAATGACACAAGATGAACTGAAAAAACTGGTCGCTCAGGCGGCGCTGGATTACATCAAACCGCAAATTCAACCCAATGCCATTATTGGTGTGGGCACCGGGTCTACCGCTAATTGCTTTATTGATGCGCTGGCGACCCGCAAAGACGACTTTAAAGGGGCCGTTGCCAGTTCGGATGCCACGGCAGAGCGCTTGCAGCAGCATGGCATTGAAGTGTTTGATATGAACGATGTGGAATCGCTGGCGGTGTATGTGGATGGCGCCGACGAGGCCAACCGCAAGCTGGAGTTGGTCAAGGGCGGCGGTGGCGCGCTGACGCGGGAGAAAATCGTGGCGTCGATCTCCGAAAAGTTCATCTGTATTGCCGATGAATCGAAAGCGGTTGAAACGCTGGGTGGCTTTCCGCTGCCGGTTGAGGTGATCCCTATGGCCCGCAGTGCGGTGGCGCGACAGATCGTTAAGCTGGGGGGCAACCCGGTGTACCGTGAAGGCGTGGTGACCGATAACGGCAATGTTATTCTCGATGTACACGGCCTGAAAATTACCGATGCGAAGAAGCTGGAAGCGGCGCTGAACAACATTGTTGGCGTAGTGACCAACGGCCTGTTTGCCCATCGCCCGGCGGATGTTCTGCTGCTGGGAACGGCCGGCGGGGTAAAAACGCTGACGGTGATTAACACCTCGGCAGGTGCCGGCGAGTTTTACTAGCCCTGGCACGGGTTTCCGTTAAAACCACAAAAGGGGCATTGAGCCCCTTCTGTTTGTCGATAAACCCCGCCGTCGAAAAGGTATCACTTAAATGGACCGCTGCAAGTATCGTCCTGATACGCTCGACGAAAACATCCTTGTTTTCGACGTCCATTTAAGTGATACCTTTTCACCGTCTCGAAGACTGTGACAGCTTTGTCATTAGCTTGAGGGGGCATTGAGCCCCTTTTTTTATTTCGACTGAAGATTACTTCAGCTTAGCCAGCATATCGCGAGTAACCAGGGTGACGCCCTTCTCAGTCACGCGGAAGCCGCGCTTCTTATCGAGCTCGTGGTCAAAACCAATCTCCATACCCTGTGGAATGTTACAGCCACTGTCGACAATCACCTTCTTCAGTTTGCAGTCTTCAGCAACATCGCAACCTGGCATCAGAACCGACTCCTTAATCACACTGCGTGAGTGCGTGTGCACGCGTGAGTACAGTAACGAGTTGCTGATGCTGGAACCGGAAATAATACAGCCACCGGAAACGGTCGAGTCGACCGCCATGCCGCGTCGGTCATCATCGTTAAAGATGAATTTTGCCGGTGGCACCATTTCCTGGAAGGTCCAGATTGGCCACTCTTTGTCGTAGAGGTTCAGCGAAGGCGTAGGCGATACCAGCTCCATGTTGGCTTCCCAGAACGAATCCAGTGTACCTACATCTCGCCAGTAGGGCTGCTCGCCGGTTTCCGGGTCTTTGAAGGCGTGAGCATAAACATTGTGCTTTTCAATGATCGACGGAATGATGTCGTTGCCGAAGTCGTGGCTGGAATTGCTGTCGGCACCGTCTTTTTCCAGCTGTTCAAACAAAAATTTAGTGGTGAATACGTAGTTGCCCATAGACGCCAGGCACTTACCCGGCTTGCCGGGGATGGGGTTTGGCTCGGCAGGCTTTTCATCAAAGGCAACCACCCGGCCGGTTTCATCGGCGGTCATCACGCCGAATGCACCCGCGGCTTCTTCGATATCCGTTTCAAGACAGCAAACCGTCATATCGGCACCATTAGCCACGTGTTCAGCGATCATCAGACCGTAGTCCATGCGGTAAACGTGGTCACCGGAGAGCACCAGTACATACTTGGGGTTTTCGGAGCGCAGAATATCGAGGTTCTGGTGCACCGCATCGGCGGTACCGACATACCAGTCGTCGCCCATGCGCTGAGAGGCTGGCAGTACATCGACAAATTCCGAGGTATCGGCCTTGAAGTTACCCCAGCCACGCTGAATATGGCGGATCAGGGAGTGCGATTTGTATTGCGTGGCAACACCAATGCGGCGAATGCCCGAGTTAATACAGTTGGAAAGAGGAAAGTCGACAATACGGTACTTACCACCAAAGTAAACGGCCGGCTTTGCCCGCCAGTCGGTTAATTCATGTAGTCGGCTGCCGCGGCCACCTGCCAGCACCAGAGCATAGGTATCTTTGGTCAGGTTACTGATAAAGCGATCTGTTTTTTGGACCATGCGGTTTCTCCATTGAGGCGATTTCAGAGATTTTTAATAGTTATTTTTAAATGTTAGAACACTAGAGATATTTCGCTGTGAAGATTCCCGGCTAAAAGCCGAGACTCAACTTTTTATTCTTTTTTTTAGAATGTTAATTCGAACCCTTATGAAATTAGCACATAGAAATTGAGATTGACCATGTGCTGCAGGTCATTATTAATTTGACCAGCTCAAAGTTTCATAATGTTGACGAACATCAAATCAGACCAGCTTTCCGGGCGAGCGACTAGGTCTATTTTCAGCGAGGGAGGAAACTCGCTTTTACTTCTCTGGAATGCGCCCTGGCCTCTGGTGTCTATTCGACCCGTTGCCAGGTTTGAGTACGGCCAATGGCCGCCAGCCCAATATAGCCACGAACATCCAGCAGCGTGCCGTCTTCCGTCAGCGTCACTTTGGCCTTGTACTCTTTTCCGTTGGCCGGATCGAGGATGGTACCGCCCTTCCAGCTGTCACCTTTCTGGCTCAAGCCCCACAAGAAGGTCATGCCTTCAATCGGCTGATCTTTACGCTCACCCTTGCACTCTTCACAGGTTGGGTTGGGTTCGCTGGGGTTGAGTAGCTTTTCGATGCGGCCTTTAAGCTCGCCGTTTTCAATCCACACAGAAACCAGGCTCTTCGGTTCGCCGGTTTCGTCATCAATGGTCCGCCAGGTACCTTCGGGGCTGCTGTTGTCAGCGAAGGCCAATGGTGTCAGCAGTATCAGCAGGGTGAGCATCAGTTTTTTCATTTTTATTGTCTCAACGATTGTTTGGAAGTTAACGATTGCCTGGAAATTAACTGTAGCAGAAGCGAAACCTGAGGCCATTGCGACCTAAGTAGAAAATCAGGCGGTCAGTTCTGCCGCTTTTGCCGCAACCAGTTGAGTCAGCAGTGATGGCGCGAATTCAATTTGCAGGCCGCGCTTGCCGCCGCTGGTAAAGATGGTGTCGAACCTGAGGGCACTGTTATCGAAGGCAATGGGCAGGCGTTTGCGCTGGCCGAACGGGCTGATGCCACCAACCACATAGCCGGTGGCCTTTTCTGCGAGATCGGTTTCCGCCATCGCCGCGCTTTTGGCATTGAAGGCTTTCGCCGCCAGCTTCAGGTTCAGCGTACCGGAAGCGGGCACCACGCATATGGCGGGCTTTTTTGCATCGCCATTCAGGCAGATGACCAGGGTTTTGAACAGCTGGTCGTGACTGATGCCGACAGAGTCAGCCACGGCCTGGCCATAGTTCTGGTGCGAACCCTTAGCGGGGTCGCCGTAGGCAACATCGTAGCTGTGAACGTTGAATTCCGCCTTCTGCTGCTTCAGGAACCGGCAGGCTGGCGTCATTTGCCGCCACCGCGGACAGAATTCAGAGGCAGCTCGATAATGACATTAAGCCCGGTCGGCTTATTATTGAAGGCTTCAATTTTTCCGCCGTGCAGCTGTACTGCCTGCAGCGCAATATTCAGCCCCAGGCCGGCGCCGGAATTGGTTTGATCGAGCCGATAGAAGGGGTCAAACAAGCGCTCCAGTTTATCCTCCGGTACCCCGGGGCCCTGATCCGAAATACCGACCAAAAGGCGGTTATCGGTTTGGGTCATGGTCACGGTGATGGTGCCGTCGGCAGGTGTAAAGCGCAGCGCGTTACGGATGACATTGTCAAAGGTACTGTGTAGCAGTTGGGCATCGGCCTTGATGCGCACGCCCTTGAGGATGTGGTCGTTAATCTTGATATTGCGCGGTTGAGCTTCAAAGCGGGCGTCTTCGACAACCTTGCGGATGATGTCGTCCACCTCCAGCGTTTGCCAGTCGGCCTGATGCATATCGTTTTCGAAGCGGCTCAGCTTAAGGATCTGCGCGATCATGTGTTCCAGCCGGTCGGTTTCACGCTCAATGCGATCGAGTGCTCGGTCCAGCCCTTCCGGTGCCTTCTGCCGCACAATACCCATGGCGACCTGCAGCCGTGTTAGCGGTGAACGTAACTCATGTGAGACGTTACTGAGCAGGCGCTGCTGGGCAGACACCAGGTCTTCCAGCCGGGTTGCCATGTCATCGAAGTCACGGCCGAGTTCGCCGATTTCGTCCTGACGGCGGGATACGCTGACACCTGCGCGGGAGTCGAGCTCACCACGGGCAAGCCCGCGCACCGACTGCCGCAGCTTTTCGATAGGCCGCACCAGCGACCAGGTGAGCAGCAGACTCATCAGACCGGAAATGATCAGTGCCAGCGTCAGCTGCATCCATTTTTTATCCAGCCAGTTGGGCAGGTTGGCCGGGCTCAGCGGCGGAATGCCGCGCAGGAACAGCAGGAAACTCATGCCATTAATGGTGATGGGAATCGGCCCCAGCCAGTTTTCGGTATCCCAGGTGCCAATCTGCATGCCTTCGCCTTCCATCATCTCAGACAGCATGACCAGTATCCGCTTGGGCGGTTGAGGCGCACCCAGCATGCGGTAGTTGGTGTCGACCAGATACCACTGATAAATCGAGGTGGAGTTGAATTCAGCCAGGGTTTGCGCCAGTCGGGCATAGTCTTCGCTGTCAAAATTGACCGTCGGCAACTGCATGGTATCGAGAATTTCGATGTGCTCTTCTGTCGGGGCATCAATCCTGTACTGCTGCGATTGCTGAACAGAAACAAAATAGGCTGCACTGACAATGAGGATCAGAGAAAACCAGAAGCTGAGCCAGATCTTGCCGAAGATCGAGCCCAGCGGGTTGAGTTTGTGAAAGTGCATGACGACCCTCTTAATTGGTGCTGCTTAAAATTAAGGGGCTTACGACCCTGAGCTGTTACTGGTTAGGGTCTACGAACAGATAGCCAATACCTCGAATGGTCTGGATTTTCGATTGCTCGGAAGAGCCACCCAGCTTACGGCGAACATTGGAGACGTGCATATCGATGGAACGGTCATAAGCCATAATCTCGCGGCCCAGAACTTCCAGATAGAGGTCTTCCTTCGGTACGGCCTTGCCGGCACGCGACATTAGTACGCGCAAAACCTTGAATTCACTGGTGGTCATAGGAATATGCTCACCGTCGCAATAAACCCGGTAGGTATCGAAATTCAGTTCAACGCCGTTGCAGGCGAGAATGCCGCTGTCGTTGTTCTGCAGGCTGCGGTCCAGCTCAATACGGCGGATCAACGCTTTAATACGCGCCAGCAGCTCACGGTGGCTGTAGGGTTTGGCCAGATAGTCATCGGCGCCCAGCTCCAGGCCGAGGATGCGGTCGGTTTCTTCGCCCTTGGCGGTCAGCATCAGCACCGGCACGATGGAGTTCTGGCGAATGCGTTTCAGGGTTTCGAAGCCATCGATGCCCGGCATCATGACATCCAGAAGGACCAGGTCGTAATGGTGCAGAGCGATCTTTTCGATACCCTCTTCACCGGTGTGCGCAGCCTCTAAGCGGTAACCTTCTACTGAAAGATACTCCCCCAGTAGTTCTGCTAAATCTCTATCGTCGTCGATCAATAGAATGCTGTGTGTACTCATAGTTTTTGTCTCAATTTAAATCCATGACTGCGATATGCGCGTAGTTTTGGGAAATACCAAGCCTTTGGCCAATGCTTTTACTGCACGTTTACGCCCTTTGTAAACACAAAATAATGCACCAATTTCGCAGACGTTTCGTTACTATTTGCGCGTTGAACAGGTGATTTATGATTGAAGATGATGAATTCGATGCCTTCATGCAGGAAATGAAAGGCGTCAAACCAATAAAAGCGAAAAAGAAGGTTGATCTGGCCCGGCCCAAGGTGCAGGAGCCTTCACTGATCCATCGCCGGCAGATGGCGGTGAAGGTGGAAAAGGGCTCAAACAACCACTTAACCGAAGAGATTATCGATCTGGTTCACCCGCTGGATGTGCTCGAATACCGCAGCGATGGTGTGTCGCTGGGGGTGTTTCGTAACCTGAAGCGCGGTCAGTACGCCATTGATGCGCGCCTCGATCTGCACCATAAGAAGATGAAACAGGCGCGTGAAGAGGTGTTCCAGTTCATTAAAGATTGCCAGAAGTATGATATTCGCTCGGCCATTATTCTGCACGGCAAGGGTGAGCTGAGTGAGCCGAAGGCGTTCCTGAAATCCTGCACCAATACCTGGCTGAAGCAGATTCCCGAGGTCATCGCCTTTCACAGTGCGCAGAAGCATCACGGTGGCGTCGGTGCGCTCTACGTGCTGATTAAAAAGAGTGATCACAAAAAGCAGGAAAACCGTATTCATTACAACAAGGGCCGTGTTGACAACTGACTGACTCAAAGTTGCGCTCAGTTCTGATGGTAAGGAAATATTTTGGTTTTTTGGCGTCTTTCTATGTCAATAAACTGCCATGTTGCTATTCTTGCCGGCCTCTACTGACCACGAGCGTCAACTTTTGCTGCTCAACCGGGTACAAATGACCCGCTAAGTCAGCATTTATTGTGCACTTGGGCATATTTTTTAAAATGTTGGTGCTAGTTCACTCTTTATTAGTGGTATTTGGCTAAAATTTAGCCTGTAAATTGAGTTTGAAAGGTGCGTTGTTATGTCTAGTGCAACCGTTACTCAGATCGGAAAGCATCGTAAGAACAGTCGTAAGATTGATACTGTGCGTCTGGGTGCGTTGGCCAACCGGTTTAAGAATTTTGTGCCGGTCGTTCTCGACAGCTTCTTTATTGAGGCTGATGATTTTCTGTTCAAAATGGCGGATTCAACGTCAAACGCGTTTGAATCCGGTCAGTTCTTTGAGCAGTTACGTGCACTGCGCCTGCAAAAAAATGACATCCGCACCGCGATCATCAACAACGTCGACCGTTGGCTCAACGGTGACCATACACCGGCTGATCAGGCGCAGGCGAGTGAAGAAAAGCCCAACCTGAGCCTGCTCGATGATGTCGCTCTGGAGCGGACTCTGGCGATCGACAGCTTCGCAGCCCGCACCATTGAACGCTCCGGCAATGAATGGCTGGCGTTCCATGAACGCATGCTGGCGTTGACCGGTGAAAAGAATCTCAGCCGCAAAGACATCCCCTTTAATGCCGAGATCTTCGGTGAAATCGTGCTCACCGAGCTGGAAACACTGGAAAGCAAGCTGTCCACAGTACTGATGCTGTTCCGTAAGTTCGATGGCATTGCCCTGCCCAAGCTGCTCGAGTTCTACCAGCGCTCGAATGTTTGGCTGATAGAAGAAGGCGTGCTGCCGAACCTGAATTTGCATGCCCCGCACAAGCCCAGCTTGCCAACTCATGACCCCAAAACCTTTGCCACTCTCGGTGCCAGCCTGGCCAGTGCTCAGGGCGTGTCCATCGGCGCTGCCGTGCCGGGTATGCCGGGTGCCGGTGGCAACGGCGTCATGGTCGATGCCGGTCTGCTTTCATCGATGATGGCGTCGATTAGCCAACTGCAGGCGCAAACCGTTGCCGCACCGAGCGCGCATAACCTTGATGCCTTGAAAGACTGGACCGCCAGTCAGGCCAAGGAAGTCACCCGTCAGACTCAGGGCACACTCGAAGCAGGCACCGTTTCGCTGGTCGCTATGCTGTTTGAATACATTTTGGATGATAAAAACCTGTCGGCACACATGAAGCAGCTGCTGGCGCGTATGCAGATTCCCATCATTAAGGTGGCGATTCTCGATAAAGACTTCTTTACCGATACCGACCACAGCGCCCGGCTGTTGCTCAACCGTATGGCGCGCTCGGCAACCGGCTGGAATCCCGGCGCCGCCATTGAAAACGACATGCTGCTCGACGGGATGGAAAAGATTGTCAGTCGTCTGGCCCACGAGTTCGATGATGACGTCACGGTGTTCGATGAGCTGCTGACCGAATTTGACCAGCTGCTCGAAGGCTATGAGGCCGAGCTCAGCAAGCAGGTTGAAGAAGTGAAGGCTGTTGAACAGCAGGCCTTTGAAGCGCATCAGAAGCAGGACCGGGCACGCATCTTTATGGACACCCTGTTGGCCAACGAGGCACTGCCGGATTCGCTGTACAAATTGCTGGATGTGAACTGGTATCAGCTGATGAGGTCGATATTTAACAGCAGCGGCGAAAGCAAGGGCTGGAAAACCAGCGGTCGCATTGCCAAAGAACTGGTTTGGTCACTGCAACCAAGTGTGCAGATTACCCACAGGGCCCGTTTTGAACAGCTGGTGCCAAAACTGCTCGAGGGCTTTGCCAACGGCCTGAAAGCCTGCAGATTCTCGGAAGCTCAAATCAACAGCGCGCTGGCGGAGGTTAAGAATTATCATGCCCTCTATGCCCAACCGCTGAATGAATCCATATGGGAAGCCCAGGAAAAGCTGGACCGCTTTGAAGAGGCCTCTAAGGTTGCCGATGCCGTTATTGAAGAGCCTGCACCGCTGAAGGTCGATGAGCCGGTCGTGCAGATTAAGAATGCCGACTTGAGCTACTACATGGATCAGGTTGAATCGCTGTCGGAAGATCAGTGGTTCGATATTGAGCAGAGCGATGGCAGCTACGAGCGTGGCCGCCTGAGCTGTATTGTGGGTGCCGGCAGTAAGTATGTGTTCACGAACTACGCCGGTGAAAAAATTGCCGAGCGCTCGGCGATTGGCCTGGCCATGTCGATGCGTAATGATCAGTTCCGACTGATTGCGGAAGACCCGCTGTTTGATCGCATGATTGATACGCTGGTTGAAGATTTGGGTCAGGATTCCGTCACGCAATAGTGACGGCCTGTCGGCTGAAGTTTTTTTGACTGCCCTGTCATGCGGTTGGCGCAACCCGTGGCGGCAACTCCCCCTCCCTTACCTCTGACATTTATTCGGGGTTGTAATATTGAGCCTGGCTGATGTTTTCGCGCTGCTTTCGCCGGCGAAACTGAATCCCGGCTTAACAGGTGAATTCTGGCCTATAGTGTTAACCGCATCGTCGCTTTATTCTTGGTTTGTTAAAGCCGGAGGCGCGGAAATGAAGTTAACCTATTGTTTGATGGTGGCGGTGATCATGGTCAGTGGCTGTGCCACCGGGCCGCGCTACAACCTGAACACCAGCCTTGCACAGGCCAGCACCATGGCCACCAGCAGCAACCCGGCCGACCGGCAGATCAAGAGCAACCCGCCTTACTATAAGCCTTCGGCGCCGCGGGTCCGAAGCTCTGGTTATGTCTCTTACCGCAGCCGCAGCACGCACTACTCTCCCTATAACCCCGACGGTCAGCGCTTCTTTATTGGTTATTCGCAGGGCCTGAACCCGGATTCTCCGGATTACGATCTCAATGCCGGCATTCAGATTGGCTATGCGGCGCAATCCGGCGAGCTGGAATTCCGAATCATGGGTGAATACTCCGATGCCAGTTTTAATACCGACAGTGCGCAGGGGCTGAATTCGCCAGATATCCTGGCCATGCATTTTGATCTGGCCAGAGTGGTGCCGATGGGTGCCGTTGACTTCAGCATTGGCGGGCGGCTGTCGTTTTCAGGGCTTTATTTTGATTACGACAACCCGCTCTATATCGACGGCCGCCAGTACCGCAGCGACAGTCTGTTTGGCCTGGGCGTGGGCATTCCCAGCGGTCTTTTATGGTACGGCGACGGCATGAGTGTGCAGCTGCTGATCACACCGACCTGGACGATGTACAGCGATACCACGAGTATCGGCTTCAATAACGATGTGGTGGCCAACAACTTTAATATTCCGGTGAGCGTTGCCGTGGGTTTTGAGTTCTAAGCTCACTGGTTTAGTTTTATTTTTTATCAAATACCGCGAATGAGTAGTTATAAGGGTTGGAGTCGTCGGCAGAAAACGCTTCCCGGCCAATCTCAGTAAACTGGCTGAGGTCAAATTCCGGGAAGAAGGCATCGCCAGCCACCTCGGCATGCACAAAGGTAATGTACAGCCGGTCTGCTCTGGGCAGGCACAACTTATAGATTTCGGCACCGCCCATCACGATTACCTCATCGCTGGCGTTCACCAGGCTGCTGGCCTCGGCCAGTTCAATGGCCTGATCCAGGCTGGTCACAACGTGGACCCCCTCGGCGCGGTAGCTTTCATCACGGGTAATGACAATGTTGGTGCGGTTAGGCAGCGGCTTACCAATGCTTTCATAGGTTTTACGGCCCATGATGACCGCCTTGCCGGTGGTCAGCTGTTTAAAGTATTTCAGATCGTTAGGCAGGTGCCACGGCAGTTTGTTGTTGCGGCCGATGGTGCGGTTTTCTGCCATTGCCCAGATTAATGAAATACGCATTACTTTGCCTCTTGCTGATCGAATGTGGTTTGCGATGAAGAGTTGGATCATAGTAGCGGCTGGCATTGGGTACAAGGCTTGTTCGGCCTTGTTAATTTGATAAGCTGAGCTTCCTAACTGACTGATGAGATTGTTTGTATGGGTACTATTAAACAGGTGGCGCTGGTAGGTGGCACACACGGAAATGAACTGACGGGGATCGCATTACTGCGCCACTGGCGTGAGCACCCGGATGAAATTGCCCGCAGCAGTTTTGCCGTTGAAACGCACCTGGCCAACCCTAAGGCCAATCAGGCCAACCGCCGCTATCTGGATCAGGATCTGAATCGTCAGTTCCATATTGATGATCTTGGCGATTTCACTCTCACCGGTTACGAGCATAACCGCGCCAAGGCGTTGAACAGCCTGCTGGGCCCCAAAGAAGACCCGCGTGTCGATTTTGTCATTGATATGCACACCACCACGGCCAACATGGGCATGTCGCTGATCTTCAATACTGACGACCCCCTGGTGGTGGGTATGGCGTTCTATGTACAGCAGCAGATGCCGCATGCGACGCTGTTCTTCGATAACATGCCCAGCCGCCTGGAGGATAACTTCCTGACGTCGCTCGGGCGTTATAACGGTTTTCTGATTGAGGTCGGCCCGGTGCCGCAGGGCCTGCTGCGTGCCGATATCTACCTGGAAACACAGCAGGCGGCGAAGCACTGTCTGGATTATCTGGAGTTGTACAATAAGGGTGAAGTTCCTGAGCTGCCAAAGGTCCGCCAAGGCTATCAGTTTGTAGAGAAGGTGAAGCTGCCGAAGAACGAAGCCGGCGATTTAACGGCCATGGTGCATCCCAACCTGCAGGATAAAGACTACGAGCCGATCAGCAAGGGCGATCCGTTTTTCCTGACCACCAGTGGCGAAACCATTGCCTATGACCGGGATGAAACCCTGTACGGCGCCTTTATTAACGAAGCCGCCTATTATGATGTCAGTGTTGGCTTAAGCCTGATGCGTAAGATTGATATTGAGCTTAAAAGCGAGCCAGCAGCTGGCTGATAACGTTTGCTAAATGACCGAGGAACAGAGTGTCGGTGCTGGAGCGGAAGTGGCTGGCCGAGTGGCTGCCCAGCGCTATCAGGCCGATACCTTTGCCGTTCAGGGTGACCGCACCGAGCGCCACCGATTTAACCTCGCTCTCAGCAAACAGCAGCTGGCGCGAGGTTTCACTGAATTCGCCACACTGGTTTTTCAGTTCGGTAATGGTTGAGCGGAAGTGGGTGTTCAGGATTTCCCGGTCGCAATAGAGCCACAGATCGCCATCGGTCGTTTGCTGATGGGTCAGCACCAACTGGACCTGGTCGACATCGAAGCGCTCTGTCAAAACCTGATTTAACACCTTGCTGATGTCGTTAAGCGTGCGGCAGGCAATCAGCTCGAGTACCAGCTTTTGCAGCTTCATAAACAGGTTGTCGTTGCGTTGGGCGACGTTGATAAAGTGGTTGAGGCGATCAATCAGATCGTTGTTTTCTTTGCGCAGAATATGGTTCTGACGCTCAATCAGCGATATGGCGTCGCCACTGTCGTGCTTCAGATGCAGGCTTTTCAGCAGATTGGGGTGATCTTCAAAGAAGTGCGGCTGCAGCCGCAGGTAGCGAACAACCTCTTCTTCGCTGATGGAAAGTTCATCAGTTAATTCAGTCACGACGCCACCCCTTCAGAAATGTAACCTTCAAAAACCCGACTGGCGGGCCCGGTCATCATGACATTCCCTTCGCCCGGCCATTCGATTATTAATTCACCACCGGGCAGTTTGACAGAAACGCGCGGGTCTAACCAGCCGTTGATAATACCGGAAACAACCGCGGCACAGGCACCGGTACCGCAGGCCAGCGTTTCACCAACGCCGCGCTCAAACACCCGTAGTTTAATGTGGTTGCGATCGACAACTTCCATAAAGCCGGCGTTCACACGCTGAGGAAAATCCGCATGGTTTTCAATCAGCGGGCCCAGGGTTTCAACCGGTGCGGTATCGACGTTTTCGACCTTCAGTACGGCATGCGGGTTGCCCATGCTGACCGCGCCAATGTGCAGTACCTCGCCGTTTACATTCAGCGGGTACAGCGCAGCGCGCTCGCTGGCATTAAAGGGGATTTTTTCCGGGCGCAACCTGGGGCGGCCCATATCAACCGTAACCTGGCCATCGTCCTGAACGTGCAGTTCCAGATCGCCGCCGGCGGTTTCCACGCGGATCAGGGGGTTATCAATCAGCTTGTTATCGAGCACGAAGCGGGCGAAGCAGCGTGCACCGTTACCGCAGTTTTCAACCTCGCTGCCATCGGCATTGAAGATGCGGTAGCGGAAGTCACGATCGGGCCGGGAAGGCGGCTCAACCAACAGCAGCTGATCGAAGCCGATACCAAAGTTGCGGCTGGCCCATTTTTCGATTTGCGACTCGTTGAGTTCAACGGCTTGTGTAACGCCATCGATGACCATGAAGTCGTTACCTAAACCGTGCATTTTCGTGAACTTAAGCCGCATTATTACCTCAATCTATGGTGGACTCACCGGCCCACAAATCCTGCAGAGATTCGCGTTTACGAACCAGATGAACGCTTTGCCCGTCGACCATCACCTCGGCCGGACGCGTTCGGGTATTATAGTTAGACGCCATCACAAAGCTATAGGCCCCGGCTGACTTCACCGCCAGCAGATCACCGGCGGCAATGCTCAGCTCGCGCTGCTTACCGAAGAAACAGGTGGATTCACAGACCGGGCCGACGATATCCCATTTGGCGGTTTTACCAGTACTCTGCGCGTTGACCTGTACGATGTCCATCCAGGCCTGATACAGCGACGGGCGGATCAGATCGTTCATGCCGCCATCGACAATGGCAAAGTGGTGCTCGCCGTTGTCTTTCAGAAACTCGACCTCGGTCACCAGAATACCGGCGTTGGCAACGATGCTGCGGCCCGGTTCCAGAATCAGCGACAGGTCGCGGTCTTTCAGGTGGGTCACCAGGCTGCTGATGTAGCTGGCGACATCGGGTTCGTGATCGGTTTCGGTGTACTTAACGCCGATACCGCCGCCCATATCAACATGCTTGAGCACGATACCTTCCGCTTTCAGCTCATCGATCAGCGTCAGCAGACGGTCGAGTGCATCGGCAAACGGTTGTGCTTCCAGTAACTGGGAACCGATGTGGCAATCCATGCCGGTAATTTTCAGGTTCGGCAGTTTCGCCGCCTGGCGGTATATTTCTTTCGCCAGCCGGTAATCCACCCCAAATTTGTTTTCTTTCAGGCCGGTGGAAATGTACGGGTGGGTTTTGGCGTCGACATCCGGGTTCACCCGCAGTGAAATCGGTGCGATCTTGCCCATGTCACCGGCAACCGCGTTCAGGCGGTCGAGCTCGGCGGCGGATTCGATGTTAAAGCAGTGAATGCCTGCTTCCAGCGCGCGGCGCATTTCGCTGGCCTTTTTGGCCACGCCGGAAAACACCACCTTGCCGGCATCGCCACCGGCGGCCAGTACGCGCTCCAGTTCTCCCACCGAGACGATATCGAACCCGGCACCCAGCTTGGCCAGTACGCTCAGCACACCAATGTTAGAGTTCGCTTTCACCGCAAAGCAGATTAAACCCTTGTGATCACCAAGCCCTGCCTGATAGGCCTTGAACTGGGTTTCAATCGCGGAGCGGGAATAGACATACAGCGGCGTGCCATAGTCTTCAGCAAGCTTGGAGACTGCAACACCTTCGGCGTGCAGCTGATGGTTTTGATACGGAAACGGGTTCATCGTGGAACGCAACCTTTTGATCAGAGCTTTTGGTCAGTTTGGCTAGTGGTGGTATCTGAGTTGGGCAGCGTCAGCCGGTCCGGCTTGGTGCCGCAGGCTGACAGCAGGCTCACTGAGATAAACAGCAGGCAGATTAATTTTCGTTGAATAGACATGTGTGCTAAACCACTGCAAGTGAGCGGCGAGTATAGCAAGAGCGGCGCAACAACAAACCTCTGTTTGTTCAGTGCTGTCTTTCAGTTTCAGCAAGAACCGAGCGCACCACCGGGCGTTAACCCTGTGGCTGGCTTCTGCGGTTCCTGAAGAACGAAACGGCCTTCTTAGCGATCAGCGGGAAGACCCCCAGTAAGACGAACGAGGCCAGCAGCGGCGCAGACAGAATGCCGGACAGGCTATCCAGCTTGGCCAGCTGAGTGCCTGCGTTGGCATACACAGCGGCACCGGCGAGCATGCCAATCTGGGAGACCCAGAAGTAAGTCCAGACGCGAATCTTGGTCAGGCCCATCACCACGTTGATCACAAAGAACGGTACCACCGGCACTAAACGCAGCGTGAACAGATAGAAGGCGCCATCCTGTTCAATGCCCTTGTTGACCGGTTCAATTTTGTCGGCAAATTTCTTCTGTACCCAGTCGCCAAGTACATAACGGGCGATTAAGAACGCCAGTGTGGCTCCGATTGTGGCCGAGAGGTTGGCCAGAATGGTGCCTAGAAATACCCCGAAAACCGCGCCACCGGTGAGCGTCAGCAGAGCCGCTCCCGGTAACGACAGTGCCGTCACCACGATGTAGATCAGAGCGTAGGCCAGGGCCAGCAGGATTGGGTTTTCAGCGCGGTATTCCTGTAAGGCTGCCTGTTGGTGTTTCAGCTGCTCCAGCGTCAGGTAGGTGGCGAGGTCGAAGTAAATAAAGGCGGCAACGGCCGCGATCACAATAGCGAGAAGCGAAATCTTTTTAATCATGGAGGTAGGAGCCCTTAAAACCTGCAGATAATGGCGTCGGTCATAAAAAAGTGAGTGGTTGTCTTTCCTGAGGGTCAGACAACCAATGCTGGCAGGAGTTCTCGGCAGACGCGGTTAAAATTCAGCGGCGGGTTCCGGTTCAACCCATTTTTTCTTGTTGATCATTTCCCAAAGCACGACCATTCGATCACGATCGAGCAGAAATACGTCGCGCGCTTCCTGCTTGCGGGATTCAACCTCATCAATCTCGGCTTCAAAGTCCGCGATTTGCTGATCGATGGTGGAGAGTTCGCTGAGCAGGTTTTCGGGGATGTCCTTACCGGTTTTTTCCAGGTTTGCGGCCTGTTCCTGCAGGGTGTCGTGCTCGTTTTCTTTAATGCGGATGCGGTTCACCTTGACACGAATTTCCATATCCATCCGCGATAACCAGGTCGCCATGGCGCGGTCAACGTCGGTTGGAGAGCGGTACAGCTTTAGCAGTTCTTCATCGCGTGCCAGCTGCATTTCAGCAGCGATCTGCGCATCCTGCTGCGCTTTGCGCTCTTCTTCGCTGAGCTCCGGGGCGACCTTCTTAATGAGGTTGCCGGCGTCATCGATAATTTCGTACCCACCCTTCACGGCATCCGGCGGGATATAGCTCTGGATGAACAGGTTGCCGTCTTTGTCTGTCCAACGATAAAACTGGGCCGCAAAGACCGAGTTAGCGGTTATGAGTAAGGCAACAAGCAAGGCTGTTGAAGAAAATTTATACATGCTGTTTCTCATGAGTTGAGTGCGTTTACCGGGCAATCAGCCGTGAATATGGCAGTTCCGGCTGAACCCCGGCTTAACTGTACCTCTAATCGTGTTCAGAAAACGCCGTACTGTTCGCGGTATTCATTCATTTTAGCAAGATGTTCGGCAAATGAATCTGAGCCGTCAATATAAGCCATAATTTGTTCAAGTTTAACCGCTGCCAGAATCTGAATGCCGTAGGTTTTCTCCAGTGCCTGAATTGCGGAGAGTTCTGACCCATCGAGCTTTTCCTGACGGTCAATCAACACCACGGCAGCGGCCAGCTCGGCCTCCGGGTAGCTTTCCAGCAAGGCCAGGGTTTCTTTAATGGCGGTACCGGCGGTAATCACGTCGTCTACCAGTACAACCTTGCCTTGCAGAGGGGCGCCCACAATGCTGCCGCCTTCGCCGTGATCTTTCGCTTCTTTGCGGTTGAACGCAAAGGGGACATTACGGTCGTATAAATCGCTCAGTGCATAAACGGTCGAGGTTGCCAGTGGAATGCCCTTATAGGCGGGCCCAAATACCATATCGAATTCAATACCGGCCTCGATCAGCGTTTTTGCGTAAATTTCGCCGAGCTTCTTCTGTGACAAACCATCATCAAATTTGCCGGCATTGAAAAAATAAGGGCTATTTCTGCCGGATTTCAGTGTAAAGTGACCGAATTGAAGGACGTTTTTTGTGATGGAATAGTCGATGAAGCTTTTTTGCCAATCTTGCAGAGTTGCTGTACTTGGTCGAATATTTGTACTATCCATTTAAAAGACCCTTTATAAAAATAATAATTAGAAAAAATACCTGAAATAAATAATCATACAATTAACTCTCGGTCGCTCTATTGTATCTGAAATTCAGGTAACATACGCAGTTCGATGTATAAAAGAGCTCTGCCGGTACGCGACCGGGTAGGGCAGCAAGATTATTGGTAGGAATAGATGAAGGTCATCACACTTAACGTAAATGGAATTGTTAACGCCGCGGAGCGGGGCTTGCTGGAATGGTTGGAGCACCTCGATGCTGATGTTGTCTGTTTACAGGATACACGCGTAAAACATTATAAGTTACCGGATAACTTTTTAGAGGTTCCCGGTTACAACGCCTACTTCTTCGATGCCGAAGAAGATGACCATGCCGGAACCGCAATCTATTGCCGCTCTATACCCAAGGCTATTATCTATGGCTTTGGTAACCCTAAATACGATCTGGAAGGCGGTTTTATTCAGGCCGACTTCGATAACGTATCGGTTGCCTCGGTCTGGGTGCCTAAGGCTCAATGGATCGAAGATGTTGATTACAAACTCGAATACCTTGAGGCCTTCCAGCAGCATTTGAAGCGCACCCGCCGCAAGCGTCGCGATTTCATCTTTGCCGGCAGCTACCAGATGGCGCACCGCTCTGTCGATTTGGGCAACTGGGAAACGCATCAGCGTGAGCCGGGTTTCCTGCCGGAAGAGCGCGCCTGGATGGATCAGGCACTGGGGCCCATCGGCTTTGTTGATGCCTTCCGCCTGGTAAATCGCCAGGACCGCCAGCATACCTTCTGGCCCTATGATGAAGCTCAGGCCAATGGCACCCGCATTGATTATCAGCTGATTACACCAAACCTGTCGGATTTTGTTCTGGATTCCAAAATTATCCGTGAGCCGCGCCTCAGCCCGCACTGCCCGGTGATGGTTGAGTACGATATGGATCTTTAATCCAGCATCTTTGTAAAAAAGGCCGTAAAGGCCTTTTTTTATGCCTGCCGGTTACCCGGCGTTATGCCGGGTTCAGGTGTCGGCGGCTGTGTTGCTCAATGCGTCCAAACAGCAGCGACAGTGAAAAGCAGAGCGCCAGATAGGCAAGACCCACAAGGATCCAAATTTCGAAAATCAGGCCCGATGAATTGGCCATCTCGGTGCCGACAAAGGTCAGCTCCTGAATAGAGATCAGCGAAACGATCGATGAATCCTTCACCAATGAGATTGCCTGTCCGGCCAGCGGCGGTGTAATGGCGGTAAATACCTGCGGCGCAATAATAAAGCGGTACTTTGTCCGGGTGGATAGCCCCAGTGAGTCAGCTGCCTCCCACTGACCTTTTTCAATAGATTCCAGACCAGCCCGGACGATCTCTGCAATATAGGCCGCAGCGAGCAGGCCCACGCAGAGCACGCCAGAGAGTAAATTCTCCCAGAGCTGAGGCTCCCCAAACAGCCAGCGCTGAATGAAATTAATATCGCCTTTATGTTCCCGCAGCAGTGACTCCAGGCCAAGCAGCGGAATGAGCTGGTTGGATATGAAGAAGTAGAAAATAAAAATGAAGACCAGCGGTGGCATATTGCGGACGAGCATGATGTAGGCCGTTGCGGGTGTGCGTAACCAGCTGCGCTCGGAATGGCGGCAAATGCCCAGTGCCGAACCCAGTACCAGAGCAAAGGCCATGCCCCATAGGCTCAGCCGGATGGTCGCCAGAAAGCCCTGAAACAGGTAGGGCCAGCTGCCGTCTGCACGCGGGGTGAGGATCAGCGAAAAGGCGGCGCTCCAGTTCCAGTGGTAATTCACACCCGCCGAGGAGCGATACCAGAGCCAGGCCGCGGCGATCGACAGAAGAATCAGCAGGGCAATATCCAGCCGGTTTAAACGCCAGCGCCGCTTGTTCGGGAAGTTATTCAACGTCTTTAGCGTTATTGGCCCTGGGCGATTTCGTCCTGCCAGTCGAGCGTCGAGAACCAGTATTCATAGCGCTCTTCCAGCCAGCCATCCTCGGTACGCGCCTGAATCCAGCTGTCGAAGAAGGCTTTCTTATCGTCTTCGCCGAGGCGTACAGCAAAGGCTTCGTTGCCCTTGGATAAGCGCTCCGAGAACGGCAGGAACAGCATTTCAGCGTGTTTCACGGTTTCATGTTCCGGTTTCGGGCTGGACGCAATTACCGCGTGGGCATTGCCGTTGAGAACTTCCTGAAAGGCCTGGGCATCGTCATCGAATTGCAGAATTTTAGCTTTAGGGAAGGTTTCTTTGGCGATTTGCACCGTGAAGGCACCACGGCGGGCGGCTATTTTCACCTTGCGGGAATCGAAATCGCTGTATTCGGTAAAGCCCTCGGCCAGCTTTTTACTGGCAGCCACCTGCACCCCGGAATGGGAATAGGGCTCGGTAAACAGCACGCTCTTTGCCCGCTCTTCGGTGACCGACATACCACCGATGATGACATCGAACTTACGCGCCAGCAGTGCCGGGATAATGCCATCCCAGGCGGTCGGTATAAACTCGACCTGCCAGCCAGAATCTGCCGCCAGGCGCTTGGCGACATCAATTTCAAAACCGATAAGGTCACCCTGCTTGTTACGCATGGCCCAGGGTACGAATGTCGACATCCCCACCCGCAAGGTTCCGCGTTCGTTAATCTGATCCAGATTCGGGGTTGCAGCCGCAGCGAGGCTGGCAAAAACCGTTGCCAGGGTGCATAAGAGCGCAGTCTTAAAAAATTTCATCAAAGGGTCTCCTTGTTTGGGGTTGCAGAAATCAGGCTTTCCATTGCGCACCGAGTTTGTGTTCCAGCAACAGCGCAAGGCCGGAAAGGGCCAGGGTTAACATCAGATAAATGGCCGCAACGCTGAACCAGATCTCAAACGGCATGGCTGTTTCGGCGACGATATTGCGGCCTTCGGTGGTTAAATCAAAAATCGCCATCACACTAACGATAGATGAATTCTTTATCAATGACACAACCTCGTTGGTCAGCGGTGGTAGTGTTCGCTGCAGTACCTGCGGCAGAATAATGGTCCGGTAGGTGGCGTATTGATTGAGCCCCAGCGAGTAGGCCGCCTCGAACTGACCACGGTGAATGCTGTTTAAACCGGCCCGGAAAATTTCAGCGGTATAGGCACCCTGAAACAGCGCCAGTGCCAGCACCGCGGTATTAAAGCGGCTGAGCCCGAGAATGGGGCCGAAGACAAAGTAGAGCAGATAGATTTGAACCAACAGCGGTGTGTTACGGATCAGCTCGATGTAGCCGCGTGACAAAAACCGGCCAACGACGGAGTCCGAAAGACGCAGTAAGGCGGTGCTCAGACCAATAACTAACGTACCGATTAAACCCAAAGCCGATATGTGCAGGGTAACAACGAGGCCCTGTATCAGTTCTGCGGGCCACCACTGGCCATCCTCATAGAAAAACAGGTATTGCGGGACGCGCTGCCACTGCCAGCTGTAACCCATCGCCTCTGCGCCGCTGTCGAGCAACCAGGCCATCCCAACCAGCAGCAAAACCATCTGTATTAACGCAGAGCCTGCCGGCTTCAGTGCCCGTTGCCATTTTCTATCCGCCACCCGTTAACCTTTCCAGTTGCCTGCAGTTTAAAGCCTCTATGATAGCGCTTTTATCGATTGCGGGCTGACTGTTCAGGTCGGTAATGGTTCGGGCAACACGCAACAGCCGGTGATAGGCGCGGGCACTCAGGCCCAGCTTATCCATCGCCGTATCCAGCAGCTTGTGCTCTGCGCTGCCGAGGGCACATTGCTGGTCGAGCGCTTTGCCGGTTAATTCACTGTTGGTGCAACCCTGTCGTTGCAGTTGCACCTGCCACGCGCGGGTGACCCGAGCTTTTACCGTGGCCGAGGATTCCGGCTGGCTGTTGGCCATCAACACCTCTTTGGGCAGGCTGGGCACTTCAATGTGCAGATCGATACGATCAAGAAACGGCCCGGACAGCCGCGAGACATACTTCTGAATCTGTTCCCGGGTATAGCGGTTGGAGCGCGGATCATCAGCGGCGTAGCCACCGGGGGTCGGGTTCATGGCCGCAACCAGCTGGAAGTTTGCCGGGAAGGTACTTTGCCTTCGGGCGCGGGATATGCAAACTTCGTGACTTTCCAGCGGCTCACGCAGAACGTCCAGAACGGTGCGCGGGAATTCGGCAATCTCATCCAGAAACAGCACGCCCCGGTGCGCCAGGGTAACCTCGCCGGGTTTGGGGTTGCCACCGCCGCCAATGAGTGCGGCTGCCGAGGCGGTATGGTGCGGCGACCGGTATGGCCGGCGGTTCCATTTCAGCGGCAAGCCAGCAACAGACTGCACGGCGGCGATCTCCACCGCTTCCTGATTGGTTAACGGTGGCAGAATACCGGGCAGGCGGGAGGCCAGCAGAGTTTTGCCGGTACCGGGCGGGCCAAAAAACAGCAGGTTGTGTCTTCCGCAGGCGGCGATTTCCAAAGCGCGACGTGCGCCCTGCTGGCCTTTGACGTCGGCAAGATCGGGGTAGGCTAAATCAACCGGGTTAATGTCGACGTCCGGCATCGGCAGCTGATAACCCGGGTCGCGCAGCATGCGGGTAACCTGCAGCAGGTGCTCGGCCGCGAACACATTGCCCTGAGTGACCAGCGCGGCTTCGGCGGCATTGTCTGCATTGCACACCAGCATACGCCCGGCCTGCTGACAGGCGATCGCCGCCGGCAGTGCGCCCGGGCCTTTGCGCAGATCGCCACTCAGTGAGAGCTCGGCCAGCCATTCATAGTCCTTCAGGGCTTTCGGGTCGAGCTGATCACTGGCCGCCAGAATGCCCAATGCAATCGCCAGATCGAACTGGCCACCCTGCTTGGGTAAATCGGCCGGCGCCATGTTTACAGTTAGTCGGCCTTGTGGAAAATCGTATTGGCTGTTTAGAATGGCGGAGCGGACTCGATCCCTCGCTTCTCGGACGGCAGCCTCCGGCAATCCGACGATCGAAAAACCTGGCAGTCCGGCGGAAAGATGAACTTCAATGGTTACTAACGGCGCTTCCATACCGTTATGCGCACGGCAGTACGTTATTGCGAGTGTCATAGGCATCCTTGCTTCGACTTTAGGGTACTTACAGAGCTGGCGCGGGTGGCCATACTCTGTAAGATCAAATAATGGCCATCATTTTTAATAGACTTTGGTAGAAAGTGCAAATACTGACAATGGATAAAAAAGCCAAGCAGATCACCGCAGCAACTGTTGTGATTATTTTGCTGGTGGCTGTGTACAGCTTTCAGGTGTATCAAAGCCAACATACAAAACCACAGCGTTTGTTTGAGCGGCTTATGCGGGTGGCCAGTGAGGCTGAGCAAATCAGCCCGGTCGACTACAACCGGGAGCGCCTTGCCGAACAGGAAACGACGCGCGTTTTAAATCAGCTTCAGCAGGATTTATCCGCAGTGAAAGGATTGGAATCCCAGATCAGTGCTCAATACCTGCTGAGTGAAGCAACAGCCTTTCTGGCCACAGACGAAAGCTTTCAGCCCTGGCTGACCGGTGTGTTATCACAGCTCTGGCAGAAGGATTCAAACTGGCAAATGGAAATCATCAGCAAGACAGAACGAAAAATTATTGCCGCCGATAAATGCCTTACGCTGACGCGGGGTGGCAGTCGCTGGCAATTAAGTTCGATTTCGCTGTGTGAATAACCCTCGCCTACCGTTCATTTTTATTTCTCTATTGCGGAATTGATGCCCATGTTTAATGGATACCTGCAGTTGTTTAAACGTTATTGGGCCATGCTGTGCTTTGGCATGCTGGCCGTTTTCTGGGGTAACTTTGGCCAGTCATTTTTTATCAGCTGGTTTGGCGCATCCATTCAGCACGACCTGAATCTTTCTGCTACGGCTTACGGTTCTGCCTATTCACTGGCCACGCTGGGCAGTGGTATTACGCTGATGTTTATCGGTAACCTGCTGGATAAATGGCAGCTGCAAACGGTGGTGATATTCAGTGCACTCGGGTTGATGTGTGCTGCCCTGCTCATGTGGCAGGTGAACAGTTTTATCCTGCTTATTGTTGCCTTTTATGGCTTGCGGTTGTTTGGTCAGGGCATGTTCCCGCATATTGGTGGCACCACCATGGCGCGATTTTTTTCGCAGAACCGCGGCAAGGCATTAAGCGTTTCTTCCTGTGGTGTACCGTTGGGAGAAATGATTTTACCGTCATTAGTTTTATTTGTGATTCCAATGTTTGGTTGGCAATCCACCTGGCTGATCATTGCGCTGGTTGGCCCGCTGTTGTTTTTGCCGGTAGCATTCCGGTTGTTGAAAATTGCGCCCGAGCCGGAAGCATTAACAAAAGAAAATGAAACAGCACAAGCCAAAATACCGCAGGGTTCGCGGCGCACTGTTTTGCAGGATCGCCGCTTCTGGTGTGCACTGCCGTTGGTGTTGATGCCGCCCTTTGTGGTCACCGCCGTGTTCATTCACCACGACTATATTCTGGCCGGTAAAGGCTGGAGTGCAGAATTATTTGCTGCCAGTTTTGCGCTGTATGGTTTGGTGCACTGGGCGTCGTCGATATTTTCCGGTGCGTTAGTGGATCGCTTTAGCGCTAAAAAAACGCTGTCCTTTATGGGCCTGCCATTTATTGCAGCGTTCTTTCTGAGTATGTTGAGTAACTCGCAGGCACTGGTTTTTGTTTTGATGTTCTTCATGGGTGCCGGTATAGCCATGACCGGCCCGGTAGTGGGGTCTTTGTGGGCCGAGGTCTACGGCACCGCAAACCTCGGTGCCATTCGCTCGCTGACAACTTCGATGATGATTGTCAGCACCGCGGCCGCTTCCTTATTGTTGGGTGTGCTGATTGATGTTGGTTTCAGTGCCAACGGCCTGTTACTGGTGCTGGCTTGTTATGCGGTTGCGGCGACTGCGTTGAGCCGCTTTTCCTACACCACGAAGTGAAGCGTGGCCGAATTTTGCCCACGCGCCGCTAATTTATTTAGCGGGGTAAAATGCCAGCGCGTCACCCTCAACCATAATGCAATCCATACCGGCGCTGTGTGCCGCCTGCTTGCCGAGATGGGTGTCTTCAAACACCACGCAGTGCTCGGGCAGCAGTTGCAGTTTTTCTGCGGCAAGCAGGAAGGTATCTGGGTTAGGTTTGTGATTGCTGACATCGGTGGCCGTCACCACGGCATCAAGTTTCGGCATAATACCGCTTTCTTCCAGTAGTTTATGGGCCTGTACCTGCGGGCTGCCGGTACCCACCGCGATACGTTTTTTGCCCACGAAGTGATTAAGAATGTCGTTGGTTACCGCAATCGGCTCGCCGTGAAATTCAAAAGACAGATAGGTCGCCATCTTCAGTTTAGTCACTTCTTTCGGATCTAAACTGATGCCATAACGCTGGTTAATTTCAACGACAATTTTTGCGCTCGGCATGCCGCCCATGCTGTTCAGCCATTCGCGGTCATAAGGAAACTCAAATGCCTCTGCGGCTGTCTTCCAGGCATCGAGGTGATAAGGCATGGAGTCGATTAGGGTGCCATCCATATCGAAAATAATACCCTGATAATTCTCTACGGTTTCGATCATGTTTGCTTCCTGTCATTTTATGAGCCCGCTGTTCAGCGTTCAGTTGCTGCCAGCGAGGAAAGAAATTTGCCGATGCTTTTTTTCGGTGTCTTTGCGAGTTTTTGAATTTCATTGAATGAAATATTTGAAAGGCCATACTCTCGTTCAACCGTACTGAGTATTGAAAGCCAGAGCTTTGCGGTCATTTCTGCATCGAATAATGCACGGTGAAAGTTACCGTCGCATGAAATGTTGCAGTGGTTGATCAGTGTGCCCAGTTTGTGATTTTCTGCGCTTTGAAAAACTCTTCGTGCGACCAGTAGCGAGCAGGCAAAATTGCCGGGGTAGCGCCGCTTAATCTTTGATAACTCTGCATCTAAAAAACGCTTATCAAAGGCTGCATTGTGCGCAAGCAGATTGCTGTCGCCAATGAATTCACAAAACTCAGCCATAACCTCAGCATTGCCCGGTGCTGACTTCAGCATCGCGTTGGTAATACCGGTGTAGCTTTCGATAAACGGGGAGATGCGTCTGCCCGGGTTCATCAGACGTTGGAATCGATCGGTTAGAACGCCGTTCTCAATCTTTACCGCGCCGATCTCAATGGCCCGGTCGCCCATGTCGGGTGAGATTCCGGTGGTTTCAAAGTCGAGTACGATCAGCGAGTTGGCTAACGCCATGGATGTTACCTTCCGGCGGGGTTGAACCGGAATTTTACGTCAGATTTCCGCCGCTGGCTAATGCAGCGGCGGCTGAGTGCTTTGGCCCCGTATTGAATCAGGCGGAGTGAATTTTACCTGTCGTGTTGAGCGTTGCATCGAACATTAAAAAAGCCCCTTCCTTGTTTTCGCCATCTTCCTGCGCATGTAGGCAATTTGCTGAGCCAGCGGTAGCTCCTTCGGGCACAGGTCATCGCAGCCTAACAGTGTCATGCAACCAAATACGCCGTTTTCATCGCCAATCACCTCATAGAAATCGGCATCGGTTCGCTCATCGCGCGGGTCCAGTTGAAAGCGCGCCATCTGATTGAGGCCAACGGCGCCGGCAAAGTTGGGCCGCATTTGAGCGGTACCGCAGGCTGAAAAGCAGACACCGCATTCCACGCAGCGTTCCAGTTCGTAAAGTTTTTCTGAAAGCTCCGGCTCCATCGGCTGTTCAATTTTGTGGAAGTCCGGTTCCTGTTCGCTGGTGTGAATCCAGGTTTCCAGCCGTTCAGACATGCCGCGCATCCATTTACCGGTGTTTACCGAGAGGTCGCCGATCAATTCAAAGCCCGGCAATGGTGCCAGTGAGATGGTCGCCGGCAGGTCTTTGGTCAGCACCCGGCAGGCCAGCTTCGGTACGCCGTTAATCAGCATGCCGCTGCTGCCGCAAATGCCCGCACGACAGACGAAATCGAATTGCAGGGTTGGGTCCTGCGTTTCGCGCAATTCATTCAGGGCGATAAACAGCGTCATGGCATCGGCCTCTTCCAGCTGGTAGCTGTCCATGCGTGGCTTTACTTCCGGCCGCTTAGGGTCGTAGCGAAAAATATTGAAGGTGAGCGTTCTTAAGCTGTGCAGGTTTTTTGCGGCAATGGTATTCACAGTGCCTCCTTATGTGAGCGGTTGTTGAGTCGGCCGGATGCAGTGCCCGCCTTATCGGTGTTGGCGAGTGGTTCATCGAGTCGCTCGTTTCGGCCGCGCAGTTTTTCCGGCAGCATGTGTTTGAATGGCATCAGGCTTTGCTGCAATTGATATCGGTCGGTCTGTTGTTTGGCGGCGCTATCAACCTGCAGTTGACGTGCTTCGGTATCGGGGTGATCGATACGCTCTTTGCTGCCATAGCCCCGCCAGCCCGGCGGCATTTCCATACGCCGGACATCAAGTTTTTCATAGCGGAGTGTGGGCAGGTTTTGCTCGTCGCTCTCCCAGCTGGCCAGCGTGCGGCACAGCCAGTCGCGGTCGTTACGCAGCGGGAAATCTTCACGGTAGTGCGCACCGCGGCTCTCTTCACGCTGCAGCGCACCGTATGCTGCACAGAGTGAAAGCTTTAGCATTTTCTGCACCCGATAGGCGGCGACAAGCTCTGGGTTGGCGCCGGCCGTTCCTGAATAAACGCGAATGTTTTTCGCCCGTTCCGATAGTTCCAGCAGTTCAGCGACCGCAATTTTCAGGCGTTCTTCGTTGCGGAAAATACCGACATTTTTGGTCATGCATTCCTGCATAGCCTTCATCAGCTGGAAGGGGTTTTCAGTGCCGCTGCTGTTTGCCAGCTGGTCTAATTTTTCCTGTTCGCGTTCCATAAAGCTGCGCACCAGTGCGGTGGAAACACCAATGTGGGAGGCGTCGTCGCTCAGGAACTCTGCCATAAACTCGCCGACAATCATGCCAGCAACGGCGGTTTCCGCGACCGAGTTGCCGCCCAAGCGATTGAAGCCATGCATATCCCAGCAGGCTGCCTCGCCGGCGGAAAATAACGCCTTTAAGGTGGGCGATTCACCGCGATGATCGGTGCGCACGCCGCCCATCGAGTAATGTTGTACCGGGCGTACGGGAATGAGATCGGTCACCGGGTCGATGCCCATAAAGTACTGACAGATTTCTTTTATTTCCCGCAGCCGGGTGTTGATGTGGTGGGCACCCAACTGCCGAATATCGAGCCAGAGGTGTTCACCAAAACGTGATTGCACGCCCTTGCCTTTGGCGATGTGTGCTTCCATGTGGCGGGAAACCACATCGCGTGAGGCGAGTTCTTTTTTCTCCGGCTCGTAGTCCGGCATAAAGCGGTGCAGGTCTTTATCGAGCAGCAGGCCGCCATCGCCACGGCAGCCCTCGGTAACCAGAATGCCTGCCGGAATGATGCCGGTCGGATGAAACTGAATCGCCTCCATATTGCCGAGTTGGGCGACGCCGGTTTCCAGTGCAATGGCGGCACCGATGCCGGTGTTGATCACGGCATTGGTGGTTGCCCGGAACAGCCGGCCATAGCCACCGGTGGCTATGCAGGTCGCCTTGGCAATGTAGGCGGTAAGCGAGCCATCCACCAGGCTGCGCACTACGGCACCATAGCAGCGTTGGCCGTCATGAATCAGCGCGATTGCTTCCATGCGTTCATGCACGGGAATCTTTTCGGCAATGGCTTTGTTGCTCATGGTGTAAAGCATGGAGTGACCGGTGCCATCGGCAACATAGCAGGTGCGCCATTTTTGCGTGCCGCCAAAGTTACGCGCGGTAATTAAGCCATGCGCCTCGTCGCGTTCGCTAATGACCACCTCTTGCCCGTTGATAATGCTTTTGTTGTCACCTTTGCGAACCCGGTTCCAGGGCACACCCCAGGCGGCCAGCTCGCGTACGGCCTTCGGTGCGGTATCGACGAACATGCGTGCGACCTGCTGGTCGGCGCCCCAGTCGCTGCCACGAATGGTGTCGGCAAAATGAATATCCTCGTTATCGCCCTGGCCTTTTGCCGAGTTGCCCAGGCTGGCTTGCATGCCGCCCTGTGCGGCAGCCGAGTGAGAACGTTTGGGTGGTACAAGGCTTAAAATAATGACATCGTGCCCGGCGCGCTTAATGCCAATTGCTGTGCGCAAACCGGCAATGCCGCCGCCAATGATCAGTGCATCGGTGTGTACAGTTTTCATAGATTCGTTTCCCGATTTTTATTATTACAGGCTTTGTTCAATCGCCGGGTGATAGCGTTGGCTGACAGCATCCTGATGCGCGTGACCGATCTTCATGTAGGCACCGAGTGTCAGCAAACCCAGCACGATGAAGAACACCGTAATCAACCATTTAATTTTTCGCAGCCGGGTGCGCATGGTTTTCGGATTGCTGTCCAGAAAGATGCCCCACTTCATAACCAGGCGGTAAATACCGGCACCGGCATGCAGTTCAACTACAAACAGCATGATTAAATAGAGTGGCCACATGCGCTCGCTGTAAATGCGGTCGGAGGTTGCGTAGGGGCCAATGTCGCCCGGGTGAGAGATCAACTGATACAGATGAACCGAAGCCAGAAAGAAAAGAATGAAACCGGTGAGTACCTGTGCATACCAGAGCGTGGTGTCTTTGTGTTTCAGGCCCTGAATTAACCGGTGAAGTGAACGGTACTGGTTTGCGGATGTCGGGAACCGCCGAAGCGCCAGAAAGGCGTGCACAAATAACACGGTTAAAATAAAAAATGCCAGCATCGAAACCAGCTGAGGAAACGCGCGGCCAAAGAACAGCTCACCCTCGAACAGCCGTGTAACAAAATACATTGCATCTTTGCCCAGCAGAATGCTGGAAACCAGAAACATATGCGCCCACATGAATACGACTAAAAATAAACCCGTTACGCCCTGGACGATATCCATCCACGCAGACAGGCGCGTCGGCCTTCCAAGGTCGACTGTCCCAATGATCATCTTTACTTGCTCCAATCTCGTTTTTGTTTTGGTTTTCTTCGGTGACGAAGGCTGGGAAACCATGGGAAATTTTTAGTGTCACCATGGTGCGCGCATCGGGCGATTCACAGTTGATGAATGTCAATTTTATTGGGCGCACAGATGCAAGCCGGCGTTGCATTCATGCGTTGTTTAGAAAGATTTATAGAAAGTAAAATTCAGATAAGGTGATTTGATTTTTTATGATGGGTCGCGGGCTTCTCGCCCGCCTGAATTTTATTTGAAGTAAGTAAAAAATTTTTCTGTATTAACCGTCGCCAAAAAATGGCCACGCTGTTTAAGCAATGAAGTGTTTAATGCGTTAGCAAATCAGTCGAGACGCGCGCGGTTCCGGTAACGCCTCAATCTGAATGTTTTGCATGTGCTGCTAATAGCCTTTTACCCGATCAATAGCTCCGGGAATCATGTCGGTTTCGAAATAGCGTTTAACATTTTCAATTGCAATTTTCGCGGCCGATTCCGGCAGCGTCGGCGCAGTGATATGAGGTAATACCGAAACGCTGGGGTGCTGCCAAAGCGGGGTTTCCGGCGGCAGTGGTTCCTGATCAAAAACATCCAGAACGGCATGGCTGTTCGGGTTGTTATTCAGAAAGTTCAGCAGCGATTCCACTTCAACAATGGGCCCGCGGGCAAAGTTGATCAGGTGCGCGTTGGCTTTCATTGCGCTGAACATAGTTGTGTCGAAAAGGCCATTGGTTTCGGCGGTTAATGGCAGCAGCACGACAACAATATCGCTTTGCTCAACAACCGTTTTGAGCCCATCGCGGCCCTGAAAGCTGGGCATAAAATCGATGTGTTTTTCGCTCTGGCTCCAGCCAATGGTTTTAAAGCCTTGTGCATTCAACGCCGCGGCCGTGGCCATGCCCAGCTTACCGAGGCCGATGATGCCAACGGTGCAATCACTCATCGGCTGGTAATCTAACGCGAGCCATTGATTGTGCTTTTGCTGGCGGGCGTAGCGGTGCATATTTCTTTGCAGGAACAGCGCCCAGGTGAGCACTGCTTCGGCCATGGTTGTGGCAAGGGCCGGGTCTTTCATCCGCACAATGGGAATGTCTGTTCGGTGCCAGTGTTGTACCAGGTTTTCAACGCCGGCCCACAGGCTGTGCACCCACTTCAGATTGGGCAGTTGGTTCAGGTCTTCAGGGTCGGGGTTTGCCACAATGGCCACGCTGGCCGCGTCAATTTGTGCGTTGCTTAGCTGGCGTAATGGCCGCACCTCACAGCCTGGCCAGTGGGCATTCAGCTCGCTGATCCAGCGCGCTTCTTCGTTTTCGGTGATGCGGTGTACAAAGGGTATGATCGGTTTCATGCGCGCACCCCGGCATTGAACAGATAAAACGTAATAAACGCCAGCCAGCTGGCCGCCAGCAGTACCCAGGGCAATGCCGCTCTGCCGTTTGAGTTTTGTGTGTTTTCGCCATTATATTCGGCTGGCTGTTCTGCGGTTTCTTTTTGGCTCAGCTCTTTCTTGCGTTGCTTATCGCGTTCACGGGCCTTTTGCTTTTCGCGCTTTTTATATTCGGAGATGCCCTTTTCAATGCCCTGAGCAATGAGCTTGGTTTGCTCCTTGGTTTGCCCCGGCCGCTGGGTACCCTTGGCGATGGCCAGGGCTTCCTGTTGCGTTTGCGCTGATGGTTTGTTGTTTGCCACGGTAAATTCCTGATGTTTTTTACCCTAATATACACAAAACCGTTCGCTGTGGGCGTTTCTGCCACGCTGTGAGCCACTCATTGACGGACGAACGCTGTTTTTCCATGCCCGGCTGCTCTATTGCTGGTACACTGCGCCGCCTTTCACACCTGCGGGTGTATCTTTTTTTTAATTAGAGTTCCTATATGAGTTTTTCACAGCTCGGCCTCATTGCTCCTTTATTAAAAGCAGTGACCGACCAGGGTTACAGTGACCCAACCGATATTCAGCGCAAAGCCATTCCTGAAGTTTTAAATCAGCGGGATCTGCTTGCCAGCGCCCAAACCGGCACCGGCAAAACAGCCGGCTTTACCCTGCCCATGCTACAAAACCTGACCGCTAGCAAGGCGGTGGTACGCAGCAATCAGGTGCGGGCGCTGGTGCTGACGCCCACCCGTGAACTGGCCGCGCAGGTTCAGGAAAACGTACTCAACTACAGCAAGCACCTGCCGATGCGCTCGGCGGTGGTGTTTGGCGGTGTCAAGATTAACCCGCAGATGATGACCCTGCGCCGTGGTGTTGATGTTCTGGTGGCCACCCCCGGGCGGCTGCTCGACCTATACCAGCAGAATGCCGTTAAGTTTGATCAGCTGGAAATTCTGGTGCTGGATGAAGCCGACCGTATGCTCGACATGGGCTTTATCCACGACATCAAAAAAATTCTTCGCTTGCTGCCGCAAAAGCGACAAAACCTGATGTTTTCAGCGACCTTCTCCGATGAGGTGCGGGCACTGGCGAAGACCATTGTCAACGACCCGGTTGAGGTTTCTGTTGCGACAGAAAACACCACCGCTAAAACCGTCAGCCAGTTGATTATCCCGGTGGATAAGAGCAACAAGCCGGCACTGCTGTGTCAGCTGATTAAAGATCACAACTGGCATCAGGTACTGGTGTTTTCGCGCACCAAGCACGGTGCCAACCGCTTGGCGACTCGCCTGGAGAAGGCCGGAATCTCCGCTGCGGCGATTCATGGCAACAAGAGTCAGGGCGCGCGGACCCGTGCCCTGGCCGATTTCAAAAGTGGTGACGTTCAGGTGCTGGTGGCAACCGATATCGCCGCGCGTGGCCTGGATATTCACGAACTGCCGCATGTGATCAACTTTGATCTGCCCAATGTGCCGGCTGACTATGTGCACCGTATTGGGCGCACTGGCCGAGCCAAGGCCAGCGGTGAGGCTGTGAGCTTTGTCGATGTAGAAGAGATCGAGTTGCTGGCGGAGATTCAGAACCTGATTGGTGAGGTGCTGGCGTTTAAAACGGTTGAGGGGTTTGAACCGTCACAGGCATTTCAGCCGCCGGCGTTAAACTTAAAGCCGAAAAAGATAAAGAAACCGAAGAAGCCAAAGGCTCAGAAAGCACCGGCCCAGGCGGAGCAAGCTGCGTCGAAACCTAAGCCAAGACGCCGGCCGCGACGCCGAAATAAAAAGCCGGATTCGCTCTAGGCCTGCTGCAAAGAAACGCGTTTTAGTTCGTCGATAATCCCCGCCGACAAAAAGGCAGCTCGCAAATGGACCGCTGCAAGTATCGCCGGAATGCCGGACCACCTGATACGCTCGACGAAAACACCGAGTCGTCGGACCGCCATGTTTTCGACGTCCATTTGAGAGCTGCCTTTTCATCGTCTCGAAAGCTGTGGCGGCTTTGTCGTTCATTTGAACGACGCTTTTTCTTGATCCTTCAATATTTAACTAAACATCACCAGGCTGCACGCCATCACCGCCATTCCCGCGATAACACCGTAAATAGCAACGTGGTGGTTGCCGTATTTCTCTGCGGTCGGCAGCAGCTCATCCAGCGAGATAAACACCATAATGCCCGCCACCATGGCGAACAGAATGCCGAACACCGCATCCGTCATAAACGGCATCAACAGCAGAAAGCCCACCAGTGCCCCGACCGGCTCGGCCAGACCGGATAAAAACGACAGTCCAAAGGCCTTACCGCGGCTGCCGGTAGCAAAGTAGATGGGTACGGCCACGGCGATGCCTTCGGGGATATTGTGAATGGCGATGGCCACGGCAATGCTGATACCCATGGTAGGGTCCTGCAGGCCGCTGATAAAGGTGGCCAGCCCTTCGGGGAAGTTATGAATCGCAATCGCCAATGCCGAGAACAGCCCCATGCGTTTCAGCCTCAGGTTGTCGTCCTGCTCGTTGAAGTCTTCAATAGAGCGGGCTTCGTGCGGGTTCTCAAAGCTGGGCACCAGGTTATCGATCAGCGCAATCACCAGAATGCCGGCGAAAAAGGCAACGGTGGTAATCAGGTAGCCGGGCTTATGGCCGTAGGCCAGGATCAGTGAATCGCTGGCCTTGGCAAAGATTTCGACCAGTGACACATAGATCATCACCCCGGCAGAAAAGCCCAGCGAGCCGGCCAGAAAGGTGGTGTTGGTGCGCCGGGTGAAAAAGGCCAGTGCGCTGCCAACACCGGTGGCCATACCGGCCAGCAGAGTCAGGCTGAACGCAAACATCGTTCTCGAAAATACAAATTCCATAGGGGGACCATCAGTTAGAGAGGTTAAAACAGGGGTTTCACATGTCTATATAATGCAGTGGAATCTCTAACAGTGCTATAACCGCTATGGTGTTTTTACCGTAGTTTTTACCGCGGCTAAGGGCACGGAGCTGCCCTTAGCCGCAGGTAGCAAACGATATTGGCTCAGGACGTCAGCAGCTCCTTCGCCTTTGAATGAGCCTTGCCGGAGACCTTATTCGACCAGGCAGTGAGCTGCTCTAACGTCAGCAGCATGGCCGGCACAAACAGCAGGATCAGCACGGTGCCGAGCATCAGCCCGAATACCAGGCCGGCGGAGATGGGCTTCAGGAACTGCGCATCGAGACTGGTTTCAAACAGCATCGGGGTTAACCCGGCCATGGTGGTGACGGTGGTCAGGATGACAGGACGCAGGCGGCGGGCCACGGCCTCCTCCAGCGCCATGTACAGCTCCATGCCTTCATCACGCAGATCGCGGTAAACGCTGATCAGCACGATACTGTCGTTGATGACAATGCCGGACAGCCCGAACAGCCCCATGATCGACAAAGCAGAGAGCGGCAGACCGACAATCCAGTGCCCGAATATGGCGCCGGTGAGGCCGAACGGCACGGTGATCAGCACCGCCACCGGCCAGACCCAGCTTTCAAACACCCAGGCCAGAATGCCGTAGATGAGTAGCAGCACGAACAGCAGAATGAGCTGCGCTTCGGCGAGGAAGTCAGCCTGCTCCTGAGCATCACCGCCCATCTCGATATCCAGTGTGCCGTAGCGGGCGCGCAGTTCCGGCAGCAGCGTGGTTTCGACTAGGGTGTACATATCGTCGCTGGTCATCAGGTTCTCGTTCAGCGTGGCGCTGACCGTGACCGCCAGCTCGCCGTCTTCGGCGCGGATGCCATCCAGGCCGCGCTGGAACGAGCTGTTGATCAGGTCATCCAGTGGAATAATCTCGCCATTTAAGCTGTAAGGCAGGCTGAGAATGTCGGTGATTTCTTTGCGCTGCTCTTCCGGCAACACCACCCGAATATCGAGCGTCTGGGTGCCGATAATCTGTTCCGCCGCATCAATGCCTTCAACATGCTGGCGCAGGAAGGTGGCCAGGTTGGCTTCACTTAAACCCAGGTCGCGGGCCAGCGCGGTGAGTTCAAAGCGCAGCTGCTCATCACCATAGGGCAGTGAGTCGGTGGCGTCTGACAAGCCTTCGGTGTTGTCCATCATTGCCTGCAGCTCCAGCGAGGCCGCCTTGATGGTATCCAGATTCTCACCGTTGATGACCACCTCGATATCGCCGGATTCCCCGCCAAAGCGGCGGCCGCGGCCAAAGCTGATGCTGTCGAGTTCTGACGGCAGCGTGGTGGCCTGACGCCACTTGGTGACCAGCTCCTGGTTGGTGTACGGGCGGTTCTGATCAGAAATCAGCTCAACATCGATGCGTGCATTGGCCGGGTTATCGTTGTAGTTGCGCTGTACCACGGCGGTCTTAATAAAGTCGTAACCGGTGTCGTCTTCTACCTTTTGCAGCTGCTCGGTGAGGTGATCAACAAAGCCATACACCTTGTTCTGGTCGGTTCCCTCGTTAAAGCTGACGGTGACGGAAAGCGACGGTGATTCCACCGAGGGTTGAAACTGGAACGGCACGACTCGGGAACTGACCATGCCCATGGCAATGACAAAGGCCCCGATCACCCCGGCGACCAGTATTGGTCGGTTGCGCAGGCTCCAGCGTACCAGCTTGCGGAAGTGCTGGTCGCGCACGTAGTTGAAGGCACCATCTAATTTCTGGCGAATCGGCCGGTCCTTCCTGTGTTTGCTGTGTGAAAGGTGCCCCGGCAGAATCAGGAAGCACTCAATCAACGAGGCAATAATCACGATGGTCACCACAATCGGGATGTCTTTAAACAGCCGGCCGATGGGCCCGGACAACATCGTCAGTGGCATAAAGGCGGCAATGGTGGTCAGGCTGGAGGCCAGCACCGGCGCCCACATCTTTTTGGCGGCCAACAGCGAGGCTTTGTCGGCAGTCATACCCTGCTGCTGATAGGCTCGGGCCTGCTCGCCGACGACGATGGCATCGTCGACAATAATGCCCAGTGCAATCATAAAGCCGAACAGGCTGATGGTATTCATGGTAATCCCCAGCCAGTGCATCATCAGGAAGGTGGCGAAGAAGCTGGTGGGAATGCCCAGCGCCACCCAGAACGCCAGCCGGGTATTGAGGAACAAGAACAGCGCAACCAGCACCAGCCCCATCCCCATCAGGCCGTTATCCATCAGTAATTTCAGCTGCGAGGCCACGATCAGCCAGGTTTCGTTATAAGCTTTCAGCTCGATGGTTTCCGGTAAGGTGGGTCGAAAGCCTTCCAGCCACTGGTTCATCAGCTTGGCGTTATCCAAGGTGTCTTCGCCGACCGTGCGGCGCAGTTGCAGCCGCACAGCCGGATGGCCTTCGTAATACAGCTCTTCGGAAGAGTTATCCACAACCCGTTCAATTCGGGCGATTTCACCCAGCTGTAAGGTGCTGCCGTCGGCCCAGGTGAGCACCGGAATGGCCTGCAGGCTTTTTAGATCGACTTCCGGTGTGGCAGACCGCAGTTGCAGGGTGAGCTGACCATCGGGCGAGGTGCCCGCCGGTTGCGGCGTGTATTCGGCATCCACGGCCGCGGCAATGTCGCTGAGGCTCAGGCCGGTATCGAGCAGGCCGGCCATATCCACCGAGATGTCGATGCTCTGCCCGGGAATACCGCTTAAATCAACCTGAGCAAAGCCGGTTTTCAGCAGGTCGTTCTGGATTTCATAAGCCAGGTCGGCCAGTTCATCAATCGGCACATCGCCAAACAACAGCAGGTCGGCAACGCTTTCCCGCCGCCTTGGGGTATCGATCTCGGTGTCGTCGGCACCGTCGGGAATGTCCACCGTGTCTATTTCATCTTCGATCAGCTCGCCGGCGGCGGCCAGGCTTTCGGCGCGGTCAGAAATGGAAATGTAGAGGTTGGCGTAGCCGTCACCGGCAATGGTGGTAATGCCGTCGATCTCCGGCATGCCGGCCAGTGCCTGCTGATACGGCACGGCGATGGACTCGTACATATCTTCTGCGCTGACGCCCGTCCAGGTGGCGCGCACGGCAATGCGGTCGAACTCAAAATCCGGGAAAAACTGGTTGTTAACCTGGCTTGCGCCCCATAACCCGGTTAACACAATCAGAATCATTGCGCCGTTGGCGGCAATGCGGTGCTGTGCGAAGGTTTCGATCCAACGAATCATGGTTTCGCTCCTGTGTTCGCCCGGGCGACAGAAACCGTCATGCCGGTGAGTGGGTTTTTCAGCCGGGTGGTAACAATGCTTTCGCCTTCGGTGATGGCGTCGGCGGCAATCAGATAACCGGTTTTGGTGTTGCCGAGAATCTCGATATCGGTGGCGCGCAGGGCACCCTGTTCCGCAACGTAGATGCGCTGCTGGTCGTAAACCGCGGTAAAGGGCACCTCAACGGTCGGTTGCGCAATCGGGTAGCTGACAGTGACCGACACATGGCTGCCCGGCAGGTGCGTATTGGTTGAGCCGGCGACTGGTTCCAGTGTCAGCCGTTGTGCGCCGGTTTCGTTGATCGGGCGAATCGATCGCGCCTGCCAGGCCTGGCCGTTTCGGTCGATCGCTTTAATGTCGCTGATCGGCAGTAAATCGAGCCGGTAGCGCATGGGTACGCGCACATACACGGCCAGGGCCGACGGGTTGTAAATTTGCGCGATGGTCTCACCCGAGCGCAGCTCCTGACCGGCGACAATATCTATCTTCGCGATAATGCCATCGAACGGTGCGTGCACGTTTAAGTCATCAACCAGTTCCTGAGCCTGGCGGATTTGGCTTTGCAGTGATTCGCGCTGAGCCAGCAGCTGCTGGCGGGTATCTTCGTACTGGGCAATGGTCAGCTCACGCGCCTGCACGCTGAGCAGTTGCGACTGATAGGTACGCAGGGTGTCTTCATAGTCGCTGCTGGAGCTCAGTTGCTGCGAGTTCAGGCTGCTGAAGCGGTCGACACTCTTTTTAGAAATGGCGAGCAGCTCTTTGTCGATTTCCAGCGAGGCCAGATCGTTCTTGTGCTTCAGCTCCTGAATACGGATGCCGGCTTCCAGCTCGGCCAGTGCGGATTTGCGCTGCTGCAGGGTTTCCTGCGCGGAATCTGCGGACAGCGTCAACAGGCTCTGACCTTTGCTGACTTTGTCGCCTTCATTCACATTCAGGGAAATGACTTCGGCGGTACTGGTGGCGGTGATCGTGGCCTGCTGGCGCGCTTCGACGGTGCCGAACAGCTGTACCTGACCGCGGCGAATTGCCGGCTTGGCGGCTAACACCTCGACCGATGTGGCGCCCTGACGGGCCAGAACGCCGGTGCCCATCGGGCCTCGTCCGCGAGACGCCGGTTGTTCCTCTTTCTTCTCTTCGCCGTCTTTGTTTTCGTCACCTTCTTTTGGGATTTGACCGGCGTCGGCTTTTTCGGTTTGCGTACTTTGCGCCTGAGCATTGCCGGGCTTCGCTTTGGGGGCGTCATCGGCGTTCATCAGTTTGTAAGCGCCAAAAGCGACCAGCAGAATTAGGACAGGAACTACGACTTTTTTCAGCATATGAGCCTCGAAGAAGGTGACAACAGTTTAGGTATGAGCGTTTTCGCGATACATTTCTACGTAAGATTCGAGCAAAAGAAAATGGAACCAATGTGGTACGTTTACGTAGCAAAGTGTAAAGATTCAACCTTCTACACTGGAATAACCACCAATATTGAACGCAGATTTAAACAGCACAACGGTTTACTCGCCGGTGGTGCCCGCTATACTTCTGCGCGCCGTCCGGTAGAGCTGGTGTACTGTGAGCAGGCGCCAGACCGCGCCGCTGCATCCAAACGTGAATATCAGGTTCGCAAGCTACCGAGACCGCAAAAACAGCAATTAGTTCAACGTTATATAACGGAGGCCGAAAATGGCCAAGCAAAAACCACTGAAGCGTAACCCGTACGCCTTTGACCCGATTATGAAGAAGGGTGGCGTCCATGAAAAAACCACCAAAGCAAAGCGCCGCAAAGACAAGATGGCGTGGAGAAAGGAGGCTCGCAAATGCGAGCCTTTTTTTATGGCTGCGAAATGGCTTTCAGCGTGCTGAACGCTTCCAACGCTGCCTCGCGGCTGAGCTTTAAATCGACAATCGGTTGTGGATAAGTTTCGCCCAACACCACGCCTGCCTGCTTCAGAATTTCCGCGGGCGCCTGCCAGGGCGCAAACAGATATTTGTTCGGCAGTTTGCCGAGTTCGGGGATGAACCGGCGAATGTATTCACCCTGGGCATCGAACTTTTCGCCCTGCGTGACCGGGTTAAACACCCGAAAGTACGGCGCGGCATCGGCACCGCAGCCAGCAATCCACTGCCAGCTGGCGCTGTTATTGGCCAGGTCGGCATCGAGCAGGGTATCCCAGAACCAGCGCTCGCCCTCATGCCAGCTCAGGCGCAGATTCTTCACCAGGAACGAACCGACAATCATCCGCACCCGGTTGTGCATGTAGCCGGTTTGCCACAGTTCGCGCATGCCGGCATCGACCATCGGAATACCGGTTTGGCCGCGCTGCCAGGCGGCCAGATGGCCGGCGTTTTGCTGCCAGGGGAAGTGGTCGAATTTCTTCTGCAGGTTTTCGGTCGGTAAGTTGGGGTTGTGATACAGCAACTGATAAGAAAACTCACGCCACGCCAGTTCACTGCAGAAATGCTCGATGTTGACGCTCTCGCCCATGGAACGCACCGCATACCAGAGCTGATTGGGCGATACCTCGCCGAAGTGCAGATGCGGTGACATGCCGGAAACGCAATTCAGTGCCGGCTCATCGCGGCCCTTTTTGTAGTTGCTGAGGCCTTCATCGAGAAACTGCTGAAAGCGATCGTGTGCGCCCTGCTCGCCAATGTGCCAGTGCTCGCTGAAGGGGTCGGCCCAGTTGAGTGTTGGTAGTAAGCCGAGCGAGGCCAGATCGGTGTCGTTGCTGATTTTGGCCAGCGGCAGGCTTTCTGGCATTGGTAGCGGAGATCTCGGCAGTTCTGCATTCAGGCAGCCTTTGCGATAGAACGGCGTGAATACCTTGTAGGGCGTGCCGTCCTTTTTGTTGATCTGCCAGGGCTCCCAGAGCAGTGAGCCATTGTAGCTTTTTACGCTGATGTTTTGCTCGCTGAGCGTTGCTTTGATGCTGGCATCGCGCTGCATGCGCCAGGGTTCGTAGCAGCGGTTCCAGTACACGGCTTTCACCTTGTGCTCGGTGATTAACTGCTGCAGAACGGTGAGCGGCTCGCCCCGAAAAACCTGCAGTTTACCTGCCAGTGCGTCGTTCAGTGCCTGCAGCGAATGGTGCAGCCACCAGCGGCTGGCCGCGCCCATGGCGTGCGCACCGGCGTTGTCATCGTCGAGGATGTAAATGGGGATAACCGCGCCCTGCTGCACGGCGGCGGTGAGTGCCGGGTTATCGGCCAGGCGCAGATCCTGCCGGAACCAGTGAATGACGATGGCGGGCTTCATGAATTTGGGCTTCCTTGAGTGTTATGTTGAGATTACTACGGTTTCAGGCCCTGTTTGGATTTATCGGAGATTATTTAGCATCTAGCATCTAGCATCTAGCATCTTACGTCTTACGTCTTACGTCTTACGTCTTACGTCTCAAGCCACGCGCCCCCGCCCGGCACTTCCCGCTCCGGTGTTCGGGAACTCGGCCTGCGGCCTCAAACACCCCTCGGCACCGGCGCAGAAAGTTCCGGCCGGCAGCGCTGATACGTCTTAGGTATAACGTTTAGCATCCAGCATCCAGCATCTAGCATCTAGCATCTAGCATCTTACGTCCCACGTCCCACGTCCCACATCTTACGTCTCACATCTCACACCTCCCCCCCCCAACATACATTTGTCATTAACCACCCATACCCTTCCCTGCATGAATTTCTGCTATAGTCGCGCCGCTTAATTAAGGAATGGTATCGCAATGGTTCACCCGCAATTTGACCCGGTCTTTTTCAGCATCGGTCCGCTTTCTATCCACTGGTACGGCATTATGTATCTGGTGGGTTTTCTGTTGGCTCAGTATCTGGGTATTTGGCGCGCTAAGCGAGATGCCTGGCGTGGCTTCAGTAAAGAAGAGATTCAGGATCTGCTGTTTTATTCGGTGCTGGGCGTCATTATCGGCGGCCGCGTGGGCTACGTTATTTTTTACCATTTCGACTACTTTCTGCAGAACCCGCTTTACCTGTTCAAGATTAACGAAGGCGGCATGAGCTTCCATGGTGGTTTTCTGGGTGTGGTCGCTGCGGTGCTGCTGTTCGCCCGCGCTAAGGGTAAAAAGCTGTTTCAGGTGGGTGACTTTGTTGCGCCGCTGGTGCCGCCGGGCCTGTTGCTGGGCCGTTTCGGTAACTTCATTAATGGTGAACTGTGGGGCCGGCCAACCGATGTGCCGTGGGGTATGATCTTTCCTCAGGCCAACGATATGGTTGCGCGGCACCCTTCGCAGTTGTATCAGATGGCCGGTGAAGGCCTGTTGTTGTTTATCATTCTGTGGCTATACAGTACCAAGCAGCGCCCGCGCATGGCGGTTTCGGCGCTGTTTATTATCGGCTACGGTGTTTTGCGCACGGCGGCGGAGTTCTTCCGCGAGCCGGATGAGCACATCGGTTATCTGCTGGGTGGCTACCTGACCGAGGGCATGGTGCTAAGCTTGCCGATGATTGTTGTCGGTGCGGTGATGCTGTTTATCGCCTACAAAAAGCCGGTATTTGATCAGCCGAGCGTGGCTAAAACGTCCGCACCCAAAAAGAAAAACGCAAAGGCTAAAAACAAATGAAACAGTATTTAGATTTATGTCAGCGCATCATCGATGAAGGTCATTGGGTTGAGAACAAGCGCACCGGTAAGCGCTGCCTGACCGTGATCGATGCCGACCTTGAATACAATGTCGCGGCCAATGAGTTCCCGCTGATTACCACCCGTAAAAGCTTTTACAAGGCTGCGATTGCCGAGTTTCTGGGCTATATCCGCGGTTACGATAACGCCGCCGATTTCCGCAAGCTGGGCGCAAAAACCTGGGATGCCAACGCCAATGAAAACGCCGCCTGGCTGGCCAATGAACACCGTAAAGGCAGCGATGATATGGGCCGGGTGTATGGCGTGCAGGGGCGCAGTTGGGCGAAGCCGGATGGTGGCTCGGTGGATCAGCTGCGGAAGATTGTCGATAACCTGAAAAATGGCATCGACGATCGTGGTGAGATTCTCAGTTTCTACAACCCCGGTGAATTCCACATGGGCTGCCTGCGCCCATGCATGCATACCCATACCTTTTCGCTGCTTGGCGATACGCTTTATTTAACCAGTTATCAGCGCTCGTGCGATGTACCGCTGGGGCTCAATTTCAATCAGGTGCAGGTGTTTTTCTTCCTGGCGATTATGGCGCAGATTACCGGCAACAAGCCGGGTAAGGCCTATCACAAGATCGTCAATGCACACATCTATGAAGACCAGCTGCCGCTGATGCGTGATGTGCAGCTCAAGCGCGAGCCGTTCCCGTCACCGAAGCTGATCATTAACCCGGCGATTAAATCGCTGGAAGATCTGGAAACCTGGGTCACCATGGATGACTTTCAGGTGGAAGGCTATCAGCACCACGAGCCGATCGCCTACCCGTTCTCGGTTTAGTGTTCTGCGGCTTCAACTGTCGAGCGATTGATACATGAAGATTTCGATGGCATGGGTAATGTCATCGATGCTCGGATTGTTCAGTGTGCTCAGATTCATATGAAACAGCCTTAACTGCAGTCCGGATTTGGCCAGATTCAATTGCTCAAACAGCTCGTCTTTGCTGGTTTCACAGTGCTCGGCGTGAACCACCAGAAAGTCGCTGCCAAACACCCGGAACAGGGTGCCGTAAGGGAAAATCGTTTTCAGCCGGTGGCTCAGCTCCAGCAGCTTTTTATCGCCGCCATGCCAGCCGTGGCGCTTGTTGAAATCACTGAAGCCGGTGATGTTCAGGAAGTAACAGCAGGTGGCGTTGTTATTTTGCGCCAGCACATGGCCAAGAAAGCTCTGGTTGTACAGGCCGGTCAGTGAATCCTGAAAATAATAGGCCATGCGCACCTTATCCAGGCTGTCCTGCATCTGATCGGTCTGTGTTTCGATTACCCCATGCTGCTTCAGCACCGGCACCGCCGCCTGCACCACCTGGGGTGAAAACTGGGCACCGCTGAGCATAATGAGTTCATTGATGGCGTCTTTCAGGCTCATGTTCTGCTGATACAGCCGTGACGAGGTCATGGCATCGAAGGCATCGACGACGATGAGGATCTGCGACAGCAGCGGTATCTCGTCGCCCGCAAGTCCGGCCGGGTAGCCCTGGCCGTCATGCCGTTCATGGTGGTGGCGGACGATTTCAGCATGCGCTCTAAAGGCTGAGATGCGCTTCAGAAAATCGTAGCTGTACTGCACATGATTCCGGATGATGGTGTATTCATCGTTGTTGAGCCGGCCCGGCTTCAGCAGAATAGTATCGGGTGTAGAGACTTTGCCAATATCGTGCAGGATGGCGGCCTCGTAAAGAACATTCAGCTCAGGTTGCTGCACCTTCATGGCTTTGGCGACCAGAGCCGCATAGGCGGCAACCCTGCGGGTATGGCCGGCGGTGTAGCTGTCGCGCTTTTCAACGATATCCAGCATGGCAAACAATACCTGCCGGTAGTTCTCAACATCTTCCTTCTGGTGCAGCAGCTCAATGGTCTGTTTGTCGCGTTGCAGACTGGCCCTGCTGAGCCGGCTGATCAGCACCGTGACCGCGATGGCCAGCAGCGCGATGAGTACAAACAGGGTGACCAGCACGGCGATGAACTCGTTGTGGATGGTGGCGGTTTCAATGGCGACAAGCTCCTCAACATCATCCACATAGATACCGGAGGCAATGACCCAGTTGTAAGGCTCGAACAGCTTGGCGAAGGAGACCTTCTGACTGAAGGTATCTTCCGAGCGCTTCTTGAAATAGTACTGAATGAAGGTTTCACCGCTTTGGTTGATGCCGTTCAGTTCCTCCAGATAGGGTTTGTTGCCGATGATGTCGGTTAACTCGGTAGAAAGCTTCTGGCCGACGGATTCCGGCAGGTTCTGGTGATAAACACGGATCGCGTAGTCTTCACCGCCGGCAAAGTCTTCGATCTGGTTTATCCACAGGTAAACGTCTTCATTGGCGAAGGCATAGGTATCGAACAGCCTGAAGATGGTCGTCTGCGTGATTGAATCTATGGTTTCAGCCGAATACAGCACCGTCAGTTTGGTTTGTTCATCAATCATGACCTCCCGGCTGATGCTCTGCGGGTTATTCAGGTCGCGCGCCAGGTCGGTCAGCCAGGCGGATTGCTGCTGGCAGAGGATTTGTTCACCCTGCTGCAGCAACAGGGTGAGCCGCAGGTTGCTCCTGCCGTAGGCATTGATCAGCCGGCATTGGCTGGATACCGGCAAGCCTTGCAGCAGCGCAGTCAGGGTTTCTGTATGGTCGGCGATGCGCTCGCTGTAATCGCTGCGGACATGTTCAAAGGTATAGCGGGCGGTTGCGTAGGCGTTGTTGACGATGTCGGCGATGTGCTCGCGCTTTATCGACTCTGCGTTCTGCTGCGAGACGTCGTAATAGCGCTGTTCCAGCACCACCACGGCATAGGCAATGACAGCGATTACAATCGCAGTAAAGGCCAGAATCGTCAGTCTGGTTGTTTTGAGCGTCGAAACCGAGTGTTTCATGGCAGCCTGTTTATCAGTTTGGGCAGTTCTGAAAGGTCAATCGCTTCAGTTAGTGAAATAAAGCGTAGTTGAGTTTTTATCGGCCGATGGTTATTCAAAGCAGAGAATGCGTGGTTAAATAGTCTTGTGTATTGCCGCTGCCTTGCCCGGAGTTTTGCTTTTTTATGACACCTATTAATACGACCATGAACCTTAGAGACTGGCTTTTGCTGCTGATACTGTCATTGCTTTGGGGTGGTTCGTTCTTTTTTATCGAGGTTGCCCTGCAAAGTTTTGCACCCTTTACGCTGGTGGCGGTGCGCGTGGCACTGGCGGCGCTGGCTCTTTGGCTGGTGGTTTCGCTGACCGGCCTGGCCGTGCCGAAATCCGCAGAGGTGTGGCTGGCCTTCCTGATTATGGGGCTTCTGAATAATGCCGTTCCCTTTGGTCTGATTGTTTGGGGGCAGACCCACATTGCCTCCGGCGTTGCCTCTATTCTGAACGCGACCACGCCGCTGTTTGCTGTGGTTGTCGCGGGCTTCTTTCTGCCGGATGAGCAGGCAACGCCATTGAAGTTTGCCGGTGTCTTTATTGGCCTGTTCGGCGTGGCGCTGATGATCGGCTTGTCATCGTTCGGTGGCGATCAGCACTTGCTGGCGCAGCTGGCGATACTGGGCGCCGCCTGCTCTTATGCCGTTGCCGGGGTTTATGGCCGTCGCTTTCGTCGCCTTGGGGTTAGCTCCATCGTCACCGCTGCCGGCCAGGTGACCGGTTCGGCGCTGATTATGCTGCCGCTTGCGCTGTTCATTGATGGGGCCGGGGTTTATGTATCCGCCTCGCTGACTTCCTGGCTGGCGCTGGTCTCACTGGCGTTGGTCTGTACGGCGCTGGCCTATGTTATTTATTTCCGGCTGCTGGCCAGCGCCGGTGCCACCAATCTGTTGTTGGTCACCTTGCTGGTGCCGATCTCGGCCATTCTGCTTGGCTGGCTGTTCCTGAACGAAAGCCTCGGCTGGAATCATGCGCTTGGCATCGGTTGTATCGCTATCGGTTTGAGCTGCATTGATGGCCGGCTGTGGCGAAGGCGCAATGCGGTTGGCTTACAGCCAAGGTAACGGCCGGCGTTTCTTTCTGTTTCCGGCACTGACATACTTTCCATACTTTTCATCAGGGTTATATTTACATGTCTAAATTGGTATCCGAACTGAGCGCAAATGAATTGCGTGCTCATATCGATCTTAGCTATCACAACATTGAATCCACCGAAGATCTGGAAGGCGTTTCCAGCTTCCTCGGGCAACCGCGCGCCAAGAAATCGCTGGAGTTCGGCATTGCCATGCGTGGCGGTGGCTACAACCTGTATGTGATGGGCGATGCCGGTACCGGCCGACAATCGCTGATCTCCAAGTATGTGAAGGAGCTGGCGGAATCGCAGCAGGCACCGAGTGAATGGGCCTACATCAACAACTTCGATAATGCCCGCGAGCCCTATTCGCTGGAACTGCCGGCCACCCGTGGTGAAGAGCTGAAAGCGCAGATCAATCAGTTCATCAGCGATCTGATGGATACCTTTCCGGCGGCCTTCGAAAACCCGACCTACCAGCGCAAGCGCTCGGCGATTGACCGCGACTTTAACCAGTTTTACGACGCAGCCCTGAAGGTTGTTGAACGCTTCGCCAACGAAAAAGAAGTGGCGGTGGTCGCCGATGGCGGCTCAGTGATGCTGCTGCCGGTGGTCGATGGCAAAGCGCTGGACGATACCGAGTTTGCCCAGCTGCCGGAAGAGCTGCGCAGCGAATTCCAGCGCCGCATCAACGAGATTGAAGAGTACCTGAACGAGCAGGTGCTGGAGCTGCCCACCTGGCGCCGTAAGGCTTCGGAAAAGATGCGTCAGCTGAACCTGGAAACCGTGCAACAGGCGATTCGTCCGCTGATGAAGGATCTGGAAGTGAAGAACCAGAGCCTGCTGTCGGTGTTGCGTTATCTGCGCTCCATCAAAAACCAGTTGCCGCAGTTGCTGGTCGATCTGTTCGCAGAGGAATCCCTGTTGGATACCCGCAGCGATCAGGATCGCCGTCAAACCCTGGAAAACTGGCTGCGCCCTAACCTGATGGTTGCGCACGAACTGCACAGCGGTGCGCCGGTGGTGTACGAAATGCTGCCCACTTACCAGAACCTGTTTGGCCGCATTGAATACGCCACTCAACAGGGTGTGCCGACCACCAACTATCAGCTGATTCGCCCCGGCAGCCTGCTCAAGGCCAACGGGGGTTATTTGATTTTGGATGCTGAAAAGCTGCTGCTCGAGCCCTTCGCCTGGGATGCTCTGAAGCTGGCGCTGAAAACCAAAGAGCTGAAGATGGAATCGCCCTTTGTAGAGGCCAGCCTGATGCATACGGTGACGCTGAGCCCGGAATCGATCAAGCTGAACGTGAAGGTTATCCTGCTGGGCTCGCGCGACATCTACTACCAGCTGCAGGAATGGGATCCGGAATTCATGGAGCTGTTCCGTGTGCCGGTTGATTTCGACAGCTTTATCCCACGCTCGCGCGACAACATCGATAACCTCATTCTGCGCATTAAAGATTACGGAGAAGAAAAGGGCTTCAAGCCGCTGACCCGCGGTGCCCTGGAAAAACTGATCGAGTTTTCACTGCGTGAAGCCGAGCACCAGAACCGGCTCTCGGCGCAGGTGGTGAAGGTGTTTAAGGTGTTTGCCGAAGCCGATTTCATCAGCCGTCATCAGGAGTCGCGCTGCATCGATGCTATGCACGTCACTCAGGCGCTGGAGGCGGCTGAATACCGCAATGGCCGCATCGCTGACCAGATGCTGATGGAAATAGAAGAAGGCACCATCCTGATTGACACCGAAGGCGAACGCGTCGGTTGCGTGAATGGCCTGACGGTGATGGAAATTGGTGAAAGCCGTTTCGGTTCGCCGGCGCGTATTACCGCCACGGTGCATGTCGGCGGTAAGGGCGTGGTGGATATTGAGCGTGAAGTCGAGCTGGGCCAGTCCATTCACAGTAAGGGTGTGATGATTCTTTCCGGCTTTTTAGGCCATGAATTCGGCCGCACCTTCCCGCTCACCCTTTCTTCCCATATCGCCATGGAACAGAGTTATGGTTACATCGATGGCGACAGCGCTACCGTGGCTGAGTATTGCTCGCTGATGTCTGCCATTACCCAGCAGCCGATCAATCAGGGCTTCGCCATTACCGGTTCCATGAACCAGCTCGGCGAGGTTCAGGCCATTGGCGGTGTGAATGAAAAGATTGAGGGCTTTTTCAAGCTCTGCCAGCTGCGCGGTTTAACCGGCAAGCAGGGCGTGATCGTGCCGAAAGATAACGTTAAGCATCTGATGCTGCATCAGGATGTGATCGAGGCGGTAAAAGCCGGCAAGTTCCACATCTACGGCGTTAAGCATGTCTATGAGGCGCTGCACCTGCTCACCGGGCTGGAGCCGGGGCAAACCGATGCTAAGGGTGTGTTCCCGGAAGACTCACTGAATGGCAAGGCACAGCTGGCATTGAAAACCCTGTTTGAGCTGTACCAGGAGACGGAGGAAGAGTAATGAAAAGAGCAGTACGCGGATTCACGCTGATCGAGTTAGTGATCGTCTTTGTTGTCATTTCTATCCTCGCGGCGATCGCAATCGCGCGTTTTGCTGACCTTCGCTCCAACGCAAGAACGGCCGTCATCGAGCAGGTTGCCGGTGGCATGCGCAGCCTTTCCGGGCTGGTGCATGCTCAGGCGCTGGTCAATGGCACCGATACCAGTGACAGCTTTGAATACGCGGGTGAAACGATTCACCTGCGTGGCGGCTACATCCGCGGTCACTGGAACAGCGCCTGGCGTTATGCCATGGATGTTGGTCAGGACATCTCTTTCACCGCTGTGAGTGCTGAATGCGTGAAGAACGACCTCTGCGGGGTGGGTAACCAGCGGCCTTCTGCGGTGGGTTTGAGCTCGGTGACCAGCGGCAATGAACAGGCAACCGTGATTATCTGGCTAATGGGCGACACCATTTCGGATGATTGCTTTGCCTACTACTATAACCGTGGAACCGGCATTGAGCCGTCCATTGGCAGTATTACAACGGGCTGCTAGCGCCGCGATAGCCGGTTGATCGCTAAAATTACCTGTGCTTTTCAGAATTGATCGAAATTTGAGCTGTAAAGCGCCGCGCTTTTTCCTATAATCCGCTCCCATTTTTATTTGTGCCCCGAATGGCGTTGCTGTTCGGGCTTTCTGCTTGGTTTGAGGTGTAACGTGGATTTTCCAAAGCAATACGATGTCATTGTGATCGGTGGCGGTCATGCAGGTACCGAGGCTGCGCTCGCCGCAGCGCGCACGGGCAGTGCCACCCTGCTGCTGACGCACAATATCGATACCATCGGCGTTATGTCCTGTAACCCGGCGATTGGCGGTATTGGCAAGAGCCATCTGGTCAAAGAGATTGACGCGTTGGGCGGCGGTATGGCGCGGGCAACCGACAAGGCCGGTATTCAGTGGCGTACGCTGAACAGCCGTAAGGGCCCAGCCGTGCGGGCGACCCGTGCGCAGGCCGACCGGGCGCTGTTCCGTGCGGCGACCCGGCATATTGTTGAGCATCAGCCGAACCTCGAAATCTTCGCACAGGGTGCGGCCGACCTGATCATGCAGGGCGATGCCGTGGTGGGTGCCATTACCGAAACCGGTATCCGCATCCGTGCCAAAGCCATTGTGCTCACCGCCGGTACCTTCCTGAACGGTAAGATCCATGTTGGCACCGAAAACTATGCCGGTGGCCGTATGGGCGATATGCCCAGTATTTCGCTGGCAGACCGTCTGCGCGAATTGCCGATCCGCACCGGGCGTTTAAAGACCGGTACGCCGGCGCGCGTTGATGCCCGCTCGGTGGATTTCTCCAAAATGGTCGAACAGCCCGGCGATACCCCGCTACCGGTTATGTCTTATATGGGCTCGGTTGAGGATCATCCGCGTCAGGTGAGCTGCTATATCACCAATACCACCGAACAGACCCACGATATTATCCGTAACAATATCCACCGCTCTGCGATGTATTCCGGCAACATTGAAGGCACCGGGCCGCGCTACTGCCCGTCTATTGAAGACAAGATCACCCGCTTTGCCGATAAAAGCAGTCACCAGATCTTTGTCGAGCCCGAAGGTTTGACCACCTACGAGCTTTACCCGAACGGCATTTCCACCAGTCTGCCGTTTGATGTGCAGGTTGATTTTATCCGCACCATGGCCGGTTTTGAAAACGCACACCTGACCCGCCCGGGCTATGCCATCGAATACGATTTCTATAACCCGCAGGATCTGAAGCACTCGCTGGAAAGCAAATACGTTGAAAACCTGTTCTTTGCCGGTCAGGTCAACGGCACCACCGGCTACGAAGAAGCCGGAGCCCAGGGCCTGTTGGCCGGTTTGAATGCCGCGCGTAAAGCGAACGATCAGGAAATCTGGTACCCGCGTCGTGATGAGGCCTATATTGGCGTACTGGTCGATGACCTCATTACCATGGGGACCAAAGAGCCGTACCGCATGTTTACCAGCCGTGCCGAATACCGCCTGCTGCTGCGCGAAGACAACGCCGATACCCGTCTGACAGAGAAGGGCCGTGAGCTCGGCCTGATCGATGATGATCGCTGGCGCGCCTTCTGCGAAAAGCAGGAAGGCATTGCCCGTGAGCAGGAGCGCCTGCGCACCAGCTACGTGCAGCCAAATACGGCCGCTGCCAGGGCGCTGGAAGCCAAGCTGCCGCAACCCCTGGCGCGCGAGTTCAGCCTGAAGGATCTGCTCAAGCGTCCGGAGCTGAAGTACGCTGATATCAATGCGGCGATGCCGGCTGAGCAGTCTGTGGCCGTTGACGTGCAGGAACAGGTGGAAATTTCCGCCAAATACGATGGCTACATTCAGCGCCAGCAGGAAGAGATTGAAACCCTGCGCCGGCATGAAAACATGCGCCTGCCGGAAACGCTGGATATCGACGCCATTGGCGGGCTTTCCAACGAGGTGAAACAGAAGCTTAAGGAAGTGCGGCCGGAAACACTGGCGCAGGCGTCGCGCATCTCCGGGGTCACCCCGGCGGCGGTATCGATGCTGATGATTCACATTAAAAAACACAACGCAGCACGGAAGAGCGCCTGATGAACGAATTTGAAAAGCGCCTGCGCTGGGGTATTAACGAGCTGGATTTATCCCTGAGTGATGAGGCTGTGGCACGTGTACTGGCCTATCATGAGCTGCTGGTGAAGTGGAATAAGGCCTATAACCTCACGTCTGTGCGCGATGCCCTGCAGATGGTAGACCGCCACCTGATCGACAGCCTGAGCATCATGCCCTTTATTGGCGAAGGTGATCTGATCGATGTCGGCACCGGGCCGGGCTTGCCGGGCATGATTGCCGCGCTGGTGCGGCCCGACCTCAACGTCTGGCTGCTCGACAGCAACGGTAAGAAGTGCCGCTTCCTGAATCAGGTGAAAATGACCCTGAAAGTCGAAAACTGTACGGTTGTTCACCACCGTCTGGAGAGTTGGCAGCCGGAACGGCAATTTGCCCAGATCACATCTAGGGCCTTTGCGACACTTTCTGATATGGTAGCCTTTTCCCGTCATCTGCTGGCGGAGAATGGACGCTTTATCGCCATGAAGGGTTTATACCCGCACGAAGAGATTGCCGAGTTACCGGCCGATATCGAAGTACAGAAAGTGACGCCGTTAACCGTGCCCGGAACCGATGGCGAACGCCATCTGGTAGAGCTGGGTTTTAAATCCTAAGCTTGGTTCATACAACAATTAAGGAAATCAGCTTGAGTCAGATTTTTGCGATCACCAATCAGAAGGGTGGCGTGGGTAAAACAACCACAGCCGTAAACCTGCCTGCTTCATTGGTTGCCATGAAGCGTAAGGTACTGGTGGTGGATCTGGATCCGCAGGGCAATGCCACCATGGGCAGTGGTATCGATAAAAACGATCTGGCGCTTTCGGCCTATGATGTTCTGACCGGCAAATGCGACTGCGAAGAAGCCATTGTAAAAACCGAACACTCCGGTTACGACCTGTTGCCGGCCAACGGCGACCTGACAGCCGCCGAAGTCGAGTTGCTGGAAATGAAAATGAAAGAGCATCGACTGCAGTATGCTCTGGCAGAGGTAAAGCAGCGTTACGATTATATCTTTATTGACTGCCCGCCTTCGCTCAACATGCTCACGGTTAATGCCCTAACCGCAGCAAACTTTACCTTTATTCCTATGCAGTGCGAATACTACGCACTGGAAGGGCTGGCGGCGCTGCTTGAAACCATCGGTCAGATTCAGAAGGTGGTTAACCCGAATTTAAAGATTGGCGGCTTGTTGCGCACCATGTATGACCCACGCAACACTCTGACCAACGATGTCTCCGATCAGCTGAAAGCACACTTTGGCGATCAGCTCTATTCGGCGGTCATTCCGCGTAATGTCCGCCTGGCGGAAGCGCCCAGTTTTGGTCTGCCGGCGTTGCAGTTCGATAAATCCTCCCGCGGAGCCATGGCTTATCTGGCGCTGGCGGGTGAGTTTATTCGCCGCAACGAAGGCGAACTGGCAGATACCTCGCTGATCAAAGAGCACGAAAAAATTAAAATTATTGGATAATACGCACAGGTTAAAGATTGATGTCGCCTAAAAAGAAAGGATTGGGTCGCAATTTCGGCTCTTTAATAACTACTCAGGCAGAGGTGAAAGAAATTACCGAGCAGCCTGTTGAAAAGGTTAAAGATGCCACGCTCAAAGAGCTGCCCATCGAATGGCTGCAACGCGGGGTGTTTCAGCCGCGACGGGATATGTCGGAAGAGGGGCTTAAAGAGCTGGCCGATTCCATCCGTGCGCAGGGCGTTATGCAGCCGGTGGTTGTTCGGCCTTTGGGGCCACAGTCTTATGAACTAATTGCCGGTGAGCGCCGTTGGCGCGCGGCGCAACTGGCTGGCCTGGAAACCATTCCGGCGGTTATTCGCGATGTGGCGGATGAAGACGCCATTGCCATGGCGCTGATTGAAAACATCCAGCGTGAAAACCTCAATCCCATCGAAGAAGCCATCGCCCTGCAGCGATTGCAGAAAGAATTCGAGCTGACGCAGGCTCAGGTTGCCGAGGCCGTGGGCAAGTCGCGCACGGCAGTCACCAACCTGCTGCGCCTGATTGGGCTGGAGTCGGAAGTGAAAACCATGCTCGAGCACGGCGATCTGGAAATGGGCCATGCCCGGGCGTTACTGGGGCTGAATGGCCGCAACCAGATTGATGCCGCACGACAGGTGGTTGCCAAGGGCATGAACGTTCGCCAGACCGAAGCGCTGGTGCGTTCACTGAGTCAGCCGGATAAGGTCAACCTGCCCAAGAACGACGCCAGCAACGATGTGAATATTCAACGCCTGGAGCAGATGTTGTCTTCGCGCCTTGGTGCGGCAGTGCAAATTAAGCACGGAGCCGGAGGCAAGGGCTCTCTGACCATTAAATACACCAGCCTCGATGAGCTCGATGGCATTCTGGCCCACGTTAAGTAGTGACTTTTCGCACTGAATTCAGGTGTGACTAACCTGTATTTATCTTGATGTGAATCATCCTAATGGCTAACCAAAGAGGCTAGCCATTCTGTTGATGCGCTTGACCATAGCCCCTATACTCTCAGCGCTTTTTGATTGTCCTGGCTATGAGTTTTACCATTCATAGGCATAAAAAAACCATTCGGTTTACGTTCTGAACCGTTTACAAAAAATTCAATTCAGCTTTATGAATCAATAAATTCATAATGAGAATGGCAATCTTGGAAAAGGTATCTAGCATTAATGCTTGGAAAATCATTGGCTTAGAGCGCAGGTTATTTGCAGAACCTGAGTATTTAATCAGGAGCCTTGGGTGAATATTTTTAAACCCTATTCTGTAAAATTATTGAAACGACCTGTCGTTTACAGGGTTTTGGTGGTTCAATTGCTCGCGACTTTTTGTGCGACTTTAGTCGGAGTTCTGCTACAACCGATGATCGGGTTGGCGGTTTTGCTGGGTGGACTGATCTGTATTCTTGCTCAGGCCTTTTACAACTACCGTGCCCTGCGCAGTTTCGGCGACCTGAATACCTCAAACGTCATCGCTGCAACTTACAATGCAATGTGGGGTAAGTGGGCGATCGTACTAACACTCAGCTTATTGATTGTTATTTTATACAAGGAATTAAACGCAGCAGTTCTATATACGAGTTTGTTTTCTATACATACTCTCGGAGCGCTGATGCTACCGGTTTTGGTTAAAAGGGCAGCTTAACGGCTGTCTCAAAAAGAAAAGGGGTGATTGTTTTATGGCAAGTAGTGAAGGCGGGTACCATAATTCCGCTGAGTATATCCAGCACCATTTGACCAATCTGACGTACGGTAAGATTGAAGAAGGTGTGACGCTTTGTGATGGTTCAATTGCAGAGCATGCTCACTGGGGTTTTGCTCACTGCGCATCTGAAGCTGCGGCAATGGGTTTCAACGCAATTCATGTCGACAGTATGCTCTGGTCAATTGGCCTCGGCGCTATCTTCCTGTTGTTCTTCTGGCGAGTCGGTAAAAAAGCCACCAGCGGTGTGCCTTCCGGTGCACAAAACCTGGTCGAAACCCTGGTTGAGTTTGTTGACGGGAACGTCCGCGATATCTTCCATGGCCGTAACCCGCTGATTGCACCACTTGCTTTAACAGTTTTCTGTTGGGTGCTGCTGTCTAACCTGATGGATATTCTGCCGGTAGACCTTGTTCCTTATCTGCTGCAGCTGGCAGGGGTTCACTTCCAGAAAATCGTACCTTCCACGGACCCGAACATCACGCTCGGCACCGCAGTCTTCGTATTTATTCTGATGATCTACTACTCCATTAAGGTGAAAGGCTGGGGCTTCCTGAAAGAGCTGTCGTTCACACCGTTTAACCATTGGGCATTCATCCCGTTCAACCTGTTCATGGAGCTGGTTGGCCTGTTCGCGAAGCCTTTCTCATTGGGCCTGCGATTGTTCGGTAACCTCTACGCGGCAGAAATCATCTTTATTCTGATCGCATTGATGTTCGGTGGCGGTTTCGTCATGGCCATTCTGGGCGGTGTGCTGCAGCTGAGCTGGGCAGCCTTCCACATTCTGGTTATTCCGCTGCAGGCGTTCATCTTTATGGTACTGACCATTGTTTATCTGAGTCAGGCACACGAAGACCACTAATTAACGATTTCGCCCGGCAAGGCATGCGCTCTTGTCGGGTAAACTGGGTTCTAACCCGAACTTTCAACACAACTACTTGGTAATTAACTCTAGGAGATACACATGGAATTTATCTTTCTTGCCGCTGGCTTAATGATGGGTCTGGGTGCGATTGGTGCTGCAATTGGTGTAGGTATTTTGGGCAGCAAGCTGCTTGAATCTACAGCGCGTCAGCCTGAATTAGGCCCTATGCTGCAAACAAAATTCTTTATTGTTGCTGGCTTGATCGACGCACTTCCAATTATCGGTGTTGGTATCGCTATGTACCTGATCTTCGTTGTTGGTGCGGGTGCATAATTCACTTGTTAAGTGAACTAAATCCACTAACTAATAACGAGGTGAAGGCGTGAACTTTAACGCAACATTTATTGGCCAAATCGTCGTCTTCGCTATTTTTGTTTGGCTTTGTGCCAAGTATGTATGGCCGCCAATCCTGGCAGCCATGGAAGAGCGACAGAAAAAGATCGCTGAAGGTCTGGATGCCTCCAACCGTGCTTCAAAGAATTTAGAGGTTGCGCAAAACAAAGCAGCCAAAAAAATGACTGAAGCCAAGGCAGAAGCCGCTGAGCTGATCGAGCAGGCGAATCGTCGTGCCGCCGCCATTATTGATGAAGCAAAAGCGGAGGCGGAAGCCGAAGCTGCGCGTATTGTCAGCGCTGCCGCATCAGATGTGGACAAAGAGCGTAACCTGGCGCGCGAAGAGCTTCGCACTAAGGTTGCAGCGTTAACACTTGCCGGCGCAGAGAAAATTCTGCAGGCAGAAGTTGATGCTAAAAAGCATAGCGAGTTGTTGGATAAGCTGGCAGCAGAGCTGTAAGGAGGCGAAATGGCAGAACTAAGTACGCTGGCCCGTCCTTACGCAAAGGCTGCGTTTTCAGCCGCAGTTGAGTCCGGTGCTATCGCCGGCTGGTCAACCGCGCTCCAAACGCTAGATGCAATTACACAGACCGCCGAGGTTGCCGAGTTAATCGCCAGCCCATCGGTAAGCGCATTGGATAAAGCGAAAACTATTACCGCCATTGCCGGTGATCAATGTATCGAAGGTGCTGCCAATCTGTTGGTAGTGCTGGCCGAAAACGGCCGCTTCGCATTGTTACCGGAAATCAGTTATCAGTTCGAGACTCTTCGTTCTGAGCATGAAAAAACGGCGGACGTAATCGTAACCAGTGCATTCGAACTCAGCGACGCACAGCAGAAGTCACTCACTGAAAAACTGAAGGTCAAATTAGACCGTGACGTTAGCCTTTCAGTGAATGTAGATAAGGCACTCATTGGCGGTGTCATTATTAAGACTGGCGATCTAGTTATCGATGATTCCGTTCGCGGAAAGCTGTCGAAACTCGCTGAAGCAATGAATTCCTAATGAGGGAAAACGCATGCAGCACCTGAATCCTTCAGAAATCAGTGACATTATCAAAGAGCGTATCGCTAAACTCGATACCAGCTCTAAAGCACAGAATGAAGGTACTATCGTTGGTGTATCCGACGGTATTGTACGTATTCATGGTCTTGCCGATGTAATGTACGGCGAGATGATTGAATTTGAAGGTGGCGTCTTTGGTATGGCGCTTAACCTTGAGCAAGACTCTGTTGGTGCCGTTGTACTCGGCGAATACAAAGAGCTGGCCGAAGGTCAGTCCTGTAAATGTACAGGTCGTATTCTTGAAGTACCTATTGGCCCTGAACTACTGGGTCGTGTCGTTGACGCACTGGGTAACCCGATTGACGGCAAAGGCGAAATTAAAGCCAAACTGTCTGATCCAATCGAAAAGGTTGCACCGGGCGTAATTGCACGTCAGTCAGTCGACCAGCCGGTACAGACCGGTTATAAGGCCGTTGACTCCATGGTTCCAATCGGTCGTGGTCAGCGTGAGCTGATCATTGGAGACCGTCAGACCGGTAAAACAGCACTGGCTGTTGACGCCATCCTGGCTCAGAAAGCCGCAGGCATTAAGTGTGTCTACGTGGCGATTGGCCAGAAACGCTCAACCATTGCTAACGTTGTACGTAAGCTGGAAGAGCACGGCGCGATGGAATACACCACCATCGTTGTCGCTTCGGCTTCTGAACCGGCATCTATGCAGTTCATTGCACCTTACTCCGGATGTTCCATGGGTGAATACTTCCGTGACCGTGGTGAAGATGCACTGATCATCTACGATGACCTGTCCAAGCAAGCGGTTGCCTACCGTCAGATCTCCCTGTTGCTTCGCCGTCCACCGGGCCGTGAAGCTTATCCGGGTGACGTTTTCTACCTTCACTCCCGTCTTCTGGAGCGTGCATCGCGTGTTAACGCTGAGTACGTTGAAGAGTTCACCAAGGGTGAAGTCAAAGGCCAGACCGGTTCTTTAACGGCGCTGCCGATTATTGAAACCCAGGGTGGTGACGTTTCTGCATTCGTACCAACCAACGTAATTTCCATTACCGACGGTCAGATCTTCCTGGAGTCTGATTTGTTCAACTCCGGTATTCGCCCTGCGATGAACGCCGGTATTTCGGTATCGCGTGTGGGTGGTTCTGCACAGACGAAGATTATGAAGAAGCTGTCCGGTGGTATTCGTACTGCCCTGGCTCAGTATCGTGAATTGGCGGCGTTCTCTCAGTTCGCTTCCGACCTTGACGATGCAACCAAAGCTCAGTTGGATCACGGTGCCCGTGTAACCGAATTGATGAAGCAGAATCAGTACGCACCTTTGAGTGTTGCTGAAATGGCTGTTTCTGTCTTTGCGGCGAACGAAGGCTACCTGAACAAGCTGGCAGTTTCTCAGGTGCTGACCTATGAAGCAGCAGCCCACAGTTACATGAACTCCGAACACGGCGATCTGATGACTCGTATTAACGAGACAGGCGCGTGGGACGATGAAATCGCCGGCACTTTCAAGAGCGCGTTGGAGAAATTTGACGCTTCTCAGAGCTGGTAAATTGAATTTGGCCGTGAAAGCGGCCTGTAACTGAGGCTAATGCTATGGCAGTCGGAAAAGAGATACGTACGCAGATAAATAGCATTAAAAATACGCAGAAAATTACGTCGGCAATGCAGTTGGTTGCCGCCAGTAAAATGCGTAAAGCTCAGGATCGTATGCTGGTCAGTCAGCCATACGCCCAGAAAGCCCGGGCGGTGATTGGTCATCTGGCGAATGCGAACACTGAGATTAAGCACCCTTATCTGCAGGAACGTGAAATTAAAAAAGTTGGCTATATCGTTGTTTCCACAGACCGTGGTCTTTGTGGTGGATTAAACGCCAACCTGTTTAAAGCCGTTGCAAAAGACGCAGCCGAGTTAGAAGCAAAAGGCATTGAAGTCGCAGTATGTGCCGTGGGCAGTAAAGGCACAGGCTTTTTTAAAGGCCGTGGATTTAATGTCGTTGCATCTATTACAAACGTAGGTGAAAAGCCATCTATTGCAGACCTGATCGGTGGTGTCAAAGTGATGATTGATCACTTTGAGTCCGGTGAAATCGATCAGCTGTACGTTGTTTACAACCAGTTTGTGAACACCATGGTTCAGAAGCCAACGATTGATCAGCTCTTGCCGTTGAAGGCTGAAGATGGCGATACCCACCGTGCTTACGCTTGGGACTATCTGTACGAGCCTGACGCGGAATCTTTGTTGAATGGCTTATTGACTCGTTATATTGAGTCACAGGTGTATCAGAGCGTTGTCGAAAACGGTGCTTGCGAGCAGTCATCGCGCATGATGGCGATGAAGGCAGCAACTGATAACGCAGGCGATATGATCGATAGTTTGAACCTTGAGTACAACAAGGCGCGTCAGGCGGCTATTACTCAGGAAATTTCAGAGATTGTTGGCGGCGCTGCGGCGGTGCAATAACGGTTTGAAGAGGATACAAACATGAGTAGCGGACGTATTACGCAAATCATTGGCGCCGTTGTCGACGTGGAATTCCCACGTGACAGTGTGCCGAAGGTTTACGACGCAATTATTATTGAAGAAGCGAACATTACCCTCGAAGTTCAGCAGCAGCTGGGCGACGGTATTGTTCGTACCATTGCCATGGGCCAGACCGAAGGTCTGAAACGTGGTTTGAGCGTAGTGAATACTGGCAAAGGTATTTCGGTTCCTGTGGGTACCGGCACTCTGGGCCGTATTATGGACGTTCTGGGTAACCCAATTGACGAGCGCGGACCGATCGAAGTTGAAGAAACTTCGGTTATTCACCGTGAAGCACCTTCTTATGCAGATCAGGCGCACTCGCAGGAAATCCTGGAAACAGGCATTAAGGTTATCGACCTTGTTTGTCCGTTTGCCAAGGGTGGTAAAGTGGGTCTGTTCGGTGGTGCCGGTGTAGGTAAAACGGTAAACATGCTTGAGCTGATCAACAACATCGCAACAGAGCACTCCGGTCTTTCTGTATTCGCAGGTGTTGGTGAGCGTACCCGTGAAGGTAACGACTTCTACCACGAAATGTCAGAAGCCGGCGTTATTCAGCTGGATAACATGACTGAGTCTAAAGTGGCGATGGTTTACGGTCAGATGAACGAGCCACCGGGTAACCGTCTGCGTGTTGCACTGACAGGTTTGACCATGGCGGAGAAATTCCGTGATGAAGGCCGTGATGTACTGTTCTTCGTCGATAACATCTACCGTTATACCCTGGCCGGTACGGAAGTATCCGCACTGCTGGGTCGTATGCCTTCTGCGGTAGGTTATCAGCCTACGCTGGCGGAAGAGATGGGTGTACTTCAGGAACGTATTACCTCAACGAAGGAAGGTTCCATTACTTCTGTTCAGGCGGTTTATGTACCTGCGGATGACTTGACTGACCCATCACCGGCAACCACCTTTGCTCACTTGGATGCAACGGTTGTACTTTCGCGTGATATTGCTGCACTGGGTATTTACCCGGCGGTTGACCCACTGGATTCCACGTCACGTCAGTTGGACCCACTGGTAATCGGTAACGAGCACTACGATTGTGCCCGTGGTGTGCAGGGTGTACTTCAGGGCTATAAAGAGCTGAAAGACATCATCGCGATTCTGGGTATGGACGAACTGTCTGATGAAGACAAAATGACCGTTGCCCGTGCGCGTAAGATTGAGAAATTCCTGTCTCAGCCTTTCCACGTAGCGGAAGTTTTCACCGGTTCTCCGGGTAAGTATGTACCACTGAAAGAAACCATTCGTGGATTCAAAGGCATTCTGGATGGCGAGTACGACCACATCGCCGAGCAGGATTTCTACATGAAAGGTTCAATCGAAGAAGTTGTGGAAGCGCATAACGCACGCAGCTAACACAACCGGGAGGTAAGCTATTATGGCAATGACCGTACATTGCGATATCGTCAGCGCAGAAGAGAAGATTTTCTCTGGCCTCGTTGAGCTTCTGGTTTGTACTGGTGAAGTCGGCGAGTTGGGTATTAAGCCCGGTCACGCCCCTTTACTGACTCGTTTGAGCCCCGGCCCGGTTCATCTGGTAAAACAGAATGGCAGCCGTGAGTTCATCTACGTCGATGGTGGCTATCTGGAAGTGCAGCCTCACCTGGTGACTGTACTGGCCGATACCGCAGTTCGCGCTGCCGATATCGACGAAGCGGCAGCCACCAAAGCGAAAGTTGCTGCCGAGAAGCAGATTGCCGATAAGATGGCGAGCAAAGAGTTTGCCGAGGTTGCTGTTCAGCTTTCTAAAGCGATCGGTAAACTTCGTACAATTCGAGAAGCAAGAAAAGCCTTGGGTAAGTAATTTAACCGTTCCCAATGCTTATTGAAGAAGCGACCGCAGGGTCGCTTTTTTATGCCTGCTGTAAATCGCCTGCCAGACATGATCAGTGTTGATCTGTAATGAATAGCCACTGAGGACTGCTGAATATTAAAAAATTTGTTTGAGCACTTTCTGCTTTTTAATTTCTTTTCCGGCCTATCTCATTTATCGTTCGCTCAGGTACCCCATAGCGTCAGTGAATATTCACTATTTAACGCGTTTTGTTCAGTACTCATCTACACTTGTACAGATAATAAAGTGCAGCAGCGATTAAATAGACTGCACATTACAGAATGACCGAGTTCCGTAGCTAACTAAGACTATCAATCCATGATTGTGAATTTATTTCCTGGCAGCTGGAGAGAATATGGAAATTACAAAAACCCTCGGTGAATTTATTATTGAAAAGCAGGCTCAATACCCGGAGGCAACCGGTGAATTGAGTTCAATTTTTGCCTCACTGCGTCTGGCATCAAAAGTTGTTCACCGCGACATCAACAAGGCAGGCCTGGCAGACATTAACGGTGCTATTGGCTCTGAAAACATACAGGGTGAACAGCAGCAAAAGCTGGATGTGTACGCTAATGAAAAGTTTAAGGCAGCACTGGCGGCTCGCGGTGTGGTCTGTGGTCTGGCATCGGAAGAGGAAGATAATTACGTTCGCTTCGATGACCAGCTTAATAAGAAAAGTAAGTATGTGGTGCTGATTGACCCGGTGGATGGTTCATCCAATATCGAGGTGAACGTTTCGGTAGGAACCATCTTCTCGGTGTATAAGCGGGTTTCGCCGGTCGGTACTCCGGTTACCGATGCCGACTTCCTGCAGAAAGGCCGCAAGCAGGTTGCCGCGGGCTACGTTATTTATGGTTCATCAACGATGCTGGTTTACAGCACCGGTTGTGGCGTACATGGCTTCACCTATGACCCTAGCCTGGGTATTTTCTGTTTGTCCCACCCGGATATGAAATTCCCGGAAGATGGCAATATCTACTCCGTGAACGAAGGCCGCTATATTCACTTCCCGACGGGCGTGAAAAAGTACATCAAGTACTGCCAGGAAGAGGATCTCGAAACCAACCGGCCATACACCAGTCGTTATATCGGTTCTCTGGTTTCAGATATTCACCGCAATATCCTCAAGGGCGGTATTTTCCTGTATCCGTCTTCTTCCAGTTACCCGGACGGCAAGTTGCGACTGCTCTATGAAGGCAACCCGATGGCGTTCCTGACGGAACAGGCCGGTGGCCGGGCGATCTCCTATGCCGGTCAGTCGATTCTGGATATGGAACCGACCGAACTGCACCAGCGCACACCGTTCTTTGCCGGTTCAAAGAATATGATCGATAAGCTGGAAGAGTTTTTAGCGAACCACGAGTAACCTGCAGCAGGTTGGTTTGGTCAGCACCCGGAGCTGGCCTAAAGGCCAACCTACAGAGAATCTGAATATGTAGGTCGGGCTTCAGCCCGACAAGGCGCAAAGGAACGTCCGCAACCCCCGTTGGCCTAAAGGCCAACCTACAGAGAATCTGAATATGTAGGTCGGGCTTCAGCCCGAACCTCGCTCGCCTGATTCGCCACGCTCAGGTCCATTCGTTGTCGTTTTCCTCCAGAATACTCTGATCCTGACGATAGATTTCTTCCAGATCGCGTCGTGAACGGTGTGAAAGCTGAATCAGCGTATCTTCATCACCCTCCATTTCAAATTGTGCCGCCAGCAGTTTTTCATCGTAGTGGCGAAACTTCTGCGCCGCGCGCCAGGCATTGTGCTTCGACATACCCAGGAAGTTCAGTGCCGAGCTGCCCAGCTCCAGCGCACTGCTGAAGGTTTCCCGGCTGATGTCATTGGCACCGGCCTTGTACAGGTCTACCGCGTGCTGACGGTTACGGGCGCGCGCCAGAATAACAATGGAAGGCCAGTTCTTGCGGATTAAGCCGGTCAGGTGGGTCACCAGCTGCTGATCATCCATGGTCAGAATGACTGCTCTGGCGTTGCCGATGCCGGCGGCTTCGAGCAGGTCGAGCCGTGTGGCGTCACCAAAAAATACCTTGAAGCCAAACTTACGCACCAGCTCAATCTGGTTGGGGTCGGAATCCAGCAGTGTCGTGGAATGGCCAAGGCCGTGTAGCATACGGCCAATGACCTGACCATAGCGGCCATAACCACAAATCAGAATATGGCCGTTATTCTCTTCAATTTCATCCTGCGGCTGAGGCGTATTCTGATGCTGCTTCACAATGATGTATTCCACCAGATTCACCAGCAGCGGTGTGCATATCATTGAAATAACCACGGCCAATACCAGCAGCGACTGATCGTCCAGGCTGATGATGTTGGTGCTGGTCGCCAGGCTGAAGAGCACAAAGGCAAACTCACCCCCCTGTGCCAGTACCGCGGTAAAGCGCAGCCGGTCGCTGTTGCTCATCTTCAGATACCAGGCCAGCGCATAGAGCACCAGTGCCTTCACGGCAATGAGGATAACGGCCAGCAGCACAACCGGGCCGAGCTGGTTAACCAGCAGGTTGAAATCAATCGACATACCCACCGCCATAAAGAACAGGCCCATCAACAACCCCTTAAACGGCTCGATGTCGATCTCAAGCTCATGCCGGTATTCGGAATCGGCTAAGAGCACGCCGGCCAGGAAGGTGCCGAGCGCCATCGACAGGCCAACATAGTCCATCAGTTGGGCAATCCCGATGACCAGCGCCAGCGAAAAGGCGGTAAACATCTCACGCATGTGCAGGCTGGCAATGCGTTTGAGGATGGGGGTTAGCGCGAAGTGACCACCGAGAATAATCACCGCAATGGCCGCTACGGCTTTCAGCACCTGCAGCCAGGGCGTTGTGGTTGCTTCGGCGTGCGTGGTGGCCAGCAGTGGCAACAGTGCGATCATCGGAATGACGGCAATATCCTGAAACAGCAGAACCGCGAAGCCGTTCTGACCGGCACCGGTGGCCATCAGTTTGCGCTCCTCCAGCGTCTGTAGGGCAATGGCTGTAGAGGACAGCGCCAACCCGAAGGCGGCCACCAGGCTCAGTCGCCAGTCAAAATTAAACAGCAGCGCGATGGCTGCCAGTAGCGCCGCCGAGGCCATCACCTGAGTGCCGCCAAGGCCAAAAATTTGCCGGCGCATGCCCCATAGTCTTCCGGGGTTCAGTTCCAGACCTATCAAAAACAGCAGCAACACCACGCCAAACTCCGAGAAGTGCAGAATGGATTCGCTGTCTTCAATCAGGCCCAGCAGGTAAGGGCCAATGGCAATACCGCCGACCAGATAACCCAGTACAGAACCGAGTCCGGCGCGCTTGGCGACCGGCACAAAAACAACCGCGGCACCGAGAAACACCAGTGCGTCCATGAAATAATTGTGTTCGGTTGTCATTAGCGGGTCTCCAGAAGGTCAGTCAGGGTATTCACCACCTGATCATTGAACGCGTTGAGTTGCTCACCGCGCGCATGCTTGGCACTGAAGTGAATCAGCGGCTCGTGCCATTCACAGCGGCAAAGGCCGGCGGTCGATTCCAGAGGTCTGAGCAGCTCTTCCATGCTGTACTGGTTGTAGCCTTCGCTGCGGTAAGCGTTGGCGTTGCCTCCGGTCGAGATAATGTGTTGCCAGCGCTTGCCAGCCAGGGCAGTGCCTTCTTTGCCGTAGGCATAGCCCGGCGTCAGCACTATTTCGAACCATTGCTTAAGCAACGCCGGCACGCTGTACCAGTACAGCGGGTGCTGGAAAAACAATGCATCCGCCCAGTCGATCAACTCCTTTTCTGCTACTGCGTTGACGCTGAAGCTCGGGTACCTGTCGTACAGATCGATCACCTTCAGCTGCGGATGCAGCGGTAACTTTCTCAGCAGAGAGCGGTTTGCATTCGAGTGGTCCAAATCGGGGTGCACTACATAGTAAAGAATATTCATAGACGTCCTGGTGGGCTGGAAGCGATGGCTAACAGAAAAGGTGGGCAGCGGTTTATTTTGGGCGAGCCGGTTTATGAAAATCAAGCCCTAATCTGCCGCGAAAAGCAGCATTTACCGTTAAAGCCAGGGCTGTATGTGCGGAACAGGTGACTTGCACAGCATGTTCAGTATCATGCCTTGACCATTGAAAATATAAAAACAAGAGACTTTAATGGGAATAGGTTCTTACATGGTTTCTACTGACAGCAGGCCCATGGTTCAGCGCGCACCCCGGTTCGAAAATTTACAGATCCCCCTGACCCTGTTGATGGACAGCGGTGAGTCGTTTCATTGTGCCTGTAAGAATATTTCCAGCTCGGGTGCCTTATTAGCACCGCTGGATAACCCGTTCAGCGTCGAGGAAGGTCAGCTGTTTCGCTGCAAAATGCTGCAGAAGGGTGAGTTGATGGAAATCTGGATGCAGGTTGAACGCATAGGCCCGGAAGGCTTTGGTGTGCGCTTTTTATCCGCTTCGCCCGGGTAGCGGAACATAGGGGCAGGGGGCCGAACCCAGGCCGGTGCCCAGTGTGACCATCATCGCCGGGGTGCGGAACTGAAACGCCAATGCGGCGGCGGTGCTGTCGTGCTCCAGTGCCTTTAACTCGCCAAGGTCGACGGCAGGCAGCCATTCATCGTTGAGCGTGATGGCCAGATTGTCTGAGCAGGCGCCCAGGCGGTGGTAAATACCGCTCTTGTAATCAAACACCACACCGGAATCCATATAGCAGGCCAGGCTGATGGCCACCGGCAGTGCGCAGCCGACCCGCTCGCGAATCTGCACCAGCAGCTCCCTGAAATGATCCGCGTACACCAGCCCCTGATGCAGGTAGGGCGCGACTTCCATCTCAAACAGATGATCAATGCGGTTGCCGTAGTTATGAGCAATGCCGCATTTCACCCCGGTGCCGCCAAAATCCAGCACCAGCAGCAGCTCACGCTGGGCAACCGCCTGTGCCAAGCCAAACAACGCGGTTTGGCCGGCCCAGGGCGATGCCAGTATATCCAGGTTGGTAAAGGCTTCTTCCACCCGTGAAGCCAGGTGAATGCCAAACTGCGCGGAGGTAATGCCGCCGGCAATGACGACCGTTTCACTGGCCTGCCAGAAATCGAGCAGCTTCTTCTGAAAGTGGTTGCCGTGCGCCCATTGTTCACAACTGCGAGCCGTTCGGATGATTAGAATAAAACGCTCGGCGTAACAGTCGAGAACCCTGCGGTCGGCAGGCTCAGCGATATTAAAGTGAGTGAGAAAGGCGCGTAAATCGTCCTGCTGCGGGTGATCTTGCTGGCACAGAATAGCCATCAGAGCCTTGCGCGAAACCAGATCTTTGCCGGCCAGCGCTGCCGAATGCCGCAGCGGGTCGTCACCTGGCAGCTGCAACGGATCCACCGGCATATGATTCAGCGACCCTTCCGGGCGCATTGCAAATGCCGCCTTGTGTGAAACGTTGTTAAGCATCGGTGCTGTCTCTGCTAAAATAGCTGGGCCAATACATGCGCATAGCCGGAATGATTATGACGACTCTTTATCACGAAATAGTAGTACAGGCTGAGCCAGACCGCATCTGGTCCTTGTTGACCACGCGTACCGGTCTGGAGCAGTGGTGGCCGGGGAGCATCTCCACCCACGGGGCAGATAGCTGGCAGTTTCAGGCGCAGCAGCAGGAAGTGTCCATGGTGTTCCGGGTTGTCGAGGAAGAAACCGAAAGCGTACTGGAGTGGCTTTGCACCCAGGGCGAAGACTACTGGCACAACACGCTGGTGCACTGGCGCATTGAAAAAGCCGAAGGCGAAAACCGACTGATTCTGGAGCATCGCGACTTACGCGAAACCCCTTCTGAACTGGCCTCACTGAATACCCGCTGGGGCGTGCTGATGAACCGTATTGCGCTGCAGCTGCAGGAAGAGCGGCGCAAGGGCTGATGATTTAATGCCCGAAATATATCCTGACATCATTGCCGAAACGGACGGCTTCTGGGTTATAAACAAGCCCATTGGCTGGACGGTTCAGCGCGATACCGACGCACCCTCTGTATTGCAGTGGCTGCAGCGTGAGACCGCTATAAAGCCGCTCCCTGTGCACCGGCTCGATAAGCCAACCTCCGGCCTGTTGCTGGTGGCCAAGACCGAGCAGGCCAACCGCGAGTTGAGTTTGGCCTTTGCCGAGCGCACGGTGCGCAAAACCTATCTGGCCGTTTCAGATTGCAAACCGAAAAAGAAGCAGGGTTGGGTCAAGGGCGATATGGCACCGGCGCGGCGCGGTCAGTGGAAGCTGCTGCGCACCACTGAAAACCCGGCGCTGACGCAGTTTTCCAGCTACCTGCTGAGCCCATCGTTACGCGGCTTTGTACTGCAACCGAAAACCGGCAAAACCCATCAGCTACGGGTGGCGATGAAATCGCTGGGCGCGCCGATCTTGGGTGACATCCGTTACGGTGGCTCCGCCGCTGATCGGGTTTTTCTTCATGCCTGGCGTCTCGAATTTAGTTACCATGGCGCGCAATACTCGTATCAGCAAGATCCTAATCCCGGCGATCACACCGCCTGGCCATTCAGCTTGCCAGACATCAGTTAATCTATCTTCTTCAGGGGCCCACTTTGATTCTTTGGATGACCACTCATTACCTTCCCTTAGCCGCCGGTGTTGCAGTCGGCATTGTGCCGCTGGCACTGCTGACTGCCTACCTGTTGCGCAATGCCGATAAGCGGAGGCAGGCGCTGCAGCAGCAACTGGAGCTGGCGACCCAGTCGCTGAACTTTGAAATTGAGCGCACGGCGCTGACCAATCATGAACTGACCGATGTGAAACAGGCCGGGGAAGCATTAAGCGAAAGCCTTTCGGAAGCCAAAGCGAAAATTGCCAGCCTGACCGCGCAACTGGAACAGCTGCCGGTTGTGCATGAACGCCTGCGTGAAAAGGAACGCGAGTGCCATGCGCTGCAGCAGAGCTTTCAGCAGCAGGACACCAAAATGGCCGAACTGGCGGTGCAGATGCAGGCGCAGAGTGAGCATCATGCCGAGCAGGTGAAGATGCTCACCGAAAATAAAGCCCAGCTGAAGCAGGAGTTTTCACACCTGGCGAATGAAATATTCGAGCAGAGCAATCAGAAGTTCCAGCAGCAGTCACGTCAGTCGATGTCGGCACTGCTGGATCCGTTTCAGAAGAATATTGAGCAGTTCCGCCAGCGTGTCGATGATATCCACAGCAAGGAAATTGAAGGCCGCGGCCAGCTGGTGGCGCAGTTGAACATGCTGCGGGAAATGAACAATCAGCTGAATCAGCAGGCCAGCGATCTGACCAAAGCCCTGAAGGGTGATAAAAAGCTGCAGGGTAACTGGGGTGAGCTGCAGATTGAGCGCATTCTGGAATCGTCCGGCCTGCGCAAGGGGCGTGAGTACGAGCGCGAAGCGAACTTTAAAAGTGAAGACGGCAAGAACTACCGCCCCGATTTCGTTATTCATTTGCCGGAAGGCAAGCACATTATCATCGACAGCAAGGTCAGCCTGGTGGCCTACCAGAACGCCTTGATCAGCGAAGACGACACACTGCGGCAGAAGGCGATGCAGGAACACATCGCCGCAACGCGCAACCACATCCGCTCGCTTAGCGAAAAGAATTACCCCAGTCTGAATGGTATGAACGCACCGGATTTTGTATTGATGTTCATGCCCATTGAAAGCGCCTTTATTGCCGCCTTCGAAGCCGATCAGCAGCTGTTTAATGAGGCCTTTGAACGGCACATCGTGGTGGTTACGCCGACCACGCTGCTGGCCACTCTGAAAACCGTTGCCAACCTTTGGGTGTTGGAGCGGCAGAATGAAAATGCCAAAGAGCTATTCAAGCTGGCCGGAAAGATCTACGACAAGCTGGCAATCTTCGGTGAAAAGATGGACAAGCTGGGAGCACAGCTGAAAACCGCCGACTCCACCTTTCACGATGCCATGGGCAGCCTGCGGGACGGGCGCGGCTCAATGGCCAGCTATGTTCAGCGACTGCAGAAACTCGGTGCACCATCGAACAAAAAACTGCCGGCCTCAATGGCGACCTTGTCAGAAGACGACGGCGATCAAGAAGACGCATAGTTTTTTCAGTAATGGCTTATATTGTGAACTGCGTCTAAAAAATATTCTGGTTTTCTTTAAAATGCAGAACGTTCAGATGCAGTTACGGAGCCACGCTTGATCCATTCCGAACTTTCCTCAAGGCGGTTGCAGCTATTGGTTGTATGCTCAATCCTGTTAGCGCTCGCCTTTATGCCCATCGATATGTCGGCGATGCCCACAGAGCTTCATGGCAGCTACATCTTTTCGCGGGTCGCACTGCAATTGCCGGCCGGTTTGTTTTTTCTCTATTACACCACCCGGCCCAATTACCGGGCGCACAAAGATTTGGTGCTGTTTCTGGTGGTCAGCTATGTCAATGGCGTTAACTACTGGGTGATTTATAAATGCTGGGTGGTTGCGCAACACCCGTTTCAGTATGAAGGTACGGTGCTCTATACCCTGGCCGCATTTTTCCTGTTGCGGATGTCCTTTCGCTATGCGGTCTATCTGGTTTTGCTCAGTAACTTCAGCTTTTTATTGATGGTTTCTTTTTTGCCTATTTATGGCTCATTTGGCTTCACCAAGTATGGTTTGATGTCGGCCGCCCAGTTCATCAGCTTGCTGGGCTTGTTCTCGCTGGAGCAAAGCTTTTTGCGTTCAAAAGAATTGTCGGAAAAGCTGCATGATCTCAGCCGTACCGATCAGCTGACCGGGCTGAACAACCGTCGGGCTTATGAGCTGGACGGCCAGGCATTATTAGACCGGGCCTGCGATACGCAACAATTGTTAACCGTGTTTCTGATCGATATCGACCATTTCAAACCCTATAACGACTTTTATGGCCACGTCCAGGGCGACGAAATTATTCGCTTGCAGGCCGATTTGTTGCGACAGGTATTTAATGGCGACGATGAAGTGCTTGGCCGGTATGGCGGTGAAGAGTTTATTGTGATTGCGCTGGGAATGGATGTTACCGAAGCGCATCGCAAAGCCAGCCGGCTGAATGAACTTTGGCACCAGCAGGCGGTAGAGAACCCGCAGGCTCTGCGCAAGTATCTGACCTGTTCGGTGGGTGTTCATAGCCAGGTTCCGGCCCGGGGTCAGACGTTTGCGGCGCTAATTCGCGCGGCAGACCAAGCGTTGTATCGGGCCAAACACCTGGGGCGTGATTGCTATGTGTTTAGCCAGGGTGGGGATGGCAGCGAGCCGCCGGCTTAAATGCCGATGGCCGCCAGCGTTTCCAAAATATTACGGGCAATGGCCGCACTCTTCGGATGATCCGATTCGATATCGGCAATCAGCGATTCCAGCGATTCACGGAAGGTCGGGTCTTCCGGGTCGGGCTGATCAATGTTGTGTACATGGTACTGAATCTGATCGAGCAGTGCCTTCTGTTGCGCACTGGCTTCGCCCTCTGGCAGGTGTTCACGTAAGCGTTGAAACAGGCTTTTAATCTCTTGTTTAGGCATGCGGCTACTCCGTTTGGCTGCTTCGACCGCTACTGAGCCCGGTCGTTGAGAGCTCAGTAACTTTTGTTATTAAGACCACAGTAACTATAGCAAAGTGCGGCTGGTATGATGTCATACTTTCTTTGGCGTTAATCTGAAAATCTTCTGTGCAATATACTTCTGAACAACAGGCTGTGATTCAGCATGCCGGTGGCCATGCCCGCATTATTGCGGTTGCCGGTTCCGGGAAAACCCAAACGCTCACGGCCTATGTGCATAACCGCCTGCAATCCGGTGCCGACCCGCGCCGCATGCTGGTGCTGATGTACAATAAGGCGGCGCAGCTCGATTTTGAACGGCGACTGAAACAGGTTGCCGGGCGCGGCGCGGTGCTGCCGGATGTGCGCACCTTTCATTCGCTGGGCTACCGTATTTGCCAGACGCTGGTGCAGCGCGATTATATGGCGGCGTTCGATAAAGACATCCTGCAGGATTCCGACATCGAGCCGGTGATCTGGCGTATTCTGCGTAACCTGGCCGATGCCGACATCGCCGATGACATTCTCACCCGCAAAAAGAAGTGGGTGGAGCCGGCGGTTGCCTATCTGGAATTGGTGAAGAGCTCCTTGGCGACACCGGAGCAGGTGTTTGAATCCACCGGCCTGCCAGCCAGCTGCAAGCTGTTTATTCAGGCCTTTTATGAGTTTGAGGACTGGCGCAGCCAGCACCATAAGATGACCTTTTCCGATCTGCTCTACGAGCCGGTGCTGCGCTTTAAAAACGAGCCGGATATCGCCGCCCAGTTTGCCGGCCATATGGCGGAATATCTGGTCGATGAGTTTCAGGACATCAACCCCGTGCAAGAGTATTTGCTGAAAACGCTGCACGGCGGCAAGAGTGATATTCTGGTGGTGGGCGACCCGGACCAGACCATCTATGAATTCCGCGGCTCCGACCCGGCGCTGCTGACTACCGGCTTCAGCAACAGCTATCAGGGCACCAGCGATTATCAGCTCAGCCACACCTTCCGCTTTGGTGACACGCTGAGCCTGCTCGCCAATCAGGTGATTGCCGGTAACTATGCCGCTGACAGTCCGCGTATCCAGTGTGTTTCGCACCAGAGTGCAGGTACCACCCGAGTGCAGCGTGAAGCCTGTGGCGACAGTGCTCAGGCCGCACTGACCTGCATACGCAACTGGCAGGCCAGCCGCCCGCTTAAGGACATTGCCGTCATCAACCGGCTGTGGGCCAACAGTGCCCGGCTGGAGCTGCTGTTGCTGGCCAATGCCATCCCTTACCACATGGATAACCAGCAGACGGTGCTGGAGCGCTACGAATTGCGCCCGTTCCGCGTACTGCTGCAAATTGCCGCCGGTGAAACCGCGCAGTGGGATGCCCGAGCCCGCAAACAGGCCTGGCAGGTATTGCTCACTCAACCCTATCTGAAGATTAAGAAATCGATCGTCGACGAGTTGATTAGCCGGCTGGCCGGTGTCAGCCGTGAATGGGGCCAGGCGCTGCGCAATGCCATCCCCAACACGGTGTCCAAGTATCAGTCGGAGCAGCTGTTTGAGCGCGCCCGCTGGATCGAAAAGGCCGAACGGGCGCAGGGTGAGGCCAGTCTGGTGCTGTATGGCTGGCTGCAGGGCACCGATTACCTCGCCTCATTGAAAGACAATGCCTTTTCCGTCGCGCAGGTGGAAGATCAGGTGGCAACCGTCAAAGCCTTTGTCTCCTTTGTACGCCAAAGCCGCTGGCCACTGGCCCAGGGTGCAGCGCAACTGACGGAGCTGATGAACCGGAAGACGCCGGCCAATGCCGATGCGCTGCTGATTACCTCTATTCATAAATCGAAGGGGCGGCAGTGGCCCTGTGTGATTATTCCGGAGCTCAACAGCCAGTTTTTCCCTTACCAGCCAGAGGGTGAAATGATGATTGCCACCAGCGTTGCCAGTGAGCGACGCCTGCTCTATGTAGCCATGACCCGCGCCGCCGAAGAGCTGGTGCTGTTGACGCCGGCCGATGACAGCACGCTGATGCCATCACGCTTTATTCCCGATGCCTATGTTGATGGTCTGGCAGCCTTTGAAGCGGCCCTTGGCAACGGCTCGGCTGCGCCGGAATTACCCGGTGACATGCACCGTCCCAGTGTCGAGTTTTACGCCCGGTTGAAAGGGCTGCCGGTGCCTGCATGGCAGCAGCGCTCGCTGAAAAAGGGGGAGGAACTGGTGAATCAGGTGGTTTCACACCCCAAGCTGGGGGTCGGGCAGATTATCGCCGAATCCAAAAACCGGATTACGATCCAGTTTATGCGTCATGGTGAGCGCGAGTTCGATAAGCAGATTGTGTTGCCGCTGTTGCAGCGGCTCAATGAAGACTGACCGGCCACCTGCATACAGCCGCATTGCAGGTGATGGGTAAAGCAGAAGCGCTCAGTACAGCATGAAGATTGCGGCGGTCAGTACCACCAGTAATGCGGCTACAGAGCCCAGCAGGGCCGTTAGACCGGCCACTTTTCGTCCGGCGCGGCGCTTTTCATTGTCATAGAAGTTATCGCTCATTGTGATTTCCTTATTGTTATTGTCGTTCCCTGGGGCGTTAGCCTGCCCTCCATTTTCAGGCTAGTAGAACAATGTTCTGAAAAATTGGCGGTCGATCACAATTGATACATATTGGAATAGGAAAGCGCAGAAATTGGGACCGGTTACAGGTCGTTCTTTGACTCAGGTCGCAATCTGCAAGAGGGGCCTGTGTGGGCGCTGAAAATCAGCTGGGCAGAGCAGAGCGCTCAGGCATGGACCGCAAACCGGCTCTTGGAAAGGCCAGATGTGTTTGCGCTGTTTGCCTGAGCGATTTTGATGGCGGGGCGTTAGCGGGTAATACCATCTTTGGTCGACAGCGCCTGGTACTGGCTGGGTCGACGGTCGCGGAACAGACCCCATTCCTGACGCTGATAAGCCAGCGCCTGCAAATCAAAGGACTGGCAAACAAAGCCGGTTTCGGTTTTGTTCATTTCGCTCAGCAGTTCGCCGGTGGCGTCGGTAATAAACGATGAGCCATAGAAGGTAATGGATGAATCATCGATCACTTCCTCACCCACCCGGTTGCTGGTAATCACCGGAATGACGTTGGCGGCCGAGTGCCCCTGCTGGGTGCGCTGCCAATGCTTGCTGGAATCGATGCTGGCGTCGTAAGGCTCCGAGCCGATGGCCGTTGGGTAGAACAGAATGTCTGCACCCATCAGCGCCATGGAACGGGCGCATTCGGGGAACCACTGATCCCAGCAGATGCCCACGCCAATAGTGCCGAAGCGGGTTTTCCACACCTTAAAGCCGGTATCGCCGGGGCAGAAATAGAATTTCTCGTTATAGCCCGGGCCATCCGGAATATGGGTTTTACGGTAGATGCCCAGGTTTTCGCCATCGGCATCGATAATCGCAATGGAGTTATAGGCGACAGGCCCGGCCTGCTCAAAAAAGCTGATCGGTAGCACCACGCCAAGCTCTTTGGCGATCGCTTTAAAGTGGTTGATGGCCGGGTTGTCTTCCACGCCGGTGGCGAAGCGGCGATAGTCCTCTTTCTGCTGCTGGCAAAAATAAACCCGTTCGAACAGCTCGGGCAGCAATATAATGTTGGCACCCGCCGCCGCGGCCTGACGCACCAGCTTTTCCGCTGTGGCGATATTTTCTTCTACATTCCAGCTGCAGCTCATTTGCGTTGCAGCAACAGTTACCTGATTCACTTTTGGCGAGCTCCCGGTTAATTGTCTAACATCAAGGGTGGTATGGATGGCAAATTCAGATTGTTTCAGCGTTAGCCGCGCGGTATATCCACCGATAGTCGTAGGTTTGGTGCCTGTTGTTTCACCGACCCGGTATAGCCGCTATAATCGCCGCCTCATAAGAATAACGATGTTAACGGAACGGACTACGATATGAAAAAGTTTCTCGTTTTATTGGTCACTTTTGCTTTTGGCGCTGCGATTGCTGCAACTCAAGGCAGTGAAGAATCGCTGGCAGAGCGCCTGAAACCGGCCGGTAACGTTTGTATTCAGGGGCAGGAGTGCGCAACCGCTAAAGTAGCGGCGAGCAGTGCCGCAGCGGACGGGCCGAGAAGTGGTGAAGATGTTTATTCTGCATCCTGTGCTGCCTGTCATGCGACCGGCCTGTTAAGTTCGCCAAGGTTCGGCAATGCCGACGACTGGGCGCCGCGTGAAGTGCAGGGGCTCGAAACGCTCTATAGCCATGCCTTGAATGGCCTGAACAACATGCCCGCGAAGGGCGGTAATACGGCACTGAGTGACGACGAAGTGAAGGCGGCGGTTGATCACATGCTGGCATCTACCCGCTAACAGATTTGCACTGCTGCAGGGTGCCCTCGGCACTCTGCTTTCAACCTTGCCGGCGGCTCTATCTGACCATTCGGTCTGATTAATCTTTATTCTGTTTTTAAAACAACAGCATTGCGAAAATGGCTAAGGCGCAGGTTTTAAGCTGTGTTATCATCCGCGCGCTTTAACCATTGCCTCAGAGTTTTCAAGATGACCCAGACTTCCCTCGATAAAAGCAAAATCCGAATTCTTCTTTTAGAAGGTGTACACCAGAGCGCATTGGATACGTTCCAGAAAGCCGGTTACACCAATATTGATTACGTAAAAGGCTCGCTGCCGGAAAGCGAACTGCTGGAAAGAATTTCCGAGGCGCATTTCGTGGGTATTCGTTCGCGTACACAGTTGACCGAAGACGTCTTTGCTGCGGCGAAGAAACTGGTTGCGGTTGGCTGTTTCTGCATTGGTACCAACCAGGTGGATTTAACCGCCGCGGCCAAGCGCGGTGTTCCGGTATTTAATGCACCCTACTCCAATACCCGCTCCGTAGCCGAGCTGGTCATTGCTGAAATTATTATGCTGATGCGCGGTATCCCGGAGAAAAACGCAGCCTGTCACCGCGGTGGCTGGCTGAAATCTGCCAACGACAGCTACGAAATTCGTGGTAAGAAGCTGGGTATTGTTGGCTACGGCAACATCGGTACTCAGTTGGGCGTGATGGCCGAAAGCATGGGCATGGAAGTGATGTTCTATGACATCGTCACCAAGCTGCCACTGGGTAATGCCCGTCAGGTTGGCTCTCTGAACGAGCTGCTGAGCACGGCGGATGTGGTTTCTTTGCACGTACCGGAAACGGCTTCCACCAAGATGATGATGGGTGAAGCCCAGTTCAGCCAGATGAAACAAGGCAGCTTCTTCCTCAATGCTGCACGCGGTACCACGGTTGAAATTGACGCACTGGCTGAAGTGATCCGCAGCAAAAAACTGCTCGGTGCGGCGGTCGATGTATTCCCGGTTGAGCCTCGCTCTAACGACGACGAATTTGTTTCGCCGCTGCGTGAGTTCGATAACGTACTGCTGACCCCTCACGTGGGTGGTTCAACGCAGGAAGCGCAATTCAATATCGGCATTGAAGTGGCTGAAAAACTGGCGACTTATTCCGACATCGGTACCTCGCTGTCTGCGGTTAACTTCCCTGAGGTTGCTCTGCCGGCGCATCCGAATGCGCACCGTATTCTGCACATTCACGAAAACATTCCTGGTGTTCTGTCTGAAATTAACCAGGTGTTCTCTGAAAACGACATCAACATCATGGGTCAGTTCCTGCAAACGTCCGATAAGATCGGTTACGTGGTGATTGATGTCGCTCAGGAAGCGTCCGAAAAAGCTCTGGAAAAAGTACTGCAGGTTAAAGGCACACTGCGCGCCCGCGTACTGTTTTAACCGCTGAAATTTCCGGGCCCGAGACCATGCGCAGAACCATTCAAACAACCTCATTGCTTGCTTTGGTTCTGCTGCTGTTTTCCTGCAGCAGCCGTGGTCTGAATACCGAACTCACCAGCTGTGTCTATCCGGACAGCAACCGCACGGCCGCACCCTCCTTTATTTGTGATCAACAACTCGATGGTTATCCCATTACCGCTCTGCGCAGTCTGCCTGAAAATGATCAGTCGGCCAGCGAAGCCTCTGCCACACTGCTGAACGAGCAGATTGCCGAGTGGTCAGCGCTGTGGTCCGGTGACTGGTTTACGGATGCTCTGCAACGACAACAGGCCGTGCTGTTCCTGCACAACTACCTGCACGAGCATGCGCGCGTTATTCGCAGCCGCACCAGCCCAAAGAATACCCTTTGGCTGTTGATCGGTGTTGATGCCAGCCTGGACGAGGTTAGGGCACTGACCGAGGCTGCGCTGTCGGCCGGGTGATTCTTCCCTCCGCATACATCTCATCTCCGTTTTTTTGGCACCGAACCCTAAGCGCGCCAGAGGCGTCTGTTTGCCCGCTGTTTCAGACAGTCAACTTTTTGCCACTCGGTAGAGAATTGTTATAAGCCGGGTGCTTCCGCAATCTGCGGCTATAATTCGGTTATCGAGGATTGCAGTCAGTTGATTGGCAATGCGCCGATAGGAGTAAAAACGTGAAGTATTTGTACATTCCTGTAGTGGTCTTAACCTGCGCGATGCTGGGCGCCAGCCTGGTATTGATGGATTCCGGTGCGACCCAAAATGCCCTCATCTGCGTCACACTGGCGATGGTCGGCTTTGTAACAGCCTACCGCCTGCAAGCCCGTTATTTGTTGTTGGATGAAGTTTAACCTCTGTTCATAGTGTTGATCTGTCAAACCCTGCGTTGCACCGCCCCGGCGGTGTTTTTTTTGCCTGTAACCTATAAGCTGTGGTCACCACAAAATCTCACATGACTTATACTTGTCATAATGGTGTCGCCAGCAGGAATTAAAATTAGCGGCAATGACAAACAGGAGTAGGTATGACCAACGCGAACGGCGCGAATGCCGCCGAAGTTAGTGAAAACACCCCGGTTGAAATCGGGTCGGAGCATTTTTTAAATCGTGAATTATCTCTGCTGGAGTTTCATCAACGGGTCATGCTTCAGGCGGAAGATGCCTCCATCCCGCTGTTGGAGCGACTGCGATTCCTGTGTATTTCCAGCACTAACCTCGATGAGTTCTTTGAGGTTCGTGTCGGTGGCCTGAAAGAACTGCACGAAGCCGGGTCTTCTCTGGCCGGGCCGGACGGTCGTGGCCCGGAAACTCAGCTGTCTACCATTGCCGTGCGCGCGCACGAGCTGGTGAATCGACAATACCAGATCCTCAATGAGCAGATTCTGCCCAAGCTGGCGGAAGAGAATATTGAGCTGATCAAACGTAAAGATTGGACTAAGGCGGAAATTGAATGGCTGAAAAACTACTTCCATCAGGAGGTGCTGCCACTGCTCAGCCCCATCGGTCTCGACCCGGCGCACCCGTTCCCGCGTATTCTCAATAAGTCGCTGAACTTCTTTGTCTTCCTGCACGGCAAAGATGCCTTCGGCCGTAACAGCGGCCGCGCCATTGTGCAGTGTCCGCGTTCACTGCCGAATGTTGTGCGTCTGGACTTGCCGGATCAGAACAACGCCAACCGCTTCGTCTTTATGTCGTCGATCATTCACTATTTTATGGATGAGATCTTTTACGGCATGACGGTCAAAGGCAGCTATCAGTTCCGGGTGACCCGAAACTCCGACCTGTTTGTCGACGAAGAAGAAACCGAAGATTTGCGCCGCGCCATTGAAGGTGAGCTGGTCTATCGCCAGTACGGCGATGAGGTTCGCCTGGAAGTGGCCGAAAACAGCCCGGACGAAATGACTTCATTCCTGATGGGGCAGTTTGAGATCAGCGAGCCCGATGTTTATCAGGTGGATGGCCCGGTCAACCTGAACCGCCTGTCAGACCTGATTGATATGGCCGGACGGCCTGATCTGACGTACACCCCCTTTGAGCCCTGTATGCCCAAGGCGTTGCGCCGCAAGAAGAATGCCTTCGAGGCCATCGCCCGTGCCGATATTCTGTTGCACCACCCGTTTGATTCCTTTGTTCCGGTGGTAGAGCTGATCCGTCAGGCCGCCAAAGACCCGAACGTGGTCACCATCAAGCAGACGCTGTACCGGACGGGTGTTAAGTCCGTCATTGTCGATGCGCTGGTGTCTGCGGCTAAGGCCGGCAAAGAGGTGACGGTGGTGATTGAACTGTTGGCGCGCTTCGATGAAGAGGCCAACGTTGCGCTGGCGATGCGCCTGCAGGAATACGGCATTCACGTGGTGTACGGCGTATTTGGCTATAAGACCCACGCCAAGCTGCTGATGATTGCCCGCAAGGAAGGCAATAAGCTGCGTCACTATGTGCATCTGGGAACCGGTAACTATCACCCGAAAACTGTGAATATCTATACCGACTACGGCTTGCTCACCTGCAATAAACAGATTGGTGACGACGTTAACCGCATCTTCCTGCAGTTGACCAGCCTCGGCCGGGTATCCAAGCTCGATAAGGTGCTGCAGGCGCCCTTTACGCTGCACAAAACCATGATGAAGTATATTGAGCGGGAGATCGAACACGCCAAAGCCGGCCGGCCGGCGCGTATCACTGCGAAGATGAACTCGCTTTCAGAAGAGAACCTGGTGCGCAAGCTTTATGAAGCCAGCCAGGCTGGGGTGAAGATTGATCTGATCGTGCGCGGTATCTGTCAGGTGAAGCCGGGGGTTCCGGGCGTGTCTGAGAACATTCATGTGCGCTCTATCGTTGGCCGCTTCCTGGAGCACACCCGTGTTTTCCGGTTTGAAAACGGAGGTGAGCCAGACTTGATTGCCGCCAGTGCCGACTGGATGACCCGCAACATGTTCCACCGCGTGGAGACCGGCTTCCCGATTCTGGTGAAGCGCATTCGCGACAAGATTACCGCAGACCTTGAGCTGTACCTTGCCGACAACACTCAGGCGTGGGTGTTGAACACCGATGGCAGCTACACCCATCTGCAACCGAAGGAGGGCGAAGCGCCGGTTTCAGCTCAGATGACGCTGTTGCAGGAAGCTATTTCCTGATGCGGGGCGGCCAGTTGCCCGCCCCAGACTGATGACAAAGCTACCACAGCCTTCGAGACGATGAAAAGGTAGCTCCTAAATAGACGTCGAAAACATGGCGGTCCGACGATTCGATGTTTTCGTCGAGCGTATCAGGACGATACTTGCAGCGGTCTATTTAGGAGCTACCTTTTTGTCGGCGGGGTTTATCGACAACCTGAGGCGGGCAATTGCCCGCCCTTGCCTGAGCGGCCTACTCCGCTTCTTCCGGCCGGTTCAGCGAAAGCGGTACCGGGCTCTTCTTCATGTATTTCACTTCCGACTCCAGATCAGCGGCGGCCAGCGTTTGCTCGTTCCACCAGGCTGGCGGCGCACAAAAGCGCAACTGCTTGCCGTTGAAGCTGATTGACCAGCTGATGTCCTGCAGATCACTGCGGGCACGGGTCAGAATGCAGGCCAGACGGAAGATCTGCAACACCACATAAAACTCGTTCAGTTGCTCCGCCGGCAGCTGTTCTATCTTTGCCCAGTCGGGCTTTTTGCGATGGAACTGCACCAGACAGGCGAGGATGCTCTGCTCATCAAAGCCAAAGCCGGCCATGTGGCAGTTTTCAACAATGTAGCCGCCGTGCCGGTGGTAGCCGTCGTGGTTAATATCCAGCCCGACCTCGTGCAGCATGCTCGCCCAGGCCAGGTTGCGCTGCCAGTTGTCATCGAATTTATGCTCATCCTGAATGTTGTCGAACAGTTGCAGCGCTACCCGGCTGGTGCGTTCGGCGTGCAGCACGTCGGCATGGAAGCGCTTGCCCAGCTCGGTAACTGAGCGCTCTTTCATATCGGATATGCTGTCGTGACCGAGCAGGTCGAACAGCAGGCCCTCGCGCAGAGCCCAGGGTGAGGCTTCCAGCGAGGCAATCTTCAGTGCCTTCATGGTGGCATTGAGCACAATCAGGCCACCAATGAATACCGGCATACGGTCGCTGCCGACGCCGGCGATCTTCAGGCTGTCGATCGATTTCGCCTCAATGCACTGGGCGATGAGTTTTTCCATGCCTTCCAGGGTGACCGCCGGGTGACCGTTGAGTTGCTCCAGCGCACCGGAAACCGCCTTGATTGAGCCAGAGCACCCGATCGCCCGTTGCCAGGATTGCTGCCGAAAGCGCTGCTGGAAGGGCTCCAGTTTTTGCCGGCAAAATACATCGGCGCGCTTCACCAGAGCGGGCGTGATATCGCCAGCCTCAAAGAACTTGCGGGTAATGGAAACACAGCCCATGCCCAGCGATTCCATGGACAGCGGGTTATAATCCTGGCCGATAATAATCTCGGTACTGCCGCCGCCGATGTCGATCACCAACCGCTTCTGGTTATCGTCTTCCAGGCCGAAGGCGACGCCGTGATACACCAGGCGAGCCTCCTCGACACCGGAGATGACATGAATCTTGTTGCCCAGTGCCTTTTCGGCCCGCAGCAGAAACTCCTCCGCATTTTTTGCCTGACGCAGCGTGCGGGTACCGACAGCGCGCACGCGGTTGGCGGGAATGTATTGAATGCGCTGCTGGAAGCGGGTCAGGCAATCGAGCGCCCGCTTCTGTGACAGATCGTCAAGGCGACCATCGGTATCTAAACCATAACCCAGCCGAACCGGCTCTCGCAGGCGATCGATAATGCTCAGCTGACCGTTGGAAATCTTGGCTATGATCATATGGAATGAGTTGGAACCAAGGTCGATTGCGGCTATTTCTTCTGTACGGTTCCGCCAGAAACTGGAAAGTTTTAACATGGTGCGGCTCTGCATTGAAAAACACCATGTTACCCTGAGACTCCCACTAAGAAAAAGGACTCCGATTTGGCGATTTATGAATTCAACGGACACCAGCCGCGCCTGGCCGAGCGGGTGCTGGTTAGCAAAGAAAGCTGCGTGATTGGCGATGTCGAAATTGGCAGCGACAGCTCTGTCTGGCCCGGAGCCGTCATCCGCGGTGATATGCACAGTATCCGCATTGGCGAGCGAACCTCGGTGCAGGATGGCTGTGTGCTGCACATCACCCATGCCTCGGCCTATAACCCGGGCGGTTATCCGCTGCTGATCGGAGATGACGTGATCATTGGCCACAAAGTCTGCCTGCATGGCTGTACCATTGGTAACGAGGTGCTGATCGGTATTGGCGCCATCGTGCTGGATGGTGCAACGGTTGAAGATCAGGTGATCATCGCCGCCGGAGCACTGGTGCCGCCGGGCAAACGGTTGCGGTCCGGCTATATGTACAAGGGCAGCCCGGTGGTTGAAGCCCGGCCATTAACGGAAAAAGAAAAAAGTTACTTTAAGTACTCGGCAGGCAACTATGTAAAGTTGAAAGATGAGTACTGCAGTCAGGGCTTCAGTGTCTGCTGATGGCCGGCAGATTGCTTTAAACAACTCTGCAGGCCGGAACTTGTTGCGCCCGGTCATGGTCGAACGGGTGAAGACATCTGTTGGTCATATTCGCTGGGTAAACTCGCGCGTTTATCCGAAGCCGCTGCAATGCGCACGGCGGGCTGACCGCTGATATCCAAATTAAACGAGGTTTGACATGCGAACATTCGCGCTACTTTTGCTCTCACTGCTGGTGTCCGTTGCTGCCAGTGCACGAACGGAAATTAAAATCTCCACGCTCTATCCGCCGGGCTCCGATGCGGCAAAGTCGCTGATTGAGCTGTCGGATAAGCTGAAGGAAAAAACCAATGGCGAGGTGCTGATCAAGCTATACCCCGGCGGCGTCATGGGTGACGACAACACCGTGATGCGCAAGATGCGCATTGGTCAGTTGCAGGGCGCACTGGTCAGCTCCGGAACGCTGGATATCATCAAGGCCGACGTTAAAGGCCTGAGCCGGCCGTTTGCCTTTGACAGCATTGACGAGGTCTATGCCAAGCGCGAAAGCTACGATCAGGTGATTCGTGATGAACTGTTGGAGCTGAACTGGCTTGCCTATGGCCCCTTTGATGGTGGTTTTTCTTACCTGATGTCGAAAAAACCGGTCACCAGCATGGATGAGATCCGCCAGTCCAAACTCTGGCTGCCCAATACCACCGATATTCAACAGGTCAGCGCCGAGCTTAACGTCGATTACCTGGTGATGAATATTGGCGATGTGCTGACCGGGCTGGATACCGGCGCTATCGATACCCTGGTATCGCCACCGTCGGCGGCGCTGGCGCTGAACTGGTACAGCCGCTTCAACTACGTGGTGGATACGCCGGTGTTGTACACCTGGGGTATTTTGATCCTGCCGGAAAAAACACTGGCACGCATGGATGAAAAAACACGCGCCCTGGTCACCAGTGAATTTGAAAGCTGGGCGGCCTCTCTGGAAGCGCGCCTGCGGGTGGGCAATGCCAATGCCAACGATGCCATTCGGCAGTTGCTGAAGCCTATTGCGTTCAGTGCCCGGGATATCGAAATGCTGCGGGCTGCCGAGCAAAGCCATTCCAGCGCATATTGAGCCGGCGATGAGGCAGCCAGCTTAACGCTGTTAGTTGTGCATGCCGTCCACGGACGGCACAAAAAAAGGGCACTCAAGGTGCCCTTTCTGATAACCGCTCGGGTTCGTTAAATTCTTATTGGTACACCTCTAAATCCAGATCCTGGTATTCATTTCTTAACCGCTGCTGTTCCAGATGATCTTCGATCGCTCGCCGTGCCGCCAGTTTACGGTGGTTTTCCGTGCGCTTGGAATCGCTGCCTTCTCCAGGTTTGTGCAGTATTGAGTCTTCCAGGTTGGAAAGTTCCAGTTCATACAGGTTCGTAGACATTTAGCTAATCTCCTTCGAGGTGACTGTTTTTGTTGTTGTTAATTCAGTTCAATTCGCTATTCAAATGTATCGAAAACATTATCAGTTGAACGAGTCTATGGATTTTTCGTTTCATTTCTGTGAAGCCGATCCTATGGCGTCATCAGACAGGAATCTATTCTAGCTCAAGAATTAACCTGTATGTAAAAGCAATTTAAGTGCCTGCTTTTCTCCGTCAATGGTTATAGAGCCGGCTAGTGCACCGACTCGCTGGTTTGAGAGAGCGTTTGCAGGTTGGAATGGCGTATCAGCGGCAGAATTTCCGAGGACGGCAGTGCCCGGCTGATAATAAAGCCCTGAGCGTAATCGCAGCCCAGGCCCTTCAGGTATTCCAGCTGTTCTTTGGTTTCCACACCTTCGGCCACCACGGACAGGCGCAGGCTTTCAGACATGGCCATGATCGCTTCGACAATCGGGCTGGTTTCACCGTCGCGCGCTTCGTTGACGAAGGAGCGGTCGATCTTCAGTGTGTCGATCGGCAGTCGCTTCAGGTAGCTGAGCGATGAATAGCCGGTGCCGAAGTCATCCAGCGCCAGGCGCACGCCCAGAGAACGCAGCTGGTTGAGAAAATCCTGTGCGTGGCTGATGTCTTCCATCAGCATGCTTTCGGTCAGCTCCAGTTCCAGGTATTCCGCCGGCAGTGACGAGGTGATCAGCGCATTTTGAACCACTTCGTAGAGGTCATCGCGGCGGATCTGGTGGCTCGACAGGTTCACCGACACCGAAATGTCGCCGAATCCACGCTCACGCCAGGTGGCTGCTTCCATACAGGCTTTATTCAGCACCTGTTCGCCAATGGCAGAGATCAGGCCGGTCTCTTCGGCCAGCGGAATAAATTCTTCCGGATCGATCACGCCCTTCTGCGGATGCATCCAGCGCACCAGCGCCTCGACCGAATCAATAATGCCAGTGAGCAGGTTCAGCTTGGGCTGATAGTCGACCGAGAATTCATGGTTGACGATGGCCTTGCGCATCGACTTTTCAAGCTGCAGCCGTTCCAGCGGTGAGGTTGCCAGCTTCTGATGGTAAAACTGGTAGTTGTTGCCACCCTTGTAGCGCGCCTGATTCATCGCTGCGATGGCCTGATTGAGCAATTGGCTGAGGTTGCCCTTCTGTACAAAGCAGACCCCGATACTGGCGGTGACGATCAGCTCATGGTCGCCCACCAGGAATGGCCGGCTGATTTCCGCCAGCAGGTTAGACAGCGTGACGTTGAGCCTGTCCTGATCCTTTTCATATTCGATGATCATCGCGAACTCATCACTCGACATACGCGCTACCTGGCGTACCGGGTCGGAGAAGTTGCTCAGCCGGGCAGAAAGGTCTTTCAGCAGCTGATCGCCAACATCGATGCCCAGGCTTTCATTGACTGACTTAAAGCGGTCGAGGTTGAGTACACACACCGCATAGTTATTGACCGACAGCGGCTGATGCTCCTGAAACTGGTTCAGCAGCTGGTGGAAGTAGGAGCGGTTGAACAGGCCGGTTAGCTTGTCGTAGTTGTTCAGGTATTTGATCTCGCGTTCGTTCTGATCCGACTCGGACTGATCGCGGCAAATGCCCAGATAATGCGAGATGCTGTCGTCATCACGGCGAATGGCGGTTAACGTCAGGTGCAGCGGGAAGCGTTCTTCGCCATGGCGGGCAGCGACGATATCGCCGTACCACTTATCGTTGTTGCCAACACTGTGCAGAATGCGGTCGGATTGATCGGTCTGGATCACCTGAAACAGCGACCGGTCGATCAGCTCGCCCTTCTGACGCGCGAAAATCTGGCAAAACGCGCGGTTGCAGGTGCGGAACTGCTGCTTGTCGTCGAGTACAAATACGCCTTCGGAGCTGTTGTTGAACAGGCTGGAAGACAGACTGAGCTCTTCCTGCAGCTGCATATCTTTGGTGATGTCGCGGCGGGTGCCGATCATGCGCAGGGCACGGCCGCTGTCGTCACGCTCGGTGACCTTGCCGCTGTCTTCCAGCCAGCGCATCTTGTCAGAGCCGGGCAGGGTGATGCGGTAGCGAGCCTGATAGAAGGTCGATTTATCTTTCAGGTGGCGCACCAGCAGCCGGCGGATGGCCGGCAGGTCATCTTTGCAGACGCTGTCGAGCAGAGAAAATTCGCCCGACTGCAGAGATTCTTCGCGGCCAAAAAAGCGTTCGGTATCGGAGTGGTAAACCTTGCGGTTGGGCACGTCCCAATCCCAGAAGCCGATGCCGGAAGCGGTCATCGCCAGGTTCAGGTGCTCTTCACTGAGGATCAGCGCCTGATTGACCTCTTTTCGCAGCTCCACCTCTTTAATTAGCCGTTGATTGGCCATTTCCAGCTGGTGGGTGCGTTTTTTGATCTTTTTCTGCAGTTCAGACTGGTTTTGGGTCAGCAGTGAGGTCAGCCGTTCAGATTCCAGCTCGTTGCGCAGCGTACGCACCATCATGCGATGGCCGTGGTAGCTGATAAAGGCGATCAGCAACATCAGCGGCAGGAAGATGTGAAACAGGATCGGGTTGCCATTCAGGTACAGGAACGGCGTCGGTATTAAGGCGGTCAGGGTAATGCTGAGGAAACTCAACCGGTTGTGCGAAGCGAGAAACAGCCCGGCCAGTGCCGCCTGGGCGATGGCCAGGGTCAGATAGATACCATCATTGCGGCCGGCAATACCCCAGAGTACGCCGTTTGCGGCAACCAGGCAGGCAAACCACAGCTCAGGGCTCCACAACGGTACCTTCTTCAGCTGTTTTTGGCTGAAGTGAACGGAGTACAGGCCGATCAGACCAAGAACGGTAATGTAGAGCGCATTGGCCACGCTGTTCAGACTATGACTTAACAGGCTAGTCGAAATGAGGCAAAGCAATGCTAAAACGATTGAGGATAACCAGTAATACTTTGAGTTATCCAGAAGAACCCTGATGCGGCGGTTGCGCAGGGTTTCGCTGTCCGGGTACATATAACTACTTACGATGCTGTTTCCTGCATTATAGGCCGGTGATAGCAATAAAGCGTGATAAAGGTGGCTAAATTTATACCCTAAGACGTGGCAGTGAGCTCTTTTCCGATGTTTAAGGTTCAAGCGTTTGTTGTGTTCCGACACCCTCCACACGAAAAGTGGATACAGCACTGCCTTTGAAGTTGCCAGCCGCGGTTCCTGACCTTGTTCATTACTTAACAGCCCCCGAGTGCATCTGATAAACTGGGCCCTGTTTTTTTATACAGTCTAAGCAACCGGTAATTTGGCGCCCCTATGAACAGTCTTCAGCTTGAAAAACTCAACCCTCAACAGCATACGGCGGTGACCAGTGAGGCACAGCACCTGCTGGTGCTGGCTGGCGCCGGTTCCGGTAAAACCCGGGTGCTGACCCATCGTATTGGTTGGCTGATAGCCGCCGGCCTGGCCTCGCCATACAGCGTACTTGCGGTGACCTTTACCAATAAGGCCGCGCGCGAGATGAAAGGGCGCATCGAAGAGCTGCTGGAGGCACCCTCGCAGGGCTTGTGGATTGGTACCTTTCACGGCCTGGCGCACCGGCTGCTGAAGGCGCACTGGCAGCAGGCCAAGCTGCCGCAGAATTTTCAGGTGATGGACAGCGACGATCAGCTGCGGCTGGTGAAGCGTATCATTGCCGAGATGAACATCACCGACGACCGCATACAGGCCAAGCAGGTGCAGTGGTTTATCGGCGCACAGAAGGATGAAGGCCGCCGCGCCCAGTATGTGGTGGCCTCCGGTGACTGGTATCAGGATACGCTCAAGGCGATTTACACCCGTTATGAAGAGATCTGCCAGCAGAGCGGTTTGGTTGACTTTGGCGAACTGCTGCTGCGCGCGCACGAGCTGTGGCTGAATAACCCGGAATTGCTGGCGCACTATAAACAGCGCTTTACCCATGTGCTGGTGGACGAATTTCAGGACATCAACGACATCCAGTACGCCTGGTTGCGCGTACTGGTGGGCAATGAGCTCAGCCTGACCATCGTGGGTGATGATGACCAGTCCATTTACGGCTGGCGTGGTGCCAAGGTGGAGAACATTCAGGGCTTTGAGCTGGATTTCTCCGGTGCGCAAACGGTGCGTCTGGAGCAGAACTACCGCTCTACGGCGAACATCCTCAACGCCGCCAACGCGGTGATCGCCAACAACAATGGCCGCCTTGGTAAAGACCTGTGGACCGATGACGACGAGGGCGCACCATTGCGCCTGTATGCCGGCTTCAACGAGCAGGATGAGGCGCGCTACATTGCTGATGAAATGAAGCGACTGATCGCTGCCGGCACCAGCCCGACAGAGATAGCGTTGCTGTATCGCTCCAACGCCCAGTCGCGCGTGCTTGAAGAAGCGCTCATTCACTTGCAGGTGCCGTACCGTATTTATGGTGGCGTACGCTTCTATGAACGCATGGAAATCCGCAACGCCGTGGCCTATCTGCGCCTGGTGCTGAACCGCCAGGACGATGCCTCGATGGAGCGCATTATGAACGTGCCACCGCGCGGCATCGGCAATAAAACCTTTGAATCGCTGCGAGTGATGGCGCGTGATCAGGGCTGCTCCCTATGGCAGGCGGCGCAGTTGGCACTGGCTAACAATGCCCTGGCCAAGCGGGCGGCCAATGCACTGCAGGCCTTTGTTGAGCTGATTGAGCAGATGGACAGCAAGGTGATGGGCCTGGATGACCTCGGCGAGATGATCGATTACGTCAACAAGCACTCCGGCATGATCGAATACCACGAAAAGGAAAAGGGCGAAAAGGGCCGTGCCCGTGTGGAAAACCTGAATGAGCTGATCACCGCCGCGCAAAGCTACAACAGCGAGCTGGATTATGACTCCTCCGCCGAGCTGCTGGCGTTGTTTATCAGCGAAGCCTCACTCGATGCCGGTGATGCGCAGGCCGAAGAGCACGAGCCAAGCGTAAACCTGATGACGCTGCACAGCGCCAAGGGTTTGGAGTTTGAATACGTCTTTCTGGCCGGCATGGAAGAGAACCTGTTCCCGCACAAGATGTCGATCGCCGACCCGGGCGGCATTCAGGAAGAGCGCCGGCTGGCCTACGTGGGGATTACCCGAGCCCGCAAAGAGTTAACACTGACTTACGCGGAAAGCCGCCGCCTGTATGGCAGCGAAACCTTTAACAGCCTGTCCCGCTTTGTGCGTGAAATTCCCGATGGCTTGGTCAATGAGGTGCGTCTGCGCTCCACTGTTTCGCGCCCGGCAAACTTTGGTTTGCAGCAGCAGATGGCGGTGGAGGATTCCGGCCTGTCCATTGGTCAGCGCGTTGCCCATGCCATGTTTGGCGAGGGCACCATCACCAATGCCGAGGGCGGCGGAGCGCAAACCCGTGTGCATGTCGCCTTTGATGACGGCACCGAGCGGGTATTGATGCTGCAGTACGCTAACCTGCAACCCGTTTAAGCCAAGGAGCGGGCCTTGAGTGAGATTGAATCCTTCAATATTGCCGCCGGCGAAGCGCCGTCGGTACTGATTCTGGGCTCTATTCCCGGTGTCGCCTCATTGCAGGCGGTGCAGTATTACGCCCACCCGCGTAACGCCTTCTGGCCGATTGTCTGCGATTTCTATCAACTGGATGCAGAGGCACCCTACGAGCAGCGCCTGGCGGGGCTGAACAGTAAGGGGGTTGCGTTGTGGGATGTTCTGCATCGCGCCCGGCGCAAGGGCAGCCTGGATAGCGCGATTGAAAAGGCGAGTATGGAGCCGAATGCCATCGACCGCTGGCTGGCGCAAACCCCGTCTATTTCCAGAATTCTGCTCAACGGCGGTACCGCCGCTAAAGAGTTTGGCCGTTACTTCAAGCCATTGCTGAGCGAGCCGTCACTGCAGGTCATTGCCTGCCCTTCCACCAGTCCGGCCTATGCAGCGATGCGTTTTGAAGAGAAAAAGCGCCTCTGGCATGAGGCGCTGAAGGGTGATGTCTAGTCCTTAGGCTCTGCCTGACGGGTGCGAATCTGTTCGACCTTATCGCGGTTCAGGGTGTGCGGTTCGGTCGGTAAGCGAACGTGCAACGCCGCCTTGGAAAGCATGTGCGCGGTAATGGGCGCGGTCAGGAAGATAAACAGCGTGATGAGCATTTCCTGAATATTGATGCCCTCTTCCTTGAACGAAAAGAAGATGATCGAGGCCACCAGAATGGCGCCAATACCCAGTGTAGAAGCCTTGGTCGGTGCATGCAGACGCATGTAGAAATCGGGCAGGCGAAACAGGCCGACAGAGCCAACCAGCAGAAATACCCCCCCGATAATCAGAAAAATGGAGCTGATCAGTTCAACTATCATGGTGTGTTCCTTTAATCCGTCCGCCGCTTACTCGATGATGTCGCCGCGTAAAATGAATTTACAGACCGCCGAGGTGCTGACAAAACCGAGCATGGCGATCAACAGCGCGCCTTCATAATAGAGCGTGGTTTCCAGAAAGATGCCCAGCAGAATAATGAGCGCGATGGCGTTGATGTACATGGTATCGAGCGCAATGATGCGGTCGAGCATGTGCGGGCCCTTTATAAACCGCCACAGGTTAAGCAGCAGCGAAAAGCCGATCAGTGTACTTACGAAGATGGCGGCGTAACTCAGCATCCAAAAATCTCCTTCAGCGGTGTTTCGTAGCGCTGCTTAATCTGTTGAATCAGGGCTTGTTCATCGGGCACATTAAGCGCGTGAACGTAGAGCGTGCTGTAGTCCTCGGAAACCTCGGTGCTGACTGTGCCCGGTGTCAGCGAGATGGTGCTGGCCAGCAGGGTAATCGGCAGCGGCTCACGCATATCGAGCGGCACGGCAACAAAGCCCGGCCTGAGGTTTTCTTTGGCACCCAGCACCTGCTGGGCTACGATGACGTTAGAAACGATGATGTCCCAGAGTAACATCAGAATGTAGCCAGGGGTTTTCAGCGGCTTGGCCACTCGCAGCGTATTGGAGCGGATATCGCGCACCAGCCAGGGCAGGGCAATGGATAAAAACAGCGCCAGAAGCAGGTTGCCAAGGCCATAGGAATTGGTCAGCAGCAGCCAGACGATAAACAGCAGCAGGAAGGTAAAGGGGCTGGGCACGATGGCGTTTTCTTTAATGCGCTTCATAGTTGACCTCCGGCGGATGGGCAATGATGTCCTGAACAAGGTGCATGCTGTCAGCAATGTCATTGGCGGCCTGCTGGGCAAATTCAGTCACCGGGTGCGCGAAGACGGTAATCACCGGTGTGACCAGCAACAACAGGGCAATGGCGGCGATCTGTGCCGGCTGTGCCTTGGTTTCGCCGGCCTTTTTACCGGAAAGGTGCCAGAACAGCGAGGTACCCGCGCGGCTGAATACCACCAGTGCGATCAGGCTGCTGAGCAAAATACTGCTCCACACCCAGGTACGTTCCAGGGGCTCGCTGATGGAGTTTAGAATCAGTGCCTTGCCGACAAAGCCGGACAGTGGCGGTAGGCCAACGGCGCAGATGGCGGCGGTGAAAAACATCGCCCCGAGCAGCCCAGGTTGTGCCATGGCGCGGGCGATAACAAACCTGTCCTGGGCACTGCCGCGCTGCACCTTGATCAGGTCTGCAATAAGGAACAACGCACCGCCCACCAGCGTGGAGTGCACCAGATAATACAGCCCGGCACTGAGCGATTGGCCATCGGAAACCACAAAGCTGAGCAGCAGGGTGCCCACGGAAACGATAATGACGTTTGCAGCCAGCAGGCGCAGCGATGGCGACGCCAGTACCCCCAGCGAGCCGATCACAATGGTGGCCAGCCCCAGCGGCCAAATCCAGGCATCGGCCATGTTGGCCAGGGCGCCGGCATCGGCGCCGAAAATGCCGCCAAAGACCCGGAAGATAGAATAGAGACCAACTTTGGTCATGATGGCAAACAGTGCCGCCACAGGCGGAGGCGCGGCAGAATAGGTTTTCGCCAGCCAGAAGTGCAGCGGCAGCATGGCCGATTTCAGGCCAAACACCAACAGCAGCAATAAGGCGCCGGCCTTGGTAATGGCCTGCTCTTCCGGTGGCAGAGTGGCTACTTTTGCCGCCATATCGGCCATGTTCAGTGTACCCAGGGTGCCATACAGCGTACCCAGTGCAATTAGGAAGAACGCTGAGCCGAGCAGGTTCAGGGTAATGTAATGGAAGGCGGCGCCGGTCTTCTCTTTGCCACCGCCATGAATCAGCAGGGCATAGGAGGCAATCAGCAGCACCTCGAAGAACACGAACAGGTTGAAGATGTCGCCGGTCAGGAATGCACCGTTAATCCCCATCAGCTGGAACATGAACAGAGGGTAAAAGAAGCGGCCGGTCAGCTCTTCGCCGGCAGAGCCGTACAGGCAGGCGCAGAACGCCAAAAAGGTGGTTAACACCACCAGCATCACCGAGAGATGATCGACCAGCAGCATGATGCCAAACGGCGGCTGCCAGCCACCGAGCACATAGATGGTGGTGCCGTGGCTGACGCTGGCGACCAACTGCCAGCAGACAACCGCCATGATGGCGAATGCCAGCCAGGCGATAGTGCGCTGACGGCTAACGCTCTTAGCCAGCGGTGGCAACAGCATGATAATGGCCGCCAGAGACGGAACTAAAACGGGAAGTATGGGTAGGTGACTCATGAGCGGTTGTCACCTCCGCGCTTGGCTTTGGGGAAATCCGGCGGATCGCCATCGACATGATCGTTACCCAAATCGGCACGTGCGCGCATGGCCAGAATGACAATAAAGGCGGTCATGGCGAAGCCGATCACAATGGCGGTCAGCACCAGTGCCTGCGGCAGCGGGTCGGTAATTTGTTCACCGGTTTTCAGTATGGGGGCGGCATTTACCATCAACCGGCCGCCGGCAAACAGGAACAGGTTAACCGCGTAAGAAAGCAGGGTAAGCCCCAGTACAACGCTGAAGGTTGAACCGCGCAGCGCCAGATAAACGCCGCAGCTGGTCATGGTGCCCACGCAGAAAGCGAACAGCAGCTCCATTATTTCGCCTCCCTGTTTTGAGGTCTTAACCGGTCGGCGGTGGTCAGACCACCGAGGTTTGCAAGTATCATCATTGAAGATCCAATCACTGTCAGATAAACACCGAGATCAAAGCCCATGGCGCTGGCCAGCTCGATTTCACCAATAAACGGGATGTCGACGTAGTCGTGCCAGCTTTTCAGGAACGGCTGTTGCCAAATAAAGCCACCGACGCCGGTAATAAAGGCAATCAATAAACCGCTGCTGAGCAGGGTGAGGTAGTTCAGCTTGATGCGCGGCACCAGCCAGTCGTTACCGTGGGCAATATACTGCTGAATGATCGCCACCGAGGTGATCAGGCCGGCAATAAAGCCGCCGCCGGGCAGGTTATGGCCGCGCAGGAAGATATAGCAGGAAACCATCAGTGCCAGCGGCAGCAGTGCCTGAGAGATTATCTCGAACATAAAGGGATGCTTGTCTTTGGCCCAGGGGATGCCCTCGATATTGGCCGATGGCTGGAACAGGCGCATACGCGCGATCAGCTTGTAGATGCCGATGGCGGCGATGGCCAGTACCGTGATTTCACCAAAGGTATCGAAGCCGCGGAAGTCGACCAGGATCACGTTAACAATATTGGTACCACCGCCCAGCAGCTTGGCGTTGGCGGTGTAGAACTCGGCAATGCTGTCGAGCGGGCGCGTCATCATGGCGTAGGTCAGCGTGCCGACAACACCGCCGATCAGCACCGACACCGACAGATCGCGCACGATCAGCCCCGGTGAGGAGTGGTTGCGCACATACTGGGGCAAAAAGTACAACGCCAGCAGCAGCAGAATAATGGTTACCACCTCGACTGAGAGTTGAGTCAGGGCCAGATCCGGGGCTGAGAACAGCGCGAACGAAATGGACACGATCAGCCCGACGACAGACAGCAGCAGCAGCGACAACAGCCGGTTATTGTGCCAGATGACCGTAGCCACTGAGCACACACACAGCAGCGTGGCACCGGCGATCATCACCGGGTCGAGCGGCAGTTGCGGGCGCAGCCCAGCGGTTGAATTCAGCCCCATCAGCGGTGGCAGTGTGAACGCCAGCGCCAGGAACAGCAGCCAGAACACTGAGCGCTGCGTAGCACCGGTATCGATTCCATCCATCAGCCAGCGGCTGGCATCGCGCAGCTTTTTAACCGCGTTATCAAAGATGACGCTTTCGTTCTTCTCGGCGAAATTAGCCTGAATACGGAACAGAACGTGGCGGTTGAAGTAAATGGCGGCACCGCCGGCCATGGCGAGAATGCTCATCACCAGAGGCAGATTAAAGCCGTGCCATATGTGCAGATGGTAGTAAGGTAAATCGCCACCGAGCACCGCGATCGAAGCCGAAGCCAGCAGCTTGCCAACGGTTGCCTCCGGGAAAATACCGACAATCAGACACAGCGCCACCAGCACTTCGACCGGAACGCGCATGTAGCGGGGCGGCTCGTGCGGGGTTTTCGGCAGATCGCCCGGCGTGCCATTGAAGAAGACATCGTGAATAAAGCGCAGCGAATAGGCGACAGAAAAGGCTGCGCCGATGGTGGCGAACACCGGAATCATCCACGAAATAGAGCCCAGCGTGCTCTGCTGCAGCGTTTCGGTAAAGAACATCTCCTTGGAAAGGAAGCCATTGAGCAGCGGCACACCGGCCATCGCTGCCGAAGCGACCATCGCCAGCGTGGCGGTGATCGGCATGTACTTGAACAGGCCGTTCAGCTTGCGCATATCCCGCGAGCCCGATTCATGGTCGATAATGCCCGCCGCCATGAACAGCGAGGCCTTGAATGTGGCGTGGTTGATGATGTGGAAAACCGCCGCCACTGCCGCCAGATCGGTACCTAAGCCGAGCAACAGGGTGATCAGACCCAGGTGGCTGACCGTGGAATAGGCCAGCAGGCCCTTCAGATCGTGCTTGAACAGCGCCACATAGGCGCCGATCAGCAGGGTCAGCAAGCCAGTGACGCTGACCAGCAGGAACCAGGCTTCGGTACCGGCCAGTACCGGGAACATCCGTGCCATCAGGAAAATACCGGCCTTGACCATCGTCGCCGAGTGCAGGTAAGCACTGACTGGCGTTGGTGCGGCCATGGCATGTGGCAGCCAGAAGAAAAACGGGAACTGCGCCGATTTGGTAAAGGCGCCGATCAGCACCAGGATTAACATGATCAGGTAGCTTTCAGAGCTCTGAATCAGCTCTCTGCTGTTCAGAATGACGTCCAGATCGTATGAACCGACCACTTGACCCATCAGCAGCAGGCCGGCTAACAGTGCGAGGCCGCCGGCACCGGTAATCGCCAGCGCCATGCGTGCACCCTTGCGGGCATCGCTGCGGTGATTCCAGAAACTGATCAGCAGGAAGGAGGTTAGGCTGGTGAGCTCCCAGAAGAACCACATCTGCAGCACATTGTTGGAAAGCACAATGCCCACCATGGCGGTCATGAACAGCAGCAGGTAGGCATAGAACCTGCCCGCGGCTTCATGCGCCGACAGGTAATAGCGGGCATAGAGCATAACCAGCAGGCCAATGGCCAGAATCAGAATGGCAAACAGGAATGAAAGGCCATCGAGCCGGAATGACAGATCGAGCCCCAGAGCGGGGATCCAGCTGGCGGTGAAGCGGATTTGCTCAAGGTCAAACACCTGCTTGGTATGCATCAGGATGATGGCAAGCGCCATCGCCGGGAACAGTGCGCTGATAGCAACGCAGGCACTGCGGCCAAGCCGTTGCGTAAACAGTGCCGCCAGGCTACCAGAGCATGTAAGCAGAGGAACCCAAAAAAGCGCCATGAGGTGTGTTGCTCCTTTAAAATCGGTATTGGTTCGGGTGGATTGAGCGTCGGCAGGTCGCCATTATTACTGAACTCAGCTTAGAACAAAAAAATACAAAGCATTAATTTCTGGCCACTTACAGCCAGGCGACGTTAGAGGCCAGACTCTGGCCGGTGATATTGGCTTCCAGCCAGCTCATCATGTGCTCGCTTTCCTGCTCAACGGCGCGCTTATCGGTGCCGGTGATGACCAGTGAAAAGCAGCCGCGGTCGGCATCTTTAAAAGGTTCAACCGCCAGTGCAATGTTGTGCTGGTTTTTACAGAACCGCTTCAGCGGACCAAGCGCCTTCTGCAGATCTGAACTGGTCGCTACATGTGGCAGGTACATTTCCAGTTGCAATAGTCGTACGTGAACGCTCACGTTTCATCTCCATAAACTTCTTACTAAAAATGGCAGAATGTCTCCCGCTGTTCAAATCATTTTCACATGAACAGTACAGATAAAAATAGGCTAAAGGTATCAGAATTCAGGGGTTTTTATCCCAAAGCACCGGTTAGACAGTGCGCCGGTCTGCAGAGTTTCAAATACAAACAGATTTCTTACAGTGTTGGGACTTGAATCTTTTAAAAGCGCCGGAACTTGGCTAATCTTCAGGCTATACCGCCCTAACCGACTGAGAGAATTTAAAGATGTACCCATACCTCAATGCAATCGGAATAACAGACACAGATCTGATCGAAAAATATACCGTACGAACCGAAGGCAATGCTGACGTGCTTAAGGTTTACTACGCCAAGAATAAGGGTGAACTGTTTGCTCGCAGCGAAAAGTTCAAATACCCGCGTCAGAAGAAACGCATCATGGTAGACAGTGGCACCCATACATACAGCGACACCACTGAGGTGGCACCGGCACTGCGCTTTGTTGTTGAAGAGCTGGATAAGATCGTTCAGCGCGAAGTGGAAGAAGTGGATGTGAAGGAGAAAATCCTCACCGATCTGCGCCACCTGGAAAAGGTTGTTGCCAACAAGATTGCCGAGATCGAAGAAGATCTGAAAAAACTGTAGGCCATTTAGATTCGTCTGAATCAATAAAACCCTTTAAAGTTGCTGCCCTTGGGCAGCAGCTTGTTCGAGATTAACCGTCTCTCTGCTACACTGCCCGCCGCTCTTCCCGCACGCCTTCTTCATTAACTGCTTAATTCGGGAGCCCTAAGTGCTGTCCATCATACTGTTCTCTTTGCAGATCACTCTGCCGATCGCCATCGTTGTTATTCTGGGTATTTACTTTAAAAAACTGGGCTGGATAACCGAAGCCTTTAACCAGTCGGCTTCCAAGCTGGTCTTTAATGTTGGCCTGCCATCGCTGCTGTTTATTAACATCGTCAATGCCGATACCAGTACCAGCATCGATTGGACAATCATCATCTACGGCATCTGCTTTACGCTGGTCTCGTTTTTTGCGCTGTCTTTTATGAGCCCGTGGGTAACCAGCTTTCGTGAAGAGCGTGGCGTGTTTGTACAGGGTGCGTTCCGCGGCAATATGGGCATTATCGGCATCGCTTTCTGTATCAGTGCCTTTGGCAGTGCCGGAGCAACGCTCGCCGCCATCTATACCGGCGTGCTTTCGCTGCTCTATAACGTGCTGGCGGTGGTGACGCTGAACCGCTGGTCTGCGCAGGAGCAGAGCGGTAACCCGGTGGTTTCCTCCATTGTCTCACTGGCGAAAAACCCGTTAATAATCTCTATTATCCTGGCCGGCGTTTGGCGTGCTTCTGGTATACCGGTGCCGGTCTATCTGCTGGGTGCTGCCAAGTACATGGCGCAAATGACCCTGCCCGTTGCCCTGTTGAGCATCGGCGCTACGCTTTCCTGGGCCGGGCTGGTGTCGGCAGGCAAGGTCACCGCCTGGGCGACACTCGCCAAGCTGGTGGTATTGCCTTATCTGGCTGCGGTCATCGCTTATTTGTTGGGCTTCCGGGGCGTTGAGCTGGGTGTTATGTACCTGCTGATGGCCACGCCAACTGCCGCAGCCAGCTACATGATGGTTCGCGCGATGGGCGGTAATGCCAGCCTGGCGGCCAGTATAATTGCGGTGACGACCGTGTTTAGCCTGGTTTCGACCAGTGTGGGGCTATCGCTGTTGAAGGCGCTGCAGTGGATTTAGGCCGGCGAAAGACAGGCACAAAAAAAGCAGGCTAATGCCTGCTTTTTAAATGGGTAGTGCTCTAACGAAGTATTAAGCAGCCATTCCTGACTGTTTACGACGAGAGTAGAACAGGCCAGCTAAGCCTAAGCCCATCAGAGCTAAGGTGGCTGGTTCTGGGACTCGGAATTCACCCATGATCACGTCGTTACCGCAATACATTGTGAAGTGAGAGTAGAAAACGTCGTCAGCTTCGAATGTGCTGTACAACCATGAGGCTAGATCGATTACCGCAGTAGTGCCTCCATCTGAGTAGCTCACTGTACCTGAATATAAAATGTCATCACCAGAAGCGACACTATCAGCACTTACTGCAAATGGGTTAGCTTCATAGGTCAAACCGTTATAATAAACGTTTTGAATGGATGTGCTGGCATCAATGGCGTAAACCATAAAATCACCAGTAGTCCAGTCAACGTCGACAACGTAGTCGTAACCGTAGTAGTTGGATCCTGTGTAGACTACGGAATCACCATAAATCGGGGCATCGTTCAGTGCTAAAAATAAATCGCCACCAATCCAAGTGTCATAACCATCTAAGTTGCCGCTACCATAGGTGGATGCATCAAAATTGTAGCCGCCAGAAATAGTTAGCACTCCAGAAGTGTAATCTACAGTCTCCAAGTCATAAGCGTCGCTGTAAGTGGTTTGCGCTTCATTTTCATCGATTTCGCACACAGCATCGACACAGCTACCGTACTTAAGGTTATTTGAAATCATATCGTTGATTGTCACATCCAAAGCACTGGCTTGAGCTGCAAAGCCCAGTGCTGCTGCTGCAACAACGCCTTGTAAGAGTTTTGCGTTCATCTTTATATTCCTTAAATCTGTGTGGTCCAAATTGAGCGCCTTACTACGGGCTCACATAGAGGTGATAAAGCAAGGTATAGGCCATGTTCTGCTAGCCCTTTTATGACGGGGGGGCAGCTGTAAGGAAATATCCTAATGATAAAAATATCGACAAAATCGATAAGTACTGCCGTTCGATATGTAAATAAAACCGACAGGCGTTTTGTGGGCGTTGGCAGAGGGCTGGCCAAAGAGCGAAGCCATCTTTCTGAGGGTTGATAGGCTATTTAAGACCGTCTTTTATTCTTCGACGCGCATCTTCAAATAGCCGTACCTTCGGGTTGCTTTCTCCGTCACTCAGGAACGAAAGTTTTTCATCAATGGATTCCAAGGCTGATGCGATGCGGCTTAGGGCGTCCAGGTTGTCTGACGACATTGCGGTATTGCCGGCTGAAGAGGGCTTTTTTAGGGTAGATTTGCGCGCTTCCAGAATGTCTTCATTAGAAACCATCAGTTCCTGTTTGATTTCTTCTATATCGGAAGCGTTCAGGTACTTGCGGTCTTCTGCAAACGCACACAGCAGTAGCCCATCGCTGATTTTGTTGATCAGGCGCGGAATACCGGAAGAGAATTCATGAATAGACTTGATGATCTCTTCACTGAACAGCCCTGTATCTGTGAAGCCTGCAACCGTCAGGCGGTGATAGATATAGTGTTTGGTGTCTTCCAACGACAGCCCTTCCAGGTGGAAGAACAGCTTTATTCGCTGAGTTAACTGAGGAATGTCCCCGATATTCTCTTTCAGTTCCGGCTGACCCATTAATATAACCCGCAGAATAGGTCCGTTTGGTCCTTCCATGCCGGCCAGCATGCGAATGTCTTCCAGGTTTTCGTGAGTCAGATTCTGGGCTTCATCGATGGCCAGCAGCACTGGAACGCCGCGCGCCGCTAGCTGGCAGAGATGGTCGTTAATGGCGAACAGCATGGAAACCTTGTTGGAATCGGTCACACGAATAGCCGCTTGCTGCATGATGATCTGAAACAAGTCATCGCCCTGAAGGTTGGTATACGCGATGTGGAAAAGTTTGACCTCCTCCTTGATCTCGCTGATCATCTTTTTCAGCAGTGTCGTTTTACCTGAGCCAATTTCGCCGCTGATCACCACAAAGCCTTCCGGGCTCCATATGGCGGAATCCATAAAGACAAAGGCGCGAGAATGCTGGCGTGACATGTAAAGAAAATCTTCTTCTGGCGCCATTCTGAAGGGGTGACGAGCAAATCCAAAATGTTCTAGGTACATAGTTCCTTTCTCTTTTAGTGCCGCGGACTAAAGCCGCCACAAGCGAAGGCCTGTTTGCCGGAATTCATCTCTATCCAAAATGCATTTTACATCATATACGCCAGCACCGGAGTTAAGCATCGATTTGAAATGATCGGCACTGTAGCCTCGATACTCTTTATGCGCAACACAGACGATGACTCCATCCAAATTGTTCAGTTCGTGGTCGTCCACCAACCGGATTCCAAATTCTTCCAGGGTGTGCTGTGGTTCAGCCTGGGGATCGTGAACAATGGTGTTAATACCCCAGCTCTTTAGGCCTTTTATTACGTCGATCACTTTTGTATTTCGAATATCCGGGCAGTCTTCTTTAAAGGTTAGCCCCAAAATGGCGACATTCGATCCTTTAACAGGCTGATCATTGGCGATCATTTCTTTTACTATCTGGCCTGCTAAGTATTCACCCATGCCATCATTGATACGGCGCCCGGCAAGGATGACATCCGGGTGATAACCCAGTTTTTCAGCCTTATGAGTTAAATAGTAGGGGTCAACGCCAATACAGTGCCCGCCAACCAAGCCCGGGCGAAACGGAAGGAAGTTCCATTTTGTGCCAGCGGCTTCCAGCACTTCGATGGTATCAATGCCCATATGGTTGAAAATAATGGCCAGTTCATTCATTAGTGCGATATTTAAATCACGCTGGGTGTTTTCTATCACTTTGCAGGCTTCTGCAACCTTAATGCTGCTGGCCCTGTGAACACCGGGTTTGACAACCGATTCATAAACGGCTGCAACAATGTCCAATACTTCAGGTGTTTGACCAGCAACAACTTTCAATATGCTTGTGAAGGTTCTCTGCTTGTCTCCCGGATTGATCCTTTCCGGAGAGTAACCCACAAAGAAGTCTACTCCGCATTTCAGGCCGGATGTCCGCTCTAGTACTGGAACACAGTCTTCTTCTGTTGTGCCGGGGTATACAGTGGATTCATATACAACGATATCCCCTTTTTTTAGCTGGGGACCAATGGTCTCGGATGCCTTGATAAGGGGGCTTAAATCTGGCTGTTTGGCATCATTAACGGGCGTTGGCACACCAATAATATGAAAGTCGGCTTTTTTTAAATCTGACGCATCGTCGGTATAAATGACGTTGGCTTTGCTGAGTTCTTCCGGAGAGACCTCTAGGGTGTGATCAGAGCCGTTTCTTAGCTCTTCAATGCGATGAGGGTTTATATCGAAGCCGATACACTGTTTTTGCATCCCAAAGGCGACTGCGACGGGCAAGCCTACATAACCCAGGCCAATGACTGATACGGTTCGGTTGTGAGTGGTTTTCATATATTTGGGGTTATCCACTTATTATTCTGTTAAGCGAGTTTGACCAGCTCGCGTTCGGTACAGGTGTAAACTTCGCTCGAATTATAGGAGAGGATGCTGTCACTTAGCGTGCCAAAATCGAAATCTTTCATTAAGGCTGCCAGACGCGCTTCGCATCTGTCCAGGTTTGTGTAATGGCGAAACCTGGAGAACCAGCTTGCGTTGGTGAATCGTGGTTGGTCTGGGTCAACCTCCCATGGGTGCAGATAGAACACCTTTGGAACGGTGTTCTTCTTGCTGGCGGAATTGAATAGGTAGCGGAAAACTGGGTAAGGAAACTGTCTGAAATAGCCACCTCCAGCTGCAGGGATGGACATTCCGAACTTATTGGCAGAGGTGATTGGGAATTCGATCAGTGTTTTTCCGGACTTAGTCTGAATTTTATAGGGCTCGCTCGGGGTATCCGGGATGCCATAGTTGTCGTGGTAAATCGGAAATATGCTGGAATCCCACTTGAAGCCAAGCTCACCGAGGATATCCAGCGCCCATAACGATTTTTTGGTAATGGAGTAGCTTGCTGCCCGGTAGCCGTCGCATGGTTTCTGAGTAATCGATTCCAGCAGGTCTTTTGACTTGCGGGTTTCCTCGCGAAACACTTTCGGTGATTGACTGTAAATGAGCTGGTGGCTGTAGCCGTGAGATGCAATTTCGTGGCCGGCGGCGTCAATTGCTTTTACAAGTTCCGGAAACCGGTCTGCAACCCAGCCGAGAATAAAGAAAGTACCCTTAATGTCTTGAGATTCAAATAAATTAAGGATTTTATGAGTATTCATCACAACCCTTGATGGTTGCTGATCCCATTGATGCGGCCGAATGACGTCTTTAAATGCAGCGACGTGAAAGTAGTCTTCTACATCGATGGTCATCGCATGCACAGTTGCTGTAGTCTGGTTGTTATCCGCTTTCACGGTCGTTACTTCCTGTATTGGTGACGTCTCAGCTTTATGTTTCTAAATGTTCCAAAGCAGCTGTGTATATTACAGCCAAAGTAAGTCGGTGCAAAACATCTACCCTACTGTAACTATACTAGATGAACGAATTGTTGTGGTTCTTTCATGAAAAGGTCAAAATTGATAGCCTACAATTTCATCAATTGTTTAACATCTGGATTGCTAGCAAGGAAGCCTAAGTGTCTTATATCCGCATCCGCAAACATTATCTTCATGTACCCTACCTTCTGTTAGGGGTTTTAGAGTTCCTGCTTTTATTTGCGAGCTTCTTTGTTGTAGAGAATATTCAGCTGCAGTTAGGCGTTATCCCTGAAGCCAGAATTTCTATTGACCCGGTGCTGTCGCTTGTTTATGCATTGTTGTTAAGTTGCTGTTCACTGGCGATGGGTGTGTATCTGGCGTTGATGCGTGAAGGCTTTCTGGCGATGTTCTTCAGAACATTGGTAGCCTACTGCTTTCTTGGTGCTCTGAGTATCTCTCTGTTGGCCGTCGTTTGGCCCAGCATTAATCTGGGCAGTACAAACCTGTTCTGGGCCATTATGGCCTCGACCGGCATGGCGCTGGTTGTACGTAGGCTTTTTAGTGGAATTATCGACTCTGATCAGTTGGCCAGGCGCGTGCTGGTGTTGGGTACCGGGCCTTCCGCGTTACAGCTGAAATCTGATTATGAAAACAACAAACGCAGCCTGAGCATACGTGTAATGGGCTATGTTGGCCCGAGCGATGGCGCTATCGATGGCAGGTTTTGTTTGGAAAAACCTTCAGACTGGGTGGCTTTCTGTAAAGCAAACGGAATCTCAGAAATTATTGTCGCTCAACAGGAGCGCCGCCAATCGGATGCCGGCATCTTTCCATTAGACGACTTAATTAAATGTAAGATGGCCGGTATTGATGTCGTAAACGCTGTTAGTTTTTATGAGCGGGAACTGAATAAAGTGAAACTCAGCCTGCTTCAACCCTCGTGGATTATTTTTTCTGATGGTTTCAGTGTCTCCCGCTCCAGAGACTTCGCAAAGCGCGCATTTGACCTGCTTGTTAGTCTCCTGTTAGCCATCATTCTTGCTTTGCCAGTTCTGTTCGCTGCGCTGTTGGTGCTGCTAGAAACAGGGCGTCCAATACTCTATTCACAAATTCGGGTAGGGAAGGATGGCCAGCCTTTCAAAATATACAAGATTCGCTCAATGACTAAGGATGCCGAAAAAGGCGGTAAAGCCGTTTGGGCGAAAGCTAATGACTCGCGCATCACGAAAGTTGGCGCATTTATTCGCAACACCCGTTTAGATGAGATTCCACAATTGTGGAACGTGGTAAAAGGCGATATGAGCTTTGTGGGGCCTCGACCGGAGCGGCCAGAGTTTGTATCTGATTTAAACGAACAAATTCCATTTTATTCGTATCGGCATGTTGTGAAGCCCGGGTTAATGGGCTGGGCTCAATTGAACTATCCTTATGGGGCGTCGGTCGAAGATGCTCAGGGTAAGTTAGAGTACGACCTTTATTACACAAAGAATCACAGTATCGTAATGGATCTGCTAATAATGATTCAGACAGTTGAAGTTGTCCTTTTGGGCAAGGGAGTGCATTAGTTATGAAATTCTTTACTCAGGCTATTTTGACAATGATTTTTCTGGCGCTGCTTGGCGGTTGTGCCTCTGGTGGTGCAAAAGGCATATCAGGGCCAGAAATGAGCTATGTTAAGCAGCCATATGTCATTGGTATATCGGATCAGTTACAGATAGACGTTTGGAGAAATTCTGACCTTACCCGGTCAGTGTTAGTTCGGCCAGACGGCTTTATCACTATGCCATTGATGGGAGACGTGTTATCGGCTGGCCGCACACCTGAAGAGCTGGCTGAGGTTATTTCAGAAGCCTTAAAGTCTGTAATTAAAACACCCGAAGTAACGGTTACCGTTGTAAACCCAGTGAGTCAGGCTTATCAATATCGAGTCCGAGTAATGGGTCAGGTCAATCAGCCAACGTCAATTACCTTTGTTGACGGAATGACGGTAATGGATTTGGTATTGGCCGGTGGTGGTGTCAGTGACTTTGGCGCTGGGAACCGGTCTGTTTTGAACCGTCTGGTTGACGGTGAATATAAAGAGTACCCAGTGCGTCTGGACGATATTTTAGACCGCGGTGATATTTCTACAAACTATGAATTGCAGCCTGCAGATGTACTCACAGTGCCCGGAAAAAGTATCTGGAGAGGTGAATTTTAATGGACCCTACCAATATCCGAGAGTTATTGCATGCGCTGAAGGTTGAAGTGCTGCGATACCGTTACGCCATTGTCATTTGTTTTGTCAGTATATCGGCTGCAGTGCTGGCTGCTGGGTATCTGATGCCAAAAAACTACTCATCCCGAGTCGTTCTTTATGCTGATGTGACTAACATTATAGGCTCGCTGCTAGAAGGAAAGGCAGAAATCACAAAAATTGACAGGGCTAAAGAAGCCAGAGATATCATCTTTACTGACAGAATTCTAAGGTCTGTTGCGGTGAAATCTGGATTCAGTGACCCTGATAGTGCAATTGGTGGAATCCGAAGCAGAATGAGAATTTCAGCAAATGGCGATTACGTCAGTATTCAGTATTCATCCTCCTCCCGGGAAAGCTCATTTAATGTTATTGATGCGGTCACTCAGGCATTCCTGGGAGAAACTGCTCGTAAAAAGCGTGAAGAGTCGCAAAGCGCTTATGAGTTTATCGATGCGCAGGTGACTAGTTACAAAAGCCAACTGGAAGCAGCGGAAGCCCGCCTAAAAGAGTTTTCTGCTCAAAACATCGATGTAACTGAACAAAGCGTTTCAAGTCGGGTGATTAGGTATAAAGATCAGATTCAGTTGCTGAATCTGGAAATTCAAGACGGTGAATCCCGTTTGGCAAGCTATGAGGCTCAGTTAAAAAGTGAGCCAGAGTTTATAGAAATAGAAACGGAGCGAACGCCAACGTTTGAGGAACGCCAACTAGAGAATTTTGAGCTGCGCTTGGCAGACTTAAGGCTAAGTTACCTCGATACCCACCCTGATATCGTAAGTCTGAAAGACCAAATAGATGCACTGCGGGAAAAAGTAAACGATCAGAAAGCAGAGGCTGCGTCTACTCGCGCAGTGAGTCAAACGGAAAATACTGCCTATACCGCATTGCGTGAGCTGATAAACAATGAGCGGGCGGACCTTCTGGCTAAGAAGAACCGTTTGGCAAATACCGAATCATTGCTTGAGTCTGAGTTTTCAAATGCAGAAACAGTGGCCGCTAAGCAGGCAACATATAAAGAACTGACGCGCGATTACGCTGTAACAAAAGATGTGTACGAAGACATGTTGAAACGTCGTGAAAGTGCCCGCCTTTCTATGACACTGGATGTAGAAGGTCAGGGTGTTTCATACAAGATCCATGAGCCTGCATCTTACCCAATTCGTTCGGATGGCTTGCAATTATACCACTTTGCCCTTGCAGGGCCGATTCTTGGTATCGCTGTTCCGTTCGGGTTGCTAGCCGTGCTGGTACTTGTTGACCCACGAATAAGGTCTGCCAGTTATATGTCAGATAACCTTCCCGCTCACGTGAACTTAATAACAACTATTCCAATGTATGATGGCGGTGTAGCGGAATTGGCCAGTAAAAGAAGCTTAATATTACTCAGCTTCATCTCATTAGTTTATTTAGGTATCTACGTTATGTTCAGCAGCGGCTCGGCAATGTTGGGCGTGCTGGGTATTACCTTGCAGTGATCTAAAGGAGCGCAAGCGTGGATCAAGACAAACTATTTAAAGCATTTGAGCGCAATAAAGCTCAACGCTTAAAGCAAGAGCAAGTAAAGCAGGAGCCCAAGACTTTGACGGAGACTCTGTTAAAGGAGGTGGAGACAGCCCCAGCCGTTCAATTGAGAACAGTGACTGAAGGAGTTGTTGCTACTGAAACCTTCACCAAGAGCGCTTCAAATCTCTCGCAGATGCGCAATCCAAACCCGATGTCGGTAGTAGAAATGAAAAAGAACAAATTGGTTTACTCAGGCATGAAAAATAGAGCGGTTCTAAATGCGTATCGGGAACTGCGGATTAAGCTAATGGACGAAAGCGAGTCTGGCAACATCGTAGTAATGCTTAGCTCAGTAGACTCATCAGATAATTCGATTACTACTGCAATGAACTTGGCGATATCGTTTTCGCTGGATGTCAGCTCATCTGCTTTGCTGGTAGACTGTAATCCATACGGAACAGAGTTGCAGCACATAGTAACTGCGAAGTTTGATACCGGTATTACCGACTACTTTCTAGAAGATGATATTTCACTGGAAAGCATTATATACCCCAGTGGTATTGAGCGGGTTTCAGTAATCCCTGCAGGAAACAACCCTTCTTCTGCGGTTGAGTATTTTTCATCTCAGGCAATGGAAAACCTGATTTACGAATTAAGAAACCGCTACAGTGATCGCTTCATTGTGATTAACTCTCCGCCGGTCTTGGCTAGTAGTGAAGCAAGGGTATTAACTCGTTACTGTGATCATACAGTACTAACAGTTCCATATGGACGTGCGAATATGGATGCGATTGAAGATTCAGTTAGCGCATTGGGAGCAGCTAATGTATCGGGTGTTGTTTACCAACAGTAAAAGAAGCCAGAGTGTTATAAATCTAACCTTTTTTAGTGTTTTAATTACCAGTATTGCCAATAATGCATTGGCACAGGGTGAATGGAATGCTGGAAGCCGCTTTAAAATAGGCGGTGATAATAGTGAAGAGTATAGCGAGGTATCACCGTACATTATCTACGAATACCGGACTCTTAACACGTCCTTTTCTACATTGTTTTCTTCGCCTCTTGCTTCATATTATGAAAACTATTGGTCTGAAGGTTGGGAGAGTAAAAATGACATCTCCTGGAGCAGTGAAACTCGCCTTGTTTCGATAACCGGTGGGTATGATCATGACTATGATTACGACTCTGATGATGACACCAAGGAAATTACCAACGATTTCAATCTCGCTCTAGGAGTGAATGTTCCGCAGTCAGCCCGTTTAGTACATCAGTTTTCACTACAGGCAATATACCAGTCTGAAAAAACTGAAAGTGATGACAAAGAGAGTACGATCGATGAAACAACGGGGGTTGCCAGCTATGATTTGGTGTTTCGTCAAACAAGGCAAGTAACCTGGTCCGCTGGTATTGAGCAGGAAGTTACAGATAACGATACCAGTACAGCAACAGGCAGTATAGGCTGGAATTACACTACCACTCGTTTCGATACGGCAGCAAATGGGTACATAGTATTCTCTGATTACGATGGCAGTGAACGGGAGAGCTATGGTTGGGATGCCAGCATTGCGTATAAATCTCAGGTTTATACGCTAACCTTGAGCGCAGAACGCTCTATTACTGATAACCTAAGCTTTACTCTAGCTAGCGATCTGGATATAGAACTCGAACAGCAATACCTTTCGACCGTAACTGAAGCGTCAATCGCTATGTCTGGCTATCAACTTACCAAAGCCCTTGCCTTTTCAGCCAGTGCTAAAGTAGGGAAAAATGAAAGCCTGTATGATGTTCCAGAAGCTGGAATCAGTAGCTCTGATGAATATGACTACTATCAGGTAACCGGAGAACTTCAATGGCGTTTATCTGGTCGCTCAGCATTAACGGTATCTGTTGAACAGAGTGAAGTAGATGGTGAAAGAGAGCGCACCATTGGTATGCTTTATACAAAAAATATTTCAGAGAGCTGGAACGCATCCGCCTATATCGCAAAGGAAATAACGTATAGTGATGACTTTTCCTGGTATGTCTCTGCAGACTATCAATTCTGAGCTCTGTAACAATAGTTGAGTAGTTTTTTCATGGAAATTGAAACACCTGCTAGCGTTTCTGGTCACGACATCGTGGTAAAACAATGGAGTGAAGAAGAGTTTGCAAACGCTCAAAGTGAATGGGCAAGTTTGCTTGCCCACTCAGATGCGAACCCGTTATTTATGTCTTGGGAGTGGCACTTTAATTGGTGGGAATCTTACAGTGATGACTTGTGCAAGTTGAGCATTTGTGCAGCTTACGAGGGTCACCAGTTGGTTGGCATAGCGCCTCTTTATGTTGAGAGAGATTTCTATCTTAAAGGTGTAATCCCTGTTAAAAGGTTGCAGTTTATTGGTAAGCGACTTGGAGGTAGCGGCGGTATTCGCACTGAATACTTGAGTCTTATCGCTTCAAAGCATATCGAAAAGTTAGTTATTGAAAGGTTAATTGAGTTTGTTGTTCAGCTACGAACATGGAATGAGCTTAGTTTTGCAGATTGCCAAGCTCAAACTCCATGCCATTCATTAACTGTAAGTAGCTTAGAAAAATACAAGTTTTACTCACGCCAAGAGGGTGAAGGGAGTTCGTATCTGATTGACTCGACAGCAAGCTTTAAAGCTTATCTTGAGTCACTTGGTAAAAATACTCGTCTGAAGCTATATAACCGAAGAACGCTTTTAGAAAAGCTAGGTGATGCAGAACTTATCCCGTTGTCCAATGAAAACTCAGACTTCTTTGTCAAGGAGTTAAACCACTACCTCAGTGATCGGTGGCAACGGGTTATCCTATCGGATCGAAATTGGGGTTTCATTACGGCCCTTTGCTCATCCAGTAGTGGAAAAATTTCATATTTAGACTCAAGCATTCTCTGTCTCAATAGAGAGCCAATTTCCGTTATGCTGAATATTCGTGTGGCAAGTACGGTATATACTATTTTGCTTGGCTACAAGCAGAATTTTGATAAGAAATTTAGTCTGGGATTGCTACATTGCGGATACTTATTCGAGATGTGCTTCAACGATAGCCAGGTCGAGTTTATAGATATGCTTGAGGGTGATGGCAAGAATAATAACTACAAAACTCGAATTGCGGGCATCACTGTAAATGTTAAATCTATTCGATGGTTCCGCTCACCGCTTCTGAAAGTGATGTTTAAGTTCTATGACAGATTTTTAAGAAAATAATCTGCCTGATTTTTAATATACACTAGACGATTTTTTCCCATTCCTTTTTCCAGATGGAAATCATTTTAGATGCAACTCGTGCCCAAAAAGCTATAGGGAATAATCTGATTTCACTATAGGGTTCAGCCCTCGGGGACCACCTTTCAACCCAAGAGAAATTGGTTACCATATCAATTGCATCTACACTTTTGTCGCTGTAATAGTGTTCTATTAGCCTTGTCAAGATAAGGCCGCCAGGTGAGTAGCTTTGAAGTTTTTCATCATAAGTAGTTTTATAAACCCATACAGTGCTTCCTTTTTTGAAAAGTAGAAGCATTGCTATAGTGTTGTTGGCCGAAACCAGTTTGCACCATCTGATGTGACCGATCTGAAAGGTGTCTTTTACTATGTTTTTGTAAAGTGAATAATCACTTTTTAATTTTAATAGTGAAGAGTTATTTCTACCTTTCCAGCCACTATCTTCTAGGTCTGCGTACTCATTAAATAGAGAAAGATTCTCTGTACTACTTGTCGGGTTTACTATCTGAAATGAAAGGTCTCCACTGAGGCGTTCTAACTGACGAGTTTTTTTCCTTAAGTATTGGCGTGAATTTCTTGATAGGCTAGACATGTAAGTTTCGAAGTTTCCATTGCCAACATCAAACCTCCATGTATGAGAGGATGTCGTGCTCAATGCAGATGCAGTACCTAAAGATTTTAGTCCAGATATCAATAGTTTGGCATGAGTTTTACTAGCGCGCTCAGTTCGAAGCCATAGAAAAAATCCATATTTCTTCTTAGCATGTTTCAATAGGCTGCTTATGATATCAACTACATCGCTTTCAATAAAAAAACCATCAGTTGGGTATATGTTACATAGCTCTAACTCGACTAATGAAAGCGGGCCGAATCGCCTATTGTTCTTTGATAGAATGCACGCTCCTACAAAGCGATCCAATCTGTGAAAGATAATTAAGGTTATTTCGGGTTTGCATGAATTTTTCCAGTAGTTTGCCAATAAGCTATAGGATGAAGAGATGTCAGCTGAGTGATTCTTAAATTCCATTTCCCATTGCGATTGCCAATGCTTTAGGTCGGATTCAGTTTCAATTTCGGAGACTTGAACACTTGATGAATTGTTCATAGGTATGCAGCGCCTATTGTAAGAGTCTTAATTGACGATGGACGTCGTTGCTCTATTTAAGATTGTAGCTGTTGACGTGAATATACAATAGGCACTGGCACTATGGTATAGATTTAACAATAGGCGGGCCGATCAGTTTCGTGATCCAGACAGGCAGCAACTTCCACGTGCTAATTAGCAATTTATATTTTGGATTGTCTGGGTTGGCTGTAGATATTGGTTCGTCATTACTTGTTAGGTAATACCAATAATGAGGAACTTCTTCAGCACCCCATTGCTTTTTAAAGCGATAGGTGCCGGCACCAATTGTGGATCGGCCAAAATCGAAGTGGCTATAGTGCTGTTGAATGGCTCTGCCCAATATTTGCCGATACATCCACATATTCATATTCATGCCATTGGCAGATTTGATTGTAGAGGCCCAAGGGATTTCCATTAGTTTTCCTGAGCCTAGAATGAAGCCTGCTGATACGGCATTTTCCTTCACGTAGCATACGACAAGTTGTGGCTTCAATTCCTGTTGATTTAACAGGGTTGTAAACCAGTCTTTTGAATATACAGGTGTACCTAAGTCTCTCATGTTGATAGAAAATACATGATAGAAGTCATCAAGTAATTCTAAGCCTCCGATTTTTACTGAAGGCTGGTATTCCAGTGCGCGATTAATTTGTGCCCTCACCTTGCTGCCAAGTTGCTTTTCCAGCTCTGATTCACTCTTTGGCAGGCTGAGTACCATACTTACTTTCTTTTCTATTGACTGAAAGGGCAGGTTAGGCATGGTGGTCCTTATTTCTACTTGATCGCACCCTTCGGAGCTGAGTAGTTGTTTTGCTTCTGTTATCAGCTTAATTGCCACATTGGTGTAGGAGGTTAACGGACCTCCATAGTTAAAGAAGGGCGTCGATACACAGTTGTTACCAAAAATTCTACTGCAGACTGTTGTAACGACCATACCTCCGACAACCGTTCCGTTAGATCTGGCAAGCAAAAGTTTGGACTTATGGCCAAACGCCTTTTCAATGGCGTTAGCTGTTGCTGGTAAATGATAGTTGCTGGCCTGGTTGTGGTTGCGCACAAAATACACCCATTCCGGCTGATTGATGGAGTTTGTAATATCTACGCTAAAGGTTTCTTTTAGCTCAGCCTCTAAATGCTGAAACTGTGCTGGTGAGGGGTTGGTGTTGTTTGTATGTTCAATTTTTTCGATCAGTTCTCTTGCCGCCTTTGTTGTAGCTTTAATTTCAGCTTCAATGGCTTTTACCTCTGTACTGATCTCTTTTACGTCACTCTTTAGCTGCTCCAGATTATCGGGTTTTTTATCTATTTGTTTGAATTGGCTGCTGATGGATTTTTTTTTGTTCTGTGCAGCTTTTAGGGCTTTTGTATATGCCTTATAGGCTGATTGGAGTGACTGAAGGTCCTGCAAATACTGGCTATCTAGTGGACGGCCAAAAGAAGCAATGAAAGCTTCTGGCTCCTTTAGTATTTTTTTCACATCCATTGAGTTGTTCCGTATATTAAGGATTCAGTTTTTAACTGTTCACTCGAACAAAATAGTTTAGAATTACCGGTAATTGTACTGAATAACCCTTTTTAGGGTAACCAGCGCATATGAAATAGTCCGTAGGGCGCAGATGTAAAAAGGTAAAGGAGTACCAGGTTGCGGTTGCACGAAACTACAGGAGGCTCTGGGCAAGCTAAGGGAGTTTTTTTTGTCTTTTTCCCGCTAGCTCTTAGCTATGGTCTAGTCCTCTGGTTAATGCGCAGTAGTCTGTTTCAGCTGCATGACAAGTGGACCCAATGGGATCAGGCCTACTCCCACGGCTACTTATTGGTTGTTGTTTGTCTTTACTACATATTTAAGAACCTGCCAGAGAAGCTGCGTCCGCTACGTTATGGCTGGATCTACTCTTTACTTGCCATTGTGCCATCGCTGGTATGGTTATTTGGCTATGCCACGCAGATAGGGGCTATTGAACAAATTGCTCTGCCAGTTTTCCTTGCGTGCCTCGTATTACCGGTTGTTGGGCTTCGTCAATTCACTCCTCTGATTTTTCCGTTCGCACTGTTGTTTTTAGCCATTCCTTTGTGGGAGGTTTTAATCCCTATTCTGCAGGCCTTTACCGTATCGGTTTCAACCATAGGTGTGCGGCTGCTGGGTATACCTGCCTATATTAATGGCACTTCATTTAGCCTGCCCTATGGTAATGTGCTGGTAGCCGGCAGCTGCGCTGGCTTGAGCTACTTTTTAATGGCTATCGTGCTAAGCAGTATTAACAGCATTCATAGAAACTACAGTATTAAACAAACGGTATTAACCGTCCTTCTGATGACGGGCTTGGCCATTGTAGGCAACTGGTTTCGGGTTTATACGCTTATTCTTATTGCTTACTACTCAAAAATGACCAGTTCATTGGTTTATGAGCATGGCATGTATGGTTGGTGGATTTTTGCGGGTACGTTCTTTCTTTATCTTTGGCTTATTCGCAACATTCCAGAGCGGCGTAAGGCGTCTAATGCGGCTCAAAACCCCCGCTCATACAAGTTGTTGTACCTCAATCTGGTATTGGCTCTGGTATGTGCAGTTGCCGTACCAGTTTGGTTTATGAGTGGCAAACTGCAAAGCAGTTATCAACATAGGCCATTAGCTGTTTCAGGCTTTGAGCAGGTAAGCCCGGCCTATGCCAATGCTCGGTTGCGAGTGCACTTCCGTGGTTATGACATAGAAGAGTTTGTCCGGGCAAGAGTTGACGAGCGCTTGTGGTTGATAGGGCGTAAAACCTATGTTGATCAAACTCAGGGTAAAGAGCTGATTACCGAAATTAACTATATAGCGGAACACTACACTAAGCGGTTGACACATAAGCTGGCATCGGGGCAAGCGCTAAACGTAGATGTTGTTGAGATTCGTGGGCCTAAACTGGTAGTAAGTACTTATTTGATTGGTTCTAAGTCGATAGCACAAAATTGGCAGGGGAAGCTCACTCAGTTTAAAGAGCTGCTTGCCGGACGCAGCAGCAATGCGCTTTGGTATGCCACCATCGCCTGCGATTCATATCAATGCAATGACGAGTTGGCCAGCCTTGAAGGTTTGCTGGCACCCGTAGATCAATGGTTGTCTGATTCGGCTCTATATTAAGCTGTTACCAGCCTGCCAGCCTGGCTCGGAACTTACTGGGTGTATCGCTGATGTCATTGTGCAGGGCGGTTCTGTGAATTTCGTGTGTTTTTAGTCTTTGTGCGCTGTTTATGCCGCGTTGGGTTGTAACAGCAGCAAGGTAGTTTTGTTTTGTAAGGTTTATTGCCTGCTCGTTGTAATCGCCATTAGGGAAGCAGAATAGATTAATCTCCGTACCTAGCTTTTGTTGCAGAATGCGCCTGCTCTCAACAACTTCTTGCTGTAATGCAGATTCAGATAGCTCTTTGTTCAGCCTTCGATGGCTGCAGGTGTGAGAGCCAGTGTTTACAAGCCCAGATGCTTGCATTTCGTTTAGTTGCTGCCAATCCATTAACGCCGGGCGAGATTGGTTGAATGACTCTTGCCATTCAATACTGTTGAGCGCGGTATATATTTCATCTTCAGAGTATTTTTTTAGTTGTTTGATGCACTCGGCAGCGCTTTCTGCTGAAAATGCGTGTTTGGCCAGTTGAGTGGCCTGTTCAAACATTGGGTGTAGTCTGAGCTGATTGTGAGCACCCATAGCGATGAGCTCGATAACGATGTTTGGCCAAAATCTAAAGCAGGTACCTATTTTATTGGCAACGGCAAACAAGGTTGCTGGTGCCTGGTGTGCCTTTAATATTGGTAATGCGTATTCGTAGTTATCTAGCCAGCCATCATCAAAGGTGATGGCACAGGCTTTTGGAGGGAGTTTTTCACCCAGTTTAAAGCGATTTAGCCAATCTTCTAAATCGACAATTTCAAACAGTTTTTTAAGCTCTGTTATGTGCATGTTCAGTGTATCTGGGGTTACGATCATGCCTGGTTCTTCAAGTGAGGCTCGAGGGTCATCTTTTGGCAAAATTCGGTGGTACATCAACACCCAGAGTTTATTTTTGGTAGTGGGTAAAGAGTGCTGGCCGAAATTACTTTTAGTAACCGTTATTGCGCCTTTTACCAGTGTTTTAATGTTCATTGGTTTACCCCTTCAAGGAGCTGATGTATTGCTCCAGCTCGGTAAAAAACGGTTTTATATCGTTTAATCGGTTTACTTCATGCCGCTGGTTGCGAAAGCGCGGGGTTAAAAAGGCCGCAATTCTAAGCAGCTTTTGTTTATTGGAATAGTTACCTTTCATATAAATATACAGGCTGTCTAAATCGCCTAGTAACCAGCGTAAACGTTGGTCTTTGTTGTATTCGTTGGTTGGAGCGACCTTTTCGCCTAAGTGTATGGCTGCTAGTTGGGCAGGGAAATCTACGCCGCTATCTATCGCCAGCTGTAAAGAGCCCCAAAAGCGGGTATTAATTTCCATGAGGTAGGCTGTGCCATCTTCGGCAATGCGAAATTCCACCATGGCCGCGCCATGCCAATTGACTGCCTTGAGCAGTCTGACTGTGAGTGCCTGAAGCTTTTTATCAATTGGTGCCGCCTGGCTAAGGACGCTAACACCCCCTTGAGGAGGCTTTTCGCGCAGGCGCGTATGTGCAAAAAACTGAACGGGTTTGCCTTTGTTGAACAGGCAGAACAGCCCGGCACCATGGCCCGGTATAAACTCTTGCAGCATAAATGAGTGTTGCTTCAGGTAAGTATCTGTCCTTAGGGTTGCCTTAAGGTCTTCCTGATTATTAATGATGCGAACAGTGGTAGTAATCCAGCCAGATTGGGTTGGAATTTTAGAAAGGCTTGGCTTTAAAACAATTGGGTATGCAAACTGTTCAATAGGTGGCAACTGGCTGCTGTTCTCAAAGAATGCGCTTACAGGAACCGGTAGGCCTGCGGCTTCTGCTGCTTGCACCAACTTACTCTTGTCGGCTAATTGCATTACGGTTTTGTGGTCTGCGAAGGGTAGAGGCAGGTTAGGTAGCTGCTGTGTTGCAGCCAGCAGGCATTGACTGGTAATTTCAGTAGTAGGAATGATCAGGTCGTAGTAGCTATCTTTGCAATGTTCTGCCACCCAGTGAACAAAGTCCTGGGGTTTAGTAGATGGATCAGGGTAGGTTATGTATTTATCAGAGTATTTGGAGGCGCCGGCTAAAGCGCGGGGCATCGTATCTGCGGTAATAATGCTGGCCTCTGAGTATTGCCTGCCAAGTGAGCGGGTAACGGCTAGAGCGCTGCGCTGGTTGGCATCCATAACTAAAAACGATTTGGGTAGTGATTCCATTCGGCCTATCTCTGAAAAACTGCTAGCCAGTTTACATCATCGGATTCGCCAATAGGAGGCAAAACGTAGCTTGGCAGCTGATGAAATGCAGGTGTTGGTATCGAAGTGTGCAATAAAAAAGCCATTAGATTTTGGCTTAGGCTGAATGTTAAACTCTTGCTTTGAATTTGTACTGGACAACGGAATGACCAGACCGCGGCGTTTATCTCCTATCTTCCTCTTAATTTCATATCCAGGTGGCTTGTGAGGCTATACTATCTCGATCAGGTTCGAGCGATCGCTATTGTTATGGTTGTGATGATTCATGCCATTAGCTATACGAATGGTATCAGTGAAGCCCTGTTTACAGTAGTGCAGCAGCTTACTTTATCGGTAGCAGTGCCTATTTTTTTCTTGGTCGATGGTTACCTGTTTTGTTTGGGGAAAAGCCCCGATCAGAGAACAGAACGAAGCTTTAAACTGAAGGCCAATTTTAAGCGACTCGTCATACCTTGGATAAGTTTCACAGTCATATACACCTTCTGCAGATATATATTTGAAGTTCTTGGTGTTGTTGAGGCTAATGTAATAAATGTTGCTGGGCTTTATGAGCTTTTCATGAAAATGCTCGGTGGTGTTTATTCGTCTCAGCTTTACTTCCTGCTGTCTTTGTTTATCGTCCGTCTTGCAGTTACTTCAATAGAGAGGTTGTACAATTTCTCCTCTGGGTTGTTGCTGTTATTCGCCGTTTCTTTAGCCATTGCCTATTCAGTGTTTAACACCGAGCTAAGCGTTATTAGGCTAACGCCGTTTGGCATTGATGCGCTTCAGAATTCTCTTTGGGGTGTTAGTTTTTTCATGCTGGGGATGTTTCTGGGGCTAGCAACTTTCGAGATCAAGCGCCTGATGCCCGTAGTTACCGCTGTTTTTTTGTGCTCTGCTTATGGTGTTTACCAATGGAATACAGATTTCATTGGCCTGATGTTTCAATACAGCTACATGCTGTTCCTATTTATTGGGTTTATGCATATTCCAAAAATTAATTGGTTAGCGAGCCTAGGTAAAAATACGATGGGTATCTATTTGCTGCATAGCCCAGTTCTGTTAAAACTGCTTGCCGTTGTTTTTGGTGCACTTGGGTTAAAAGGTATTTCAGGCTTTGCCGCACTTAGCCTGCTCACTTTGGCTACATCATGGATTGCAGCGGGTATTCTGGTTCGGCTCCCTCAGGGAAAAGCTATTTTGGGTAGTCGATAACGGGGTTTCTTGCCTCATTGTTATATAAATGTTGTGGAAGACATGGCGAATAAGAAACCAACAGTTTTGCATGTAATAGATACTACAGGGCCGGGAGGAGCTGAAACGGTTTTTCTTGACCTGGCAGAAAATATGGATCTGCAGGGGTACAATAAGCTTGCTTTAATTAAGGGCAGTGGCTGGGTGGAGCAGCAGCTTAAAAAAAGACAGATTCCTTATCTGGTTTTGAAGCCTTACGGTTTCTTATCGCTTCCCTATTATTTGCAGCTTTTTAGAATTATCAAAAAATACAACGTTCAATACATTCAAGCGCACTTACTGGGTTCGGCTCTTAGCTGTTCTATTCTGCGTTTTCTATACAGGGTTCCAGTAGTAGCAACCTTACATGGCCAAGTTGATGTAAACCCTAACGAGCGCTTTGTAGCAGTAAAGCGGTGGATACTGAAGGTAGGGCTAAGTAAAGTGGTGGCCGTTAGTGGCCAGCTAGCGAGCTATCTGGAGAGTCGAGGGCTGTTCAATGCTAGCCAATTGGAGGTTATCCACAACGGCATAAGCACTGATAGGTATACACGTGCCGCGGTTCGAAGCTTTCGCCTTGATCTAGGATTAAATGAAAGCACTAAGCTTATTGGAAGCGTCGGAAATATTCGCCCGGCAAAAGACTATAAAAATTTGATCGAAGCTGCTGCACTGGTGATTGAGCAAGAACCGGGTGTGCACTTTTTGATTGCAGGGCACTCAAAACAGCCATTGCAGGGCGAGCTGGATGCATTAGTTGCAAAATTACAACTCGGTAACAATGTTCACTTTTTAGGTTTCGTAGATGACACCCCGTCTTTTCTGGCCCAACTAGATGTTTTTGCTCTTTCCAGCAGTGCTGAGGGTTTTTCTATTGCGACACTGGAGGCCATGGCGGCAAATGTACCGGTAGTGGTTACAAAATGTGGTGGCCCTGAAGAAATTATCACCCCGGGAGTAGATGGCATTATGGTGCCTGTTGGTAACCCCCGGGCATTATCCGAAGCTATAATTAGTGCACTGGCAGCACCTAATGAATTTGTAACCAGCGCCCATGAAAAAGTAGTACGGCAGTTCAGCATGCAGGCGATGGTAAGTAAGTATCTTGCTATTGCAGAAAAAGAGTTGGAGCAAATATAACTATGTGGTGCCCGGCTTTTTTAGAACGGTATATTAATAACAATTATGGATCAAAGCGTGGTTTACTGAAGGCTTTCAAGCATAACCTTCTGTTCCGCTTAGGCTTTTATAAGCGATATTCCATTCAGAGCCTTAATTTTAAACCTCGTCGTTATGTGTTTGTTTGTGCCGGTAATATTTGCCGTAGCCCGTTAGCTGAGGGTGTGGCAAAAAAGCTAGGGGTAAATACCGCGTCTTTTGGCCTGGATACGCGTGGAGGGGACCCGGCAGATCCGCGAGCCATTGCATATGCAGAGACTATCGGTATAAATCTGAAGACACACGTTACAACAAGAATGGGCGAATTTAAGCCAGAGCGTGGCGATGTCATTATCGTTATGGAGCCAAAGCACATAGAAATGTATCAGGCCTTACAGCCTGATGCTCCAATTGTATTGCTCGGGTTGATCGGCAGTAAGCCTTACATTCAAGACCCTTATTCCTGCAACCCGCTGTTCTTTGAAAAATGCGAACAGCAAGTAGCAGCTTTTACAAGTAAAGTGGTGAATCGTGGCTAAGGTGAAACCAGAAGATTTTAAAGTAGAAGATTTCTATTTCTTTAAAATTAAGAAAATGTGGGCGTTCTTCTGGAGTGAGCACCCCGCCTTTTGGGCAATTTGCGGCTTTCTTTTCTTTGAATACTTCCGCCCACAGGCCATTTATACAGCGATAGATTTTATACCCTGGTCTCAGTTGTTCTTGGCATTATCGCTTGGCTTTAGCTTTGTGGATAAAAAGAGTAAGCTCAGGTGGAGCCTTACTCATACTCTAATTGTTCTATTTACCATTCAAATATATATATCTTTCATCTTTGCATATAACCCTGATGTTTCTTGGTCCAAGAATATTCAGTTCCTTCAATGGGTAGTTGTATTCTTTTTAGTTACAACCATTGTGCAAACGCGAGAGCGTTTTTACGTGTTTTTAATGATTCTGTTCATTTGTTCTCTGAAGATATCTATAGGAACCAGTAGAACGTATGCCATGAGAGGATTTAGTTTTACAAAATGGGGCTTAATGGGGCCTTCAGGTTACTTTCAGAATTCTGGCGAACTATCTATTCAAATGCTGGTGCTTGTTGCATTGGGCATCTGTTTAATTATGCGAATGTGGCCGTATTCGGGTCGACTGGAAAAGCTGTTGCTTGTACTAGGTGTAGTAACCCCAGTTTTAACCATTATTGGGGCCAGTAGTCGTGGAAGTCAGCTAGCTTTGGCATTACTGTTAGCTGTCTTTTTTTATAAAAAGGTATTTCGCCCTAAGGTTCTTGTAGCCGCTATTTTGGTTGTGGTGGCAATTAATTACGTTCTTCCGGAAGAGCAGAAAGATCGATTCAGGTCTATGGGTGATGATACTACCTCTACACAGCGTATTCTGTACTGGAAAAATGGCTGGGAAATGATGAAAGACTATCCATTTACGGGCGTCGGTTTTTTCAATTTTCCGGTCTATTTCACTGATTTTTACCCTCAGGATATTCTTTTCAGAAACCATCAAGGTAGGCTGCGGGCAGAGCTACCCCATAACATCTTTATTCAGGTGGGTACGGATGCTGGTTTTCCTGCTCTGCTCTGGTTCATTCTATTGCCATTGAGTGTATTGAGGTTTAGGGGTAAAAGTGAGATAGATCACAGTATACATCGTGGGCTTCTCATGGGGATTTTGGGGTTTTGCGTAGCCGGGCAGTTTGTAAGCGTTGCCTATTACCCCTTTATGTGGGTTTCGGTTTCCATGCTGGCTGCCTTGAGAACTACGCATAAAATTAGCAAGTCACAGCCTGCTTTAGAGTCAAATACGGTAGAAGATGCTCAAGGAAGAAATATATGAAGGTGCTCTGGTTAAGCCACTTCTCACCTTTCCCTCCTAAAGGGGGAGCGCAACAGCGTGCCTACAATATGCTTGTGCAAGCTGCTAGTGAACACAATATAGACTTTATATCTTTAGCCTCCCATGCACTTCTTGAAGAGAAATTCCAAACAGTTAAGCAGGGCCTAAAAGTAACCAATGAAGCACTGTCTAAGCATGTAAATGTTAAGGCACTCGTTGTATTTGGCGGCGCAGATTATGCCAAAAATAAAATTAGGTGCGCACTGCAGGCATTGTTTTCTGCTAAAACTTACGATGAAGTCTATTACAACCATCCTGAATTTGTACGCGCAATAGAGAGCGCCATTGAATTAGAAAAATACGATGCAGTGTATGTAGATACTATTAGCTTAATGCCATTGCTAAAAGGCATTACTACACCGGTCATTTTGAACCACCATAATATTGAATCTTTAATGTTAGTACGCAGGGCAGAACAGGAAGGCAATATACTGAAGAAGTTTTTGTTCCGCTGGGAAGCAATAAAGATGAAATGGCTGGAAAAGAGATACGCCGACAAAGTCACAGTCAATGTTACTTGCTCCAAGCTGGATTCCGAAAGGTTGAATAGTATTGTGCCATGCAATACTCATTGTATACCTAATGGTGTAGATACTAATTATTTTAAGCGTAAACAGGAATATAAGCCTGAGAATACAAGTGGCTTAGTGTTTATAGGCGACCTCACCTGGTACCCCAATGTAGATGCGGTTAGTTGGCTTGCAACAGATATCTACCCTGCAATTGAGCAGGCACTAGGGGGCGTTGATCTTAACGTTATTGGCAAAGGTAGTGTGCCGGCTTTAGATGAGTTGGCAGGTAAAAGAGCTAATGTGACTGCACATGGCTTTGTAGATGATATTTTCCCGTTCATGGAAAACGCAGCGGCCTACGTTTGCCCAATACGAGATGGTGGCGGTACTAAGTTGAAAGTGCTGGATGCTCTGGCAATGGGAATTCCTTTAATTGCACACCCTATTGCTTGTGAAGGTATTGATGTGGAAGACGGTGTTAATGTTTTGTTTGCACGCACGCCAATGGAGTTTGCGACTAAGTTAAAGTTATTGTTAGCGGATAAGAATTTGAGCGAATCTCTTTCTGTAGAGGGTCAAAAACTTATTGAATACAAATACAGTTACAGCAAAATTGGAAAGGTGTTTAACCTGGTTATAGCATCAACACAGAGTACGAATTTTAACTAACTTCAGCGCGGTAATATCGTAATGCATAGCTATTCTGTTTCAGTCGTCATCCCCGCATACAATGAAGAGCGTTATCTTTCTAGTTGCCTGGATTCAATTACGCAACAAAAGCTGAGTAGTCAAATAGCAAATTATGAAGTTGTTGTTGTAGATAATGGGTCAACTGACAAAACCTTGCAGATTGCGAAGCAATACCCGGTGAAGGTTCTTAGCAGCAAAGCAAAATATGTAGGCGGAGTAAGAAACGATGGTGTTAAAGCGACTAGCGGCGATGTCTTGGTGTTTCTAGACTCTGACTGTGTTGCAGATGAGGGCTGGGTGAGCCGTTGCTTGGAATTACTCGTTAAAAAAAACTTATCAGCGATCGGTGGCTACTATAATTTACGTCAAAACCCATCTTTTTTTGAACGGTACTGGATACTTAATGATGGGAATAGTGGAGAGAATGAATCTTTGCTGGTTGGTGGCTGTATAGTTACCTGGCGCAAAGAGTTCAATCAGGTCGGAGGATTCCCAGATTACTTAACTGCTGGAGAAGATAGCGCATATACTAAGCTGATGCAGGGTAGGAATGGCTGTAAGGTTGATCCATCCTTGAATGTTGTGCATTTAGGCTACCCTGATACCTTTAGGAGCTTTGCGTCTAGGCAGGTTTGGCAGAGTTCAAGCTATATTCAGAACTTAAGGTCGTCCATTAGAGAAACAGTGTTTTTGCTTCTACTCGCGCACATCTTTATAGGCATTGCCTTCATTGTTTTATTACTAGTTACTTCCTGGCTTTCTGTTCTTGCTATTATTGCTTGGCTAACATTACCTGTTGTATTTTCGTTTAAGCGGATTTATAGGGCATCCTATAGAGCAAGTAGTCATATAGAATATATTAAAATCTACTGTGTTGATCTTCTGTATATTGTATCTCGTGATATAGGCGTTATTAAGTCATCGTTTATGATGATTTTTAATCAAGGCATAAGTAAGTCCAGGGTCAAAGACTAGAGGTTGGTCTAAATGAGTAATTTCTATAAAAGCCTTCCGTATTGGCTGCAGAATGTTTTAGTGACTGGCTATGGCTACAAGCAGTCAAGAATTAGATATCACACTCGCCTACCTAGTGACTACTTTGCAAGCCAGAAAGAGCTCTCATCAACAGAAAGTAATGAATGTCGAAATGAGGCTTTAAAGAGCCTTTTAACATATGCGGTAAGGCACGTTCCTTTCTACCGAAAACTATATCAAGGAAATAAGTTCTCCATTGACAAGATTGTTGCCAGTGACTTGCCAAATATCCTGCCCGTAATAAACAAAAAAATAGTCCGTGACAATTTGGAAAGCTTCATTTCTGACGAATATCGCAAAAAGGATCTACTTGCCCACCATACTAGCGGTACAACAGGGTCACCTGGAACCTACTTTTGTACCAAACAGGAACGTGCCGTAAATTTCGATCAGTTCCGGAGTATCTTGCTAAAAAACGGATGTGACTATCGAGACAAAAGCGCTACGTTTGCAGGTAGAATGGTTGGTGGCAATAAACAGCATCAAATTGGTAATATAGACTGTTATAATAAGACACTCTATCTTTCCAGCTATGGGATAAATTCTAGAACGGTAGCTCATTATATCAATTGGCTAAATAGGTATCAGCCAAAGTATATTGATAGTTACCCATCTTCTTTATATTCATTGGTCGTTTTGGCCAAAGAAGCCGGTGTGAAACTCAATTTTAGCCCTCAATTTATTGTTACTTCTTCAGAAACACTTAGTCCAGAACATCGACTAGTAATAGCTGATTTCTTTGACACAAAATTAATTGACCATTATGGAAGTACTGAAATGGTTTTCAATTGCTGGTCAGATGGAAGTGATTATTACCATTTCGATGAAACTTATGTTCCAGAATTCTTGAATCGGACCGGTGATGTTGCAGAGCTAGTTGCCACGCCGTTATTTTTAAAGGCAATGCCGCTAATTCGATACACCACGGGCGACAAGGTTGTAGTGAGCCGTGATGGGCACATAACTGAGTTCATAGGCCGAATGGATGATGTCTTAATTACGCCGTCAGGAAATCGCATAGGGCGGTTAGATCCCATTTTCAAAGGATTAGCGGGTATCCGAGAGGCTCAGATTGAACAGGTAGCTAAAGACTCGGTCGTAATACGTGTGGTTAAGGGTGTTGGCTTTAATCTGGCTGAAGAGTTGCGATTAATAGAGAACTTGTCTGCGCGTTTGAATAATGAAATGGCAGTCAATGTCGAATATATAGAAAGTATCAAGCGCACATCGAATGGGAAATTTAAGGCTGTGATTGGCCTAAAGCCTAGCTAGCCGAGTAGAGACAAAATATTGTCAGAACGTTATCCGGCTGATGTGTAGTCGTCAATAGTTAGCGTTGATAAGCTGCTACCGTTAAGGTTGTCACATCTTTTGAAATAGATCAGTGTTTGTAGTGGTAATGAGAGAAAACTGAAATATAGTAGTTTCTATGTTTTAGGCCATAAGGCTAGCGGAGTAGTAATATGAAGTTGTTGTTTAATAGTACTGTACTTGCAATAGTAGCAATGTTTTTTAGTAGTTTTGGTTATAGTGCAGATTTTCCTTTGGATGAGGGTGAATTCATAAGCGCTAAGATGCCTATGCATTTGGTCTACCCTCGTCCTAATATAGAAAGCAATGCAGATTCCCGTCACCGATGGGCTCACAGTGAAATGGAGTATCAAATACCTATCGGCGTTCAAGGAGGTGCATGGCCGTTTAAGTATGAATTAGTCGAAGCACCAGCTGGTGCGGAAATAGGTGAATACTTTGATGGTGCTGGATACGGTGTGATTAGTTGGACACCCTCTTCTAACAGTGGCACCTATAGTTTCGAAGTATTAGTTACTGACCAGGATGGTAGTACAGTAACAGCGGAGTGGACGGTTGATGTTGACAATGAAAAGTTCGTCTTTATAGAAGATGAATATAATGGTGTCCAAAGTGGAACTTTTAATGAGCCATTAGAAGATTTTTCAGACTGGTATCTAGGTGATGCAGCAGATACTACCTATGCAGGAAAAATCGTAGTATTTCGTGGTGGTAACTATTCAATGGTTGGTGATGCTGATAACAACTATAACGTTAATTTCACACCGGCGGATAAAACACTGGCTTTTGTTGGTTATCCCGGTGAGAAGGTGGTAGTTGACAGCTCTAAAGCACAAGTTATTTTTTCAAATGACGAGGCAAATGATTTCTACGTAAGTGGTATAAACTGGGACAATGCTCGTGTTGATGTTGGAAACCCTAAGTTCTTTTGGTTTGGTCCAGATGCATCTAGAACGACGTTTTGGAAGAACACCTTTAGCAATATTACTGCAGGAACATCTGGAACAGACAACGCCGGACCAATATTTTATGGCCATAGTAATGCTTTGCGTGAAAATATTTTTATTAAATCAAATACATTTAACTACGTAACTAATAGTGACGGTGGTAATGGGCACTATGTAGACCTGTACCGAGCTAACTATGTTTTGGTAGAAAGTAACGAAGCTAAAAATTCCAAAACCAATTATGGCTTTTGGATGAAGGCAACAAATGCATACGTTACCGTTAGAGATAATGTGGCTGTAGAGGATGTATATGGTAGGCAAATTGCGATTCACTATGGAGACGCCTCAGAAACAATTCCGCATGACCATGAGGTTTGTTGGAACCGCATACGTACTAATGAAGAGTACGCTGCCTACCGCCCGTCATTAGCATTTGCCGTGATTTTTGGTGAGAATTTTGACTGGCGAGAAGAGCACTATAATAGTTTTTTGTATAGAAACACAGTAATCACTGGTTTTATTGAACTTAGGAATCAAGGGGCCAGTGCTTATCAAGCAGAAGATAATCTGGCTGTTGCGAATATTGTATCGGATGTGACTAATAATGATACGAGTTTGATCTACGCGACAGGAAATATTGCTCTGGATACTTCCGAATACAGTGTAGATGAAATCGTTGATGATCAAGGTTATTTGATTAGTGGAAGTACATACCGATCTAGCTACTTAGGAGTCAAGGGCGCAGAGTTAGCCGGACGATACTCTGAAAGCGCAATAGCTCCTGTATACGAAGAGGGCTCAGCTACCAAAGTGTTTACGGACTAATTAGCTTTGAAACCCAAAAATTAAGCCGCTTTATGCGGCTTAATTAATTTAGATGAACACTTAATTCATTAAGTTAAAGCGAGCCTGTAGATAAATTTGTGTAACTGCTTATCATCATTGCCTGCAAAGGCTAAGGATAAGCACTATGAACAAAGAGCAACTTGAAGCCCTGGCT
>NZ_SLZR01000002.1 GCF_004341165.1 Reinekea marinisedimentorum
GTCTAATTCACTTCTTGCCGGGAGCGAAAAAGACGGAGTATTGCAGGTCACCTCCATTTTTTGAATGTGTGTCGCACTTAGTTTATGAATTCGGCATTACTGCTATGAAATTATTCCGGACAGTAGTGCGCCTTCGCGGGTATGACCCCATGGCGCCCTTATAGGCTTAGCCCAAACTCACAATGGAACAGAATCGACCTACATGAGTTTGTCAGGTCAAGCCTCTGCCTGCTCTACAACCTATCATATCGAGTCTGTACTAGCACAAATTATTTATGCTTTGGCAACTCTATTACATTACTGGATTTATTACCCTGAGACTTAACAGGCTTAACCTTATTAAGCATGTGCGGAGATACGTTCCACCTTTGCCCGGATTCTGTAATGACGGTTACCGTCTTCTTATTGTACTTAACCAATGTACCTACCTGACGCCCTCTGCCAGGTGGGTCAAAGCTAACCTGCTCTCCTGGGCTGAACTGCATCATTTCATTGTGTGTATGCATAGATTCAAGAAATTTTAAGCGTTCTACAATGCGGTGGTTAAGCTCGACCAGCTCTTCTTCGGTTAGGTTATCTATTTCGATTTTCATGTTTTTACTCGGTTATTATTGAGACTCGGCGAGGCTGTATGAGGGCCTCATCCACTTTAAAATTGTTAAAATGGTTATTTTATTGGCCCGACATAGGCCGATGCTCTAAAAATAGCTCGATTTCTCAGATAAAAATAATTTAGGGTACTCTACTAACGGGTGATTTTCTAAAATTTCAACGCTGACATAAATGGCGCGAACGTGAGAGCGATAAGTGACGGTAGGTATCCAATTCAATAGCCTTGCTAGAAGTCATTAGCCACCAACCCTGTTATATGCCATTACTATAAAGTCTTTCACTGACTCAAACTCTGCTTCTGACGATACAGTAAACTCTACATCACCAGTACCGTAATGGCCTATTGATGTTACATCTCGATAATTTTTTGTGTCCTCTGGTATATCTGACGGTTTAAGCTTTAAGAACAGCTTGATATTCCTACCTTGAACTTCCATACAGGCGATGTTCTGCGAGATTTTGTAAGCAACATAGAATTTTTTGGGCACTTCTTCAATTGATTCATCTAAACCAATGATGAATTCTCGTATGGTTGCTGTTAATTCTTGGATTTCGTCGCTTTTCCCTTTAAGCCTTTCATTAAATGTATAGGTTGCCGTGGCGCGGGTGAGTGCTGCTTTTTTCCCGGCCTTAACCATAACAGGATTTTTATATCCATTATCCGTGGAAGCCGAAGGCGTTGTTACTGCCGATGACTTGGCAGTATGAAAAACCTCTTCAAGGTAAAGAGAGCTGTTTGAAAATAAACGATATTTCCATAGCTCAATATTCGCGCCCATTACCTGCACAGCATGCAGGTCATACTTCTTATAGTTTGGGGCGATGCAGATAACTCTAACATCAGACCAATCTACCTTTACACCATTCCCCAACGCCTTTTGTACTGCGATTTCAAAATCACCTTTGTGATCATGAATCCAATGCAAGTAGAAAAGGCTCTGATTAATAAGCTCGGAAGATTCGACTTTCTTATATTCGATTATTACCGGATTATCTTCTTCCGATAACGCAAGACTGTCTATTCTACCTGCATGCTGAGCGCCAGTCGAAAACTCACTCGCAATGAACCGGCAATTGAAAACCGTTTCTAGATTTTTCTCTATCAGGAGCTGCAAATCCTTCTCAAAAGAAAAGTTTTTTTGCTCGACGGAAGATAACTTATCCCCTGAAATATCGAAAATCGGCACTTGATGATTACTCCATTATTTCTTTGACTATTAACGAGGCTGTAGAACAACCTCGCCCATTTAAAAACCCCTAAATTTGACCATTTTAATGACCCCAAAATAGACCAATATCTTTAAAAATAGCTCGATTTCTTACATATAAATAATTTCAGAGCACTCTCCTAACGGGTAGTTTTCAGTAACCTGCGTTTTTCTACATCTTCAACGTCAAACCTGTGCGGTGCAAACGAAGCGCAGCGTAGTTTGCATCCGAACGAGCGCCTTGTTAGAGCTTTTATTGAGTGATTTCATTAATAGTATTTTCTCTGAAATCTATTGCACTCACTCCTACCTTCCCATCGTCCGTTTCTTGAAGTAACCACCCCATATAAGCAGGTAAGTCACGCCAGGCTGGTGGTTCAGGTGCTGCTTCTGTAGAGCGCGTTTCGTAACTTGCGTTTCCATCAGTGATTCTTACCAGAGCAATTCCATGCGCTTTAGCGTATTGAAGAGCCCCGGATTGAAATCCTGTAGTAGCGAACAGCATTCCTTTATGAGCACCTATTGATCGGACTTTGTCATGTAGTTCCTGCACTAGTGACCGTGGTATGGCGCTTTTATGTTTCTTACATTCAATAAGTACGACAAAGTCTCCACCGAGTGCCTCAAACTTTGCAACAACATCTATTTGGTATGTACTGTCGTAGGCTTCTAACTTTTGATTGTGTTTCACATCAATTGAAATTAAGTTCTTTCCCGCTTTCTCCACCCAATCTTTCACAAGATGCTCAAATTCAGTTGGTGAAATATCAAGATCTGTGTGTTTCCAAGGTGGCAGCATAATGTGATCTCTTAGATCTAACGTTCCTAAACTGCGGCAAAAAAGCGCGCAGCGATTTTTTGTCCTGGCCTGGTTTGCGCAGCAAACGCTTTCAGGCCAATGCAGCTTTGGCTTGTTATAGCCAGTACTCTATAGTGCCTATGAACACCAAGATACCACCCACGAGCCAAAGAAAATTATTGTATTTTAAAAGCTTCACACTTCGCTTATATAAGAATGCTAAATAACTAATTAGCGATGAAATGAAACAAAGTATGCCTAAGTTAACCAGAAGACTTGATAACCCTGTTACAAAAAACTGATCACCCTGCCGGTTAGCAAATGTTGCTTGACTATGAAGCATGTTATCGATTGTCAAAAAACCAAGAAGACCAACAACAAACAGAACAACTAACAGCCCTGCTCCATAGATAATAAATTTACTCAACTGAACCCCTTAGTGGCCTATAACAGTTTGTTTTACGACATCTGTCGCTTTTTCCAGCGTCGTAGTTTTCAAACCTAAAATGAACTCAAACGCCTCTACAGACCAGTCATATTGAGCAGCTTAGTATTTCCTGTCAACGCCGCGCTCCCATAAAAACCGACAGATGTGGCAATGCTCTGAGATACGCGACAACCATAATTTATTTAAAATCAAGCAGTTATGATGTATTGGCCGCTAGGAAGACGTGAGACGCTAGATGCTAGATGCTAGATGCTAGATGCTAGATGCTAGATGCTAGATGCTAAATTCTAGTAGCTAGGTACTAGTTTCTAGATGCTAACTTGAGCCGTATCAGCGCTACCAGCCGGGACTTTCTGCGCAGGTGCCGAGGGGTGTTTGAGGCCGCAGGCCGAGTTCCCGAACACCTAAGCAGGAAGTACCGGTTGGTGGCGAGTGGCGAGGGTTGTAAGACGTGAGACGTGAGATGTGAGATGTGAGATGTGAGATGTGAGATGTGAGATGCTAGATGCTAGATGCTAGATGCTAGTGGTCCGGCATCCCGGTGCTAGATGCTAGATGCTAGTTCAAGCAGTATAACTAACGATAGATAGGTCAACCGCAAAGGGGCATAAAGTGCTAAGGCAGAATATTTGAGGCACAACCGCAGTTCCCAAAACCGTTCATTGACTCAGCAAACCACACACTTTATGGTCGCGCTTCTCCTCACCATGACGATTGATACAAGGCTAACGCAAAGCACAGTATTATGCTGCCTGTAGCGGGCCAGAACCCTGCTATGCAATATTAAAGCAGGTGACTTTAGGGTTTTCGATGATAGAAATTAAAAATGTGAATAAGGTTTTTTATCAGGCCGGGCGTGAAATTAAAGCCCTGGATGATATTAACCTGAGTATTGCTGAAGGCAGTATCTACGGCGTGATCGGCTCATCAGGGGCAGGTAAAAGTACCTTGATTCGTTGTGTGAACCTATTAGAGCGCCCAACCAAAGGCCGTATCTTTGTTGATGGTATAGAGCTGAATTCCTTATCGGCCAACGAACTCACGCTCGCTCGCCGTAAAATCGGCATGATATTCCAGCACTTCAATCTGCTTTCGTCACGCACTGTATTCAATAATGTAGGCTTACCGCTTGAATTGGCGGGCGTTAGTAAGCAGGAAATTAAAGAAAAGGTTGAAAGCCTATTAGAACTGGTTGGTTTAAGTGATAAAAAAGACAGCTACCCAGCCAACTTAAGTGGCGGTCAAAAACAGCGCGTAGCCATTGCCCGCGCGTTGGCGTCCGACCCGAAGGTGCTGCTGTGCGACGAAGCCACCAGCGCACTGGACCCGGCAACCACCCACTCCATTCTGGAGCTATTGCGTAAAATTAACCGGGAATTCAACCTGACTATTTTGCTGATCACCCATGAGATGGCCGTGGTAAAAAGCATCTGCTCCGACGTTGCCATTATCGGCGGCGGAAAGTTAGTTGAACAAGGCCCTGTTGGGGATATCTTTGCCCACCCTAAAACAGAACTGGCCAGACAATTTATTCGCTCTACCTTAGACCTTTCCATTCCTGCCGACTATGCCGCTCGCCTGTCAGCCAGCCAGTCGCCAAACAGCTACCCGCTTGTCCGCCTGGAGTTTACCGGCGCTTCGGTCGATGCACCGATCATCAGCCATGTTGCCAGAGAACTTAACTTAGACATTAGTATTTTGAGCTCCAATATGGATTACGTTGGCGGCATAAAGTTTGGCCTGATGCTGGCAGAGTTTTTTGGATCGCCACAAGCCACAGAGCAGGCGATCGCTTTTTTGAAAGAAAATAAAATTGAAGTGGAGGTGTTGGGTTATGTCGCTTGAGATGTTTTCAACCTGGTGGACAACGAATGAGCGCCTGATCGACCTGCTTATTACCGCATCCGGGCAAACCCTAACCATGGTATTTTTGGCAGGCTTAATCGGCTTGATATTTGGCATCCCATTAGGGGTACTGCTTCATTTAACAAAAAAATCGGGGTTGCTGAGTAATAAAAACCTCAATAAGGCGCTGGGCGTTATGGTAAACATTGGCCGCTCCATTCCGTTTATCATCCTGCTGGTCGCCGTTATACCCTTTACCCGTTTTATAGTCGGTAGCTCTATCGGAACGGCAGCCGCCGTTGTACCGCTTTCCATTGCCGCAATCCCTTTTATTGCCCGGCTTATTGAAGGTGCCTTGTTGGAAGTGCCATCCGGATTAGTGGAGGCTGCTCAAGCAATGGGCGCAAAACCGTATCAGATAATCTTTAAAGTGCTGCTGCCCGAAGCCCTGCCCGGCATTATTCATGCAATCACGATCTTATTGGTGACGCTTATTGGTTACTCTGCCATGGCGGGTACCGTTGGCGGTGGCGGTTTGGGTGACGTTGGTATTCGCTACGGTTATCAGCGCTTCGATGCCGCAGTCATGATGATGACCATTGTCATCCTGGTTGTATTTGTTCAGATCATTCAATCTTTGGGAGATTATCTGGTCAAGCGCGTCGACCATCGCTGAGTTTAATGTTCGGGTTTTAAATCGACTGACTCTTCAGATAATGAGTGATGAATACCTTCAATCACTCATTATCTGCGTACTAAATATTTTATCTTCCAATACCCAGATGACTATAAGCATATAAGAATCGATTCTATTTGTTGAAACCAAATAGGTAGATGTTTTTTATCTTTATAGTATTGTTTCGACCGGCGATTTATAGCGCTGTGTACTCTTAAAGGAAATTGTGATGTTCAAGAAAAAAATTGTTAGATTCTTAACTGTGTTGCCGTTCGCACTGCTGTTGGCAGCTTGTGGTGATAAAGACAGCCAAGTTATAAAAGTAGGTGCCACCGTTGGGCCGCACGCAGAAGTGGTAGAAGCCGTTGCCGAAGAAGCGGCAAAGCAAGGTTTAGAAGTTGAAGTAGTAATCTTTTCAGATTACATCACACCCAATGCGGCGCTAGCCGATGGTAGTCTGGATCTTAACAGCTATCAGCATCAGCCATTTTTGGATAACTTTAATAACAACAGCGAGCAAAAACTCAGCTCTATTGGCCGCTCTATCCTAATGCGCATGGGTATTTATTCTTCCAAGTATCACTCTATTGAAGAGCTGCCAGAACAGTCACGCATTTCAATTCCGAACGATCCAACGAACGGCAGTCGCGCATTGATTCTGCTGGCCGATGCCAACCTCATTACCCTTAAGGCCGATGCGGATTCTAAAACGACCATTTACGACATCGTTGAGAATCCAAAGAAATTTGAATTTGTTGAAGTTGAAGCAGCTCAGTTGCCACGAACCTTAGATGACGTGGATGCCTCTGTTATCACCATGAACTACGTTATGTCTTCAGGCTTAAACCCTGCCGAGCAAGGCATCTATCTTGAATCTAAAGATGCCGAATTTGCCGTCATGCAAATCGCAAGTCGTGCGGAAGATAAAGATAACGAAACCTATAAAAAGTTTGTTGAAATCTTTCACTCTGAACCGGTTCGCCAGTTTATCGATACCACCTACAAAGGGACTATCGAAGCTGCTTTTTGATTGAGCTGTAAGGTGCTAGTAGCTAGATGCTAGTGGTCCGGCACCCCGGTGCTAGATGCTAGTAACTAGTTTCTAGTTCAAGCCGTATCAGCGCTACCAGCCGGGGCTTTCTGCGCAGGTGCCGAGGGGTGTTGAGGCCGCAGGCCGAGTTCCCGAAAACCTGAGCAGGAAGCTGTAGTAAGACGTGAGATGTGAGACGTGAGTGGTCCGGCATCCCGGTGCTAATAGCTAGCATCTAGCATCTAGCACCTAGCACCTAACATCTACTTTGCGGGCGAGACGCCCGCGGTCCAGAGGTGTTAGTCCCTGTAGGGTGTTACTGGCGTTGGCGGACAACTTCAAACAGGCAGACGCCGGCAGCAACCGAAACGTTCAGGCTGCTGACCTGACCGGCCATTGGGATGTTAATCAGCACATCACAGGTTTCGCGCGTTAACCGACGTAACCCCTTTCCTTCAGCCCCCATCACCAATGCAATCGGCCCGGTGAGCTTATTCTGATAAATAGGCGTTGAAGCCTCTCCTGCCGTCCCGTAAACCCAGATGCCACGTTCCTTTAAAGACTCCAGCGTACGCGTCAAATTCGTCACTGCAAAGAACGGCACTGTATCCGCCGCACCGCTGGCAATATTGACCGCTGTTGGCGTTAAGGTCGCAGATTTATCCTTCGGTACAATCAAGCCATGCGCACCGGCAGCATCGCAGCTGCGCAAGCAGGCACCGATGTTATGCGGGTCGGTCACGCCATCCAGAACCAGCAACAGCGGCGGCTCTTCCAGCTTATCGAGCATCGCTTCCAGATCGTTTTCCTTCAGCACCGGTGCCGCCATTGTTTGCAACAGTACACCCTGATGGCGGGCATCGTTCAACTGCTGCTTCTGAAGAATTCGCTCAAAGCTGTCGCGATCGACCAGGCGGAACTTCACACCCTGCTCTCGCACTAAATCGAGCAACTTATTCATTCGGTTATCCTGCCGACCCTTCAGCAGAATGACCTCACGGATTCGATCCGGGTTGGTTTCCAGCGCGCTGTGCGCAGCATGCAATCCAAAAACCCACATGGAATCGGACATTCTATTAACTCCTAAAACTTAAATTTATAACAGAATAGCCGCAGTCTTCGGTGGCAGCCTTGCGCAGTACTGATCGTACCCGCGAACTTAATGGCGGCTCACCGAAGTAACTTTAGATTAACGCTTGCGGCTTTTCTTCTTAGTACCGGAAGGCGCTTTGCTCTTTGATTTTTTAGCGGAGCTCTTACCCTTGTTTTTGGCTGAGCTTTTACTGTTGTTCCGGCCTTTGAAATTACCCTGACCACCCGAGCCACTGCCTTTTTGATCGGCCAGTTCAAAATCGATCTTGCGCTCATCCAGGCTCACGCGGGTAACACGCACGCTCAGCTTATCGCCCAGCTTATAGATTTTATGAGTCCGCTCACCCACCAGACGGTGACCGGCCTCCTGATACTGGTAATAATCTGACTGCAGGCTGGAAATGTGCACCAAGCCATCTACATAGACTTCATCGAGCTGAACAAACAGACCAAAGTTCGTCACCGAGGAAACCGTACCGGTGTACTCTTCGCCGATATGGCCGCGCATGTATTCACACTTCAACCAGGCAATAACATCCCAGGTGGCTTCATCGGCACGGCGCTCGGCCATTGAGCATTGCTCACCCAACTCGTACATCGCCTTCATATCGTACGGGTAGATATCGGCAGGCTGCATCAGGATGGTGTGCTTCATACGACGCACCATGGACGTTCGCTTCTTGCTGCGGATTACCGAGCGGATGGCCCGGTGTACCAGTAAATCCGGATAGCGGCGAATCGGCGAGGTAAAGTGTGCGTACTTATCGAACGCCAGACCGAAGTGACCAATGTTGTCCGGCTGATAAACTGCCTGCGCCATAGAGCGCAGCATAACCGTTTGCAGCAGTTCAAAGTCTTCACGGTGAACAATTTGCGCCAGCAACTTCTGGTAGTCTTTTGCCGTAGGCTTGAAGCCACCGGTCAACGCCAGGCCCTGCTCACCCATATAGGTACGCAGGTTCTCCAGTTTTTCAAAAGAGGGGGTATCGTGCACACGGTACAGACACGGGATTTCCAGTTTTTCCAGGAAGGTCGCGGCTGAAACGTTCGCCGCCAGCATGCATTCCTCGATTAAACGATGCGCCTCATTGCGCTCGGTTGGCACAATGCGATCAATCTTGCGGTCGTTATCGAACACGATGCGGGTTTCACGCGTTTCGTATTCAATAGCGCCACGCTCGGCACGGGCCACACGGAAACGCTGATACACCTCGTTCAGGGTATCGATGTTTTTCAGTACCTTAGCGCCAAAGCTCTTTTTGAAGTCATTGCGCTTACTGCTGTCTTCCAGCAGATCACCAACAATGGTGTAGGTTAGCCGTGCGTGCGAGTGGATAACGCCTTCCATGAACTTAAAGTTCAGCACCTCGCCCTGCTCTGAAACATCCATCTCACAGACCAGTGATAAACGGTCAGCATGCGGGTTCAGTGAGCACAGGCCGTTAGAGAGCACCTCTGGCAGCATGGGAATAACGCGCTCAGGGAAATATACCGAGGTGGCGCGATTGCGGGCCTCGTAATCGAGCGGGCTGTTCACCGGCACGTAATGAGAGACATCAGCAATGGCCACGAACAGTTTAATGTTGCCGTTCTTTAATGGCTTGGCAAACACGGCATCGTCGAAATCGCGCGCGTCTTCACCATCGATGGTCACAAAGGCTTCACCACGAAGATCAACGCGGTCGACCTTATCGTCTTCATTGACCTCTTCGCTCATGCCGACAATCTGTTCTTCAACTTCAAACGGCCATTCATGCGGAATTTCATAGCTGCGCAGTGCAATATCGATTTCCATGCCCGGCGCCATGTGCTCGCCCATCACCTTGATGACTTTGCCAATGGGCTGCTTGCGGAATTCCGGCTGTTCAATAATGCGTACGACAACAATGTCGCCATCGCTGGCCTGTTCAACATCGGCCGGCGGGACCAGAATATCGTGGGTAATGCGTTTGTTTTCCGGACGGACGACACCAAAGCCACCATCCCAGCGAAAGCGACCGACCAGTTCATCGGTATTGCGTTCCAGCACTTCTTTGATTGTCGCTTCAATTCGACCCCGATTATCACGGCTGCCTTTTCGCGCCAGCACCACATCACCATCGAAACAACAACGCATCTGCCGGTAGTTGAGCACGAAATCTTTGCCACCCTGTTCAGGGATCAGGAAACCATGACCATCAGCATGGCCCTGTACGCGGCCGCGCACCAGATCCAGCTTATCGATGACGCCATAGGTGCCGCGACGGGTACAGTGCAACTGGCCATCTCGCACCATGGCAATCAGCCGGCGGCGCAGGGCTTCAATGTTGTCGTCTGAAAACAGAGCCAGCTCTTTGCACAACTCAGGGTGAGAAGCAGGGCCTTTGCGCTGCTCTAGATGTTTAAGAATAAACTCCCGGCTGGGAATAGGGTTGTCATACTTCTCTGCCTCACGCAGCTGGTGAGGGTCCTTGAGTTCGTCGTTTTTGTTTTTCACGATATCCGTAGTTCGCTGGTTTAAATGTGATCGGAGTATAGCGTTTGCAGGCTGATAACAGTAGCGGAGAGTTATTAACGGGGCACTTGAGAGTGTAAAACCGGAAGGCGGCTGCCTTCCGGCTGGCTGAGATTACATTTCGAAGGAATGCTTCAGCACGATGGTTTCAACACGGTCAGGGCCGGTTGAAACGATATCAATACGGGCACCAATCGCCTTTTCAATGTAGGCAATGTAGTCACGCGCATTCTTTGGCAGATCGTCAATTGACTTGGCACCGAAGGTAGACTCGGTCCAGCCCGGCAGCTCTTCATAGACCGGAGTGGTCGTTTCGAAGGCTTCTGAAGATTCTGGCCATTCAACCTCGTTGCCGTCTGCGTCTTTATAGCCAACACAAACCTTCACGGTTTCCAGACCATCCAGAACGTCCAGCTTGGTCAGGCAGATGGCATTGATTGAGTTGATGCGGATGCTGTGCTTCACCAGCACGGCATCGAACCAACCACAGCGACGGGCACGGCCAGTCGTGGTGCCGAACTCATGGCCTTTCTCTGCCAGGTGCTTGCCATCGTCATCGAACAGCTCAGTTGGGAACGGGCCGGCACCCACACGGGTGGTGTAAGCCTTGGTAATACCCATGATCTGATCCAGATACAGCGGACCAACGCCAGAGCCGGTAGCAACACCGCCAGCGGTTGTGCTGGAGGAAGTTACATACGGGTAAGTACCGTGGTCGATATCCAGCAGTGAGCCCTGAGCGCCTTCAAACATGATATTGCCGGAGGCTTCACGGATGCTGTGCACCAGGCTGACCGCATTCACGGTGATATCGCGGATGCTCTCGGCTTCGGCAATCACCTGATCGATACATTCCTGAACATCAACAGGCTCGGCATTGTAATACTCTTTGAGCATGAAGTTATGGTATTCCAGAACATCGACCAGCTTCTCTTTGAAGCCTGGCTGGAAGACATCACCCAAGCGCACGCCGCGTCGGCTGACTTTATCTTCATAGGCAGGGCCAATACCGCGACCGGTGGTACCAATCTTGTTCTTACCGCGCTTGGCTTCACGAGCGTTATCCAGCGCAACGTGAATTGGCAGAATCAGCGGGCAGCCGTGCGAAACCGCCAGACGCTCGCGAACAGGAACACCCTTCTCTTCAAGCATGGCCATTTCTTTCAGCAGTGCAGTAATGGAAAGAACCACACCATTGCCGATGACGCATTTAACGCCATCACGCAGAATGCCCGATGGAATAAGATGCAAAGCCGTTTTAACGCCATCGATCACCAGAGTGTGACCCGCATTGTGACCACCCTGAAAACGCACGACGGCATCGGCATTTTCAGTCAGTAAATCAACGATCTTACCTTTACCTTCATCACCCCATTGGGTGCCCAGAACGACAACATTCTTGCCCATATTAATTTCGCCCATTGTTAACTAACGGTTGGATTTGCCACTGGTCATCTTCCATAACCAGCATACGGTCACATCCCAATTCTTCAATATGGGTCTGACCGGTAAATAACTGAATTACACGCTCACCCTGTGAACGCAGTTGCTGAATCTTCTGTTGCAGCGCAACGCTGTCTGAATCTGGGGCAAGTATGCCGCTGGATGCAGACCAATCGAGAGAAGTCAGGCAGGTAAGCACCTTAAGGTCACTGGAGAAACCAGTTGCCGGGCGCGAACGGCCAAATACTTCGCCGGTGTGATCGTAACGACCACCACGGGCGACAGGCTGACCAAAACCGGGAACAAATGCCGAGAACACCATGCCGGTGTGATAGTTGTAGTCGCGAAGTTCGGCCAGATCCAGGTGAACGTTTACGTTCGGGAAACGCTGAATGGTCGCTTCTGCAATCGCCTGCAGGTTCGCCAGTGCATTAAAGACTTCATCCGGAGCGCCTGCCAGGGCAGCCTTCCAATCTGAGATACTGGTGACAGAACCGGCCATTTCCGGCAGCTTGGCAAGAATACGCTGTTGCTTATCTGTCAGCTCTGAGCTGCTCAGCCATTGGGCAAGCTCCGGCAATGCACGGTGCCGCAGCAACGTATAAAGCTCAGCCTGCTGATCAGCGGTCAATGACATTTCAGCGATCAGTGCCTGATAAATACCCACATGACCGAGATCGACCGTCACATCCTTCAGGCCGGCAATTTCCAGCGAACGCAGCATCAGGGAAATAATTTCCAGGTCGCTCTGGTTACCGGAGGTGCCGTAGAGTTCTGCGCCAATCTGCAGAGGGTTTCGAGAACTGAGTAAATGAGTAGCTTTGGTATGAAGCACCTGACTGCAGTAGCAGTAGCGGGCAACCCCTTCTTTCGGGATTGAGTGAGCATCCATGCGTGCAACCTGCTGTGTGCGGTCTGCACTGACGCCCATCATACGACCATTCAGCTGATCGGTGATTTTGAAGGTCAGTAAATCCAGATCATGGCCTACGCCGGTGAGGAGTGATTCCAGATATTCTGCGGTTGGAGGTTGTAGCAGGTCGAATCCCCAAACCTGGTACTCATCTAGCAAAGCTCGTCGCAGAGCTTCGATTCTAGCGGCTTGCGGCGGCAATATTTCTTCTATGCCGTCCGGCAAAAGCCAGCGTGCAGCTATTGTCATGCGTAGTTAAATCCCATCATTTCACTAATTTAGGGCACAAAAAAACCGGGCATCGCCCGGTTGATGGATTATACACTTGCTAGCAAGCAGTACCCAAGCCTTTTTTGGAGGCTCTGGCCTTTTATTGCTTACCCGTCTGATCTTTCAGGAAACGGAAGAAATCGGAATCCGGTTCCAGCACCATCAGGTCACCGGAATCCCCAAAGGATGTGCGGTAAGCCTGCAGGCTTCGGTAGAAGGCATAGAAATCCGCATCTTTGCTATAAGCATCAGCGTAAATTTTTGCTGCTTCTGCATCACCTTCACCGCGAATCTTCTCAGCTTCACGATAGGCGTTTGCCAGTGTAATGGTACGTTCCTGATCCGCATTAGCGCTGATAATCTCAGCCTGTCGCTGACCTTCTGAGCGGAAGCTTCGTGCCAGCTGCTCACGTTCAGAGCGCATACGACGGAATACGTCGTCGGATACCTGCTCCGGCAGATCGATGGCTTTCACACGAATATCCAGAACCTCGATACCCAGCTCTTCATGAGCAACGCGATTCACTTTTATCAACACTTCTTCCATCAGTGCATCACGCTCACCATCATCTGCTGAGCCGATGATGTTGGTCGCCGGAAGCTTCTGGTCATTTTTCAGACCGGTAACCACTTCACGCAGAGATTTATCACCAAAGGCATCACGCAGTGCCGCGTTTACACGCGAACCCAGTACCTGATTGGCAGAGAAGAAATCACCACCACTGTTCGCGGTATAGAACTTCAGGGTATCGGCAATGCGCCATTGCACGTAGGAATCCACTTCCAGGCTCTTCTGCTCGCTGGTAATGAATCGCTCTGGCTGGCTATCCAGGGTAATGACACGGATATCGAACTTTTTGATATCGTGCACAACCGGAATTTTGAAGTGCAGACCAGGCTCAATATCCGTGGTCACCACCTCACCGAACTTCAGCTTAATGGCGCTTTCGGTTTCTTTTACCGTGTACAGACTGACATAACCCGCCACGATCAGCACCGCAAGTAATGCAATTAGAGCGCTACTTTTAAAATTCATCTTATCGCTCCTATTAATTATTACGACGTCGGCTCTGCTCAGTGATAATCCGATCGTATAGATCGCTGATTTCAGACTGAGTCAGAGAGTCAATGTTAGACAAGCCAGATACACCGCCTACCGTTGCCGGGGCACTTTTGCGAATCTGATCCAACGGCAAATACATCATGTTGTTGCCACTTTCGACATCCAACAATACCTTGGCGCTCTTGCTGTATACCTCTTCGATGGTAGACAGATACAGACGCTGACGGGTGATTTCTGGTGCCTTCTGATATTCGGTCAACAGCGAGGTGAAACGGTCAGCATCACCCGATGCTTTTGCGATTGACTCCTGGCGATAGGCTTCAGCCTCTGCCAGCTGACGCTGGGCCTGGCCTTGAGCAACTGGAACAATCTGGTTGGCATAGGCCTGGGCTTCGTTGATCAGGCGCTGCTGATCTTCGCGGGCCTTGATTACATCATCGAAGGCGTCCTGCACCGCAGCCGGTGCTGATGCGTTGTTCACTTTCAGTTCGGCCAGCTGAATACCGACACGGTAGCTGTCGAGATATTCCTGCAGGCGCTCTTTCACCAGAGACTGAACTTCATCACGGCCATTGGTAATTACGTATTCCAGACGCGCAGAGCCCACAACATGCCTTAAGGCCGATTCTGCCGCGTGCGACATGGTCGATTGAGGATCACGTACGTTGAGCGCATAAGATTTAGCATCGGCGGCACGGTATTCCACTGTCATGGAAACCTGCACGATGTTTTCATCTGCAGTCAGCATTGATGCGTTGAGACTGTGCTCGCGGATCTGGGTAACGTTTACCTTTTCCTCGATCACATCGACAAACGGAATTTTAAAATGCAGACCCGGTGGCTGAATGCTCTGGAAAGCACCCAGTCGCAGTACCACGGCCCGCTCAGATTCATCGACGGTATAAGCTGAGTTATACACCGTGTAGATCACACCAAGCACGACCAAAATAGCAAGGATGGACCCTATGCCACCGCCGCTGCCTTTTGGTGCGTCGTCGCTGTTGCGGTTTTTATTGCCACCGCCACCCAGCCACTTGTTCAGCTTCGTGTTGAGCTGCTTAAATAAATCGTCCAGATCCGGTGGTCCATCGTTCTTTTTACGATTCCGGTTACCCCAAGGATCTTGGTCATTACCCCCACCTGGTGGTTCATTCCACGCCATGGTCAACTCCATATTTTATTATCGTATTAATAACTGTCTGATCAGCTATCGCTCATAAGGTTCTTTGATTCGCGCTACACCGAACCGCTCTTCAGAAAGATTAAACCGCTTCAGCAGCTGCTTAAAATCCTTCTTCTGGATGCGTATATGAATTGATACGCTGCCATCGTCTTCATAGTTCTCTGAAACCAGAGCATTACGTTCAAAAAGTGCGGCACGCAAACCCAGCTCGTTTGGCTGCAGGGCAATTGATTTTTCAATAACCTCATCCCCCAGCAGCTCAGCGATAGCTGAGTTAATCAGGCTGGTCCCTTCTCCGCTATGGGCAGATACCCATACACGCACCGGAACACCCTCATCATTTCGCTCAATCGCCGGTTGAAAATCATCTAATAAATCTATTTTATTAAAGACTTCAAGTCGAGGAATGTCATTACTTCCGATCTCATCAAGTACATTTTCAACCTGAGTAATATTATTGAGGCGATTTTCGTCAGCACAATCCACCACATGCAATAAAAGGTCAGCTTCAGCCGTTTCCTGCAGTGTAGCCTTAAACGCCTCGACCAATTTATGAGGCAGGTGACGAATAAAGCCCACGGTATCGGCCAGCACAATCGACCCCATATCGGGGATCTCCAGACGCCGGAGCGTTGGATCCAGTGTGGCAAACAGCTGGTCGGCCGCATAAACCGTAGCATCGGTCAGGCGATTGAACAGCGTTGACTTACCGGCATTGGTATAGCCCACCAGTGAAACCGTTGGTGTATCTGAGCGCGAGCGGGCACGCCGCGACTGATTACGCTGGGTTTCAACCTTTTTCAGCTTCTTGTTAATCGTACTGATGCGAATTCGCAGCAGGCGACGGTCGGTTTCGAGCTGGGTTTCACCCGGGCCACGCAGACCAATCCCCCCCTTCTGGCGCTCCAGGTGGCTCCAGCCACGCACCAGACGGGTACTCTGATATTGTAGCTGTGCCAGCTCAACCTGCAGCTTACCTTCATGGGTTCGCGCCCGTTGCGCAAAGATATCGAGAATCAGGCCGGTTCGGTCCAGCACCCGGCACTCGATCTCTGCCTCAACATTACGCTCCTGCGAAGGGCTTAATGCATGGTTAAACAACACCACATCGGCTTCATAGTCCTGCACGGCCTGGCGGATTTCCTCCAGCTTACCGGTACCGACAAAAAACTTGGGGTGGGGTGTTGTGCGCACGGCACGAATGTAAGTAGCCGGATCAGCACCTGCTGAAACAACTAACTCTTCAAATTCAATTGGGTCTTCACGATGGTCGGATTCGGGGAAATCTACATGGACCAATATAGCCCGATTGCCGGCTTCGGCACGTTCAAAAAACAATTAGAAAACTCCGATGCCCGGCACTGCCGGGCGATGGGGCAACAACAACAAACTGCTTCTGCGAACAGTTACTCAATGGTTACGGATTCTTCGCCGTCCATTGAAATCTTAACGTTGCGGGCAGGAACAACAGTAGAAATGGCATGTTTATAGACCATTTGGCTAACAGTATTCTTCAATAAGATCACGAATTGATCGAAGCTTTCGATCTGACCCTGTAATTTAATTCCGTTCACCAGAAAGATAGAAACTGGAATTCGCTCTTTTCGTAGCGCGTTTAAGAAAGGGTCTTGTAAAGACTGGCCCTTTGACATGATCGTCTCCTTTTTCCTCAAGGATTGTAATAGTAATCGGCTGACACTCTATAGTGATAAACCCGCTTTCGCCACTGGTTCACAAGCTCATCAAGGTTCCAAATGCTCCGGCGCACCCCACTGATGACTACATTTACACTACATCGGGTCGCTGAAAATACCGGAATCGCCGCATTCATAAATTCAACAACGGGATTCTAGATGATTTTAATCCAGATGTATCGGCCAACAATCATAATTTAACTATCCAATATGAAAAATTGCTGATCGTTTGGCTCATTTATATGCCTGAATCAGCCAAAATTTTTGCACACCACTGCTCTGTGGAACGTGCTTCGATGTCGATTTCCTGCAACTCCGGCCAGCCACGCAGCCAGGTCAACTGCCTTTTAGCCAGTTGCCGGGTAGCGATAATGCCGCGCTCAACCATTTCATCAAAGTTGTATTCGCCCAGAAAGTACTGCCACATCTGGCGATAGCCAACGCTGCGGATGGAGGGCAAATCCAGATGCAGGTCACCGCGCTCGAACAGCAGCCTGGCTTCCTGCTCGAAGCCCATATCAATCATCTGATGATAGCGCCGGGCAATGCGTTCATGCAGCACCTTTCGGTCATTCGGTATCACCGCATACTGCTGTAGCCGGTATGGAAAAGCCTCGATGGCCGCTGCCGAAAGCTTACCCTTGCCATCACTGCTGCCTTCGGCCCAGAAGCTGGAGATAGGCTTGCCGGACACCCGGTAGACCTCCAGCGCACGCTGCACCCGCTGCGGATTTTGCAATTCAATTCTGCCGTGTGCGACCGGGTCGACCCGCTGCAGCTCATCCACCAGCGCCTGCAGGCCTTCGCTGGCCAGCTTGTGCTGAATTGCTGCCCGCACCCCCTCGTTGGAGGGCGGCATTTCTGCCAACGGCTCGACCAACGTTTTAAAATACAGCATGGTGCCACCGGTCAGCAGCGGCACCTTGCCGCGCGCGGTGATTTGCGCCATCAGCTCAAGCGCATCGTTGCGGAACTGCACCGCCGAATAGCTTTCAGACGGATCACAGATATCGATCAGATGATGCGGTGCTCTGGCCAGCTCCTCTGCGGTCGGTGTCGCCGTGCCGATATCCATGCCTTTATAGATCTGCGCCGAATCGACCGAAATAATCTCGCACTGGCCCTGCTCTACCAGAGACATCGCCAGATTGGTTTTACCGGCCGCGGTCGGGCCCATCAAAAACAGCGCTAAGGGTTTTTCCTGCATCATTAACGGCCCCGCAGGAAGAGCTTATCGAGCTCTTTCATGGTCAATTGCGTCCAGGTTGGGCGCCCGTGGTTGCACTGGCCGCTGCGTTCGGTGCGCTCCATATCGCGCAACAGTGCGTTCATTTCCGGGATTGTCAGGCTGCGGTTGGCCCGCACGGAGCCGTGACAGGCCATTGTTGAGAGAATTTCATTGCGGTGCGCCAGAATAGCATCCGAGGTTTCATGCTCAATAAAGTCGGCCAATACCGACTGGACCAGCGCTGAGGCATTCGACTGATGCAAAAATACCGGCACCTGACGGATGGTTAAGGATTCCGGCCCGGTTCGGTCTACTTCAAAGCCAAAGCCCTGCAACAGAGAGGAAAAACTTTCTGCTGCATCCGCTTCCTTTTCGCTGAGCGACAATGTCAGCGGCACCAGCAGAGGCTGGGCCTGAATGGACTGGTTATCGTACTGTTGCTTCATGCGCTCATAGGTAATTCGCTCGTGAGCGGCGTGCATATCGACAACAATCAGGCCCTGTTCCGACTGTGACAAAATATAGATGCCATGCAACTGCGCCACAGCAAAACCCAGGGGTGGTACATCACTGCTTTGCGTCTCTGGCAGCGGAGCAGAGGCTTGCGCCGTTGCCGTCGATGGCTGAATCACCTGTTCATAGAAGGCCACCTGCTCCGCGACCGGCAGCGGTTCACGCGGAGCACTGGCATAGCTGCTGGCTGCCGGTTGCATGTGCAGCGCCTGCTGACCGGCAAACTCACCGGCTTCTATGCCGGTCGCCTGGGGCACCTGCGGACGACTAATCTGCTCGGCAACCGGCGTGTTGGCATCCGGACGGTACTCGGCCAGTGCCCGATGCAACTGGGAGAACAGAAAATCGTGCACCAAACGCTGATCGCGGAAGCGAACCTCATGCTTGGTCGGGTGTACGTTGACATCGACCCCGGTGTTATCGAGCTCCAGATAGAGCACAAAACACGGCTGCCGGCCATGATAGAGCACATCCCGATAAGCCTGCTTGACCGCATGAGCGATGACCTTATCGCGCACCACCCGGCCGTTTACAAAGAAGTACTGCATATCGGCGGTTGACCGCGAAAAGGTCGGCAAGCCCACCCAACCGGTCATTTTCAGGCCTGCTCGCTCGGTTTCGATAACCAGCGCATTCGACATGAAATCCGGGCTGAGCAGCTGGGCGATACGGCGCTGCTGCTCGGCCATCGTTGTTGCCGGGCGATGGGCATGAATGGTGCGGCCATTATGGGTCAGCGAAAAGCCAACATCGAAGCGTGACAACGCCTGGCGCTTTACTACCTCTTCCAGGTGATTGAATTCGGTTTTTTCGGTGCGCAGAAACTTACGCCGCGCCGGTGTATTGAAGAACAGATCGCGAACTTCAACGGTGGTGCCATCGATGTGGGCAGCCGGGGTTAGATCGACCGCCATGTCGCGGCCCTGCGCATTCACCTGCCAGGCGGTATCCTGATCAGCCGGCTTTGACGTCAGCGTCAATCGGGAGACCGACGCTACCGAGGCCAGCGCCTCACCGCGAAAGCCGAGAGAGGTCAGCGCCTCCAGTTCATCCAGCGAATAAACCTTGGAAGTGGCATGGCGAGCCAGCGCCAATGGCAGGTCGTCCTTGCCAATGCCCCGACCATTGTCGCGCACCCGGATCAGCTTGGTACCGCCCTGTTCGATATCGATATCAATACGGGTTGCCCCTGCATCGAGGCAGTTTTCCACCAGCTCTTTGACAACCGAAGCCGGCCGCTCAACCACTTCACCCGCCGCGATCTGGTTGGCCAGACGCGGCGATAAAACTTCAATCTTTCTTACTGTCATTAAAAAACCTGATTCACCCGATTACGCTCCGGGGATGAGCAAGACCTGGCCAATTCGAATAGAAGTGCCAGAGAGATTATTCACTGCAATGATACGGTTCACCGAGACGCCATTGCGCGCAGCAATACCGGAAAGCGTGTCACCCTTAGCCACAGTGTATTTTTTAGTGGTGTTTTTCTGCTGCTGCGCCCAGGCAATGTAGCTGCCATCCGGCGGGGTTTGTTCAAAGTATTTCACCACACCGTTTTTAATCGCCGTTGCCATCTTTTTGCGGTAAGCGGCAGAGCCCAGGTTCGCCTCTTCGCGCGGATTGCTGATAAAGCCAGATTCAACCAGAATCGACGGCACATCCGGCGCACGCAGCACCACGAAGTTAGCATGCCCAACTGAGCGGCGGTCGCCATGCAGCTTGGTAAAGCGGCCAATTTCTGCCAACACCAGAGCACCCACTTCAACCGAGCGTTGCAGCGTAGAGGTCATGGAAAGATCCACCAGCACCGACTTCAGGGTGTCGTCTTTGTCTTCAAGTGATACGCCATTAATACCGCCGATCACATCAGAGGCATTCTCTTTATCGGCCAGGTACTTGGCCATCGCGCTGACCGAGCCACCGTTGGAGAGTGCAAACACCGAAGCCCCCTGTGCACTTGGCAGGCGGTAGGCATCGGCGTGGATTGAGATAAACAGATCCGCATTATTCTGCCGGGCAAAGTCACTGCGCTTTTTCAGCGCGACAATGTAGTCACCGGTGCGGGTCATAATCGGCTTATAGCCGGGCAAGGCATCGAGCTGATCGTAGAGTTCTTTGGCCATCGCCAGTACGACGTTTTTCTCGCGCAGCTTTTTAGGGCCAATGGCACCCGGGTCTTCTCCGCCGTGTCCGGCATCGATGACGACGATTACATCCCGTTTCAGACTATTCACTGCCTCCAGTGTTTTGGAAACACTCTGTCTAACCTGCGGGCTTGAATCCAAACCAAGATCGGCCAGAGTACTGCGCTCCAGATCGAGCACCAGTCGGTCACCGTATTGATCGTTCGGCTTCAGTGCAAAGCTGCGGGGGGTCATCTCGCTGGACATATCCAGAACAATGCGCAGGTCATTCTGGTTGCGCACGGCACTGCGAATTCGGCTGATGCCGGTATTGGCTAAGTCGAGGTCAGAGAAATCGGTTTTCAGTTGCGCGCCTTTAACGTCCAGCACAACACGAAATGGGTTCTTTAATACCAGCACCGTGTGTTCAGCCGGCTGATCCAGATCGAACACCAGACGGGTATTATCCGGTGCCGGCCAAACCCGAACACCATTTACAATCGCAGCATGACTCGAAACGGATAAGACAAGCAACAGCAGCCAGGTAACACCAAACTTCACTATTCAGTCTCCAAATCGTTTTCTTTTAATTTTTGTATTTGCGCCTCACCCTTAGGGGTACCGGCAACCAATTCCAGAGCACGCGCCTGTTCCGCATCGCTGAAATGAACCTCGATATCAGCAGCCGGCAAAACACCGGCACCGCGCTCAGGCCACTCAATCAACCAGATGGCCTTGTCAGCATCAAAATCACGCACCCCGAGAAATTCGAGTTCCTCCGGGTCTGCCAGACGGTACAGATCAAAGTGCAATGCTTCGACCGGACCCACCTCATATTGTTCCACCAGCGTGTAGGTCGGGCTTTTCACCCGCCCACTCCAGCCTAGGCCCTGAACCATACAACGCGAGAGCGTGGTTTTACCCATACCCAGAGTACCCTGCAGGTAAATAACACTGCCGGCTTTGCAGGCATTAGCAAGTTTAGCGCCGAACGCCGGCATTTGATCTTCAGTTAAACAGACTTTCACAATAAATCTTCATACAAACTCAAAGTAAAACGGCCAAAAGTGTATCATTAGTGCCAACCGATGTGACTGACCCTTTTTGAAAATTCCTATGCAATCGCCAGACAACCTCATAACAACAGCTGAATCTTTAACACTGGCTGAACAAATCAGAGACATCGGTAAAAAGCTGGGCTTTCAGGCGGTGCATTTCAGCACACCCGATACCTCCGGTCACGCCGAGCAATACAACGCTTGGGTGGATGCGGGCTATAACGGTGACATGGCATGGATGGCGCGTAACTGCGACAAGCGCTTTGACGGCAGCGAATTGCAGCCGGGTACGAAAACCGTGATCTCCGTACGCATGAACTACCAGCCCGACGGTGCCGCCCCCGAGAGCGTTTTGGGCGACCCCGGCAAAGCCTACATAGCCCGCTATGCTTTGGGGCGCGACTATCACAAGGTGCTGCGCAAGCGGTTGATGCACTTTGCCAAAGCGATTGAAGAAATTGCCGGTAAACACGGCTATCGGCCATTCGTCGACAGTGCGCCCGTTATGGAGCGGCAGATTGCCGAGCAATCCGGCATGGGCTGGATTGGCAAAAACACCCTGCTGCTGGCCCCCGGCAGTGGCAGCTGGTTCTTTTTGGGTGAACTCTTTACCGATCTGGAACTGCCTTTTGATGCACCCTTTCCGAAAAGCCACTGCGGCAGCTGCCAGCAGTGCCTGATCGATTGCCCGACGGACGCCTTTTTGGGCCCCAACAAACTGGATGCCCGCAAATGCATCAGTTACCTGACCATCGAGTATGCCGGATCGATCCCCGTTGAGTTGCGTGAAAAGATGGGCAACCGAATATACGGCTGTGACGATTGCCAGCTGGTGTGCCCGCACAACCGCAAGGCCAATGACACCGAAGAAGCGGATTTTCAGCCCCGGCATAACCTTGATGACGCCAGCCTGCTGAGCCTGTTCGCATGGAGCGAGCAGCAATTCCTGAACAATACCGAAGGCAGCCCCATTCGCCGCATCGGCTATGAACAGTGGACCCGCAACCTGGCCGTTGCGCTGGGCAATGGCCCCTGTAGCGAGCAGGCCACCGACCAGTTAAAGCAGAAACTCGGCCAGGTTTCTGCCCTGGTCGATGAGCACATCGAGTGGGCGCTCAGCCGCTTACAGCAGCAGGCCGGTGACCGCTAACCCCTGCGAAGCCGGCTGATGTGTGGCCTTCGGCATCAAATCTGAATTTAGTATGAAAACGACTGAACGGTGTTGCACTGCTCGCGGTCACTATTTATTCTGCCGGTTCACTAAAAGGAGTTAGCTATGTCTATTGGAAAAACTGCGGGCCAACTGCTACCCGCCCTATGTCTGGTGGCTTTCACAGCCTCTTGTGCTCAAAACCCTCAACCGGAGCAAGTCGCACAGCCGGATTGCAGTATCGAAATCGAATCTGAATACTGCAAAGCCATGAAGACCGACGCTGCAGAGCCGATGATCGATAAAGCAGAAGAGCTAGCTGAGGAAGCCAGCTATGAGCTAAAGAAAAACTACACCAACGTCAAAGACCTGCAGCAAGCACTGACCCGACATTGCAGCGGCCTTGATAAATCCTTCATTGACGGACAACCCGGCCCGCATACCCAGAATATGCTGATCCGATTTCAGCAAGCCTATGGCTTAACGGCAGATGGCATAGTCGGTGCCGAGACCACCGAGGCTCTCAACGGTCTGGTCAGCGGTAAATGCGAGGCTATTTAACAGGCCTCTTACTACGGCTGGTCTGGGATCAGGCCAGCCATCGTCCCGCCCCCAAGCCCTAACCTACCCGAAAGGTTTCAGCCTTTACCGCTGCCGGGCGCTGAGCCAGGCGCATCGCATAGCTTTTCAATGCCGGCCAGTCTTCTAGCAGCCCGTGCGCCTGACAATACATCAGCGAACAGGTGGCCTGTATATCAACAATCGAAAACTGGTCGCCCAAGATGAATGCCTTACCCGCCAATTGCTTATCCAGTGCGGATAAATAACGGACAACGTCGCGTTCAGAACGGTGAATACAAACCGCCTTTTCTTCCGGGTCGGTAACATCGGGGCGAACAAACTCAAAGCAGACTGGATCAAAACTGGCGGTCAGCAAGAACAACCAGTTCAGCGCGTGTGCCCGTTGCGGGGAATCCGGGCCGGGAAACAAATCATGCTCTGGGTGCAGCTCAGCCAGGCGCAGCAAAATGGCACCGGTCTCAAACAAAACTTCATCGTCGGTATCCAAAGCCGGTATCTTGCCCACCGGGCTTTTGGCAAGGTAGTCAGCGGAAAAGTTACCCTCGGGGCCATAGGCAATACTTTCCGTGTTGTAGGGCAGCCCCATTTCCATAAGTAACCAGGCGATGCGACCGGAACGGTCATAATTAACAAAGCGATAGAGTTTCATTTGGCGTGTCCCTGTTTGGTTTGAACGAATCAGCTCGCTCAGACTGCTCGCTGCCCGCGCCGGACAACAGTGGACTTTAGTGTTAGCCCGGCTGCAAACGTAAGCCGGCCCTGTAACGAAAAAAGCCCGGCGGACCGTAATGCTGTTCACTTAAGCATTTGAGTCAACGGCGGGTTTGCTAGAAAATCCAATGTCAGTGATGTCATTGGATTTTTTTATGCCCTTTCAACAGTCTTTGCTCGACCTGAACGATCTGTTCAACTTTGCCGATTTCAGCACATTTACTCATAACATTCCGATTGAGTGGGTTGAGACTGCACTTCAATTATCCAGCCAAGCAACCATTTGGCGTCGACGCTTGCCAGCCGATCAAGTCCTTTGGCTCGTGCTCGGCATGGCTATGTTCCGCGATGAACCCGTTCATGAAGTCGCTCGTCGACTCAATATTTGTGCGCAAGGATTGGCCTCTAATGATCTATTAGCACGCAGTGGCATTACCGAAGCCCGTAAACGCCTTGGCTCCGAACCGGTTGAGTGGTTGTTTCGCCAAACCGCACACACCTGGGGACATGAGCGCTATACAGACGATGATTGGCAAGGGCTTCAGGTGTTTGCGGTTGATGGCGCGTTACTGCGTACGCCCGACACACCTGAACTGCGTGATCATTTTGGCTCTGGCAACACCTCAACCAAACGGCAAACGCCGTTTCCGATGATGCGTTTAGTGGCCTTGATGAACGTCCGTTCGCATGTGGTGGTTGATGCTCAATTAAGCCCGTATCGACGCAGTGAGATGCGTCTGGCGGATTCCTTTTTAGCACAGATTCCAGACCACTCAATCACCTTGTTTGATAAAGGTTTCTGGAGTGCGCACCTCATGCTGAGTGTTTCTCAGCAAGGTACGGAGCGCCACTGGCTAACTCTGGCCCGCAAAAATGCGGTCAGCGAAGAAATTGAGCAATACAGCCCAACGGATCGCCTGGTGCGCATGAAGGTGTCGGCTCATGCGCGCAAACTCAACCCTAACCTACCTGAGACTTGGGAGGTGCGGGAAGTCACGTACACGGAGAAAGGCAAACAGAAAGTGGTGTTCACGTCCTTACCCGTATCGGCTTATTCAGAAACATCTATTGCCAAGCTGTATCAAGAGCGCTGGGAGATAGAACTGGGCTTTAGAGACATCAAGAGCTCGATGCAGAAGAATGCGGTGACGTTGCGCAGCAAAAAGGTGGAGCTAATTTATCAAGAAGTCTGGGGGCTACTATTGGCGTACAACGTCATTCGACGCGAGGCCAGCCAAGCCGCAGAAGCGTTTGAGCGAAGCCCATCCAGTATACGGTTTAAGCCGGTGTGCGACTACATTGCGGTGCAACTGGTGGTGATGGCGGCCGCGAATCCAATCTCGGGAACGGGGCGGCGATTGAAGGAGCTTAGGTCAGGCATAGGTAGTTTGTTCTTGGAGGCAAAAACGAAAACGAGGCCATCAAGGCCTCGTAGAGTGAAGATTTCTAAAACCCGATATCCGGTGGATTACAATGCTGCTCCGCTTAAGTGAACAGCATTACCGGCGGACCGGGCTTTCAGAGAACAGAGAGGGTTACTGCCCGATACGCTTCACCATCTGGTAAGTCGTATAGCCACCGGTCACGTTCTTAACCTTGTAGCCCAGCTGCTTCAGTAAGCGATACGCCACATAACCACGCAGACCCACAGCACAGAAAATGGCGATGGTTTTATCTTTTGGCAGGCGCTCTAAATTGTCACGCAGATTGTTCACCGGGATGTTGATCGCCTGTTCGATCGTACCTAACACGCCCAGTTCGGTTGGGTTGCGCACGTCCAGCAACACCATGTCGCCGCTCTCAAGATCGGCCGTGTGGCAAATTTCATGCTCGCCGCGAATCACGTTACTGGCGACAAAGCCTGCCTGATTGACCACGTCTTTTGCCGAACCAAATGGCGGTGCATAACACAATTCAAACTCTTCCAGATCAAACACGGTCAGGCGGGCGCGAATTGCGGTGGCCAGTACGTCGATACGCTTATCAACGCCCTTCGGGCCAATGGCCTGAGCACCGAAAATCAGCCCGGATTTCGGATCAAAAACCAGCTTCAGATTAATCTGGGTAGCGCCCGGATAGTAGCCGGCATGATCGGCGCCGTGCACATAGATTTTTTCGTAGCTGATGCCTTCCGCATTCAGCTGCTTTTCACTGGCTCCGGTTGAGGCCGCGGTCAGGTTGAACACCTTACAAACACCGGTCCCCAGCGTATCTTTATACTCTGAAGGAATGCCCAGAATGTTATCGGCCACAATACGGCCCTGGCGGTTTGCCGGGCCAGCCAAAGGAATATGAGCCGCGCTGCCGGTTACAAAATGAGTCACTTCAATGGCATCGCCGACTGCCCATACGCCAGGTGCACTGGTGCGCATGTGCTTATCAACCTTAATACCACCACGCTCACCCAGTGCCAGACCAGCCTGTTTGGCCAGCGATACTTCCGGCTTCACGCCAATGGCCATGACCAGCATGTCGGTTTTAATGACAGTGCCGGAGCTCATGGTCAGCTCTAAACCTTCGCCGGTCTCTTCGATGGCGGATACGGCATCTTTCAGTTTCAGGCGAACACCGGCGCGGCGCATTTCCTGATGCAGCGGCACGGCCATTTCCGGGTCCATCGGCGGCATAATTTGGTCTGCCAGCTCTACCATGGTGGTTTCAATGCCACGGTGAATTAGCGCTTCGGCCATTTCAATACCAATGTAACCCCCGCCAACCACAACAGCGGAACGCGGCGCTTCAATATTGATTTTCTGGATAATTTTATCCATATCCGGAATGTTACGCAGGGTAAATACGGAGCTGGAATCAACGCCCGGAATCGGCGGAACGATAGGGTTAGAGCCCGGCGACAGCACCAAATCATCATAGCTTTCGCTGTATTCCGTTCCATCGGTGACATTTCGGACGGTAACGGTCTTTTCAGCGGTATCAATCGCAATCACTTCACTGTGAATACGCACATCCAGATTAAAACGGGCCTTCATAGACTCGGGGGTTTGCACCAACAAGGCGCTGCGCTCTTTGATTTCGCCACCGATGTGATACGGCAAGCCACAGTTTGCAAAAGAGATAAAGCTATCGCGCTCGAAAATGATAATTTGTGCTTCTTCGTCTAAACGACGTGCTCTGGCAGCGGCCGATGCACCACCAGCAACACCGCCAACGATGACAATCTTCTTGCTCATGATTTACTCCAATAAGTTAAGAAATTTATAAATTAGATAAATCTTATATAAAACTTTTCCGCTTCGCTACACATTTAAATCAATTCTCTGAATTTATCTCCAGGCAGGTAAGGGCGGAGGATGGTCCGGTTATCAATATGAAAAGGCTTGGCTTTAGTGAAGCTGAAAATGATGATTATAAAACATATAGAATAAATACCCAATTAGGTATTTTGACAACCTTTCACAGCCAACTGAGTCTGCAGGCAGCACAGAGAAGACTTAAACACCGTTAAAAAAGCAAGGGGCGGCAGCCTTAACCTTCGGGAGTCACCGAGAAGTGAAAATCCGGATTCCCCGGCGCAACCATAGACAGCGCCTCTTCGAGCATCGCCTTTTGTGAGTCTTTAACCGACAGGCCGGCCATCACTGCGCTCTGGTAGTCGATAAACGCCAACTCCAGGCGCAATTGCCCCAGGGTATGGCGTACCTGGCTTTCCAGTGCGAAGGGGAACTCCAGCTTAACCTGCCACAGGCTTTCCTGTGCCACATATTCCGCCTGGTCGAGGGTTTGGGATACGGCGTTGCCATAGGCCCGGGAAAGGCCGCCGGCCCCCAGCTTTATACCGCCGAAGTAACGTACGACAATCGCCACCACATCGACCAGGCCTTTATGATTCAGCACATTAAACATTGGCTTTGCCGCGGTACCGGAGGGCTCGCCATCGTCACTAAGGCCGGTGTTTCCCTTGACATAGAAGGCGGTACAGACATGACGGGCGTCCGGGTACTGATGGCGAATCTCTGCGATCCGGGCTTTGGCGGCATCAACACTGGCGACGGGCTCCACCCAGGTAAGAAAGCGACTTTTTTTAACTTCCAATTCTGAATAAACCGGTGCAACCAGGGTAACGGCCATAGAAATCACTCAAACTAAAATTCGGACGGAGGCCGATTCTAGCGAATACAGCCCGCGCCGTCAGTTAAACCACCAGCTGCGGTCGTTCAGGATCAACTCATAAATTTTTCGGTAGCCGATATCCGAGGGGTAGGTTTTACCGTTTTTGACCAGATCGCGCCGGTAGTCGATATCGTCCTGCAGGGCCGGCGCGATGCTGATGTAGGGCACACGCGCCTTCATGCACAGAGCGTGAAACAGTGTATTCAGGCGTTTAATACGGGCATTGCGCTGAGGGTCATAAACAGGCGGCGGCCCGACCATCAGCATTTTATAGTGCGGCCGGGTTTGCAAAAGAATCTGCTTTAATGCAGCCACAGACTGTTGATTCGACAAAACCGGTTTACCGTCCTCCAGTGCCGTATCTTCAACACCGAAGGACAGAATCAGGCGGTTATCCGCACCCACAGGCAATCGCGGCGCAAGCTCATTCAGGCGCTCAGCGACCGCCGCGGTGCTCTGCCCGGGAATACCCAGATTATAGTAATTCAGCGGACCCAGGCTGCGTCCGGTTTCAATCATCAGGCGTCCTGCCCACCCGCGCATTTCGCGATCGCCAACGCCTTTGACAAAGCCATCACCCAATACACAGATGTTCAGTTCAGAAGTCATTCAATTTTATCCGGCTAAAAACTAACACTGTTGTTATCGAACCGATGGTCAATTTCTTGAGTCGTTTAACTGCCGTATGGGTCACTCGTGGCGTATGCGCCACTAGAGTTTAAACCGGCCAACCATTTCTACCTGATCCTGTGCCAGTTGAACCAGCACCTGCGATTGCTCATCGGCCTGACCAACGCCGGCATTGAACCCGGCACTGAGGTCTGAGATTCGTACCACGTTCTCTGCCACTTCTTTTGCCACCGCGGTTTGCTGCTCGGCAGCCGAAGCGATGCTGGTGCTCTTTTCATCAATAGAGGATAGGTTTTGCAGCAGCCGCTCCAGTGCCTCACCAGCCTCCCGGGCTTTTTCGACGCTGTTCAGCGCATCCGCTTGGCTGGCCTGCATCATCTTGGTTGCCCCCTCCGAATTCTGCTGCAGGGTTTCGATCATGCCGGAAATTTCAGAGGTAGCATCCTGTGTTCGCTTAGCCAGCGAGCGTACTTCATCGGCGACCACGGCAAAGCCACGGCCTTGCTCACCAGCACGCGCCGCTTCAATGGCCGCGTTCAGCGCCAGTAGGTTGGTCTGTTCGGCAATGCTTTGGATGACCACCATGATCTTTTCGATGTCTTCACTGCTTGTTTTCAGCTCCAGCATGGCCTGACTGGCCTTTTGTAGCTGGGTGTCCAGATCCTGAATGGCAACAACGTTGGAATCCATCAGTTCTTTGTTTTCCAGCGCTTCCCGGTTGGCACTGTGCACCTCGGCACTGGTTTCTTCGGCATTGGTCGCCACCTGTGAAATAGCCGACTCCATTTCAGTTACCGCTGCCGCTACCGCATGGGTTTCCTCCATTTGCATGCGCACACGCGTTTTAATCTGCGAATTAACCTCATGGGCCTGTGCCGATGTGCTCTTCACCAGATTGGCGCCGTTGGATACCTCAGCCAGAATTTCTGACAGCGATTGCGCCAACGCATTTACGCCGCGGACAATGCTGACCAGCTCGGCACCGCCGGTTTCCGGCAGGCGGGTGGATAAATCGCCTTCTGAGATCTGGCGCAGCCCTTTCTGAATGGCGTTGATCGGCCGTTTTATACCAATAATCAAGTTCCAGATAATCACGATGGCAACCACTGTGGCAATAACACCGAAGATTGAAATCAACGAACGGGCACTGGCCAGCTGGTTCAGGGTTTTTTCCTCGGCGCTCGCCTGCACACCTTCTGCCAGCGCTATCAGCGAGGAGATCATTTCATGGGCCTGCACCTCCATCTGGTGCAGCTCAACCAGCATTCGCTCGTGGTTCTGCAGCTCCTTCAGGTAATTGGAGCGGTTAACAAACAGTGACTCGGCGCCGGTAAACAGTCCCTCACTCTGAACGATCAGATCGCTGGTCACGGAACCAAAGCTGCCGATATCCTGTTCAATAACCTGCCAGACCTGTTGCCATTCCTGATAGGTTGTACTCGCCTCTTCACGATAATCCAGCACGGAAGCGGGGTCTGTTTGCTGCATGGCAGAGGCCGTTAACTCAAACAGGGCTTCAACCAGATTAGAAAAACGCCCCAGTGCCAGACGCGCGCTAATCATCGACGCCTCACCATCAACGTAATCGGCAATATCAGTTAGCTCAGTCTCCAGCTGACGGAACATCTCATCACGAAAAGCGCTTTGTTCATTCAGTCTGCCAGCAACCTGCTGCTCACGCTGAACAACTTCCATAAACGCTTCGGCAGACTGAAAATTCTGCGCCGCCAGACTCACGACACTGGCATTCAGTGCGCTGTCATCACTGTACTCAGCAAGCTTTTCCGTAGCGTCTAAACTGCTGCTTTCCCATTGCTGAAACTCCTGCTGCAACGATTGCTGGCTGGTTGTGGATTCTGCCTGTGCATAACGGTTCACTACCAGGTTAGCACTCAGCAAGCCGACCTGAATATCGGAAACGACGGCCTTTAACGGGCTTGCCCGGTTAGTAATATTACTTAACTGATCTCTTGTCGATTCAAAGCCGCGAATGGCAACGAACGCAAGAATAACCAGCGTTGAGATAAGAATAACACCGACAAGAATGGCTCGGTTTACCAAACTGATGGGACCGGTAAATTTCATACTGCTGACACCTTTACATCTGTGAAAATTGAATATTTCGCCCAACTGCAGCCGAGTAATTAAATTCCGTTTAGGTTCCGCGAGTATAATGAGAGGCGTTCTGAACTATTTTTTTTAATATTATTATTGGAATAACGATAGACTATTTTTTTCAACCACGGTTAATCTAAGTCTAAAGACCGGCAAAAAATAACAAACTGTAACTAAATTCAGTTTTCCTTTGGGGACATCATGGCAGACAGAAGAACCAGCAAGTTTCATGTATTACAGACCGATGAAGATCAGGGTTCACTTTCTGCCTGGCAACTCGAACTTAACGACATTATTTTTGGTGCCGAGTCGCGCAAGGGTAAAGCCTTCGATGTCTTTCTGATCGTTGCCATTTTGCTCAGTGTTGTGGCGGTAATGCTCGAAAGCGTCTCACTATTAAGTGATTTTTATCGACGGCCGCTCTATTTACTTGAGTGGTTTTTTACCCTGGCATTCACGCTGGAATACTTCCTGCGGCTTTCCTGTGTGCGTCATCCGCTAAAGTATGCGTTCAGCTTTTATGGCATTGTTGATCTGCTTTCCATTATTCCAACCTACCTGTCGATCTTTATTCCCGGTGCAAATACACTGTTGGTGATTCGCATTCTGCGCATCTTGCGGGTGTTCCGTGTTTTAAAGCTGTTCAGTTACATGCACGAGGCCGAACAACTGGTTTGGGCCATGCGCTCCAGCAAAAGAAAGATCCTGGTATTCCTGTATTTTGTTTGCACCATTGTGGTGGTGTTCGGTTCGATCATGTACATGGTGGAAGGGCCGGCGAACGGCTTTACCTCAATTCCCAAAAGCATCTACTGGGCCATCGTAACCCTAACCACGGTCGGCTACGGTGATGTAACACCGTCAACGGCTTTTGGTCAGATGATCGCATCGGCAACGATGATCACCGGCTACGCCATTATTGCCGTACCCACCGGCATTTACACAGCAGAATTAACACAGGCCATGCGTGCCAAACGCGATGCCAGAGGCTGTATCGGCTGTGGTAAAACTGGCCACGAGCTGGATGCAGATTACTGCCGGCATTGTGGTCATGAATTACCGGAATGAACCGTACAGTTTTTTATTGCGGTAAATATTTGGCAGGCAGCCGGCTGAATAGACGCTGGGTATTTTCCCGGCACGCCTGAGTGAAGCTTGCTAACGGTATCGCTCTCGCCGTGGCCAGCGCCTCGGCAACTTCCCGCAAGGCCAATAACGGGTTATCACCGCCAGCAGATTTATTCGCCATGAACGGTGCGTCGGTTTCCAGCACAATGCGGCTCATCGGCAACTGCCGAAACACCTGCTGCAACTTCGGCGATTGCAGCACCAGTGGCCCGGCACCCAGGCAATAACCCAGGGCAAGGTACTGTTCAGCAATTTGAAGGCTGCCGGAAAACGCATGCACGACGCCGCAGACGCGGGGGAATTTCTTCAGTATTTGCAGCAGCTCGTTATGGGCTTTAACGCCATGCAGTATCACCGGCAGGCCATGCTGGTCTGCAAGCGCCATCTGCCGGTTAAGGCTATCGATCTGAATGTCTTTTGCCGGCCTTGACACCCTGCCCTGATAAAAATCCAGACCAATCTCGCCGATGGCCACCGGCGAATGCTGCACAATCGCAGCGGCCAGGGATCTGGCTTCCTGTTCCGGGTTGTTAACATACCAGGGGTGTGTGCCCAGTGCGCAGAAGACGCCTTCGCTGTTAAGCCCAATAACCTGCGGCCACTGATCAGGCTCGATACCCGGCACAATAAACTGTGCAATGCCCTGAGCCCTTGCCTGCGCCAGTTTTTCGGCAACACCGTCAACGGCATCGAGGTGGCAATGGCTGTCGATGAAACAAGCCGGAGCTAAGCACGACTCTGTGAACTCAGTAGTAGGCATACTTTTCTTCAAGCACCTGAAGCTTGGCCTGTGCTTCGGCGGTTTCCACAATAATCTGTCTGTTACGCTCTTCCAGGCCGCCAAGATCCTGCTGCATCTGACTGATTTCAGCATTCAAGGTGTAGCGGTCGGCAATGGATGTGGTATCTGCCAGCATCAGATTGGTTTTATCGATGATCTGGTTCTGCAGGGCTTCAATGTTGTTTTCATTTTGACGCTGCTCATCGTTGAGCGAACTGATCAGACTGCTCACCGAGTAAATTTGCTTACCGGCCTCATAGCCATCCAGGAACGATGCTTCCAAACCGGAAGGGCAAATGCCGCTGTAGTTGTAACCCCGTTTCCCCTGCGCAAAACCATTGCTGGTGGTACAGAAGCGTATCACGCCCTCTTCATAGCCATCCTGATAATCCCTGAATACCGGCGTAATACCATGCTTGGCACAGGCCTCGCGATGAGAAGCAATGCGGGTATCGGCGTAGCCGCGTGCACCATCCTCATAGCCAATCTGATACCAGTCTGCGGTCAGGCATTCATCTTTATTCAGTGTGGCACACCCGCTCACGACAACGATCAATAGCGGCCATAGAACCAGCAGCTTGTTCATAAATAACTCCAAAAAACAGATTTTATTTTTTTAAACTCAAAGCCTAAGAGATGCAACTTAACCGGCTATGAACCGCCTTAGTCAGGCACCTTCAGGAAAGTTACGCAATGGTAATTGAACTGGAGCATAGTTTAAAACCGACGAAAGCGGTGCCGTTTGCGTGAGCTCGTATTGGGCGGGGTCGAGCTCCCGGAAGAAGCGGATGGTTTCCGCATAGGGGTGACAGATCACGGTGATGTTTTCGCCGTCACGGGCACGGTCTACCGCCTTTTGCCATTGGCCGGCGATAAACTCCTGAGTCTGGTAATGATCGAGGAAAATCTGCCTTATCGACCACGGGATATGCGCATCGCGTGCAGCTTCCCAGGCGATGGTGGTGGCGATGGTTCGGCTGTCAAAAAAATAGAAACCGGCCTGTTTCAGCTCCTTCATCACCCAATTCATGGCTTCTCTGTCTTGCGTTAACCGGCTGCCCATATGGTTTGACAAGCCGACCGCATACGGCACGCTCTGAATGGCCTTTTGCAGGTTGGCCAACAATTGCACCTTGCCGTCGGCACGGTCGAGGCCAAGAGCGCCGAGTGGAAAGTCGGTGGTGTTTGACATGGGAGCATGAATGATGACCTCTTTGCTTCTGGCGTGCGCATACTCCGCCAGCTCTTGCGAAAAAGGCCGGCCGGGCATAACAGCAACGGTAGAGACCCATGGAATATCAATGGCTTCTCTGCCGATGTCACGCTGATTACCGAGGTCATCCAGTATCAGTACAATGGATCCGGAAGCGTAAGAATGGCTGGCGCTACAGAACAGCAGCGCCAGCAGATGAAGTGCAACGAGGGCTTTAACGGCTCGCATTCAGAATAGAAATTCCCTTCAGCACCGTCAGTGCCTGATAAAGCTGGTAATCATCTTCTGCCAGCTCAGCTTCTGCTTTCTGCGTACTTTCTGCAGTCGCTTTGCTATCGCTGTCGGCATCACCGTTCGGGTTATCCAATGCCCCGGCCAGATCAGCTTCTTTATAGAACGGGTCATTCTGGTTCTGGGTTAATGAACCCTGACGAATGATGATATCCGGCTCAATACCCTGCGCCTGAATAGAACGGCCACTTGGCGTGAAGTAACGCGCCGTGGTCAGCTTCAGTGCATGATCCTGACTCAATGGCAGAATGGTTTGCACAGAACCCTTACCGAACGAACGGGTACCCAGAATCAAGCCACGCTTGTGATCCTGAATCGCGCCGGCAACAATTTCCGATGCCGATGCGGAACCGCCATTGATCAATACCACCAGGTTGACGCCATTACTCGGGTCATCACTGTGCGCCACGAAACGGCTGTCTGAGTTGGAGATGCGCCCTTCGGTATACACAATCAGGCCTTCATCGATCAGTGCATCGACCACGGCAACGGATGCCTGCAGCACGCCGCCCGGGTTATTACGCAGGTCGAGTACCAAGCCCTTGAGGCCGTTCTCGGTTTCGTCGTTCAGAGCCTTAATGGCATCTTCAAAATCGTTACCGGTACGCTCCTGGAAGGCCGAGATGCGAATGTATCCGAAATCCGGTTCCAGCATACGGTGGCGAATACTGGTGATCTTGATAATGTCGCGGGTGATCTCAACGGTCAGCGGTCCGGATTCACCTTCACGCAAAACGGTCAGTTCAATATCGGTACCCGGCTCGCCACGCATCAGATTAACGGCATCGTTAATGGTCATGCCCTTAACCGGTGTATCGTCGATCTGAGTGATTAAATCGCCGGACTGCATGCCGGCTTTATAGGCAGGGGTATCGTCAATTGGAGAAACAACACGCACAAAGCCGGTTTCATCCAGAGTAATTTCGATACCCAGGCCACCAAACTCACCCGAGGTACTCTCGCGCAGATCGGCAAAATCATCCGGGGTCAGGTAATCGGAGTGCGGGTCAAGGCCCCGGAGCATGCCTTCAATGGCGGCTTCAATGAGCTCTTCATCGGTCACTTCTTCCACATAGCTTTGCTTAATACGCTCCAGCACCTGAGACATTAAGCGCACTTCATCGATAGGCAGCCGGGTTTCACTGTTCGCCTGCGCGCCAGTGGTTAAGCCGACAGCAATGCCAATGATCAGCGCTGTCGTAGCAGCCAGTACTGGGTTACGAATTAATCTCATAACAGTTCCTTTAACATCAGTTGTTTCATTCATTTCATTCACATGGGCCTACCTTTTACTCAACCAGGCGGATGGATTGACTGGTTCGCCATCTATACGAAACTCAAAGTATAGACCGCTGCGGCTATAGCCACCGGACTGGCCAACCTCGGCAATTACCTCACCGGCTTCAACCCAGCTGCCGACATCTTTCAGCAATGCCTGGTTACGGCCGTAAAGTGACCAGACGCCATCGCCGTGGTCAACAATCAGCAGTAAGCCGCTGGATTTAAAGAAGTCTGCAAAGATTACCCGGCCGCCATGTATCGCCTTCACTTCCGTGCCCGACGATGCCTCTATCAGCCAACCCTGCCATTTCAAAGCAGTGCCATCAATAGAGCGACCATACTGATTTACCAGCTTACCGGCTACCGGCCAGGATAATTTACCCTTAACTTTACCAATTGCTTCTAAACCGGGAAATTCAAGGCTCATGGCATCCAGTTTGGCCTGTAATTGCGCAATAAGTTCCGTCATGCGCTCCCGTTCGGCTTCTTTGCGGGCGATTTCTGCCTGTGTATTGGCGGTCTCTGTTTTCAGGTTCGCAATCACCTGCTCACGCCGGTTCTTCTGTTGCGACAATTCATTCAGCTGAGCCGTGAGCGCAGCTTTATCTTCGCTCAGCTTATTGCGGGTGGCCGTTTCAGCCTCGATGGTCTGTGCCAGAAGTCGCTGCTCCTCCAGCCAGGCGGTCAGCTGTTGCTGCTGGTTATCGGTTAAAGCAGAGAAGTAATACAGCTGACGGGACATTTCCTCTGGTCGCTGGCCGGATAAAATAAGCTTCAGCAGCGGAAAGTTATTCTGTTTATAGGCAAGCCGGAGAATTTCAGCCATCTCGTCCTGTTTTTCGGCCTGTCGCTGCTCCAGCTTTGAGCGCTGCGCGGCCAGTTCATCTAAACGGCTGTTATTGGCCTTGATGCCGCTATTCAATTGCCGAATGCCGGTTTGTATTCGCCCTATCTCGCTTTCAACCTGCTGCAACGCCTGGCGCTGTTTGGAGGCATCCTGATTTTGCTTGGCCAGCCTGGACTGCAGGGATTTTAACTCTTTGCTGATGTATTCAAGCTGTTGCCTGCTCTGATCAAGATCATCGGCCTGAGCAAAGGGGAACAACAGCAGGCAACACAACAGGATACTTATAATTCGAAAATCTGACACGGATGCGATTCATTGCTGACTTTGGCGAAATCTTATCAGCAGAAAAGTGAGCTGTCGCTACAAGGTATGGTATCCATTTCACAATAAGCCAGATCGAATACTGAGATGCACTATATAAGAGGCATTGATATTGCTTTGACTCTGCGACTAATCAAGCAAGGTGGGACGTAGATGACTTACACCAAATCAATGATTGATCTGATAAAAGAGATACGGCGTCGTGCAGATGCCGACACCAAACCGAATATCAAGATGGCCAATCCGGAATTATTATCTGAATTAACCGATATTTTCCAGAAAACCAAAGATGCCATCACCCTGGCACTGATCAAGGAATTGTTCCAGCTGGCCGGTGAACCGTGGGCCCACGCGTTATCTGAGAATACGACAGAGCACCCTCGAAAAATCCTGAAAACCTACCGCGGCCAAACTCAACTGGTCGACAGCCCGTTAACACAGGAAGCTGATCAGCCCCAGCATAAGCCCCCCGTACGGATCTACCGAGGCCAGATTGTCAACAAAGTCTGACGTGGCTAACCTGCACCGCAAAAGAGCAGTGATCCGGGTTTTCTGCGCTAAAAAAGACAAGCCCGTCGGTTGACGGGCCTGGTTGTTGATACATTCAATTGGGTTCAGTCGTTAAACAATTAGAGGTTCAGTCGTTAAAACTTAGCCCGCTTCAGACCCATCTCCAGACCCCGTAATTCCGCCAAGCCTTTCAGTCGGCCAATAGCCGAATACCCCGGATTGGACTGCTTATTCAGATCATCCAGAATTTGATGGCCATGATCAGGGCGCATTGGAATCAGGCGACGGTCACCCACTTCGGAGCGACGCTTTTCTTCCTTCAATAACTCATAAACCACTTCGTACATGTCGACATCGCCAGACAGGTGAGCAGCCTCGTGGAAGCTCTTCTGATTGTCTTCACGCTGAGTAGAGCGCAAGTGGATAAAGTTGATGCGGTCACCGAACTGACGAATCATCTCCGGTAGATCGTTATCGCCGCGCACACCATAAGAACCGGTACACATGGTAATGCCGTTGGCTTTGCTTGGCACAGCGGAGGTCAACCAGGCGATATCGTCAATGTTGGAGATTATGCGTGGCAAGCCAAGAATAGCGCGCGGTGGATCATCCGGGTGAATCGCCAAGCGCAAACCATGTTGCTCGCAAACCGGTACCAACTCCTGAAGGAACAGTGCCAGGTTTTCGCGCAATTTGGCTTCATCGATATCTTTATAGCGATCAAGCTGGGCCTGGAACTCTTCCAGGGTATAGCCTTCTTCGGCACCCGGCAGGCCGGCAATAATATTCGACGTCAGCTGGGCGATATCAGCCTCACTGGCCGCTTCCAGATATGCCTGAGCCTCGGCCTTTTCTTCGTCGCTGTATTCTGCTTCAGCACCGGCGCGCTTGAGAATGTACAGATCGAAAGCTGCAAAGGCGATCTGATCAAAACGCAGCGCCTTTGAACCGTCCGGTAACTCATAGGCGAGGTCGGTACGGGTCCAGTCCAGAACCGGCATAAAGTTATAACAGACGGTATCAATGCCGCACTCGGCCAGATTCACCAGCGTCTGCTTATAGTTTTCAATCCACTCCTGATAATTTCCGGAGCGGGTTTTGATTTCTTCATGGACCGGCACGCTTTCTACCACCGACCAGACCAGGCTCTTCTCTTCAATCAGGGCCTTGCGCTTGAGAATCTCTTCTTTGCTCCATACCTGCCCGTTAGGAATATGGTGCAATGCATTGACAATGCCGGTTGCACCCGCCTGGCGAATATCGTTAAGCGTCACTGAATCTGCCGGACCGTACCAGCGCCAGGTTTGTTCCATGATGAATACCTCGATTAATTATTTTCTGAGAGAACGACAGGGTTGGATTTGAATAAATACCCGTCGAAGCTTGGGTCATCGATATCGGACAACTCAAATAGTTTGAACTTGACGTTTTCAAGGTGTTGCCACATCGCCCGCTTGGCAGCGACCGGGTCTTTTTTCTGCAACGCCAGCAGGATATCGGAGTGATCCTGCAGCCATAGTTCCTGATACTTAGTACTGCGGATACGGCTGTGCAGCTGTTCCCACATTGGGCTGTTTTCGCGCCGTTCCCAGGATTCCAGCAGCATATCGACCAGCACCGAGTTTTGCGTAGCCCGTGCGACACACAGGTGAAACTCTTTATCGCCGTACTGCTTGCCTTCTTTCTGGCTCAGCTCAGATATTTCCATATCCAGCGCTTCGCGCATGTTGGAGATATCTTTAGGGGTTGCCTGCAGAGCCGCAAATTCAGCGATATTGCTCTCCAACAGTTGACGGGCCTGCAGCAGTTCAAACGGACCCACGTCATCTTTAAGCGATTGCGAACCGGAGGTGGAAGATGGCAGGTCGATAATAAAGACACCCGAGCCTTTACGAACTTCAATCAGGTTTTCGAGCTCAAGCATAATCAATGCTTCACGCACAACGGTTCGGGTGACACCCAGCAGTTCAGCGATATCGCGTTCTGCCGGCAGTTTGTCACCCACCTTATAGTCTTTATCAACCAACATCCGGCGAAGCTCTAAACCAACTTTCTGATAGGGCCGCTTCGGTTCGAAATTACGCATAACTTATTAATGCCTGCCTTTTAAAACTTGTCTTATGTACTGAATATTACCAACCAGTAGTGTATACCCTAATTCAATTTGGTCAACCAATCATGCCGATTAGTTCATACAATTCTTGCAAAAATGGCAAGAACAAGATTACACCCGCGCTCTGAAAGGGCTTTTGCGAGAGACAGCCCCACCGTCGCCAAACTGGTTGACCAATTTGACTTAACTCGCCAAAAGCACCATCATCCCCACCAGATAATCACCAAGTTCAGGCCGGGCAGGCTTGTGATAAGCCGCTGCCACCGATTAATCCGTCAAAATGAAGGAACCCCTGTGAGCAAGAATATTTCTAATGAGCCACTCAAGGCCTCTGTTATTCAACCCGGATTTGACCGCTCCGGCTTAACAAGCCGCATCGTTCACCTGGGCTTTGGCGCATTCCACCGGGCTCATCAGGGCCTCTATACCAGCGAAATGCTGGCACTCACCGGCAGCGACTGGGGTATTTGTGAAATCAATCTGTTTGGTGGTGAAGAGCTGATCAAACAGCTGCGCCAGCAAGACCACCTCTACTCGGTGCTGGAAAAAGACGCCGCTAACCCGGTGGTAAAAATCAGTGGCGCCGTGACAGAATCTCTGCACCCCGAACTGGATGGCAAGCAGGCCGTTCTGGCGAAGATGGCCGACCCCGAGATCGAAATCGTATCACTGACCATTACAGAGAAAGGCTACTGTGCCGACCTGAGCACCGGACATCTGGACAGCAACAACGGCCTGATTAAAGCCGACCTGAGCCATCCATCCGAACCACAGTCAGCGATTGGTTATATTGTTGAAGCCTTGCGTATTCGCAAAGAAAACGGCGACAAGCCATTTACCGTGATGTCTTGCGACAACATTCAGGGCAACAGCCACGTCGCCCGCCAGGTTGTGCTGGATTACGCCGCCGAATTAAACAGTGACCTGCACGACTGGATTGAATCCGAGGTGACCTTCCCCTGCACCATGGTCGACAGAATCGTCCCCGCCATTACAGAAGAAAGCAGCGCCGCCCTGGCCGAACAGCTGGGCATTGCCGACCCGTGTGGCATCGTCTGCGAACCATTCCGCCAGTGGGTGATTGAAGATAACTTCGTCAGCGGCCGGCCCGACTGGGGTGTTGCCGGCGCCACCTTTGTTGAGGATGTAATCCCGTTTGAAAACATGAAGCTGCGCATGCTCAATGGCAGCCACTCGTTCCTTGCCTATCTGGGCTTTTTAGGTGGCTTTAAATACATCTACCAGACCATGGCAGACAAAGACTACCGCACCGCGGCACATAAGCTGATGACTGACGAACAGGCCACGACGTTATCGATGCCGGAAGGCACCGACTTAACCGCTTATGCCAACCTGCTGATCAATCGCTTTGCCAATACGGCAATCGCCCACGAAACCTATCAGATCGCCACCGATGGCAGTCAAAAACTGCCGCAGCGCATGTGCGAGTCACTGCGCTATCACTTTGCAAAAGGCAACAGCGTAACCTGGTTGACACTGGGTCTGGCCGGATGGATGGTTTATGTTGGCGAAAAGGATGAACGAGGCGGAAGCATTGAAGTACGGGACCCAATGCTCAGCGAAATACGCAGCCAACTGGCCGGCGCCAAAAGCCCAGAGCAAATCGTAAAGGCACTGCTCAGCATTGAGCAAATTTTCGGCACAGACATCAAACAAAACCAGGCATTTGTTGAGCAGCTGATACAGGCAGTTGCTAACGTAAAAGAACTGGGTGCCCGCGGCGCTGTTGCCGCTGCACTTGCCAAGCAAACCAACTAACGGATTCGCCAAATGAATTACAGCAACAAACTGATTAAGTTTTCTCCAAACCGCGTTTGGCGGACGTACACCGGCGGTAAAATTCTGGACCAGCTGGAGAACAAAGCCGAGCCGGCGGATACACACTTTCCGGAGGACTGGATTGGCTCCACTACGCGCGCCGTTAACCCAGACAGAGAGCACATCCACGAAGGCATCTCTGAAGCACTGATTGGTGATGAAAAAATCGCTTTCGATGAGCTTCTAAAAATCGACCCGGCGTATTTCCTGGGCGATGCGCACATTCACAAATTTGGCAATAACCCGATGCTGCTGGTTAAGTTCCTGGATTCATCAGTGCGCCTGCACTTTCAGGCCCACCCTTCGGCTGAATTTGCCCGCGAGCGATTGAACAGCAACCACGGCAAGGCGGAGGGCTACTACATTCTGCAGGTGCGTGAAGGCATTGAAAACCCTTACGTTTATGTTGGCTTCCAGCACCCGCCTGCGCGTGAAGATTTCAAAAAAATGATTGAAGATCAGGACATCGATGCCATTGAACGCTGCTTTGAAAAAGTACCGGTCAAAGAGGGGGACTGCCTGTTTATCCCCGGCGGCGCACCGCATGCCATCGGTGAAGGTATTTTAATGGTGGAAATCATGGAGCCTTCCGACTGGGCGGTACGCTTTGAGTTCACCAAGGCCGGCTACACCATGCCAGTCGAAGCCCGCTTCATGAAACGTGACCTCGACTTCTGCATGGATGTTTTTGATTTCACCGCCCTTTCCGTTGAGCAGGCGATTGCCAAGTTCCGGCACCAGCCAAAACGTGAGCGCGAATTTAACGAGCATTCGTTTCAGGATTCACTGATCGATGAAACCATCACCGATAAGTTCCGGGTAAAGCGCTCCACATTAAAAGGCAAGCTGGAAAAATCAGAAAGCGATTTCTACATTGGCATCGTTACCCGTGGCGAATGTACGGTCACCATCGATGGCGAACAGACTGAACTGAAGATGTTTGATCGCTTCTTCTGTCCTGCCGGCATTGAAAGCATTACAGTGGAATCTGCAGACGGTGTGGAAATACTGGAGTGCTTTCCACCTGCAGCAGTTTAATCAACGAGATCTTCCCTCTATAAGCCTGCAACTTACTGCAGGCTTTTCAACTATTGCATTAACGATAAACCTATTGCATTGACGAAAATCGGTTGTTCATTTTCGGCTCAAACGACACCTGGAAAAACGAATACTATTCAAATTTTTCTTCCCTGAAATATAAACCATACTTCAACGCTGTTTTCCTGACAGATTTCCCCAGTCGTTTTGGCCCACAAAAATATACATCCACTTTTTTGTTTGGGTATTTAGCAGCCAGTTCACTAAAGACCAAATCCCAGTTAGGTCGGCCAGCAGATGTTTGCGCCGGCAAACCCGTAATAGGGTCAAATCTAAAGGCCGACCAGAAAGCATCAAATGCCATTTGCATAACAATATTTGAGAATGACCGGGTTAAACTGGTCAAATGAATATGCAGATGAAAGCGATCCGACCCTAGTTGTTTGCTGGCTTGATTCAGTAAATCTATAAACCAGCTATAAGAATTTTGCGATCGGTTAAGCCAGTGAAAGTAAACCTGCTGGTTTACAGAAGTATTGTTCTTCTCGTTCAATAGCAGGCTTTGCAGCGTGGAAGCAAATGGCGTTACACCAATACCGCCAGCAATCAACACCACTACGTCAGAACGATATACACTGCTGGTTGGTGCACTATAGGGGCCGTCTAGTTGCGCATAAACAGACTCATGCGAATATCTCATCCTGTTAGACAAATTATGCAGCGCCCCAGTCCAATCACCGTTATATCTGATATGCAGATCGAGAACGAAAGACTCCGGTGCAGCACTAATAGTAAAGGGATGCCACTCGTCTTTAGCCACCGAAGGGATTCTAATTTTAAGGTAATCACCCGGGTAAAAGTTCTTGAAAGGATGCTCACAAAAGCGCACCAGCGTTACACCATCCGGTAGAGACTCCAGCTTTGAGACTTTTAATGTTCTTCTTTTCCTCCAGATACGAATCCCAATATCCACCAAGAACAGCAAACCCGTGGGCAGCAACCACAACCAAAATACAGGGCCATGAAGCAGGGTTAAAATAAAGAACAGAACGTATAGCTTGTGTACAGAAAGGAACCGCTCATAGTTTTTCGAACGAAGGTATCCGGTAACCGATATAAGCAGCAAAGAAGAAGTAATACCGACACCTGTAATCCCAATAGCTGAAGCACATAAAACCAAAGCGATGTTTTGCTGATTAAGAGTATAATTAGTAAAGTGAGCAGCAATATGTATGAACGAAAACCCAATAATATTAAATGCAATACCCTTGTGAATTTCAGTCAGGTTATCCAGAGGCAATACGAAAGAGAGCGCAGAATGCCTGAGCCGTCCTAAAAGTACCTTGCACATCGGCAGCAGTATTAAAGCACAATTGAAGTTCAGGCAAGCTCCTCCACCTCTGGCTAGCTGTACCGGCAATGTTGCTCCCTGTAATTCATAATGGGACATTGCATTAAAAAACAGAAACACATTGATAGCGGCGTAAAAAGAAAACCAGAGCACATCCTTTAGATAATTACGGAAAAAGTTCAGCTTGAAAAATACAGGTGACTTACTGCTGCTTCTTTGTCGGATATTTTTTCTACCCAGTAATTCATTTACAAACTGATCGAACTGAAAATCGAAGCCGGGAACTAATTCTATAAATTTTTTAAATTCTTTAAGATTTAGCCCTTTGTCATCATCAGACAACCCAGCAAGACTGAAAACACAATCTTTAATAGCCTTTTTCTGCTCTCCAGTCAGGTTTAAACTTTGATCCCTAATGCAAGCATCGAGTATTTGCCCAAGCTCATCCTTATTCACATAACCATCGCCATTGAGGTCGCATATTGCAATGATAAAACGAAGGCGATGCCTTTTATCGTTGTAGGATATTGTATTGGCAAACGTATCAAACTCATACCGGTCGATGTAGCCAGATTTATCCAGGTCAATCAGTTCAAATATCCTATTCACCAATAACTGATTGCTGGTATTTAGCGCTTTTTTCAGTTTGCTACGACATATAAGCTGATCTTTACCTGCAATTCTGTCAAACGCCTTGGGAGTCCGTCTAAATATACTAAGCCACATAGTGAATTTACCTGATAAAAGTGTGAACCCGGTCAATTATGAAACCTGAAAGGCTTTCTATCGCTTTTTACGGATAGCTATTGAAGGAATTATTGAAGCTCGATAATAGTAATGAGCAGAAAGGTAGTAAAACAAGAATGTTAACAGTGCACGTTTACAGCAGATTAAAATTAAAAAATGAGCATTGTCACACAGTTCTCTTTCGACGGAGTCATATCAAAACCATCCCAAGCTACGAGATACCGGAATATCCATGATGTTGTTATCGAACTATTCGGGTGAACGACTCATTATTTTTATCTACAACCTGCTCTGCTTATCACTTGATTTGTGAGCAAGCGCACTATACAGGGCGTAATTCATCTCTTGTGCACTCATTTATGATTTAGTTCGGTGAGTTCACAGTTGGCTCAACATGCTCATGATATTTTTCCTGAAGATTTGAAGACGTTATAAATCTGATCATATAACAACATACAGGATAAAAAGATGACTTTTCATTTGAAAGAAAAATTGGTGATCAGCACGGTAATTCTAGCCTCAACTGTTATCAACCATGCTTATGCTATAGGCTTGACGGAATTACCCGTCAATAAGGACAGCTACGTAAGTAGCTATGAAGCAGACAATAACTTCAGCGATGCCGAGACTCTACTGGTCAAAAAAAGCAGTTCAGGTTCGCGTGACAGAAAAGCCTACTACAGTTTTAACATTAGTGAATTAACTCGCTCATTACAATCGGCCTATTTCCAGGTAGGAATTGAATCCATGTTTTCCAGCTCAATCAGCGTTGAGTATACAGAGGAGAACTGGGGCGAGAGCTCTTTAGACTGGGACAGTCAGCTTTCAAACCTTACACAGCTAGCAGAAGTCCCCGCAGTTCAAAATAACTATTTGAAAGTAGATGTGACTTCAGCCATCAATGAACTGATCGAAAATGGAAGCGATAATTTCACACTAGTCTTCAGCGCTATAGAATCAACATCTTCTTCGTTAAAGCTATCTTCAGAAGAAAGCGATGAATCAGCTATGCAACCTATACTCTATTTTGATAGCAGTGAAGACAGCATACCTTTTGATTTCGGTATAGATTACGCGTGGACAGAACACGGAGAATTTTCCGGGCATACCCTTACTGATGTCAGTGGAAAATCTGCAAAGAAAACCTATGGTGGCTGGAACCGCTTAAACTATGGTGGAACAGGCTTTTACTATACCAAGCAACAGGGTGGCATCTGGCATTTGGTCGACCCTGAAGGCTATTCATTTTTATCTATCGGGCTGAACTCAGTTAAAGATTCAGACGCCCTCGATATCACATCGGCTCTGGTTGGTACTGGAATCAATACATTGGGTTCCTGGTCCGATGAAAACACGTTTGAGGGCCTCGCGTACACCCCTCGCTGGAACATGATGGCTCAGTTCAAAAACAGCAATGAAGAAACACAAGAATTATTTGAAGCTGACATCATCCCGGTTTTTTATCCCGGGTTTGAAGATTTTATTGACGAAATTGCTCAACAAATGACGGACTATGCAGGAGACCCTTTAGTACTCGGCCATTTTTCAGACAACGAACTAAATTTCCACAAATCACAATTGATCGCCAGCCTCGCTTTAAGCTCAGACAATCCGATGTATCAGGCAGCCGACGAGTGGATGAAGAGTAACTACGGAACTTCTTACGATTCTGATGATATCAGCGATGAAGATGAAGAAAAGTACCAGGGCTACGTTGCGGAAACTTATTACCGTATTGTAAGCGAAGCAATAAAAACCTACGACCCTAACCACCTTTATCTCGGTAGCCGCCTACACTCCAGCGCTAAGAGTAACCCTTATATTATCGAAGCTGCTGCAAAGTATGTCGACGTTATCAGTATAAACTACTATGGCCAGTGGCAACCCAATGAAGACCACCTTGCTATTTGGGAGTCAGTAGATAAGCCTTTCCTTATAACTGAATTTTATACCAAGGCAATCGACTCCGGCATGGAAAACGAGGATGGCGCAGGATGGCTGGTAGAAACTCAAAATGACCGCTCTCTATTCTTTGAAAACTTCGCCATACAACTTTTAGAAAGTAAAAATTGTGTTGGTTTCCACTGGTTCAAATTCATCGATGACGACGGTTCAAACAAGGGCTTGTACAATTCAGACTATGAAGTGTACGAAGAATTACAAACGTCATTTGAAGAAGTCACTCAAAATATCTATAGATTACGTAGTTACCTGACCTCCGGAACACTCGACTTTAATGGTCTTGCAGTTAAGCCTTAAACTCTTAAAAACGTAACAAACCTTATTAAACAGGTCGCCTGCAGATAGTTATCTGCAGGCTTTTTTAGCAATGGCTATGAACAACCTTAACGTCTATTAAACATGGAAGAGTCTAAATCGGAAGAGTAATCACCACTTTCACTGACTGTAGTGGTTACAGAACTCACAGTAATATCCATACTCTCTGAGTCACCTACCTGAAGGTTATAACTACTCCCTACGGTCATATCCGGGTGAGCGATTAATAGATGGTCGAAATCATTAATTGCCCATAGCGACATGATTTCAGTACCACTGCTGGTTGAAAGCGTAACCGTAGTGCCTGAGTCATAGTCTGAAGAGCCTGTAAAGCTGATAGATGGTTGCGAGCTATAGCTTGCCGGATCACTCGCCATTTGTGAGTTTCCGAACGCAAAAATAGTCCCATAATTCAGCATGAAGCTGTTATCAATATCGAAACAACTGTTACCTTCATTAGAAGTTGGGCCGTTTGCGATAATGGTACCGCCATTCACCGTGGCTGTACCATTAGAGTCGACACTGTCACCGTTCGACTCTATAAGCAGAAAGCCGCCATTTATTACTAAGGTATTGTCGTCATAGTCAGATGCGGCATTGAGACCATCATCGCTTGAATTAATATCTATGTAACCGGAATTGATCGTAAGATAACGAGCCTCCAGACCTTCAACTGTGTTTATGTCTTCAAACGTTCCGCCGTTGATGGTCAGGTATTCACTGGCTTTAATGCCATCCCCCAGAGAGGAGTCAAGTGTGAAGGTACCATCGTAGATGGTTGCATCAAGGTTTGCATCAATTGCATGATCCGTTGTTGAAAATAGAAACTCACCCCCGCCAACAAGTATATCCGTTTCAGACTTTAGCCCCTTACCTTCCGAGGTCAGACTAAGTTCTGCATCATATATGGCTATGATATTTTCGGCACTTATTCCATCATCGCCAGAGTCGATCTCTACAGTACCAGATTCAATAACAACGAAACCTTTGTCATCGTCTTCATTACTGGATTTCAGTGCATCTCCGTCAGCATAAATAGTAATGACAGCATCTTTAACAGCGACCGAATCCTTACCAACAACACCATCATCCACAGAAGCCACATAAAGATTTAAGCCCAATAGCTTAAGATCATCTTTGGTTTTCAATCCATTATTATAATTAGCAGTGATAGTCAGACTTCCGCTGCCATTCAAAAGCAAATCACAATCGGAATACAGTGCAGCATCATAATCTTCGTCATCGGTTTCTCGTGTAGCGGAGTCTTCCAGGTAATTAACACTGTCTTCGACAAGTGAAATTTCTACATCATCAGCCGATACAACAACTATGGCCGGACCATCATCGGAAATTATCGAAGCATCCTGCAATACCAGTCGGACATCTTCATCTTCGCCCACTTCAATACGAATTGTTGAATTAATATTTCCAGTGAGTAAGTAGGTGCCAGCTTCAGTAATGGAATAGGAGTCACTGCTACTATTTAATTCAACATAGGAATCTTCAAGATAATCAGTATAGACATCACCACTGAAGTCAATGACTTCTCCATTCACCTCAGTAATCGCCGTGTCTAAATAGGCTGATATTTCAATATCACTGTAATAAGGTGATGTATCCTGTGTTGCCAAAAAGGATTCAAGGTCTGAATCACTATACCCTTCACTTTCTTCGCTATCAGAGGACGTTGAATCGCTCTCGTCACTGGTAATCACTGAACTGTAAAAAACAGTCTGAAAGCTATCTTGCTGGCCTGGGGCGGCCACTGAATCATTACTGGCAATCAACGCAGAGGCAAACATGATCGCCGTAGTCAGGTGTAACTTATTGGTATTCATTAATCCATTTCCTTTATTTGAAATATTCATTCCCTGTTTTTGCTAATTAGGCGAGAGCAGAAAACGCTCGCAACAAAAAATACACAGAGTAAATCTATGCTATATGTCCTTCCGTAAAATCTCTGATGAGCAATACCTGATTAGCGCTTCAAATTTGAGTTAAAGGAGAATTATCAGTGCAGGACTGTGGCAAAACCTCAAAATTTAAACGACCATCTAAAATATTCATAATCAGAAAGTCAGAGGTATAGGAATAAAATTTAGGCGATAGATCGGCTGGTTTTAGCTTTCAATATGGAATCAATAGCAGGAGTGCAGACTTAGGAAAATCTCTTGTACGCATATATCTAACGAAGTGTTTAACCTCTAATTAAGACTGTTGTTTTATTGATTTTTTGACGCTGTTTGCAGATTAAGTGGTTCTGAGTAAGTACAGTTAATTCAGAGCAATTCTTTTGATCAGTAAAATATGGCTGCAGCTTCTAGCTATAGAATAGGACTTTTGTTAGCGGCTTTATTTATCGCACTATCCGCTGGTGCTTCCTATTGGTTCACGCAAAATCATGTAGATTGGCTCATTAAAGAAGTTCCCGATTCGATTTTGTACCAAAAGCAGTGGCAAACGCAGATAGACCAGATGACCTCAATAACGCATCCAGCCGTTTTTCATTGGCTACCAACGAACTGCTTCTGCCGATACTTTTCTTTAAATCATGCTAAACAAATTAGCGATACAGCAAAATCAAATGGTTATTCCGTCTTCCAGTTAAATACAAAGACTAACGGACTAGGCAAGACAGTAACACTACCAGATTCCTTCACAACACCACTATCACCCATTATTGTTATTACGAGGCCCGATGGCTCAATTGTATATGTTGGAGCATACAGTGATGGTGTTCAGTGTAATACGGGAACCAGTATGGTCTACCGGTTTTTAGAAGACCCTAAAAGTCTTCCTGCACGCACGCTGGTGGGTTTGAATGTAAAAACCTGCCGGTGCGTTGATTAGTATTTCAGACAAATACGTCAACTCAACGACTCTAGTGGTTTATGCGCCACTAGTGGGCTATGCGTAAAGTTCGGTCACTAAGGAGCAGAGTAGTGCAGTGAAGATCAAGGCGAAAAAACGCAGTAATAGTGGCGCTATTTCAAGGTTTTTCAACGATGATCATCGCTGAACTGCGAAGCGAACAGTTACCTAACTTTGCGCATGGCCCACTAGAGTCGCGGCGTTGTTAAGAACCTCTACACCGGCATTCACAGAGCCACACTAACCAGTGAAAATAAGATAAAGGTTACCTGCCTGGATAGCCATAAATTACGATTCAGAACTTAAAAACTGATCGATACGCTCTTTCACAGGACTCTCAGGATACAGTTCCAGGTAGTATTCATAGTAGGGTTTTGCTTCATCAGGGCGATTTAACTCTACCAGTGTATCGGCAATATTAAGATAAACAGGGGTACGTTCAGCATCGAGCTCAATAGTTTTTTCTAACCAATTGAGCGCTTCAGAAAACTGCCCGTCACGATAGAGTACAAAGCCGTAGTCATTTACGATACCCGGATTGGATGGGTTGTACGTCATGGCGATATGCAAGAGCTCCAATGATTGCTGATACTCTTTGTTTCTGTACTTTGCAAGTCCCTGAGCATGGTACTGATTCGCCTTCTCTATTCGCTCGCTAAGAGACAAACCTCTAATTTCATTATCCAGCTCATTCTGAATTTCCCTTGCAATTTTAGTGTCGCTTAACTCATTAAGCTTTTGCTTCAAAACCGCATTTTCTTTTTGTAGTTCCAATATTGCGGCCTTTAATTTTTCTTCGTCAGTTAATGCAGCGTCGGATAGATGAACCGGTGCTAATTCGAATAAGAATTCCCCCCCTTCACTACCTACCAAATTGCCAAACGCTGGCGTTTGATTTGAGTTTTCTGCGACCAAGGGTGAAACAAAGGCCCCCAGCTCTGATGCGGTAATTATATTGTTTTCATCAAGGTCTGCTTCACCAGACAAACCCTTTAAAAGCGACCAGGTAAAGACTGAGTGCCCGCCTGGCCCTCCATCCGCTACCTCTTGGTCAGCACCTCCGGCAGTCAATATCTGCCGGGCTTGCCTTGATGAAATTTCCTCAAGATATTTGGACCTTACTTGCTGACCGCCGCTACGAGTTAAGGCTATCCCGCTATAACAGGAATCCATAACAAAATAGACATGTTTGGCCGGTATCATGTCCGAGAAATCTTGCAGGTGAGTCATTGATATAGACTTGCTGTGGAACTTATCGAGCTCTGCATCAAAAGGAATGATGTAGCCAAGGTTTCGACCGGAAGGGAGAACTCGAGTCATACCATGACCGGCATAGAAAACGAACACTCGATCATTAGGTTTAACCTTGTTTGGATCAGACAAAATATTAGCCAGATGCTCAGTTATATTCTCCCGATTCGCGTCTTCATCATAGAGAGTGAAGATATGGTTATCTTCAAACCCATATTGCTGCCTCAAGATATCTTCGACGCCTTTAGCGTCATTAACTGCGTAACTAAGTTGCGGCCAGTATCGATATTTATTAATACCTATAACCAGCGCCCAACTATTACCGTACAGCTCACTTTTAACAGCCACTGAAGGTTTAACGCTATCTGGTTTTTGTTCCGGCTCACTACCAAAAGGCGTACCATCAATAGTAACAACCTTATAACCTTCTTTTTTCAGCTCTGCTAATAAGGTTGGCAAGGCCTGGACCGTCTGCTTGTGAATATCATGGAACAGCAGAATGCCTTTTTTCTTTGATTCCAGCTCTGTCATTACTCTCGAAACTATAGAATCTGGAATTGGATCAGCCCAGTCTTTAGAGTCAATATTCCACATAATCGCACGCATGCCTAGCTCGCCAGATACTTTAAGAAGCGCATCGTTCTTTGATCCGTAGGGTGGACGGAACAACTCGGTATCAACTCCGCTGACGGCTTTTAAAGCCTGACTGGTCTTTAGTAATTCGCTCTTTTGCTCATCTGCTTCAAGCTTAGTGAGCAAAGCATGAGAAAAACTATGATTGGCGAGCTGGTGCCCTTCCCTAAGTGCCCGCTGCAACTGTTCTGATTTCTTACTCAGTTTAACCTGATCGCCATTAACTTCTCCGACGTTTTGCCCAACTGCAAAGAAGTAGCCTTTTACACCATACTCTTTAAGTGTATCTAGAATGGCACCTGTATTGCGGTAATGAGGGCCGTCGTCAAAGGTAAGGACAACCGTTTTTTCAGGTATTCCATAGCCCCAGACCAAATTAGAATTCTTGTTATCTTCAGCCCCTCTAACCGCAGGCTCGTTTAAAACCGCACCATTCTCATTAAACTGCTCATAGATTCGGTTCCGATCATACTGTTGATTAAGGAAATCAATATAATCCTGCCACGGCTCCAATTGCAGCCCTCGGGTTCCGATAGCGCTATAGATTTCACTAAGATCCTCTTTATAGGTATCCTGAATAACCAACATCTGCTGCTCCAATTGACGCAGCTGACGCACTTCAATTTGGCTTAGGTAAGGCGTTTCAGAATGTTCAATTAAAAGGTTATCAACCAAGTCAATAAAAGCCAGAGCATCCGCCGCACGAAATTCATCACTATATATGTAGGCGAAAAGTTCATTCAGATGGCGGGCTCGTTCACTCGCGGGCAATTTCAACAACTGAGCCTCAAGATGCTCAAGCCGGTGCCTTTTTTCATAGTAGAAATTTCGCGCGATAAATGTATCTCTCTGACGAGCAACTTCATTGGTGCTCTCACCAGACATCAGAAAGATCATTTTTTGATGGTAACTCACGATGTCACGATAGTTAAAAGGTTGAAATAGCTGAGCAGAAGCCGAGCTCACTATGATGACAAAGCTAAGTAACAGCCCTTCAAATTGTTTTCTTATATTCATGAAATATCCGTTTAATGAGAGATACAGACAGTTTGCTGACCGGTAAAAGCCAGTGTTTTTTGCTTTGCAGGTAAACCTTCGCCAGCATAAATATCGATATGCTGGTTCCTAATCATTTGTCCAACATCGGCAGCTATGAATTCATTACCTTTTAGGAAATGATGATTGGAGGGAATGGTCACCTGAGAACCCAATGCTACCTGTTTTGGATCTGCAGATACCGTACCAATCGTTAACGCTTGCCCTTTGGCATCAAGCGGCTGAACTGCCCGATGCCACTCGTTAGAATAGTAGCCAAGGTACCAACCAAATCTTGTTTTACCCCAGCCTTCCATTTTGACATCACGAAGAAAAGAACTGGGAAAGTCGGTTTTTATGCTTAAGTCAATAATGATGGATGTACGCTCGCCCTGGTAATCAGACTCTAAGGGAGTGTAGTACCCGGTAATATACCAGCCGTCACTACAGCTAGTTTGAACATTGGCACAAGACTGCAAGGCTATCAGGCAAAGCATTAGCCTGGGAATATAGAGGAAGGAAGTTTTTATTGGCGCCACTGATTTCATGGTTAGTTTTTCTTATTTGGGTGCGCATACATATCGCTGGGTAGCTTATTAAATTGATGCGCTATGACGACCGACCTAAAAAAGCCCGCATAGTTAATTCCATGCGGGCTTTCTACAAACCTAAAGCCTGTTACTTAATCAGGTTTTTACCCGTCATTTCAGCCGGAACATCAACACCCATAATGGTCAGCAGTGTTGGTGCCAGGTCGCACAATGCGCCCTCTTCCAGAGTAACACCTTCGATGTTCTTGGAAACATAAACCAGCGGTACCGGGAAGGTAGTATGGCTGGTGACTGCGCCGCCCGTTTCAGGGTCAATCATCAGTTCAGCATTGCCGTGGTCAGCCGTGATCAGTACATCTGCACCGGTTTCCAGCGCAGCATTGGTTACTTTTTCCAGTGCTACATCGATGGCTTCAACCGCTTTGATCGCAGCTTCCATATCACCCGTGTGGCCCACCATGTCGCAGTTAGCGTAGTTACAGATGATCAGGTCGAATTCTTCAGACTGGATCGCTGCAACCAGCTTTTCAGTCACTTCAGGCGCACTCATCTCTGGCTGCATGTCATAGGTTGCAACCTTAGGAGAAGGCACCAGAATACGGGTTTCGCCTTCAAACTCGGCTTCGCGGCCACCGCTCATGAAGAAGGTTACGTGGGCATATTTTTCAGTTTCCGCAATGCGCAGCTGCTTGCCACCAAAGTTTTGCACAACTTCACCAATGGTATTGACCAGATCTTCCGGTGGGTAGGCAACATCGCATGGGATATCTGCAGCGTATTCAGTCAGGGAAACAAAGGCGCTCAACTCGGGCATCACGGTGCGGTCCAGATCAGATTCCAGATCTTTCTGTACCAGAGCACGGGTCAGTTCACGCGCACGGTCCGGACGGAAGTTCATAAACACAACCGCGTCGCCATCCTGAATGGTAACCGGTGAGGTGTTTTCAGCACGAATGGAAGACGCCGGGCAGAACTCATCGTCTTTGTCCTGATCGTAAGCGGCATGCAGTGCATCCATTGGCGTAGCTGCAACGATGTCAGCACTGCCTTTGGTAAGCAGGTCGTATGCAATCTGAACACGCTCCCAACGGTTGTCACGGTCCATGGCGTAATAACGGCCAACCATTGACACAATACCGCCAACACCCAGTTTTTGGAGCTTCTCTTCCAGCTTCTCGATAGTAGCCAGTGCGCTGCGTGGTGGCGTATCACGGCCATCCAGGAAGGCGTGAACGTATACTTTATCAGCACCGCGCTTCACGGCCAGATCAACCATGCCATGCAGGTGATCATCATGAGAGTGAACACCACCCGGGCTCAACAGGCCCAAAATGTGAACAGCTTTACCTTTGGAAACAGCAGAATCCACTGCATTGACCAGAGCTTTATTCTCGAAGAAGTCACCATCAGCAATGGCCTTGGTCACGCGGGTCAGAGATTGATAAACAGTACGACCGGCGCCAATATTCATATGGCCAACTTCTGAGTTACCCATCTGGCCATCCGGCAAGCCTACTGCCATACCAGAAGTTTTGATCAGGGCATGCGGGTAATTTTCCCACAAACCGTTCCAAACCGGATTGTCCGCTTTTTCAATGGCATTAGACTGTGATGTTTCACTGTAACCAAAGCCATCCAGAATAAGCAAAATTGCCGATTTACCCTTTGCCATATGTATTGCCTCTATAAAATTGTAAGAAAACTACGAATATCGCTAGTTTACTGATTAAAACTCAAACTTCGAGTCGAATTTTCCGAATAAACTCTTCGCATTTATTAAATGCAGCTTCTATTGACCTGTCTCCGACTGAAGACTGCGGCCGGTTCAGTTTTGATGAAAAGTGTTTCAACTTATACCCAAGACAGTGTTCAGTCCTATTGCAAAAGGGCTTCATTTTGTAATTTTCTGTCAAGCAGCATGCGCACAGAGCATGCCACAGAACAACTACCTTAACGCAGCCAGTGGTGTATACTGCCGCCTCATTTTTCATGTAAAACCTATAGAGAACCACCCATGCTAGAGCAACTCCTTGAATTCGTCGTAAACCATTGGGTATTAAGCTTAATCTGGGCTGTACTTTTGATCCTGCTGATTAAAACGGAAGGAGCCCGCGGTGGTGCGGCTGTCAGCAATGCTCAGGCAACCGCCCTGATCAACAATGAAAACGCTAAAGTACTGGATATTCGCAGCCGGGACGATTTCCTGGCCGGCCACTTGCCAAACGCGATCAATATTCCATCAAAAGATTTGCAAATACGCCTGTCTGAACTGAATGCCTACAAAGATGAGAACCTCATCATTGTGTGCAAATCCGGCACAACGGCTGGCGCTATCGGTACGATCCTCAATAAACAGGGCTTCACCAAGCTGCATAAGCTGCGTGGCGGCATCCTGGAATGGAAAGGCAACAATCTGCCACTGGTTAAAGGTTAAAGACGGAGCGCACAATGGGGTCAAAACCACAGATCAAAATATACTCATCAGACTGGTGCCCATACTGCATTCGGGCAAAACAACTGCTGGATAGCAAAGGGTTTGAGTACGAAGAGTTGATTGTCGATGGCAATGCCCAGCTGCGCGCACAAATGATGCAGGAAAGTGGACGCCGTACCGTGCCGCAGATATGGATCAACCAGCAGCATATTGGCGGCTGTGATGATTTATTTGCGCTGGAGCGTTCAAACCTATTAGACGGTCTTTTGAACCAGTAGCCGAAACTTTTCCTGATTGACTGGCAAAATAGCGCCGGCTTTTAGAAACTCACACCCAACTTATTACAACTTGGAGCTCCAATGACAGAACAACAACCTCAATTTGGCATTCAACGCATCTATGTAAAAGACCTTTCTTTTGAAAGCCCGAATGCGCCTGCCATTTACCGAAAAGAGTGGAAGCCTAAAATCAAGCTGGACCTGAACACCAAGGCTAACCCGCTGGATAAAGACGTATATGAAGTTGTATTGACGTTGACTGTATCTGCCAAACTGGAAGATGAAACAGCATTCCTGTGCGAAATTCAACAGGCGGGCATCTTCTCTATTGCCGGCTTCCCTGAAGACACCCGCAGCCAGATGCTGGGTGCATACTGCCCGAACATCCTGTTCCCGTATGCCCGTGAAGCGATTGATACTGCCGTTGTTAAAGGCAGTTTCCCTGCCCTGATGCTGGCTCCGGTAAACTTCGAAGCGCTATATGCTCAAAACAAGCAGGCTGCCGAGAACGCCACCAAGAACTGATCGTTACCGATCCCGGCTCGCCCCACTGCACCGGCAGGTTGCGAGCCCGATAGCGCATGCGCAGAGCTCGCATGCGCCACCCGCTAAACACCTAGTCCGCCTTGCGGTAAACCCCAACATTCTTGAAGCCCGCATCGGACAAATGCAGTGCATGCATCTTGCTCATCACACCCTTATCACAAAACAGCAGATACTCGCGGCTTTGATCCAGTGCTTTGAACTGTCGGTTCAAGCTGTAAAACGGCAGCTGGATAATCTCGTGATCACCCGCATCCAGCGGAGCCTGCTCAATCTCATTGGGGTGGCGCACATCAATAACCACCGCACTCTCCGGCTTTAACCTTTCATTCAGCGCCTGTTCCATTTCTTCGGTCGGCTGCCAATCCATCTCATCGATGGACTCTGCCTTGGCACTCGCCAGCGCTGCATCCAGCACTTCCAGATTAAAAGCAGACTCCGCGGCCAACAGATCATTGCGCTTACAGGCGGCATTGGGCTTTCGTGATATCACGCCGCAGTACTCCGGAATACGCTCTACAAAGCTTGCGGTCCCTATTTCGCGGCACTGATCCACAATTGTCTGTTTATCGGATACCGCCAGAGGCCGGATAACCAGGCGGTCGGCAACCTCATCAATCAGCCGCAGGTTCATCATGGTCTGACTGGACACCTGTGACAGCGCCTCGCCGGTGACATACGAGTCGACCTTCAGCTTTTGCGCAACGGCATTCGCCGCACGCATCATCATGCGCTTCAATACGACACCCATGTAGCGGTCTTCAACCTGCTCAAGAATCTCTTCGACCACACCCTCAAACGGCACAGACACGAATTTCACCCGGTGCGAACTGCCGTACTTTTTCCACAGGTAATAAATAACCTCTTTCACACCATTCTCGTGGGCTGCACCGCCCAAATTAAAGAACAGGTAGTGCGTACGGATACCGCGGCGAATCATCTGATAAGAGGCAACCGTTGAATCAAACCCGCCACTGACCAGTGAGACTGTGGAATCGGCACCACCGATAGGAAAACCGCCCAAGCCTTTACGGCGGCGGTCAATCACCATCAGCCTGTCATCGCGGATTTCCAGCCGAATCAGTACGTCTGGGTTATGCAGATCAACCGCCCTGGCCTGGCTTTGCTGCCGGATGCCTCCGCCAACATAACGCTCAACATCGGTGGATTTGAAATCATGCTTACCGGTGCGCTTTACCCGAACCACAAAGGTTTTCCCGGCCAGCGCGTCGCCCCAAACGGTCAGCGTGTTCTTGATAATGTCATCAAAGCTTCCCAGCTCGAACTCCCGTACACGGTTCACATAAGCAATGCCCGGAATGCAGGTGAGTGCATCGTAGACATCGTCATTGAGCGTCTCGGTCGCCGAACCTTTTGTATAAACCTCAATTGCATCCCAGCCGTTTTTCACGCGCACATCCGAGCTGATGCGCAGCAGAACATTTCGGATATTGGTACTGAGCTGTTTGGTCAGCAGCTTGCGAACCGGGCGCGTTTTAATGGTGATTTCAGGGAAGAGTTTGACAACAAATTTCATAGCGGGATCGACATAAATTAATAAAGCGGCGGAGTATAACATTCTCTTACTGCGATGGTGATTGCCAGCTTTGAATATGTTGCATAGTATTTAAAGGACTTCGACTGTTTTAAGGCGGCTTGCTGCGTCTTCAGGCATCCGACATGATCGCCACTTTGAAATGTTCGCACTTATTAAAACAGAGGTACCGGAAACTATGCTCGAGTTTCAACAGCAGGCTGGCGCTGAAACCCCACTATACATAGAAGATACCGATATTCCATTGCCGGAAACTCTCAACCCTCGAACGCGCTATGCTTATTTCAGCACCATTGCCAAGGGTGGAAAATCGCTGATTAAATCCTGCAGGGACCTGCATCTGCGACGCACCGTCTGCTATAAAACTTTAAGACCGGAGTTTGTCGGCAACAAGATCGAGTCGACCCGGTTACTGCGCGAAGCGCGAATTTCAGCCATGCTGCAACACCCCAATACCATACCCACCTATGAAGTGGGCCGGGATAATCGCGGCAATTACTACTTCACTATGAAACTGGTGCACGGCTACACCCTGCGCGAGGTCTTAAATTACCGGGAGCGTTACGACCTAGGCCAACTGATGGATGTGATCATCCATGTCGGTAATGCCCTGGCTTATGCACATTCTCGCGGTGTCATCCACCGAGATATAAAACCGGAAAACATCCTAATCGGCGCTTATGGCGAAACCCTGTTGCTGGACTGGGGCTTAGCGAAAGTCTGGCACAAAGAAAAGGATCAACCCGACAACGAAGCCGACATAGAGGAAGTGGATGCCGACCCAGGCATGACCGGCGAAGGTAAGCTTCAGGGAACCGTGATGTATATGTCGCCGGAGCAAATCAGACGAGACCCATCAATTGATTCCAGGTCCGATGTTTATAGCCTGGGCGCTATCCTTTACGAGACACTGACCGGCGTTACACCGTTTCAGGGCGAGGTTGTCCAGACGCTTTTAAACCAGGTGGAAAATGATGTTCCTAAAAGCCCTCAATCTGTATCGAAAACCAAGGTTCCTTCGGTTTTGGCTGATTTGACCATGCAGTGTCTGCACAAAGAACCAGGGAAACGCCCCGAGTCTGCCGCCGAAATTGTTCGCACCCTCAAAGGTGACTGGAAACGCTAAAGAATACAAAAGTCAACGACACTAAAAGCGATCAGAAACATGCCACACATTGATCTAAAAGAACTTGCAAAACTGGGTGAGCAGCTCGATGCCACAACCTCCGAACTTTGCTGGGAAAGTGCAGCAAAAAGCGATGTTGGCAAGGTTCGGAAGGTCAACGAGGATGCCTATATTTGTTCGCAAGAGCAAAACTTGTGGGCCGTGGCCGATGGCATGGGTGGTCACAGCCGCGGCGACTACGCCAGCCAGGTCGTTGTTGAATCCCTTCTGTACTTCAGTAAAAAAGGCTCTTTAGACAAAACCATAATAGAGATAGACAGCTGCTTAAAAAACGCCCATCAAGTTTGTCGAAACACCTTCCCCTCTGAGCGAGTCGGCTCAACCGTCGCAGCGCTGTATGTGCAGAGCAACTATTGTTTTTTCCTTTGGGCCGGCGATAGTCGAATTTATCGACTGCGTGATGGTTTGTTCGAACAACTCACTTGCGACCATACGCTTGCGCAACAAAAATGCGCTCGCGGTGAGTTAAGCCCAATCATGGCTGCGGTTCATCCTTCTGCAAACATACTCACACGCGCCATCGGGGTTAACCAGGTTCTCACCATCGAAATTGTCTACGAAAAGGCCCTCGCTGGAGATCGCTACCTGATTTGCACTGATGGCCTGTACAACGATTTGGGGAGAAAGGAGATAGAGACCTCACTTGCACAAGGGTCACCTAAAGAAGCATGCTCTCATCTGATTACTTCCGCGATCGCCAACGGCGGTCGGGACAACACTTCAGTCATCGTTCTGGATGCGAATGCACCGGATTAGTCTCTCACCTTCAAATACCTGCCCCATATAAGTGCGGTCAGCAGTTTTTCGCCTCCTTTTGAGGCAAAACTCATTCTTCCACTCGAGATTCCCTTGCGAAAGCTTCATACCTGCAAACACCCGTCACCGCTCGCTCATTGGGCATTCATGCGCTCTTTTTGGGCAAAACACCCATATAAAGCGCCAGATTCATCCGTTTTTTTAAGAATTGGAATAAAACCTGCTATATCCCGAACTGTTATTCGTGAACAACAAACTACCCAGTGTTTACGACTAGGTTCGTGAACACTAACGCAATGAAACACAAGTGGAGTGAATCTCACCATGAAAAGTAAGTTGGAGTACATCTGGCTTGACGGCTACAAGCCAACCCAGAGCCTGCGCAGCAAAACAATGGTCCGTTCTAACTTTGGCGGTACGTTAGAAGAATGCCCAATGTGGTCTTTTGACGGAAGCTCTACCGAACAGGCTGAAGGCAATGCATCCGATTGTCTGCTGAAGCCCGTTGCGATCATTCCTGATCCAGGTCGTTTGAACGCTTACCTGGTCATGACTGAGGTTCTGAATGCAGACGGTACGCCACATGAGTCTAATGGTCGCGCAACCATCGAAGACGATGATGATGATTTCTGGTTTGGTTTTGAGCAGGAATATTTCCTGTGGAATCCTGAAACCAACTTACCTCCTGGCTTCCCTGCAGGCGGCTATCCTCCACCGCAAGGTCCATACTACTGTTCAGTAGGTGCACGCAATGCTTATTGCCGTGACCTGATCGAAGAACATTTGGATCTGTGTCTTGAAGCAGGCCTGAACGTTGAAGGCATTAACGCTGAAGTCGCTGCTGGTCAGTGGGAATTCCAGGTCTTCGCTAAATCAGCAAAACGTGCTGGTGATGAAATCTGGCTAGCACGTTACCTGCTTGAGCGTACTGCCGAGAAATACGACTTATCTATTGACTGGCATCCGAAACCACTGGGTGACACTGACTGGAATGGCTCCGGTATGCACTCCAACTTCTCCAATGGCGCGATGCGTGAAGCTGGTGATGAATCTGTATTCACCAAGATCTGTGAAGAATTTGGTAAGCATGTTGAAGAGTGTATCGCTGTTTACGGCGCGCACAACGAGCAGCGTCTGACTGGTAAGCACGAGACTCAGTCAATCGATCAATATAGCTATGGTGTTTCTGACCGTGGTGCTTCGATCCGTATTCCAATCGGCACAGTAGAAGATGGCTGGAAAGGTCGTCTGGAAGATCGTCGCCCAGCGTCTAACGCAGATCCATACAAGGTAGCGGCCATTAACGTTAAAATCACTAAAGCAGCTTTAGCATAATCGCTTAACGAGCTTTAGTTGTTTATGTATAAAAGTCAGGCATTGCCTGGCTTTTTTTCTGCCTCAAACCCAGACTATAGCTGCGTTGATTTTAGTACAGCAAAGCAGGCATAATCTGGCGCGGAAAGTTCAACACCACTAATGGCAAAGCATTTGCCACACCATGCTCACTGTTAGTGTCTAGTAGGGAGACAACTTAAGCCTTCCCGTACACCACCTTATAACCGCTCAAGAATTGAGCGTTTTCAAAATGGAGACGTAAAATGTCGCATACGCTTTCGCTGATAAAAGAGTCTGAAGCTCGCTGGGTTGACCTGCGTTTTACTGATACAAAAGGTAAAGAGCAGCACGTAACAATCCCCTCTTCAGAAGTGGAAGAAGATTTTTTTACAGAAGGTAAAATGTTCGATGGATCATCTATTGCTGGCTGGAAAGGTATTAACGAGTCAGACATGATTCTGATGCCAGACGACTCTGCATCTGTTCTGGATCCATTCACTGAAGATGCGACTGTTATTGTACGTTGCGGTATCGTTGAACCATCAACTGGCGAAGGCTACAACCGTGACCCACGCTCTATTGCGACACGCGCTGAAGAATACCTGAAGTCTACCGGTCTGGGTGACGCAGCTTACTTCGGTCCTGAGCCAGAGTTCTTCGTATTCGACGACATCAAGTGGGGCGCAGACATTTCTGGCGCGTTCTACAAGATCGATTCCGACGAAGCTGCATGGTCTTCTGAGAAAGCGTTCGAAGACGGCAACTTCGGTCACCGCCCTGGCGTTAAAGGCGGTTACTTCCCAGTACCACCTGTTGACAGCCTGCACGAAATCCGCGCACAAATGTGTGACGCGATGGAAGCTATGGGTCTGGAAATTGAAGTACACCACCACGAAGTAGGTACAGCGGGTCAGTGTGAAATCGGTGTTGGTGCCAACACTCTGGTTAAGAAAGCTGACGAAGTTCAAATCCTGAAGTACTGCGTACACAACGTTGCTCACGCATACGGCAAAACAGCGACCTTCATGCCTAAGCCACTGGTTGGTGATAACGGTTCCGGTATGCACGTTCACATGTCTTTCGTTAAAGACGGTGTTAACCAATTCGCTGGTGACGTCTACGCAGGCCTGTCTGAAACAGCTCTGTTCTACGTTGGCGGTATCATCAAGCACGCTCGCGCGCTGAACGCATTTGCGAACGCTTCTACCAACTCATACAAGCGTCTGGTTCCTGGCTTCGAAGCTCCGGTAATGCTGGCTTACTCTGCCCGTAACCGTTCTGCTTCTATCCGTATTCCTTACGTTACTGCGCCTAAAGGCAAGCGTATCGAAGTTCGCTTCGGTGACCCATCAGCTAACCCTTACCTGATGTTCTCTGCTTACCTGATGGCTGGCCTGGACGGTGTTCTGAACAAGATCCACCCTGGCGATGCGGCAGACAAAGACCTGTACGACCTGCCAAAAGAAGAAGCGGCAACTTACCCAACCGTTGCTTCCAGCCTGGAGCAAGCTCTGCAGGCTCTGAGCGATGACCGTGAATTCCTGAAAGCTGGCGGCGTATTCGACGATGACACAATCGACGCATACATCGAACTGAAGATGGAAGAAGTTACTCGCCTGGCAATGACGACTCACCCAGTTGAGTTCGACATGTACTATTCAATCTAATTCTTCGGAATCAGCTTGAAATGAAGCCCCGCTCTGCGGGGCTTTTTAGTTCAGGGGTACTGAAATAGCGCGCCCCTAAGTTTAACCGTCATTAATGATTAGCCTAAATCATGACCACTATTTTCTATTTGGAAATCACCGAGAAGCCGCTAGGTACAACGCTATTGCCAGAATCACTGACGGTCAGTGAAATTCAGATCGACCAGCCGCAGTTCAACCGCTTTCTATACCAGCTGATCGGCGCACCATGGCAATGGACCGATAAACTAAAACTCAGCGATGAGGATTGGAACAGCTATGTCTGCCGCCCGGAATTACGCACCTGGGTTGCCTATAAAGAAGGCGCCATCGCCGGTTACTTTGAATTGGAAACACAGGGAAAGGCTATAGAACTGAAGTACTTTGGTCTGGAACAGGGCTTTATTGGCCAGGGTTATGGCAAGGCACTACTTAGCTACGCCATTGCGCAGGCCTGGGCGATTGCCGGCACTGAGCGCGTTTGGGTTCATACCTGCTCACTCGATCATGAAAATGCGCTCAACAACTACCAAAGGTGCGGCTTTAAACTCTATAAGACCGAACAGGAGTAAGCAGTTACTCAGGCTTGGGCTCTCGCCGCTTGGGTCATTGCCGCTTCAAGGTCATCCAGCTGATACTGATTGAACACCTGAATCCCATTGCGCTGCAGCAGCTCAGCCGTAATGCCCGAACCTTCAATCAGCTTGCCACTGTAGCTGCCGTCATAAATCTGCTGATTGCCACAAGACGGGCTCCGCGCTGCCATCAACGCAAAGGCACAACCCTCTTTTTTGGCAACCTCCAGCGCATTATTCGCACCGGAAGTGAATTGCTCAGTGACATCGATGGCGTTAATGGTCACGACTCGAACGGCCGACCCGCTTGATTGAATTTCAGCCGGCGGCCTGGGCGTCGGCAGGCCACCATCAACCTCCGGGCACACGGTTATGACCCGCCCGGCATCAATCAGCGCAGCAAGAAATGGATGGTCCACCAGCTGACCACTCCCGTTGTAACGGACCTTTTCACCCAGTAAGCAAGCACTTACCAGCAAGTTTTCCATCTGATCAGGCATCTACTGAACTCCTTCGGCAATGGCTTGCCACTTGGTCACTCCTTCCCGGGCTGCGCGAGCACCCGAGATATTTCCTGCTGCGGAGCGCGACTGAGCAATAATCTGCCACAGTTCCGCTTTTACCTTTGGGTTATCATTGGCGTGCGTCATGCCCTTCAGTGCGATCTGCTCCGCCTCATCAAACCTTTGCTGCCCCATGCGCACCGTCGCCAGTTGCCGGTACAGATCCGGGTCATCGCCCAAAATGCGCAGCGCCCGCTCCAGTTTCAGCTCAGACTCCGCCCAGTTACCCTCCGCCTGACTTTGCAGTGCTTCTTTCTGCAACTGCTGCACAACCTGGCTTTTGGTATTTTCCGGCTGCACCGAAGACACTACGACCGGGTCTTTAACAGTCGCAGCGGCTTCATAACCGGGGTCGGCTTGCTCCATCGGTTTCGTTGTCACGGCCCCGTGCGTAGCAGATGCTTGCCCAGCACTTTCTGAATCTGCTGGCAGCGTATTACAGCCGGCAACAAACACGACCAGTAAAGCAATTACACCTAGTTGAAAACTTTTTGCCACCATGATTTTTTATCCGTTTCACTGTTCTGTTCAGAATTATGGCAGCCCAGCCCTTTCGCTGGTTTGCTGCCTGCTGCAAAGGGTATATCTCGGGTATTGCCGCACCAGTCTGGCACTTCAATACCGGCATCATTCACCGAGTAATAATTTACCCCCACCGGAGTGGAGCGGCGATCCTGCACCGGCTGCAACTGATCCATTACCCGAATCCAGATGGGCAGGGCACCGCTGGAGCCGGTTAACGGCGTCGGCTCATTATCATCCCTGCCCACCCAAACAACCAGCTGCCGGTCTCCGGTAAAGCCGGCATACCAGGCATCCCGGTTTTCATCTGTAGTGCCGGTTTTTCCGGCCGCCCACCAGTAGGGGGGTAAATCGCGGGCAATGCGTGCACCGGTTCCGGTCTGCGTCGCTTCATGCAGGGCGGCCTGCAGCAGATAGATTACTTCAGGCTTAAAGCGCTGGTCGACCTTGAGGTTGAAGCGCTGAATCACCCCTTTGTCCGGATGAGTGACCGCACGAATCAGGTTCAGTGGCGAATAGAAGCCATTGCCCGCCAGGGTCTGATACATCTGCGCCACCTCGAAAGGTGACATTTCATGCGCACCCAGCATCACCGAAGGCACCAGCGGCACATTGTCGCTAACACCGAGCCGCTCGATCACATCAAATACATTGGCCAGGCCAACCTGCATACCCAAGCGGGCTGTCGCCTGATTGTACGACTTGGCCAGTGCATCGATCAGCATTGGGTTGCCGTGACTTTTTTTATCGTAGTTGCGCGGAGTCCAGACATCGCCTTCGCGGGTCGAGACCGCCACATCCGCATCGCTGATGGTATCTGCCAGCGTATAGCCGCTTTCCAGGGCTGCCAGATACACCGCCGGCTTCATCAGCGAGCCGACCGGCCGAACAGCATTCAAAGCGCGGTTAAAGCCAGTTTCTTTCGCATAACGGTTGCCGGTAATTGCCAGTACATCGGCGGTAGAAGGCCGCGTCATCACCGCAGCGGCCTGCAAACTGCCTGATTGCAAACCATAGCCGCGCTCAGCCTGGCTCACTGAGGCATGGACGTTGTCTTCCAGTGCCGCCTGGGCCACAGGGTCGAGCGTTGTATAGATAGTCAGGCCTTCGGCCAGTAAATCATCCTTGCGGTAATCTGTCGCCAGCTGCAGGCGCAAAGCCTCCATAAAAGCCGGGAAATCCGCCTGGCCTGGCTTGCTGGTCACGCCTAGCGGCGAATTGATGGCGTTATTAAATTCAGATTCGCTGATCAGAGCCTGCTCAAACCAGACATTCAGCACAACATCGCGTCGCGCTTTCGCCCGCTCTGGGTTGCGGCGCGGGTTGTAATAGGAAGGCCCCTTAATCAAACCCACCAGCATTGCCTGCTGTTGAATAGACAGCCCTTCCAGGGTGGTGCCGTAGTAAAACTGCGCGCCCAGCCCAAAGCCATTGATCGAGCGCGACCCCTGCTGCCCGATATAAACCTCGTTCATGTAGGTTTCCAGAATGTCATTCTTGCTGTAATGAACCTCCAGCAGAATAGACATCAGCGCTTCGTTAACCTTCCGGATAAGGGTTTTTTCCGGCGTCAGATAGAGGTTTTTAACCAGCTGATTGGTCAGCGTACTGCCCCCCTGGCGCGCCGAACCCGAGGAAATATTCGCCCACAGCGCCCGCGCAATGCCCCGAAATGAAATACCCCAGTGCTCAAAGAAGCGATCGTCCTCGACCAACAGCAGGCCCAACACCAACCGTTCCGGCAGTTCATCCAGCTTATAAAGCACCCGGTCTTCAGCAACACCCGGGTATATCTGACCTAAGTACAGTGGGTCCAGGCGGGTCAGCAGTACCGAGCGGCCGGCCATATCGGTAATGGAACGAATGCTGTCAGCGCTGAAATCCACCACCAGCCTCTGGGCCTGTTCACTGCCGTCCCAGAATTCAAAGCCTCGGCTGTAAAGTACGATCGACGAGCCCTGCTGCTTGTAACGGCCCGGCTGATTGACCAGTGAAGACTCCACATATCCCAGCTGATCGAGCAGTGCTGTCAGCGTCTGCTGGCGCATGGTTGCACCGGCATACAGCTCCTGTGCTTCACTGTAGACGCGCGCAGGAATCTGAAAACGCCGGCCTTCAAAGCCTTCGCGGACCACGGCATTCAGGTAAATCATCCAGAACACGATCAGGCAGACAATGATCAGGCTGATCTGCAACAGCAGCTTCGGCAGCCACGAGAAGCGCCCTTTAGCTGTCTTTTTTGCGCTGGCGGACTTGCCTTTGGCGGGCGTCTTTCGCTTTGGCGCTGAACCGGCTTTGGGTTTCGTCGTTCTGGAACTTTTTTTCGGGGAGGTTTTTTTAGTCATAGGGGCGGCATTATAGAGGTGTGATTTGGGCCTGTCTCTGAACTCTTCAGCATATTGAGGTCAGCTATCGGCAATTTATTGTCATCATTTTTGAGGAAACGTGAACAGATTCTTAACGCCAACTTCGCAATCGGCAGATAAGGAGGTTAAACTAAAGTCGTGTTCTGAACTGAAAAGTTGCCAGTATAAGGATTTTCAAATGTTGCAACGGCTATTCTTACTAATCGTTCTTTGCCTGCCTCTCACCTCAATGGCTGCCGGCAAGGTATACACCTGGACCGATGAATCCGGCACCGTTCACTATGCGGACCGGCCACCTGCAGATATAGAAGCAGAAGAGATTGAGTTTCAGGGCAAAAAGAAAGCGCCTGTTTCGGTCAATGAGGGAACTCTGGCCGGGCAGTGGTATGGCCGCTCCGACAAAGGCAGTGAAGTGAAGCTGACCTTCAATGAAAACGGCACCATCACCTATACGCAAACAAAGTCTGATCAATCGGTGTTTAACTATCAGGGCTTGTGGAGCCTGGAAGGTAGCAGTATTTCAGTGATCACTGAATTCAGCCAAACCGCGCCGGCCAATGGCGACTTCAAACGCTCACCAGAGCCCATGCAATACGTGTATAACGTGCTCGCCTTTGGCAACAACAGCATGGAATACATTATCGAGTCTGAGCGCTTTACGGTCAGCCGCATCGATTTCAGCCAGTAGCGCACTAGAAGAGCGACATCTGCTCATCAATCAGCGCAAAAAAATCCAAATCTAAAAAATGCAGCAGCGCCTGAGCAACAGGTGCCAGCTGCTTTTCTATGTAGTGCTCGTAATCCGGCGCAGCGGTCACAAAAGGCACCGGCTGCCAGCCTTCAACGGTACGCACATACTCTATGGTCCGCCCCTGCCAGCCAGGCTGTAATCGCCGCCTGATTAAGGCCGCCTGTACATGCGGCGGAATATTTTTCTGATACTGCTCCGGCCTCCGGCGTAAAGATTTACGGTAAATAATCTGGTCATCCAGCTCACCGTTTTTAAGCTGCAACACCGTTTGCGCGATCAGGGGTTTAAAATTAACGCCGGTAAAGAAGCTCTCGTAGAGCGATATCTGAAAGCGTTTGGCAAGCGGCGTCCAGTCTGAACGCACGGCCTCCAGGCCCTTGAACACCAGCTCATGACCGGCTTCTGTTTTTTTCCAGCCGGCATAGCGCTTTTTAGAGCCTTTGTCGGTGCCGCGAATGGTTGGCATGACAAACCTTGAATAGAGCGTTTCAAACTCAATTTCCAGGTGGGATTCAAGCCGATAAAGGCTGGCCACCTGTTGCTGCCACCAGCGGTTGAGCAAGCCGGCAAGTTCGTGCCCAAGCTGTTCCGGGTCGTGGTGATCGGCGGCATGCACAAATACAGAATCGGTATCCCCATAAATAACTGCAAAGCCTCTGGCCTCAATAAACTCACGGGTCTGCTGCAGAATCTGATGGCCACGCATGGTAATGGAACTGGCCAAACGGGGGTCGAAAAAGCGGCACAAATGGCTGCCCAGTACGCCATAAAAGGAATTCATAATAATCTTAATGGCCTGCGACATTGGCGCATTCTTTTGTGCCTTAGCCTGATCGCGCGCGGCCCATAGCTGATCAATCAACGCAGGCAGAATGTGCTTTTCACGATGGAACCGGGCGCCCAGAAAACCCTCCACCGATTCATCCTCAGAGCCTGCCAGACCCAACTGCAGGCCGAGCGGATCAACCAGGAAGGTACGGATTATCGATGGGTACAGGCTTTTGAAATCCAGAACCAGCACATTGTTGTAGATGCCCGGCGCGCTATCCATAACAAAGCCACCGGGGCTGGCATCGTGCAGCACCTGCTCTCCAACGTGGTTGGCAATGAAGCCGTAGCGGTGCAGTCGGGGCAGATAAACCGTATTGAAGGCAGCCGATGAGCCGCCGGCACGCGACATCGGCAATCCGGTCAGGTGGGCACGCTCGATGAGAAAATGCCACAAACCGGCAGCATCAAACAAATCCAGCACCAGCTGCGCATCTTCAAGGTTATATTGGGCAAAGGCAGTCAAATTCTGGCGATACAGCCGTTCGATCTCCGCCACGCGGTCATCTACATGATCAATCCTCTTACCCCGCTTTAATACAGACTGAGCCACGGTTTCCAAAGAAAAGTCCTCAAAGAACCAGGCCGCAGAGCGGAAAGCACCCGGGCCATCAACCACCTGCCGGCCTTCCAGTTCAATGGCGTATCGCTCCTGATTGTCGCTGCGCTGACGCCAGACCGGTGACTGACGGTTGCGGCCAATGCTGAACGGCACCCCCTCCCGGTCACAATGCTGCTGCAGTATGCGCAAATCAAAATCAATGACATTCCAGCCGATGATGCAGTCCGGATTGACCTGCTGAATAAAGGCAACCGTTTGCTGCAGGCAGGCTTTTACGGTGTCGACAACAACCAGCCCGGGCATATCTTCGGGCGGCCGGCTTGCACCGCCGGGGTCAACAATCAGGACCTGCTTTTCACTTGGGGTGGCAAGCGCGACGCTGTACAGCGCCGGCAGCTTACCGGGCGTATACCATTCGGTTTCGATATCCACAGACAGACAATGCAAGGATGGCTGACTGTGAGCCGGTTGCGGCTTGGCGTCCGTAAATTGCAGGCTGCCAAACAGGAATCGCTCCATCAGGTAACGATCCGACGGCATTACATCATCTTCCCAGACGGACATCCCCTGGCTGCGGCCCTCTTTCACCCAGCGACGCTGAGCCCGCACCGACCGACTGTATACCGGCACCGCCTGCGCGCCCATCAGGGTCGTAAAGACGCGCTCGCCCACCCGCACGGCGAACCTTTTCTGCTGCCAGAGTCGCTGCCAGGCGGGCAACTGTGTCTGGGCGACAAAGCACACACTTTCCTGCGCGGTCACAAGCCACTGCTCGGCGTGGTTTTCGCCCTTCAGCCAAAAACGCAGATCAATACCGTCTGCCTGTTCCTGCCAGTGATGGCTGACTACGAATAAAGGTGTATGTTCTTTCAACGGGAGTCTCTTAATCTAACAGCTGGTTAGAGTCTAACATTCCGACGCCAATCTAACCTTCAGGGTTGCTCGCTGGTTCACGTTCAGGAATAGTATGCCCCTCTATAATTGGACCAAGACAATCTTAAACAAGAAAACAGGTGGAAAAATACGATGTTATTGCTTGGTGAACGCCCGGAATATGTAGACCAACTGTCTGATCGACTGCGTAAATTATCGCAGCGGCTGTTTGAAGACTTGCCCCATGGCAAGCATATTACTCTGAACGCCACCAGCGATCTGTATGCACTGGAATCGTCCGAAAACCTGTTTCTGATTAAAAATGGCGGTGTTTCCGGTCATGGTGACAACCGTCTGTGTGTCTATTTTGAGCCCTTTGATCTGATCGGCCTGACCCAGTGCTATCAGCTGAAATCCCTGCGAATCTCAGTCGACGACAGCGCCGAGGTTATCCAGGTCAACGCCGATACCCTGCTGCGCTACGTGAATGAAACCAAAGAACGCCAGTCGATCTGGCTCAGCTATCTGGTTACTCTGATTTCTCTGTTCCAGGATGGCTTCGCCCGCAACCAGATTCAGGCCAGCCAGCCCCATACCGGCTTTCTGAGCTTTACCCAGGGCCAAACCATTATCTCCCAGGGTGATGACGCCCATGAAGTATTCACAATTCTCAGCGGTAACGCCGATGTTTTCGTCGATGACGTAAAGGTTGGCGATATCCAGACTGACGAAATTTTCGGTGCAATGGCCGTGTTTACCGGCGAGCAACGCAGCGCCACGGTCGTGGCCAGCGAAAACTGCACCGTACTGGCCGTGCCGCGTGAAGACTTCATCAGCCTGATTCAATCCCACCCGCAGACCACCATGACGCTGATTGACAATATGGCGCGCCGCATCCGTAAGCTGAACAGTCTGCTGGCAGAGCAAGATACATGAACCGAAGCAAACCGACCCCGCAAGATGAGAACCCAGAAGCCGGCGCTAGCGTAACACCGAAGATACTGGTCGTCGGCGGTGCCAATCTGGATATCACCGGCAGCTGCTTCAATCGGCTGATTCCGGGCGATTCCAACCCCGGCATTATCAAGAACAGCCCCGGCGGCGTTGGCCGCAACATTGCTGAAAACCTTCAGCGGCTGGGCATTCAGACATCGTTACTGAGTATTATTGGTCGCGATTTCGGGGGCAGCCTGATTCTCCGGTACTGCAACGAAGCCGGCATCGATACCTCGGCCTTCTTTGAACACGAAACCCTCAGCACCGGCACCTATATGGCCATTAACAACCAGATTGGCTCGCTGCTGGCGGCCATTTCTGACATGGCCGTTATCGATACCCTAAGCCCCTGTCTGCTGGAAAAAAGGCTCTCCTATTTTGCTGCGGCCGATGAGATTATTCTCGAGGCCAACCTGAGCAAAGAGGCCATTGAATGGATCTGCCAGACCAACCCACGCAAACGCATTCATGCCGATGCCGTGTCTGCCACCAAAGCCGTTAAGCTGAAGCCGGTGCTTAAGCACCTCGATACCCTCAAGGTTAACCGGGAAGAAGCCGCCGCCATTATCGGCAGCCACGGTGACGATGAGTTCCTGGCCAAATCGCTGTTCGACCAGGGTGTAAACCGGGTGTTGCTCAGCAAAGGGCCACAAGGCTGTTCGCTTTACTCTAAAGAGGCGATAGAGGACACTGCCGCGATAAAAGGCGAGAACATCAGCGATACCGGCGCCGGCGATGCATTGCTGGCAGGTTTCATTGCCGCACAATACCTTCTGAAAAGCCAAAAAGACCGGCTGCAGTTTGCATCGGCCTGCGCCACCTTTGCGCTCGGCAGCGAGGAATCTGTCAATCCGCTGTTAAGCACAGAGCAGATCAGAAGCCAATTTTTAAGTCACCTTGATAAGGAAGCCTGGCTGTAAATTCAGGTTAAAGCATGAATCAATTACTCGATATAAACCCGGAAGTTGCCAAAGCCCTGGCAGAAAACAAACCTGTCGTTGCGCTGGAAAGCACCATTATTTCCCACGGCATGCCCTGGCCGGATAATGCCGAAACCGCCCTGCTGGTCGAACAGACCATTCGCGATAACGGTGCGGTACCGGCAACGATCGCCATCATTAACGGTCGCCTGAAAGCCGGGCTGACCAAAGAAGAGATTGAGATGCTGGCCAAGGCCGGTCAGTCCGTCATCAAGTGCTCCCGCCGCGATCTTCCCTATGTGTGCGCCAAACAATTGCATGGTGCCACAACCGTTGCAGCGACGATGATCATTGCCCAGCTTGCCGGTATCAAAGTCTTTGCCACCGGCGGTATTGGCGGGGTTCACCGTGGCGCCCAGCAGACCTTCGATATCTCTGCAGACCTGCAGGAACTCGCCAACACCTCAGTTGCCGTGGTGTGCGCCGGCGCCAAGTCGATTCTCGACCTGGCACTGACCCGTGAATATCTGGAAACCCAGGGCGTGCCGGTATTGGGCTATCAAACCAGCACCCTGCCGGCCTTCTATACCCGCAGCAGCGATCAGAGCGTCGATTATCAACTGGACAGCGGTAAAGAAATTGCCGACTTCCTGCAGGTTAAATGGGATATCGGCCTAACAGGCGGCGCGGTCATTGCCAACCCGATCCCGGAGCAATACGCCATGCCGGAAGAAACCATTACGGCAGCCATCGACCAGGCACTGGCCGAGGCAGAGCAGCAAAGCATCCATGGCAAAGAATCAACGCCCTTCCTGCTGGCGCGCGTTGCCGAACTCACCGGTGGCAACAGCCTGGCGAGCAACATTCAGCTGGTACTGAATAACGCCCGCCTGGCCTGTGAAATTGCCAGAGAACTCGCTTAAAACAGCGGATCTGCTGTCTGGGCCGGTCTGCTAACAAGGCGGCCCAGACGCTTCAGAACATCTCAGCTGGCATCGCCATGGTTGGCGCACTTCCGGCACAGACCTTGGCATAGTAAGCATCGGCTTCGGGCAGCAGCTTGTCGAAGAAGTACTTCGCGGTCATTTGCTTGGCCTGATAGAAATCACCAGCACCGGTTTGCGCCGCCTGATCCATTTTCAGCCACATGTGGCCATAGGCAACCAGACCAAACAGATTCAGATAATCACAACTGGCGGCACCAATAACGGCCGGATCTTGCTGAGCGGTAGAGCAAACAAAATCTGTAGCCTGCTCAAGCTTTCCCAACGCCTGGGTCAGCGCGGCAGCATAAATGTTGCCTGACGCTGAGGCGATATCATCACGGATCAACTGGCTGTAACCAGCAAAGGCCTCGCCGCCATCGGCCACCACTTTTCGGCCCATCAGGTCGAGCGCCTGAATGCCATTGGTACCCTCGTAAATCTGCGCAATGCGTGCGTCGCGGACAAACTGCTCCATGCCCCACTCACGAATATAGCCATGACCGCCGAATACCTGCTGCCCCAACACAGTGGCATCAAAACCCCGGTCGGTGAAGTAGGCTTTCGCAACCGGCGTCAGTAAAGCGACCATCGCCGCTGCATTGGCTTTCTGTTCGTTATCCGGGTGATTTTTCGCGATATCCAGCCACATACCCACGTAGGCAGCAAAGGCCCGGCCGCCCTCATTATAGGCACGCATGGTCAGCAACATACGCCGCACATCGGGGTGCACAATGATGGGGTCGGCGGGCTGATCCGGCTGCACAGCACCGGCGGGCGAGCGCGACTGAACACGCTCAAGTGCGTAGTTACGTGCAAACTGATAGGAAACCTCACCCAAGCCAATGCCCTGCAGGCCAATCGACAGGCGCTCGTAGTTCATCATGGTGAACATGGCGGCCAGGCCTTTGTTTGGCTCACCGATCAGATATCCGGTGGCGCCGTCAAAGTTCATCACACAGGTGGCAGAAGCTTTGATGCCCATTTTATGTTCCAGGCTACCGCAGCTGACGTTATTCGGTTCAGCACATGCACCCTGCTCATCGAGCAAACGTTTAGGCACCAAAAACAGCGAAATACCCCTTGGCCCGGCTGGGGCATCCGGCAGCTTGGCGAGCACCAGATGAATGATGTTTTCAGTCAGATCGTGATCACCCCCGGTGATAAAAATCTTGGTTCCGGTCAGGCGGTAATTGCCATCCTCTTGCGGCACGGCCTTGGTTTTCAACAGACCCAGATCCGTTCCGCAGTGAGGTTCGGTCAGGCACATGGAGCCCGCCCAGCGCCCTTCATACATGGGCGGCAGGTAGGTCGATTTCAATGTTTCACTGCCATGGGTAACAATGGAAAGGCAAGCACCGGCAGTGAGCGCCGGGTACAGTGCGAAGGAGGTATTGGCCGAATACACCATCTCTTCAAACATGACGGTGAGCATTTTGGGTAGCCCCTGCCCGCCGTAATTGATATCGCCACCCAAGCCAATCCAGCCACTTTCAGCAAAGGTATTGTAGGCTTCCTTGAAGCCTTCGGGCGTATGCACGATACCGCCTTCCAGCCTTGCACCCTGTTCATCACCGGACCGGTTTAACGGCAGCAGCTCGCCTTCGCACAGCCGGGCGCCTTCTTCATAGATGGCACGGGCCAGCTCCATGTTGACATCTTCCGTTGCCGGCATCGATGCCCACAGTTCATCAGCCCGGAAGACCTCATCGAGTACAAATTGAATATCGCGAATGGGGGCTTTGTATTCCGACATAACTCACCCTTTAATTAATTGTTTTTATTCAGAAACGGCAGGTAAAACCTGCCATTCGGGTTTAATAAGCAGTGCTATCAGAACGCAAACTGCTCGTCATCCAATGCCATCAGGGTTTCAACGCCGGCAAGCATCATCTGCTTATGGCCGCTGATGCGCGGCAGAATTCGGGCAAAGTAAAAGCCCGCCATTTTAATCTTGGCCTGATAGAAACCTTGCTCTTCGGTGCCGGCATTGAGGGCATCCTGCGCGGTTTTTGCCATGCGCAGCCAGTAATAGGCCAGCGTGACATAACCGGAATACATCAGGTAATCGACGGCAGCGCCGCCCACCTCATCACGGTTGGTCATCGCCTTCATACCCACCTGCATGGTGATTTCACCCCACTCTTTATTAGCTGCAGCCAGCGCTGCGACCATCTCTGCCAGCTCGTCATTGCCTTCCAGTGACTGACAGAATTTATGCACCACTCTGGTAAATCGCTTCAGGCTTTCACCCTGACTCATCAGCACCTTGCGGCCGAGCAGATCGAGCGACTGAATTCCGGTGGTACCTTCATAGAGCTGGGAGATACGGTTATCGCGCACAATCTGCTCCATACCCCACTCTTTTATATAGCCGTGACCACCAAACACCTGAACGCCATAGTTGGCCGCTTCGGTCCCCACTTCGGTCAGGAATGCCTTGGCAATTGGCGTCAAGAATGACAGCAGCTCGTTGGCTTCATTCCGCTCTTCGTCAGAGCTGGCGTATTTCACTTTATCGACCATAAAACCGGCATCATGCAGCAACGCCCGGCCGCCTTCGGCGAAGGCCTTCTGGGTCATCAGCATTCTGCGCACATCCGGGTGAACAATGATCGGATCAGCAATCTGATCCGGCGCTTTTACTCCGGTCAGCGAGCGCATCGCCAGACGCTCACGGGCATAGGCCAGTGCGCCCTGGAAGGATAGCTCAGAGGAAGCAACACCCTGCATGGCGGTACCAAGGCGGGCAAAGTTCATAAAGGTAAACATGCAGCGCAAGCCTTCGTTTTCAGGGCCCACCAGAAAACCCTTTGCGCCGTCGAAATTCATCACGCAGGTTGAATTGCCGTGAATACCCATCTTGTGCTCAATGGCGCCACAGTGGACATCGTTGCGTGTTCCGTCCGGCAACACCTTAGGGACGATAAACAGCGAAATACCCTTGGTGCCTTCTGGCGCACCTGCGATTCTCGCCAAGACGATATGCACGATGTTTTCGGCCATATCGTGCTCGCCGGAGGAGATAAATATTTTCGTGCCGGTAATGCGATAAGCACCGTCTGCAGCTGGCTCGGCTTTGCTTTTCAGTGTCCCCAGGTCAGAGCCACAGTGAGGCTCGGTCAGGCACATAGTCCCCGTCCACTCACCGGAGACCAGCCGGGTCAGATAGGTCTCGCGCTGCTCATCGGTACCATGAATTTCAATGGTATTCATCGCGCCGTGCGATAACCCCGGGTACATCCCCCACGACCAGTTCGCGCCGGAAACCATTTCAGAAACGACATTACCTATCGACTCGGGTAAGCCCTGACCGCCAAATTCTGCCGGTTGCGCCAACGAAGGCCAGCCGTTATCAACCCACTGCTGATAGGCCTCTTTAAAGCCCGTTGGAGTGGTCACCTCTCCGTTTTCAAAGGTACAGCCTTCGTCATCACCGACCTTGTTCAGTGGCGACAGCACTTCTTCACAGAATTTAGCGGCTTCAGACATGATGGCATTGACCATATCAGGGGTTGCGTCTTCAACTCCAAGAGCGGCGTAATGCTGCTCCGAGCCGAGCACTTCATGCAATACAAATTGCAGATCACGTAAAGGGGCTTTATAGGCGGGCATATGTCTTTCCTCTCTGAACGGCCCTCGCTGGGGCTCTGTCTTGTTATTTTTTTCGCCGATGCAGCCTGAACTGAACAAGAAAGCATCAAACGATCGTTTGAAACATATGTTCGCATTGCTGTTTAGTCAAGTAAGCCTTTGGTCTAGCACACCTGCCGTTTGGCAGGCAGACTGCACGAAAGCCACGGATTCAGCGGTACCGAAGCCTGTTGGATCAGGCAGAGTGACTCTAGATTGAATCGTTACTTATAGCGGTTGATTTATGCCTTAAGGTCATAATTTATGTGCTTACATCTTTGCTTGTTATTGTGCTCGGGTATAAACTCCCAAGATTACCAACATGACTAAGTAATCCCATACCTGCCTGATGACAACTGACACCGACTGGTTTAAACGAGTTCAGCAATTACACCTGCCTGCGGTGCTACCGGTAAACTCGCTACCCCAAGCCGACGCACCTCTTGGCGAGTGGATGGATGTCATTCGTGAAGACCCTCTGCTGACCATCCATCTGTTTCGCTTTGCTAACAAAATGCTGGCAAGCCACGATGTTTCTGTCCGTACGCTTGATCAGGCCGTGTCTCTGCTGGGCAATAACCGCCTGGTCGAGCTCACCACCAAGGTACCGCGCATTGCTGAAAACACACCTTCAGAAAAGGGCTTACTGAGGGTTATAGGCGATAGCCTGCTTGCGGCCAGCCTGATGCGTCAGTGGTTTGAGATCCGCAGAATCCCCTGGACTGAAGCCGATTACTGGATGACTCTGTTCTATGACATTGGCTTATGGGTGTGCTGGCTGCTGGAACCGGAAAAGATGGAGACCATTGAAAACCGGGTAAGAGAAGGGGAAAACCGCGAGCACCTGATTGAACAGTTTATGGGCGTCAATACCCGCGACTGGAATCTCAAGTTGTGCAACTATTTTCAGCTACCTGTTCTGCCGGATGAAGACACCATTGCCCAATCCGGTGCTCACCTGCAGCCGTTTAAAAAATCGGCACTCAAATTCTTCCTGCCTTTCAGCCACGAGCTTTCCTTTGCTGTTCGTCAGGACTGGAATTCAGACGCCATGAAAACACTGTGCCGAACCGGTGAAACATCGTTAGGTCTGCCCGATTTCTATCAGCAGTTAAAAGTCTGGGTTGCCAATGCTGCCCGTGAGTTCCGCTTGCATCACACAGCCACTGCCGCACGCCATTTACTGGCTCAGCAGCCATCGGTATCGACCAGTCATGATTGCGGCGGCTTTTCTGAATCGGATCTGGCAGCCGCCAACAAGATTGCCGCTGCCGCCATCGAGCGCAGCAAATCAGAACAAAAAAGCATCTGGGATATTACCGATGAGAGCCTGCCCTCTATCTCAGAGATCGATCTGGGCACCGACACCAGCTTTACTGACAGTAATGAGTGGCCCATTCTAAACAAGCCAACCCGACGACTCAGTGTTGATCTGGATGCACAGAAGGAAATTCGCCGGCAATTTCGCAACAGAAAAACCTGGCACTCGGCACTGGAAATTCAGGAAAGCGCGCTGTTTGGCTTAAGAAAAGGCCTGCGCCTTTCACGCATTGTCACCATGGAGGCGGAAGGCGGCTTCTGGCAAGTGTTTGATTCAGATGGCTGCAAAACCAGCCCTCTACTGCGCCGCTTGAAATTCCCCATGCATTCGTCTGAGTTCATCACCCAACTCAGCAAAAAAGTTACCACCCTGTGGGTGAACGACAGCAACCGGGAAAAGGCCGACAGGCTTCTGCCCCCGCCACTGATGATGGCAGCCGGAGGTGAAGGTTTTTTCCTGCGCTCATTCGCCATCGGTTCTGACATTACCATGCTGCTATATGCGGATGCTTTTGAACAAAGCGACTACCTCAACGAAATTGACTACCAGCTGTTCAGAGACTATTGCGCCGATTGGAACGTCGCTTTAAACAAAATGAGATCCTGATGACCCAACTTAAAAACGCGCTGTTCCTGGCGGCCCAATTCCTGCTGCCGCACCACCTTGTTTCTCGCCTGGCCGGGCTGTTAGCCGATTCGACTCTGTCGGCGGTTCGCAAGCCATTAATCAGCCTGTTCGCCAAGCATTTCAACATCTCGCTGGCAGAAGCCCAGATTGAAGACCCTGATGACTTCGGCAGCTTCAATGATTTTTTTACCCGCGCCCTGAAACCGGAAGCGCGCCCGGTTGATTCCGCAGCCGACACCTGGGTATCGCCAGTAGACGGCGAAGTCAGCCAGTTCGGCCCCATTGAAAACGACCGGGTCATTCAAGCCAAAAAGCACAATTTCAGCCTGACAACCCTGTTTGGTGGCGATAAAGAAATGGCCAGGCGATACGATGGCGGCAGCTTTATGACCCTGTATCTGTCGCCCAGTGACTACCACCGGATTCACATGCCGAAGGCAGCAAAACTGGTTAAAACAACCTTCGTACCGGGCCGGCTTTACAGTGTTAACCAGCTGACGGCTGAAAACGTCAGCGGGCTTTTTGCGAAAAATGAACGCCTGGTCTGTGAATTTGAATCTGCAAGCGGCAACTTCACCATGGTGCTGGTTGGCGCCATGATCGTTGCCAGCATTGAAACAACCTGGGCCGGCGTTGTTGCACCCGTTCAGAAACGCATCGTTCAAACTGACTTCACCAGTATTAAGCCAGTGGCATTTGAGAAGGGTGAAGAGATGGGCCGATTCAGATTAGGCAGCACCGTCATTCTGACTTTTCAATCAAACCAGGTTAATTTTGAAAAAAATATTGCCCTGAATTCAAAAATTAAAATGGGTGAAGCCATTGGGCAAAACTGTAACAAAAAGTAATCTGACAGCCAGAACTGCCAGCCAGCAAAATCTGAACCGAGCCCTTTACGCCAAGCTTTCGGCGTATTTGAATTTCTATCAATGGTTGAGTTAAGAAAACCCATTTAAGCCCAAAAACCGCCACGTTCCGGCACTACCAGCAGAATTAGAATGGGGTCACAAAGCCCCAAATTCCGATGGCAATACTTCAAATTCCAACTAGGTTTAACTTATTAATTTGAACAGCATGGAGCGAGCGATGCAAAACCAACTCATGATTTTTTCGGAAACCAATATCTATATCTTATCTAAGCTGGTCGCGCTGGTGAGAAGAGAAACAGGCACCCGACACCGCCTGAATTCCGAAGACTCAATCAAAAATTTGTTAATCGATGCATCGCGCTCCAGTGACGAACGCATTCAGAACCATTACTTCCGCTTTCTGGAAAACCTCACACCGGAGCAACTGGTCAGCTTCAAGCAATATGGCCTGACTATTCCAAGCAAGTATATGCGCAAGCCAGGCCTGCTACCCACGCCGGTCAGCCGCAAATATGCCTACATGCCTCGTTAGCCATTACTAACTACCCGGCAGTAGGTCAATCTCTGCCGGGTTTGAGTAACAATTCAACTTTGCAAACGCCCCATAACCGAGTATCCTGCGCCGCTCAAACTAAACAATGCTCAGAATTCCAAAAATGTCAGAACAACCAGCAATCCCTCAGAATCAGGAAGAAACCAAACTGAAACTTGAGGCTAAGCGAAAGAAAGAATACGAAGCCAATCGAAAAGCCCTTGAAGAACTTTGTACTCTGTATCCGGAAGTGTTCAATACATCCTCACCCAAGCCTCTGCAGATTGGCGTACACAAAGCCATTGCAGAAGATGGGAAGCTGTCTAAAACCCGTATCCGCAGAGCATTGAACCTCTATGTTCGCATGCGCCGTTACATCGCCTGCCTGCAGGAAGGAGCTGATCGGGTCACGATAGGTGGGGAGTCTGCCGGCGTTGTAACCGCAGAAGAGGCGAAGCACGCGGCTGAAAAGCTGGCTGAAATCGATAAAAAGCGCGCTAAGCGTAAGCCTCAGCCAGAAAAGCCTAAGCGTCGCCCTGCCCGCAAGCCGACATCTGCATCCAAAGCAGTCAAGCCAAGTGCCAAACAACCGGCTAAAGCAGCTGTAAAGGCTGAATCGAATGAAAATTCTGAAGAGCGTTTTCAGGCAAAGCTGGCAGCTCTGGTCAATAAGCGCACCAACTAGGCTTATCCAACAGCCAAGGTTAACTAACAGCCGCTGCTGATCAGCAGCGGCCATCTGCTTAGCTGCGATCCTGAGTAAAGGCCATCACTCCACCGATATCGGCCTGGCCGAGTAACACCATCACCAACCGATCGACCCCAAGCGCAACCCCAGCGCAATCCGGTAAGCCATGCTCCAGCGCTGCCAAAAAATTATGATCAATAACTGGCTTTTGCACACCCATAGCCGCCCTTAGGTGAGCCTCTTCCTCAAAGCGTCGCTTCTGCTCGGTTATATCGGAAAGCTCATAATAGCCATTGGCCAATTCCATCCCCTGCCAGTAAAGCTCAAACCTTCGCGCCACGGTACAGCCATCAACCTCACGAAAGCGCGCCAATGCGGCCTGCTGCCTGGGGTAATCATAAACAAAGGTAAGCTGCTCAGGTGGCAGCCCGGGTTCAACAACCATCGACATCAGCGCATCCAGGCAATCATCGCGCGTCCAGTCAGCCGCGTCACAATTGAGCTGCTGATTACAGGTACGCCGAAGCTCATCAACCGCAGCCGTATGAGGGCATGGCAGCGCAAAGCGGCTGAAGGCCTGTTTATAGCTTAACTGAACAACGGGTAATTCTGGCTGCGAAGCAAGGCCTCGCACCAACTCCGCAACCTCATCCATAAGCTGAAACTCATCGAACCCCAACCGGTACCACTCCAGCATGGTAAATTCAGGGTTATGACGACGCCCACACTCATCCAAACGAAACACCCGGGCCATCTGAAAAATATCGCCGCTGCCTGCGGCGAGTAAACGCTTCATAGCGAATTCCGGCGAGGTATGCATGAAATAGCCATTGGAGGTTTGCCACTGACTCAACTGAACATCGGTTCCGCTGGCCCGGGAAAGTATCGGTGTTTCAACCTCGAGCACATTTTTGTGCTCAAAAAACTGCCGGATACTGCGCACGACCTTCGCGCGCTCAATCAGGGAATCAATAGAGGCATTGGGTTTCCAGCTCTCAGACAAGGTAATCTCCCGGAAATAATCGAAAAAAAAAGCCGCATCAGCGGCTTTATGCATTCAAAGAATGCGATTAGCTCTTGGCGCGGCTCAGGTAATCGCGTGAGCGGGTATCAACACGAATAACTTCACCTTCATTGATGAACAACGGTACTTTCACGACTGCACCGGAAGACAACTTCGCCGGCTTGGAGCCACCGGTTGCGGTATCGCCCTTTACGCCCGGGTCGGTTTCAACAACTTCCAGCTCAATGTGATTTGGCGGTGTAACCACGATAGGCGCGCCATTGAACAGCGTCACCTCAAAGGCTTCCTGTTCTTTCAGCCAGTCAATGGTGTCGCCAACGGCAGCTTTGTCGGCGGCAATCTGCTCAAAAGAGCCATCCGTCTTCATGAAGTGCCAGAATTCGCCATCGCTGTACAGATATTCCATTTCAATATCCATAACATCGGCCGCTTCAATAGACTCACCAGATTTGAAGGTACGCTCCCAGGTGCGAGCAGTTTTTAGGTTCTTCAGCTTTACACGGTTAAAAGCCTGACCTTTACCCGGTTTAACAAATTCATTTTCAACGATAGCGCATGGCTCACCGTCTAATAAAACTTTCAAACCAGACTTAAATTCATTGGTAGAATATGTCGCCATAATCCCTATCTTCTGTTTACCGAATTAAAAGAGCGCATATGATACCTGTTTCTGCTTCAACTTTGGACTCCAATCTCATCGGAAAGTCGGAGCACTCCACCCTCAGCTGGCAGCAACAGATGGCACAGAGCTTTAAATCTGCCGGTGAATTACTGGAATTCCTCAATCTGAAACCGGCAGATCTGCCCTATAGCATTGATGACAGCCAACCTTTCAGCACTCGGGTTACCCGCCACCTGGCCAGCCTGATCAACGCCAACAACCCCTACGACCCGATTCTGCTGCAGGTGCTACCTACTCAGCAGGAAAACACCGACATCAAGGGCTTCGTGGCTGACCCGCTGGAAGAAGCAACCGCTAACCCCATACCCGGCCTGATTCATAAATATAAAAACCGGGTATTGATCATTGCCCATCAGGCTTGTGCCATGCATTGCCGCTACTGCTTCCGCCGCCACTTTGAGTACCAGCAAAACAACCTCAATTTTGAAAACCTGGAGAAAATTAGGTGCTACTTGAGTGAGCACCCGGAAATTAACGAGGTGATTCTCAGTGGTGGCGATCCGCTCAGTATTTCTGACAACAAGCTGGCCGCGATCATCAGCACGCTAAACACCATTCCTCATCTTAGGTTCCTGAGAATTCACAGCAGAACACCCGTTGCTATCCCCGACCGACTGAGTGATGACTTTATTAATCTGCTGACGAACCAACGACTCACAACAACAATGGTTGTTCACATCAACCATCCGAACGAACTGCCTGAGCAACTCAAACGGAGGTTGCTGTCCTTAAAAGCTGCGGGGGTCAACCTGCTGAATCAATCAGTACTGCTAAAAACCATCAACGACAGCGCAGACATACTTATTGAGCTGAATAAAAAGCTGTTTGAAGCCGGGGTCATGCCCTACTACCTGCACATGCCTGATAAAGTTCAGGGTACAAGCCACTTTTACATCGACCATACGCAGGCCGCTGAAATCTGGGATAAAATGCAGCGGGAGCTATCTGGCTATCTGGTGCCAAAACTGGTCAGAGAGATACCTGGCAAGGTAAGTAAAACTTGGGTTAACCCAACGCATGAAAGTGAATATTAGCTCACACGGAAGTAATCATTTCTGCGATATGCTGAGCAAGGCTCAACCATTTGATTAGTAGATAAAAAATCAGGACAATGCGAAGATTACTATAGCTATAGTTTGGTGCAATTTGACCAGCTTCAACCATAAATACGCAGGTTTTTTGCAAAATCTGATCAAAGGTTGAATTTGAGCAAAAGCAGCTATACTGACAGGGACGACGGATAGAGAATTGCATGCGACACCGCAACCAGCCATACCTAAATATACCTGAGCAAACTCAGACGACTCTGACCTTTTGCGACCCGACTACCAGGCAGGTTAGGGCATGGGTTGATAGTCTGCCAATGGCAAACATCGGCGAAACGTCTCGCCAGCTCTATCACGCAATTATCGAATTCAACCAGCTGAAGAGCACTGATGCCGTGCGACTTGAGCTGCTGGATATGATTCGCCCGCCTATTCACTTTGTTTGCCAGCAGTTAAACAACCGCTACCTGTATCAGGGTGTGGTGCTGGATGAACAGCAGCGCAAAGTCGCCAACCTCGCCCAGGCTCTGCAAACACACCTGGCGATTGGCTATAAAATTGTGGTCCAGCGCCTAATGGACCAATCCGGCACCACCAGCAAGCAAAAGGCGCCTCTGGCGAAAGCCATTCAGCGATCCATGACCGAGCTTATGCCGGCTATCCTGCGCTCTTATCAGCTCTACATTCAGACACCGACGGGTATCTGGCAGGAAATTCATCAGCTGTATCAGATAGCCTCCGCATTCAACCTGCAGAATGAAGTGGTTAACGACCCTATGGAAAGCACACAGCTGAGCATTCAGCAGGCTTACCTTAAAACCATTCTTTTAGGTGCGTGCCAGCCAAACCAGCTGCTGCAACGTGAGCTGAGCGATGTTTATGCTGCCCTGAGCAAATGGGTTTCCTTTTTAACCATCGATGAAGTTGCCGATGATAAATCCGTTCTGGTCATCAACCCGGAAGTAGACAGCGCCCCTATCTACCGCTACCTGATCAAAAAATCGAACCTCTCCGATTACCTGGGCGTAAACGTACTGCCATTAGTTCGGGTGCTGCATAGCGACCATAAAACCCTTTCAGCCGCCAATAGAACCAGCAAAACCCTTATCGTTGACGAAAAATTTAACATCGGCCTGCTGGAGCACCTGATTCAATCCTGGGGTGGCATGAAGCAGCGCAGCTTTTCGCGCACACCCGCCAGCGGCGATGTTTCAATCGCTGTCGGCCTGACGGCAACACACTTCCATATTGCCGAAGGCGTGGGCTTTTATTCGCTCCTTTATGGTTCAGGTCACAGTAACAACCCGTTTATGGGGGCTGTCAGCAGCCGTTTCAGCGCCGCAGACACCCAAAGTATTAAAGAACAACAGGATATCTGGAGTGCCTCTTTCGATGCTGATGGCGCTGCCGGCACTTCAACGGGTGCAACCGACGACCCGATTGAGTTTTCTGCTGATAAGGATGAAAACCACCCCAAATATGCCGGCCAGCTGGTAAACCTGAGCCCGAGGGGCTATTGCATTCAGTGGACCGACTCACCCGCTTCTAACCTTAAAACCGGTGAAATTGTCGGCATTAAAGAAGATCAGCTGAGACACTGGAATTTAGGCGTGGTCCGCTGGATCCGCCAGGGCAAAGAGATTGGTACCCAAATGGGTATTGAACTGCTGGCACCCAACAGCCGGCCATGCGGTATTCGCCTGCTGAATAAAACCGGCTCGCATGGCGACTTTTTGCGCGCGCTGTTCATTCCCGAAATCAAAGCCATCGGTCAGGATGCCTCGGTCATCACCCCCAAGCTGCCATTCAACATTGGCAACAAGGTAAGCATTAACATTAACGGCACCGATGAAAAGTACCAGCTGACCAAGCGTATTATGTCGACCGGCATTATCAGCCAGTTCCAGATTCGCTCGGTCACTCAGCGCACTATGGAACCAGAACAGAGCACCTCATCCTCCGAGGATGCCGACAGCTTTGAAAGCCTGTGGCGTCAATTATAAGCCAGCAGGCCAGCTGCCAAATGTGCAAACAATATGGAAGTGACGCCTTGTCAGAGTCCATGTCAACGATACCTCTCGCTTTATAGCGCCAACTTGGTAACACTTTAACGAATCCATTCATTCAGAAAGTGTGAAGTTCTACCGTTTAACTCTATACTTCTACCATTAATCAATATTTCAAACTAAAGCAGTTAATTTCATGAGCCCTAGTTCAAGCAGTGCTATCCGCATTCTCCTGATACATGACACGCAAAATGAAGCCGAGCCGGTTGCCAACGCAATTCGCAACTCGGGTCAGGCTGTGCGCAGCCATTTTATTGCGTCAATTGGCGAATTGTCGGAAGTCATTGACGAACAAGCCTGGGACATCATGCTGGTAAAACTGAACACCGCCACACTCGATGCCACCGAAGCTGTGGAAACGGTTCAGCGAGATGGTAAAGACATCCCCATTATTGGCCTGATTGACGACTACAACGAAGACATCATATCCAGCGCGCTGGATATGGGTATGGCCGATGTGGTGGTTGAAAGCTCTGAGCAACATATCGCACTGGCCACAAAACGGGAATTCGCAGCACTGAAAGACCGCCGAAGCCTGCGTAGCCAACGGGTCAGCCTGCGCGAATCTGAAAAGCGCTGCCAGCTGCTTCTTGAAAGCTCTGTTGATGCTATTTCCTACGTTCATGAAGGCATGCACATCTATGCCAACCCGGTGTATATGGATTTATTCGGCTACGGCGATATTGAAGAGCTGCAGTGCATTCCGTTAATGGATCTGGTTCAGGGTGATGAAGTCAGCAAGCTGAAAGACACGCTGAAACACTATTCAGATGGCAACATCAGTAGCCTGGATACCGTTGGGGAAAATGCTGACGGTAAAACATTTAAGATCAACATGACCTTTTCAGAGGCCTCATACGAAGGTGAGCCCTGCACGCAGATTGTTATACGCAAGAGCGAATCCAAGAGCGAAGCCGAGCTTAAAGAAAAGATCAAGGAAATCAGCCATCAGGATATCGTTACCGGCCTGCACAACCGTGTTTACTTCAATGAAAAACTTGAACAAAGCTACCAGCAGGTGCTTGCGCAGGGCAAACGACAAATTGTTTCGCACATTGGCATCGCCAATTTAGAATCGGTTAAGGTCAACATGTCTGTCACCGATACCGACGACCTGCTGAAACAGATTGGCGAACAATTACAGAAACACCAGACAGCCGATTCCACCCTGGCGCACTATTCGGATGGCATGTTCTCCGTTATTTACCACCAGCTGGATCTGGAGAAGGCCCAGGAACACTGCACGTCAATTCTCAGTAGCCTGAATAGCCACCTGTTTGAAGTCCGGAATAAAACCATTCCTGTGGAGCTGGTATTTGGACTGGCGCATATCGATGAAGCCTGCAAAGACGGCAATGAAGCGCTGGTCCATGCCGACCTCGCCTTTAACCAAGCGGTCAAAGAAGGCAAACAGATCGCCTATTTCGACAAGTCCGATATTGCTAATCTGATGGATAACTCGATCATCGCCAAAATTGAGCATGCGCTGAACCATGACGGCATGCATCTGCAGTTTCAGCCAATCATGAGTCTGCGCGGTGACAGTCAGGAACACTATGACATTCTTGTCCGGCTTAAAGACAAGGATGGTGCAGACATATCACCAAAAGAATTTTTACCGGCTATTGAGCACAGCGAACTGAGCGGAAAGCTCGACCGCTGGGTAGTGGAACACTGTGTTGAATCCCTGTCGGAGCATCGCAAGCGCGGCAACAACACGCAGCTGCTGATTCACCTGACCTCCGCTACCATTCAGGATCCAACCTTCTTACCCTGGGTTAACAGCCTGTTGAAGAAGAACAAACTGCCGGGCGATTCGCTTTGCTTCCAAATCTCAGAAGATACCGCGCTCAGTTACCTGAAGGTTGCTAAAGCCTTCAGCAAAGGCTTATCGCTTCTGAAGTGTCAGCTGTCAATCAACAACTTCGGCATGGCCCGCGATGCTTTCTCGCTGACCCGCCACCTGCATATTGATTACGCCAGAATTCACCCAGCCTTTGTTGATCAGCTGCTCGAGCAAGGCCAGGCCTCTGAAGAGCTGACCAACCTGCTGAAAGAAATCCACAGCAATGAGATCAACTCTATTATTCCGAAGATAGAAAACGCCGAGGTACTGGCGTCCCTGTGGGAGCTGGGGGTCAACTACATTCAGGGCTACTACCTGCAGGCCCCTCTGGATGACATGGAGTACGATTTCGACTCCGACGAGGAAGAGGCTGTTTAAAGCCTCTTTTTTTTCGCTAAAACAAACTCAGGCGTGCATTTCCTGATCGCGGAAGCCCAGGAAGTAAAGCACACCATCCAGCCCCAGTGTAGAGATTGAGTGACGGGCACTTTCCTTGACAATTGGCTTAGCTCTGAAAGCAATGCCCAGCCCTGCCTCTGACAACATTGGCAGGTCATTAGCGCCATCGCCTACTGCAATGGTCTGCTCCAACTGTATGCCTTCCTGCTCGGCCAACCGCTTCAGCAGGCGCGCCTTCATGGCACCGTCAACAATATCGCCCGTGACCTCTCCGGTGACCTTACCATCGACAATATCGAGTTCATTGGCATAGACAAAATCGATACCCAGCTTCTTCTGCAGGTAACGGCCAAAGTAGGTAAAGCCGCCGGAAAGAATCGCCGTTTTGTAGCCATAGGCTTTCAAATTACGAATCAGACGCTCGGCCCCTTCTGTAATTGGCAGCTGCTCGGCAATTTCAGAGAGTACGGACTCATCCAGGCCCTTAAGCAACGCCATTCGACGGCGGAAACTCTGCTGAAAATCGAGCTTGCCCTGCATCGCCTCTTCGGTAATGCGGGAGACCTCATCACCAACACCGGCAGCCTCAGCCAGCAAATCAATAACCTCAGCCTCGATCAGCGTGGAGTCCATATCGAAACACACCAGACGGCGGTTTCGGCGGTAAACGCTGTCGACCTGGAAGGCAACATCTACATCCAGCTCAGAACTGATCTGCAGAAAACGAGCACGCAGTTGCTCCAGGCTCTTCGGATGCCCCTGCAGCGTCAGCTCAATACAGGCCTTATCGCTATCAACATCGTTATCCAGCGCCACCCGCCCTGTTAGTCGGGAAATATTCTGAATATTCAGATTCTGCTCGGAAACGGCCTGTGATACATGATTCAGATGAACGGCATTTATTCTGCGCGCCAGAATCGTCAATACGAAGCGATCCTTACCCTGCTGATTTACCCATTCCTGATAGGCCTGATCACTCACCGGCGTAAACTTCACCTGCAGGTCCCGCTCGTGTGCCTGGAACAGCAGCTCTTTAAGCATGTGGGCGCTGTCCTCGGATTCCGGTAACTGCACCAACATCCCCAGGGAAACCTGATCATGAATGACTGACTGACCGATATCGAGAATCGTCACGCTGGATTCCGCCAATATCTGACTCATTGCAGCGGTCAGACCAATCTGATCCTGACCACTGACTTTCAACATTAAAATAGTACTCACGCCGTCTCCGATGTCTTCAGCTTTTCAGCTGATCTAACGTTTTTAAGGCGTCGTCAGCAACACCTTGTAATTCATGGATCAAGTCATCCGTTTCATGAGACGATAATGCTCTTACACGATCTTTCGGACTCATTAAAAACAAGCCCTTCTGCAAAGCCTTAATTTGCTTTTCCAACTGTTCAACAGCGTTGCTCATACGGATTCCTCTCTTCTTATAGTGGGTGGTCTGTTCTTATTGTGCGAACACAGACGATGATTTTTATTGCTCAGCCCTTTAAGATAGCCCCAGCTGACTGGGCTTGCGAGCTTGCGCTGTTATTGTATCGACTAACCTGATTTAATCCACCATCATGAAAAACCTGAACTGGCTACTCCAACCGCTCGCTTTCTTTGCCGCGGCCATGCTCATCCTGCTGAACGTACTGCTGTTTGCAATCTGGTACATTCCGGCAGTCAACAATCTAAGCTCAGCGACAGAGCAGCTGGGCAACAGCCTGGTTCGCAACCTCGCCTTTGAGGCCACCTCGGCGCTGCACAGCAACAACCGGGTAAGCCTGAGCAACCTGCTAAACCGGGTCAGCGATCAGGATAACGTTCTGTTGGCCACCGTCATTGCCGATGAAACCGGCAATCGCCTGAGCTCGCGAACCAAGAACACCACCGAAACCGGGCGGGTATTCAGAGCCCCAATTCAGTTCAGCAACGAACTGCTTGGCTACGCCGAAGTCTCGGTCAGTGAGCGTAATATTCAGCACTGGAAAAAACAGGCCATCAACAGCTGGCTGGTGTTTAACATCGTCGGGCTTTTTGGCCTTGGCTTGTTCCTCTATTTACGCCATCAGAATCACCAGAAAGAATGGGCCAGCATTGCGGGCACCATTAAAGAGCAACTGCCTGCCGTGGCCCAACAGCTCAAAGGCACACCCGAACAACAGCTTAAGCAGCTGTTCACCCTGCTGAACCAGCCAATGCAGCAGCATGGCAAACTCATGCAGCACCTGAATCAGAGTGAGGCCGGCCTGAATACCGAGCGATTGTTTGAGCAGGTAGAGCTGGGAGACGGTGGCAGTCAGTATCTCGATGTTGCACTGGTTTCGGTCGTATGCCAGAACTGGGAACAGCTGATTCGCATCTATGACGCCAATCAATTGCAGCAGCTCTGGCAAAGCTATGAGCAACTGATGATTCAGGTCAGCGAGTTGTATCAGGGTATCGTTCTGCCAGACGGACTCACCCTGGCATTCGGTCTGACCGGCTCTGACGACTACGCCCTGAACGCCGTCTGCTCTGCCCGTGTAATACAGATAGCGCAGGACTTAATGGGCCAATCCCTCGATCAGCTGGCACCTGCGCTGGGCATTGCCGTCAGTTCAGGCCCGGCCTTTATCAGCCGAACCCACAAACACGGCCTGCCACTGCCGATGGTCGCCGGCGATGCAGAAACCCGCCTGTCGCAAATAAAAGCCCTGCAGCCGGTCGATCAGATCCTGCTGGCTGAACCACTTTTGCAGCACCCGGAAGTCAACGCCAAGATTGAGGCCAACCTGGTCAGAGATATCACCCTGCGTGACGGGCAGCGACTGGAAGTTTGGGAGCTGGACGCGATCAGTGAAATGGACAGACTTTTACATCAGCAAGCTGCAACCCTTGCAGACAGCAATCAGATTTGAGGAACGCCATGACCGTCTTATGCCACATACATGATCTGGAAGAAGGTAAATCCCGCGGCTTCGACAGCCCTGCCGGGCCGGTTTTTGCGGTCAAACGGGACGGCCAGATTTTTGTTTATAAAAACGAATGCCCTCATCTTCACACCAACCTTGAATATCAGGCCGATCAGTTTCTTGATGCTGAAGGCGCACTGATTGAATGTTCGGTGCATGGCGCACTGTTTGAGATTGAAACCGGCGCCTGCCTGGCCGGCCCTTGCCAGGGCGAATCACTGATTCCGGTTGAGTTTGAAATACAGCAGGAAAAGATATGCATTGCCTAGAGATTACATACCTGCAGCAAAGCTAATCCAGATAGCTAAAGCGAAACTCAACCTCTTGCAACCACTGCTGACGGTTGCCCTGTTCCTGCCATAGCTGCAGAAAGGTATAGTCTTTGCCCGGCACCGTCTGCCCGGGCAACAAACGCGACAGCGGCAGCGTTACAAAGGCGTTAAAGAACAACTCCGGGCGCGGCAACTCAATACCCTCAACCACACCGGCCTGCGCGCCATAGGTGACGACATCAATATCCAGTGTACGCGGTGAAAACTTCGGGCTGCGGCGATCCCGGCCATGATCATCTTCAATTTGCTTTAAGCGGGCGATCAATTCAGTCAGTGACAGGTCGGTGCAAATGACCGCAACCATGTTAAGGAAGGGGCTACCATCGAAACCGACCGACGCCGATTCATAAACCGGCGAGCAATCCAGCGCTCCAAATTGCTCGTGCAGGGCCTTTAACCCGGCATTGATATTCCGGTAACGATCAACGTTGCTGCCAAGGCTTAAAGCCACCTGCTGCTTATTAAGAGACTGCCCGGTCATTCAAAGCAGCGCTCTATGCGAGTTCCAACCGCCGAACAGCCTGGCACGGCCGCAGGCTTATTAATAGCCAGACGCACCCGCTTCACGCCAAACTCCTGATGCACCAGGCGACACAAACCTTCACCGATCGACTCAATGAGCTCAAAGGTTTGCTCTGCACACCAGTCGCGCACCAACCTGGACAGGCGATCGTAATCCAGAGCCAGGCTCAAATCGTCAGTTGCACCGGCAGCAGCGCAATCAAAATCTATATCAAAGTCGAGAATCAACTTTTGTCGGGCATGGCGCTCAAAGTCATAGACACCAATCAGGCTCTCAACCTCTAATCCGTGAATGTACACTACATCAGACATTAATCGGCTCCAGTTCATCCAACGGCCAGCGCGCCTTTACTTCAACCTTGAGCGAAGATTGCTGACCGGCCTTAAGGCGCAGCCAACCGGCATAGGCAATCATGGCACCGTTATCGGTACAGAATTCTGGCCGGGCATAAAACACCCTGGCCCGCTCTTTCTTACACATGGCATGCAGCGCCGTACGCAGCGATTTGTTGGCGCTGACACCTCCGGCAATGACCAGTGTTTTATGGCCGGTCTCACGCAGTGCCCGGCGACATTTAATAGCCAGCGTTTCAATAACAGCCTGCTGAAAGCCACAGGCAATGTCGGCCTGAATCTGCTCTTCCACTACCTCATCAACGGCGTGCCGGGCTATGGCAAGCCGTACTGCTGTTTTTAGCCCTGAAAAGCTGAAGTCCATGCCCGGGCGGTCAATCATCGGCCTTGGAAACTCAAACACACCCTTTACACCCTGATCAGCCTTCTGGCTCAGCAGTGGCCCGCCCGGATAGGGCAGCCCCATCATTTTTGCGGTTTTATCAAAGGCTTCACCGGCGGCATCGTCGAGGGTTTCGCCAAGAATCCGATAACAGCCAGGTGCGCTGACATCAACCAGCATGGTATGACCACCACTGACCAACAGCGCGACAAACGGATATTCCGGCGGCTGCTCTTCCAGCATCGGGGCCAACAGGTGACCTTCCATATGATGCACAGCAATGGCCGGCACACCCCAGCCCATCGCTAACGAGCGCCCCATAGAGGCACCCACCATTAGGGCACCCACCAGGCCCGGCCCGGCGGTATAGGCGATGCCGTCGACATCACCAAACTCAAGACCGGCATCGGTAAACACGCCGCGGATCATAGGCGCCAGCTTGCGAATATGGTCACGCGAGGCCAGCTCCGGCACCACTCCGCCAAATTCGGCATGCATTTTTACCTGACTGTACAGCTGATGCGCCATCAACCCCTGTTCACTGTCATAAATAGCGACACCGGTTTCATCACAAGAGCTTTCTATTCCCAAAACACGCATAAAAAAATTGACTGTAGCTTTAAAAGGTCGCGTAGTTTATCGATATTGATGCTTTGCTGCCACTCAATAGCGGGGCTCGGTGCACGGCCAACATTCGCCAAAAGACGGCAAATACCGGCCGCGACCACAAGTTAATTCAAATCCAGTCTTGATACCCTAGGGAGGCATCAGTATAATTACGCGCCTCGAAAATCTGAGCGCTGCTCTGGTTTCGATCAACCCATAATTTTTAGGAAGATTAAATGCCACACGTTAAAGTAAAAGATAACGAGCCATTTGACGTAGCACTGCGTCGTTTCAAGCGTTCTTGCGAAAAAGCAGGTGTACTGTCTGAAGTACGTCGTCGTGAACACTATGAAAAGCCAACCTGGGTTCGTAAACGTGCGCAAGCTGCAGCTGTTAAGCGTCATGCTAAAAAGCTGTCCCGTGAAAACAAGCGCATGAACCGTCTTTACTAATAACTTTTAGTAAGTTTTAAAAATACGTGGGTTAACGATATGTCTGAGCTCAAGCAAAACCTCACTCAAAGCATGAAAGAGGCCATGCGCGCCAGGGAAAAGGAACGCCTCGGTGCGATCCGTATGATCCTGGCAGAGCTCAAACGCATTGAAGTCGACGAGCGTATTGAACTGGACGACAACCGTGTTTTGGCCGTTCTGGACAAAATGACCAAACAAAGACGCGACTCTCTTGCTCAATATGAGGAAGCCGGGCGCGAAGATCTTGCCGCGATCGAACGTTATGAACTGGAGGTGATATCCACTTTTCTTCCGGCGGCGTTGACTGAAGACGAAATAAGCGCTTTAGTCTCAGAGTCAATCTCACAGGTTGGCGCAACATCCATGGCCGACATGGGTAAAGTGATGGGCTTAATCAAGCCAAAAGCCCAGGGCCGGGCCGATATAGCCGAGATCAGCAAGTTGATCAAGGCGCAACTGAGCTAAACCATCACCCGCCACTAAGCCTGTTTTGCTTTCAGTATTTGCCAGAGAGACCTTATGGCCGGCTTAATTCCCAATGACTTTATAGAGCAACTGCTCGATCGCACCGACATCGTTGAAGTTATTGGTAATCGGATCGACCTTAAAAAGAAAGGCAAAGATCACTGGGCCTGCTGCCCATTCCACAAAGAAAACTCTCCCTCATTCTCAGTAAATTCCAGCAAGCAATTCTATTACTGCTTTGGCTGTGGTGCTTCCGGCACAGCGGTTAAATTCCTGCAGGAGTACGAAAGCCTAAGCTTTGTTGAAGCCATTGAAGAGCTGGCACGCATGGCCGGGCAGGATGTGCCGCGCGAAGAAGTCAGCAAGGAATCCCAACAGCGACAACAGCAACGCCGAACACTGCACGACCTGATGAGCAGCTGTGCGGATTACTTCATCCACCAGCTCTATCAGCATCCCGATGCTGCCGCAGTGCAGCAATATGCACTGACCCGCGGCCTGACCGAAGACACCATTCGCACTTTTGGCATTGGCTTCGCCCCAGCCGGCTGGGACAACCTGATTCAGCACTTCCGCAACGACAAAACCACGCAGGAACTGCTCACCACCGGCATGCTCACCCAGAACAATCAGGGCCGGGTCTACGACCGCTTCCGCAACCGGTTGATGTTTCCCATTCGCGACATAAAAGGCCGGGTCATCGCCTTTGGCGGCCGGGTCATGACACCGGATGAAAAGCCCAAGTACCTGAACAGCCCGGAAACACCCATCTTCCATAAAGGGGCTGAGCTGTACGGCCTGTATGAAGCCCGCAAGGCGCTGAAAGACTTTGAAAACATCATCATTGTTGAGGGCTACATGGATGTTGTCGCTCTGGCTCAGCACAAGGTACGCAATGCAGTGGCTACGCTGGGTACCGCGACATCCAGCACCCATATCCAGAAGCTGTTTAAGCATACCGCTGAACTGGTTTTTTGCTTTGATGGTGATAAAGCCGGCCGCAGAGCTGCAGAACGGGCACTGGCGAACTGCCTACCGGAAATCAAAGATGGCTATCAGGTGCGCTTCCTTTTCCTGCCGGAAGGCGAAGACCCGGACACCATGGTGCAAAAAGAAGGCTTTGATGGCTTTATGCACCGGGTGAAGCAAGCACAAAGTTGCTCGGATTTTCTGTTCCAGCACCTTCAGAGCCAGGCCGATATCTCCAGACTGGATGGCCGTGCCAAGCTCGCCAGCCTGGCCCGCGGCTGGATTGAAAAAGCCCCGGACGGCATTTTCAAACAACTGCTTTACCGGCAACTCTCAGACCTGATTGGTCTGACGACCGAACAAATCATCGACAACTACAAAGCCGAAGCACCTGAACCGGCCCCTGCCGAGCCCGCACCAGCAGATGAGCCGAGGCATTTTGCGCCACCCTACCAGGGCGACGAAGCCCCCAGAGTTGCACAGCCCAAAAAATCATCCAAACTCGATGTGCGCATCGGTGTTGTTCATCGGGCATTGGCCTGGTTAATTCGCTATCCTGAGCTAGCCTTGTCAATTGATATGGGCGCCGTGGGCCACCTGCCCGGAGATGATGAGCACCAACTGTTAAAAACCGTAATCAAGCTGTTACGCGAGGCCCCCAAAAAAGATATCTATTTCGCCTTTGATTACTTATGCCAACACAACCTCAGAGAGGCCCTTTCACCGATCTCCACCTCTGATTACTTATGGCTGGAAGCTTCGAATGAAAACCACTCCGATGAGAAAGAGTTTGCTAAGCAGGAACTTGAAAAAATAATTAACGCCCTAACCCATAGGGCACCCGATGACGAATACGAACAGCTTAAACAGCGAGTTCTTACGCTGGATCCAACCCTAACGGACAGCGACAAGCAGAGATACCGCGATCTGCTGAAACAAAAAAAGCGGCGATAAAAGCCTGAAAGGTAAAAACGCCGGAAAACCACTGTAAACGGTGGCCAAGGCATTTAAATGTGCACTGAAATATAAGCTTATCACAGGAAATATACTTGATTTAGACCATTACCAGAGTGTCTAAGCTGTTGATTTCCTGTACAATATCCGGCTATTTGCGTGCACTATCAACCAAAAACAGAGTTTACAGGTTATCTATGGCTGAAAAATCCCAGCGTCAGTCCCGACTTAAAGAACTGATTGCCAAAGGTAAAGAGCAAGGTTACTTAACCTTTGCCGAGGTGAACGACCACCTGCCGGAAGAGATTAACTCTCCGGATCAGGTCGAAGACATCATTGCAATGATCAACGATATCGGTATCGAGGTGTTTGAACAAGCACCGGATGCCGATCAACTGCTGCTTGCAGAAAGCGATCAAAACACCGATGAAGACGCCACCGAAGAAGCAGCAGCAGCCCTTGCCGCTGTAGAAAGCGATACTGGACGCACAACAGACCCGGTTCGTATGTATATGCGCGAAATGGGCACGGTTGAACTGTTGACCCGTGAAGGCGAAATCGTAATCGCCAAGCGCATCGAAGAAGGCACGCGTGAAGTCATGCAGGCCATGGCTTTCTACCCGGGCGTAATTAAAGACATTATCGAAGCCTATGAAGCTACACTGGAAGAAGAAGGCGGCCGCCTTTCTGACATCCTTACCAGCTTCCAGGACCCTGATGAAGAAGATCCACTGCCTGCGGCAGATTCACCGGATGCAATTCAGACCGAAGACAACAGCGACGACGATCTGGATGACGACGATGATGACGATTCCGATGAAGAAGTCGATAACGGCCCGGATCCGGAACTGGCTCGTGAGCGCTTTACCCTGCTGAAACAGCAGCTCAGTGAAGCTCTGAAAATCATTGAAGAAAAAGGCCGCTACAGCAAAGAAGCCAATGCTGCCCTCTCTGCGATGGGTGAAACCTTCTCATGCTTTAAGTTAACGCCTAAAGCCTTTGAAGACTCGATCAACCCAATCAAAGTGACTGTTGAAGACATTCGCGCGCAAGAGCGCAAGGCCATTGCCATCTGTGTTCGCACGCTGAAAATGCCGCGCAAAGAGTTTATCGACCTGTTTGTGGGTCACGAAACTGAAGATCAGTGGCTCAACCAGGTTCTTGAAGACCCTAAGTACGCAGAAGAAGCCTTCCGTCACGAAGTGGAATTACGTCGTGCTCAGCGTAAGTTGCGCAACATCCAGAAATCTACCGGCGTTACTCTGGCAGAAGTGAAAGATATCCACCGTCGCATCTCTATCGGTGAAGCCCGCGCCCGTCGCGCCAAGAAAGAAATGGTCGAGGCGAACCTGCGTCTGGTGATCTCCATTGCCAAGAAGTACACCAACCGTGGCTTGCAGTTCCTGGATTTAATTCAGGAAGGCAACATCGGCCTGATGAAAGCGGTCGATAAGTTCGAATACCGCCGTGGTTATAAGTTCTCGACTTATGCGACCTGGTGGATTCGTCAGGCGATTACCCGCTCTATTGCTGACCAAGCGCGTACTATCCGTATTCCGGTACACATGATCGAAACGATCAACAAGCTGAACCGTATTTCCCGCCAGATGTTGCAGGAAATGGGTCGCGAGCCAACACCGGAAGAACTGGCTGAACGCATGGACATGCCTGAAGACAAGATCCGCAAGGTGCTGAAAATTTCCAAAGAGCCGATCTCACTGGAAACACCCATCGGTGATGATGAAGACAGCTCACTGGGCGATTTCATTGAAGACAACACCATGGAGCTGCCGATTCACTCTGCTACCTCCACCGGTCTGCGTGAAGCCACCAAAGAGGTTCTGGCTGGCCTAACCGCGCGTGAAGCCAAGGTGCTGCGTATGCGTTTTGGTATTAACATGAATACCGACCACACGCTGGAAGAAGTCGGCAAGCAGTTTGATGTGACGCGTGAGCGTATCCGTCAGATTGAAGCCAAGGCACTGCGCAAGCTGCGTCATCCTTCTCGCTCTGACCACCTGCGGAGCTTCATAGACGAATAGTTTTAGCAACGCTAAAAACAGCAAAAAGCCCGGCCGATGTGCCGGGCTTTTTTTCGCCTGCAATTAAAGAACACTCGTACAGCAATCGAAAGAAATACGAAAACAAATCGAAATTCAGCCCAGAAACCTACAACAAGAATGAATTGTCACTATGAAAAAACAAATCTATAAAGCACTACCAATAGCATTAGTAAGCCAAGCCTCATTAATCAGCTCGCCAGCAATCGCTTCTGGTTTCCAACTATCAGAGTACTCTGCCACAGGTTTAGGCCGGGCTTATGCTGGCGAATCTGCTATTGCTGATAACGCAGCCTCTCAGTGGAGAAACCCGGCACTGCTTAGCTTCATTGAAGGCACGCAAATTTCTGGCGGTGTGGTTTATGTTGATCCCGATGTTGATGTTGAGGGCACCTATACCAATGATACCTACGGTATGAACTATAGCGCTTCAAGCGAAGACTATGTTGATAGCGGCGTTATCCCCAACATATATCTGTCTCACCAGATAAATGACAAATGGGCCATTGGTCTAGCCGGCGGCACAAACTACGGTATGAGCACTGACTTGGGTGAGGATTTCATGGGTTCATCAACGGGCGATACCGCTGAAATCATCACAACTGAAATGAACCTAAACCTGGCCTATATGATTACCGAGAGCTTTAGCATCGGCGGTGGCATTCGTTATGTCATGGCTGAAGGCTCCTTTGGCTCTACCTGGCCGGGAAGTGACACAGTATTAGGCTTCGTTGAAGGTGATACCGAGGAGTGGGGCTGGCAGCTTGGCGCTGCTTGGCAGATCAACGAGAAAAATCGCTTGGGTCTAACTTATAAATCAGAAGTGAATTTAAACCTCGAAGGGACTGCTGAGCATATAGTTGTGGGCAGTGATACTGGTTCATTAGAATTGACATTACCCGCCACAGCAGAGCTGGCCTACGCCTTTCAGGCGACCGAGCAGCTATTGCTATCGGTTAGTTTGAACTGGACCGACTGGAGCTCTTTTGACGAGCTGAATGCAGAGCTCGATAGCTATGATGTCACGATATACAAGTATGAAGGCTGGGAGGACAGCTACCGCCTTGCCGTGGGCGCAGAATATCAGCTGAATTCTAAATGGACGGTACGAAGCGGAGCTGCATACGACCAATCAGCTGTAGATGATGAGGACAGAACAGCCACCATTCCGGAAACTAGCCGTTACTGGGTGACCGCCGGTGCCGGCTTCTCACCAAACGAACGACTAACTATCGATGCCGGCCTTGCCTACATCCTCTCTGAAGATGCAACGATTGAAGACGAAGGTAGCCTGGATGGTGTTTTTACCGGGGAAACCAACGGCTCTATCTGGCTTGCCGGAATCCAGGCCAGCTACAAGTTCTAAAACAAAAAAGGGCGCTCACTGCGCCCTTAACATCTCACGTTCCACGTCTCACTTCTTACCAGTATCAACCATCAAATCATCCAACGGCAATTTGGTCAGCTTCTTCAACTGACTCAACAGGAACCACAACGCGCCAACCAGCACGATCATGCTCGGCACCACAATCACCGGGTAACTGAGCGCAGTCATTTGGCCAAGCTCGGCACTGAACTCCGTCGTTCCGGGTGGGCTTTTCAACACAACCTTTGCCAGCACATAGTTTAAAAAGGAAGACAGGAAGAACGATGACGCAACCAGATAGGTCACAACCGTCATCTTCTTTTCAAACTCAGATTCATTACCATGATCTTTCAGTGCGCTGTATACACGCTCAATCTGAATGATTTTATCGTTAAATATCAGCATCTTTACGACAGATCGATGCGACTTCTGACTAATCAACACCACCAGACCAATAATTCCCGGGATGGCCGCTTCTTTAATGGCAATATATTTAGGATCGAGTTGCAGCAGGCTTATGCCGCCGGTCAGCAGCACACTGACCACCCCCAGAATGGAAAAGCCATTCACCTTACCGGTGATGCGCATCTCCCAAAGGCCATAGGCAATCGGGAAGGCCAATGCGACAACGATACTCCAGGCAGGACCGAGTGCAGACTCACCGCTGAACTTTGTTAAAATAAATACGGGTATTACGATGTTAAACATCAGATTGCTGAAAAAACCACCCTGTTGCGGTTTGCCAGCCTGTTCTTTTGGTGTTGAATCCTGCATTACACTCGCCGGTTAAATATCTGAAACACAACTTTACCTGAATTTCACCCCACCGGCATAGCCAAGAAACGATAAAGATATGACTAATACACAGCTTAAAACCCGATTGGGTAAACGACTGAGAGCCTTACTGAATGCCATTCCCGACGGCACCAAACAGGTATGGGATCTGTGCTGTGACCACGGCGCTGTAGGTCGGGCCGTCATAGAAAGCAGACCCAACTGCGAGGTGGTTTTTAACGACATCCACCAGGACATCATGGCCAGGCTTTCGAAGAAGCTCATCGCCTTAGGTGCAAAAAACTACCGGCTGGAAGTGGCACCCGCCCAAAACCTGAAACTGAACGGTGAGCAACGGCCAACGATCATCCTGGCCGGTGTAGGGGCCGAGCAGTGCATTGAAATACTGAAGCAGCTGTTCAGTCAGCCGGCCGCCGAACAAGCCTATTTCATCATTTCTCCGGCAACAAAAACCTACTTTGTTCGCCAGTTTCTGTGCCAGGCTGGCGTTTATCTGGCGGATGAAGCCTGCATCAGCGAAAACCGCCGAAGCTATGAAATCATCTGCATTCAGCTGCAGCAAAAAGCCAGCAACAGACCCATGATCGGCACGGCAGAAGACCTGTTTGGCGCATGCTGGCAGCCCGGCAATGCAGAACAGCTGAAACACCTGAAAAAACAACTGAAGTTCTATCAGTCTGCGCAAAAACCAACCCCGGAAACGGACCTAATCTGCCAGGGCTACCAACAGCTGATTGAAAAAAAATTCCTCAATAGCCTTGAAGGTTAAATTATCCATCCCTATTAAAGGGTTACGGCGCTGCCAAGCAGGCCGTAAACAACTTAACCAAAACTGCCGGGTAACAGAGTTAACGGCACGTTTTAAACCTTTTGCTCAATTGGAGAATAGGCTATGCGTACTTCATTCGATTTTTCACCCCTATACCGCACTACCGTTGGTTTTGACCGAATCGCTCAAATTCTGGATGCTGCCAATCAGGCGCAAACTGGCAACAACAACTACCCTCCGTACGACATTGAAATCACTGGCGAAAATCAGTACACCATCACCATCGCCGTGGCCGGTTTCCTAGAAAATGAAATAGAGATTCATTCAGAGAATGGCGTGCTGCAGGTTCGCGGCAAAAAAGAGAAACAGCCGGAAAAACAAAAGTTCCTGTATCAGGGCATTGCCTACCGTTCTTTTGAACGCAAGTTCCAGCTGGCGGATTACGTCAAGGTATTGGGTGCGCGTTTAGAGCATGGCCTGCTGCAGATTGACCTGCTCAAAGAAGTACCTGAAGCCATGAAACCAAAGAAAATTGAGATTAACTCAACCAAAGCCATTGAACAGGCGACTGTTTAATCTCAAAGACGAGGCACCGCCACCCGGCGGTGCTTTTCAATGCTCTAAACGGTTTGCCATAAACCGAACGCCATCCACGACATCACAACACACAAAGCAGCATCAAACATTCGCCAACGCACGGGTGATTTCAACCAGTGACTTAACGGCTGACCAATGGCCGCCAGTGTAGAAAACCACACTGCCGAGGCCAGTGCTGCACCACTCCAGAACACCCAGGGTTGCGCACTCGATGTGGCAATACTTCCGACCAGAATAACGGTATCCAGATAAACGTGGGGGTTCAGCAACGACAAAGCCATGACCGCCAAAACCGCCTGAAGAGCCGTCATTTGCTTACTACTACTGCCGTTTGCCACAAGCCCTGACGTACCCTTGACTGCACGCAAACCTGCCTGAACTGAAAGCCAGGCCAGCATCAATACGCCCAACCAGGTAAACCAGGGAATAACGGCAGGCAACCAGCGCTGAATTTCATTGAAAGATACAACGCCCACCGCCATCAACGTGGCGTCGATGAACATACAAACGAAAGCAATCGTCCAGGGATAGCAACGTCGAATACTCATACCCAATACCCAGGCGTTCTGCGCACCAATGGCAACAATTAAGCCGATCGATAAAAAGAAGCCTGTCAGAAATGTTTGCATTGGCCCTGCCCCTGAAGAATTTGCTATAGATTAAAACCACGTTGTTGATTAATCTAATTAATATTCCTTATCTTATATAAGCCTAACTTATGCTAGATTATCGTGCTCTGGAGGCATTGGCGGCTGTGGTATCCCAGCGGGGTTTCGAAAAGGCTGCAAATATACTTCACGTCAGCCAATCTGCCGTTAGCCAGCGAATTAAACAGCTGGAAGCCCAGCTGGGTCAGCCGGTCATTCTGCGGCAAACGCCTCCGGTAGCTACGCCGCTTGGCTTAAAGCTCATCACCCACCTGCAAACGGTGCAGCACCTCGAAGCCGACCTGGGTTTACACAACCAAGCCACGGGCAGGGTCCACGCGCGCATTGCGCTCTCTGCCGATGCCATTGCAACCTGGTTTGGTGAAGCATTGGGCAGAATCACCGATGAAGTGGATGTCGACCTGATCCTGACCGATCAGGATAAAGGCATTGAACTGATGCGCGGCGGCGAAGTACTGGCAACCCTGTGTGCCGATGGCACCCCGATTAACGGCGCACGGGTCGACCGCCTGGGCATGATGCGCTACCGGGCTTACGCCAACCAGGATTTTCTGACGCGCTTCAACCTGATCAATGACTTTGACAACCTGCACAAGGCACCGGCGCTTATCTTCAACGAGGATGATCAGTTACAACATCGCTTTCTTGCCCTGCTGAATCAGCCGGCACCACAAAACCCGATCAAGTGCCCGTCTACCGAAGGCTTTATCCAGCTGGCGGCGACCGGTTGCGGCTTTGGGTTGATGCCGGAGATACAAGTCAACCAGTCCATCCTGTACGACAGACTGATCGATATAGCGCCGGACCACTATCTGGATGTGCCCCTCTACTGGCACAGCTGGCGATCATCCGGCGAGGTCATGAAACGGCTGCGCAGCTCTGTCATTAAAACCGCGCATCGCTGGTTGCGATTCGAATATTAGGAGTTAGGATTGGAAGTTATAGGCTGGCAGCTTTGGCATGCAAATGGCGACCAGCATCTCACTGATCAAGCTCCAGACATCGTCCTTAACCTGACCTTTCACGGCCGCATCAATGCCGGCACAGGCTATTAGGCAACGCTGGTAGTGTTTCGCGGAGCACCGTTGCAGTGCTGAGGAATAGTCGCGCTGACGCTTATCGAAGATCCGCAGGCGCTTAAATGCCGCAGCCATCGGCTGGCCCGCCTGTTGGGCTTCAGCCAGCTCGATCAGCAACCGGAGCTCACGGGTAATCAGCCACAACACCACCGCAGCCTCAATACCTTCACCCTGCAACACATGGGTGATCTTCAGCGCCCTGGCCAGATCACCGGCCAAAAAGGCTGCGGAAAGATCAAACACCGTATAGCGCGAGCTATCGGAAACACTGGCCAAAACCGTTTCTGCCGTTAAATCACCATTACTCAGCAACGCCAGCTTTTCTATTTCCTGCTTGGCAGCCAGCAGATTGCCATCGAGACGCTCGACCAGCAGCGCCAGCGCGTCCGGGTCGGCCGACAAACCGGCTTGCTTCAGGCGGGCATTTAGCCAGCCGGAAAACTGATGACGCTCAATCGGCCATATCGGCAGCCACCAGCCGCTAGATTCGACCTGACTAAACCACTTGGCCTTGGTCTGCGAGGCTTCCAACTTAGGCGAGACGATGAGCAACAGGTTATCCGGATTGGCGGTTTCGCTGTATTCAATCAGCGCCTTGCGGCCTTTGTCATTCAACTTGGCGGCCATGCGCAACTCAATCAGCTGCCGGTCACCGAAAAGTGACATCGACTGATTGGCTGCAATCAGTTCGGCACCGTCGAATTTGGCATCAACCTCAATAACGGTTCTGTCTGTAATGCCGGCCTTTTGAGCAACTGAACGCACGGCATCGCTGGCTTCCAGCAGCTGCAAAGGCTCATCTCCGCTGATCCAGATAGTGGGCGGCAACGAGCTGCTTTGCAGGTTCTGATGAAATTGCTGAGCGTTCAGTTTCATAGCTTAGTTAGCAACAATGTTCACCAGCTTGTTCGGCACCACAATCACCTTACGAATGGTGTTTCCATCAGTGAACTTGGTTACCCGCTCATCGGCCAGCGCCATTGCCTGCACCTCGTCCTTAGTAGCTGAGGCCGGTACATCCAGTTTCGCACGGACTTTACCGTTAACCTGAACCACATACAGCAGCGTATCTTTTACCAGTGCGTCTTTATCTGCCACAGGCCAGCTCTGATCAATAATCAGATCATCGTGACCCAACTCCTGCCATAGAGCCTGGGTAATGTGCGGCGCAATAGGCGACAGCAGCAATACCGCCGTTTTAATGGCTTCGTGCACCACTGCGCAGGATTGCTTGGCGTTCGACTCAAACTTGGTGACAGCATTCAGCAGTTCCATGATCTTGGCGATCGCGGTGTTAAAGGTTTTGCGCTCACCAAAGTCGTTGGAAACACCCTCGATGGTTTCGTGTGTTTTACGGCGCAGCCCTTTTTCAACATCGTTCAGTTCAGCCGGGTTCAGCGCGGCAAAGTCGCCACAGGCTTTAATTTGATGGGCAGCACGCCATAAGCGCTCAAGGAATTTCTTCGCGCCCTGCACGCCAGATTCGGTCCATTCCAGGGTTTGCTCCGGAGGGGCGGCAAACATAGAAAACAGGCGCAGAGTATCGGCACCGTATTCTTCAATGGCCGACTGCGGATCGCGGCCGTTCATCTTCGATTTGGACATCTTCGCCATACCAGCGTACTGAACCGGCTCATTGGTTGAAGCCTGAATGCCACTAACGATACGGCCCTGCTCATCTTTCTGTGGTTCAACATCTTCCGGAGACACCCAAACACGCTCGGTGCCGTTCATCTTGTACCAGGTTTCTGCCAGCACCATGCCCTGACACAACAGGTTGGTGAACGGCTCACTGGCTTTCACAATACCTTCATCACGCAGCAGTTTCTGGAACAAACGCGCATACATCAGGTGCATGGTGGCGTGCTCAATACCGCCAATGTACTGATCGACCGGCAACCAGTAGTTCGCCTCTTCAGGCTCAAGCATGCCTTCGTCATAATCAGGTGTACAGTAACGGGCGAAGTACCAGCTCGATTCCATGAAGGTATCGAAGGTATCGGTTTCACGGGTTGCAGGCTGACCCTGCCAGGTAGTCGCTTCAAATTCGGGGTTATTTTTCAATGGCGAGTTGATGCCATCAAAGGTGACTTCATACGGCAATTCAACCGGGAAGGTTTCCGCAGGCTTGGCTTCACCATCGACATAGACCACAGGTACAGGCGTGCCCCAATAACGCTGACGGCTCACACCCCAGTCTCGAAGGCGATAGTTCACGGTAATTTCACCGTTACCCTGTTCCGCCAGCTTGGCGGCAATCGCCTCGAAGGCGGCATCGAAGTTCATACCGGTGAACTCGCCGGAATTGACCAGTAAGCCTTTTTCTGTGAAGGCCGCCTGTGATAAATCACACACCAGATCGCTGCCCGCTTCCGGCTCGATAACCTGCTCGATATCCAGGCCATACTTGGTGGCAAATTCCCAGTCGCGCTGATCATGACCCGGTACCGACATGACTGCGCCAGTGCCGTAGTCCATCAATACGAAGTTTGCGGCCCATACAGGCACGCGTTTACCGGTGAGCGGGTGAACGGCGTAAATACCGGTGGCACAGCCTTTCTTCTCCATCGTTGCCATATCGGCTTCGGAGGTGGTTGACTGGTTACATTCTTTAATAAAGGCCTGCAGCTCGGCGTTACCTGCCGCGGCTTCTGCAGCCAGCGGATGCCCAGCGGCAACGGCCAGATAAGTAACACCGAACAGCGTATCCGGACGGGTGGTATAAACCTCAACCGCTTCGTCTTTACCCTCGACCGCAAATTTCAGCGTGACCCCACGGGATTTACCAATCCAGTTACGCTGCATAGCCTTTACTTCATCCGGCCAGCCGGGCAGGTTGTCCAGCTCATTCAGCAATTCTTCGGCATAAGCCGTGGTGCGGATAAACCACTGCTCCATCTCTTTGCGTTCAACCGGGGTATCACAGCGCCAGCAGCAGCCATCGTGCACCTGCTCATTGGCGAGTACGGTCATGTCATTCGGACACCAGTTCACGAAGGACGACTTTTTGTAGGCCAGATCTTTTTCGATCAAACGGGTAAAGAACCACTGCTCCCACTTGTAGTAATCCGGCTTACAGGTGGTAACTTCACGGTCCCAGTCATAGGCGAAACCCAGGCTCTTCAGCTGGGTACGCATGTAATCAATGTTTTCAAACGTCCATTTAGCCGGTGCAACACCGTTTTTGATGGCCGCGTTTTCTGCCGGCATACCAAACGCATCCCAACCCATCGGCTGAATGACGTTTTTGCCCTGCATACGCTGATAACGGCTGATCACGTCACCAATGGTGTAGTTACGAACATGCCCCATGTGTAGCGCGCCACTTGGGTACGGCAGCATCGACAGGCAATAGAACTTCTCTTTGTTAGTGTCGACAACGGCCTTAAAGACCTGCTTTTCTTCCCAAATTTGTTGAACTTTGCGCTCGATAGCGGCCGGGGAGTAACTTGCTTCCATTGGTTCGCAACTCATATGTTAAGGTTAAACAGACCGGATAGAATATCCGAAGAAAAATAGGCGCTAAGAATACAGCAGAGCCGTTAGCAATTAAACTGATCACTGAGGCAATTGCCGGTCCTGCCCTTATCTATACAAGGAGCTTTCCTATGAAAACTGCATTAGTACCACTGGCTCAGGGATGTGAAGAGCTTGAAGCAATCACCATTACAGACATCCTGGCTCGCGCTGGTATCCGCGTGACCACCGCCGGTTTAAATGGCGACCTGGTCACCGCCAGCCGCGGCGCGGTTTTAAAGCCGGATGCCGATATCAACGACCTGGTCAACAACCACTACGACCTGATTGTACTGCCCGGCGGGCTGCCCGGTGCAGATCACCTGGCAAACTCAGCACCGCTGTTAAGCATGCTGCAAAGCCAATATGACGCCGGTAAAACCGTAGCCGCCGTCTGTGCTGCACCCAAGGTACTGGCCAAGGCAGGCATTCTGCCGAAGCATCGTTACACCTGTTATCCGACATCGCTCGATGAGTGCAAGCTCGAGGAACCCAGCACCGGCGAGGCTGTGGTGGTCGATCAGAATGTCATTACCGGCCGGGGTCCGGGCGTCGCCCTGGATTTCGCTTTAACCCTGGTTGAACAGCTGTGTGGCCGCGATAAAAAAACAGAAGTTGAACTGGCGCTGGTGCGCTGAACGAAAAAAGCCCGCGACCTTGCGGTTCGCGGGCTTTTGGTATGGCTGGCGCTTAGTGGCCCAGAATCTGACTCAGGAACAGCTGAGTACGCTCGTTCTGCGGGTTCTCAAAGAACTCAGTCGGCGTATTCTGCTCAATTACCTGACCGGCATCCATGAAGATAACGCGGTCAGCAACCTTCTTAGCAAAGCCCATTTCGTGCGTTACACACAGCATGGTCATGCCTTCCTCTGCCAAAGTAGTCATTACATCCAGTACTTCGGCAATCATTTCAGGGTCCAGTGCAGAAGTCGGTTCATCGAACAGCATGATTTCCGGCTTCATACAGAGTGAACGTGCAATTGCTACACGCTGCTGCTGACCACCAGAAAGCTGCCCCGGATATTTGTTAGCCTGATCCGGAATCTTAACGCGCTCTAAGTAATGCATAGCCGTCGCTTCCGCTTCAGACTTAGGAACCTTACGCACCCACATAGGCGCAAGCGTCAGGTTTTCCAAGATCGTCAGATGCGGGAACAGGTTAAAGTGCTGGAAGCACATACCTACTTCACGACGAACCTCTTCAATGTTCTTAACATCGTTGGTCAATTCAGTGCCATTAACAATGATCTGACCTTGCTGATGCTCTTCCAGGCGGTTAATACAACGAATCATCGTTGATTTACCAGAACCGGAAGGACCACAGATAACGATGCGCTCGCCTTTGGTTACTTCAAGGTTAATGTCTTTAAGCACATGGAACTCACCGTACCACTTATGCATTTGGTTAATTCGAATGACAATCTCATCCGATAATTCACGTTGATTTGATTCAGTCATTTCGTTTCCTTAATTTCTGTGGCCGGTGTTCAGGACGCGTTCCAGGTGCTGCGAGTAACTACTCATGCTGAAACAGAATACGAAGAATCCAACAGCAGCAAAAACGTAGCCTTCTACAGTGAAGCCAAGCCAATTAGGGTTGGTTGCCGCCAGCTGAGCCATACCCAACAGGTCAAACAAACCAATAATTAATACGAGGGTTGTATCTTTAAACAGCCCGATAAAAGTATTTACGATACCCGGGATTACCATCTTCAGTGCTTGCGGAAGAATAATAAGAATCATGCTCTTAGGGTAGTTTAAGCCCAGCGCGGCTGCGGCTTCATACTGCCCTTTCGGGATGGCCTGCAGACCACCACGCACCACTTCAGCCATATAGGCAGAAGAGAACAGGATAACGCCCACTAATACGCGTAACAGCTTATCGGGGCTGAGGCTTTCCGGCACAAACAGCGGAAACATGACAGATGCCATGAACAACACGGTAATCAGCGGAATGCCTCGCCAAAACTCGATAAATACCACACAGAATGACTTAATCACCGGCATATTCGAGCGACGCCCTAACGCCAGTAAAATACCCAACGGTAACGATAAAACAATACCGGAAACGGCGATCACCAGCGTCAGGAACAGACCACCCCAGCGAGGTGTCTCAACCACTTCCAGACCAAAGCCGCCACCGTAATACAGGTAGAAGCAAATAATCGGGTACACCACCAGTAAAAAGGCCGCCAGGACCAGCTTGATCTTTTTAGGCACTGCGCTGAAGAACAACGGTATCGCTGCCACGATGGCAATGACGTAAGAAAGATTAATACGCCAGATGGAATCGCTTGGATAGCGGCCATACAGCAACTGATCGAACCAGACCCGGATAAACACCCAGCAGGCACCATCTTTGGTACAGGCGTCTTTTGAGTCTCCGGTCCAGTCGGCATAGATAATGGCCCACTTCAGCAGCGGCGGTAACAACGTAATGATCACATAGAAAGAAAACAGCGTCAGAATGGAGTTGAGCACTCCGTTAAACATGTTTTCTTTCAGCCAGAACAGCACGCCGACCGTATTATTTGGTGGCGGCAGGTTGGGATGCTGACCTACTGGATACTTTTGCGTAGTCATATTCATTTACTCCTATCGCTCTACTAACGCTTTCGAGGCGTTATACCAGTTCATCAGAGATGAAATTGTCAGGCTGAGGAACAGATACACAGCCAACGTCATCCCCATAATTTCCACGGCCTGACCTGTCTGGTTCAGTGCGGTACCCGCAAAGATTGAAACCAGATCCGGGTAGGCGATCGCAGCTGCCAGTGAGGAGTTTTTAGTCAGGTTCAGATACTGCGACGTTAGAGGTGGAATAATGACGCGCATCGCCTGAGGAATAATCACCAAACGGGTTGTCCAGGAAGGCTTCAGCCCCAGCGAGTAGGCAGCTTCAGTCTGGCCCTTATCGACCGACATAATACCGGCACGCACAATTTCCGCGATAAACGAAGAGGTATAGATTGAAAGCGCAAACACCAGAGCCGAGAACTCAGGCGTCATCACCATTCCGCCCCGGAAGTTAAAGCCTTTAAGCTCAGGGATATCCCAGCTCACCGGGAATCCAGTGCCAATCAGCGCCAACAGTGGCAGCCCGATAATCAGCCCCAGCGATGTGTAAAACACAGGGAAACGCTCACCGGTATTTTCCATTCGCTTCTTAGCCCAGATACGCAAAACAATGATGCCAACAATGGCGGCAATCAATGCAAACAGAATCAGGCCAGAGCCGTCTTCAAAAATGGGTTTAGGACCATAAAGACCACGGTTGGAAAGGAAGATAATGTCAAAGAAATTATCAGCTTGCTTCGGGTTCTTCAGCGGACGCAATACAGCGAAATACCAGAAGAAGAGTTGCAGAAGCAGCGGAATATTACGCAATGTATCAACATAAACAGCCGATAAGCGTGCCACCAGCCAGTTTTTTGAAAGACGGGCAACCCCCATGATAAAGCCAAGGATTGTCGCCAGAAATACACCAATTACAGACACCTTAATGGTGTTCAGCAAACCCACCAGGAAGGCGGTAAAGAATGACGAGCTTTCATCGTACGGTATGAGCGTCTCTGCAATCTTAAAACCCGTACTCGTTTCCAAAAAGCCAAAGCCCGAGGAAATACCACGCGCTTCCAGGTTAAGCATGGTGTTTCGAATAAGGGTAAAAAGCACCACAACTACCAGCAACAGAAACACACCCTGAAAGACCAGCGCCCGTTTGTCAGGGTCGCGCCAGAAAGGGGGTTTTGCCGGAGTAGACGATTTGGTTTGATCAGTCACCAATCTGTCTCCAATATTATTTATGTGCTCGAAGCGAGCGATTTACTACGGTTCTTTTAGAGTAATTACGGGAGGGCTGAACGCCCTCCCAGAATTGAGCGCAGGTTATATTAACGCAGTGGTGGCGCGTACATGATACCGCCTTTGCTCCACAGGTTGTTCAAACCACGCGGCAATTCAAGAGGCGCTACGTTGCGCTCCCAGATTTCACCGTAGTTACCTACCTGAGAAATAACGTTTACAGCCCAGTCTGCTTCCAGACCCAGGTTTTCACCCAGAGAGCCTTCAGCACCAACGAAACGTTTTACAGCAGGCGCAGCATCTTTGTTCGCTGCAGCAGCTTTGATGTTAGAAGAATTCAGACCCATCTCTTCCGCTTCAACAGTCACGAAGATAGACCATTTAACGATGTCGAAGAACTGGTCATCGCCGTGTGCTACAGCAGGGCCTAATGGCTCTTTAGAGATGATTTCAGGCAGCACTATGTGTGCTTCCGGCTCAGCCAGTTTAGTACGCTGTGCAGCCAGACCTGATGCATCGGTAGAATAAACGTCACAACGGCCAGCGTCGTAAGCAGCAACAACTTCGTCAGACTTTTCGAAAACAACAGGCTCGAACGTCATGCCGTGTTGAGAGAAGTAGTCTGCCATGTTCAGCTCAGTAGTCGTACCCTGGTTAGTACACAGAGAAGCACCGTCCAGTTCCAGAGCTGAGGTTACACCCAGATCTTTACGAACCATAAAGCCCTGGCCGTCATAATAAGTTACGCCAGCGAAGTTGATACCCATTGAAGTATCACGAGACTGTGTCCAGGTAGTGTTACGTGACAGCATGTCGATTTCACCAGACTGCAGCGCAGTGAATCGCTCTTTAGCAGACAGAGGAGTATATTTAACTGCGTCTGCATCGCCGAAGATGGCAGCGGCGGTTGTACGACAGAAATCTACATCCAGACCAGTCCAGTTACCTTTCTCGTCTGCATTAGAAAAACCAGGCAAGCCCTGGCTCACACCACACTGAATAAAACCTTTCTCTTTGATTGAATCAAGAGTCGCGCCTGCGTGCGCTGTGCCCATCATAAGTGTTGAAGCTACAGCAACACTTAGGGACGAAAGTACAACTTTCTTAATCATTTGAGTCTCCTAGATTTATTTTTTGCTAAAAAGCGAAGGCATTTAGTAGTTAACCTTTCTGATTAAAGCGAAGTCAGACTATCACGGGTTATTTCAAAATCGAAGACGTCGAAAATGGCTAAAATTAGCCAGCGCATTAAATTTGCCCTATAACAGTGCGCGCCCTGTATTGGGGCATTTTGGGCGCACACTGATGTTGCGAATACCCCAAAAACAGGGGAAATTTCATCTTTTTTAAGTGTCAGATTATTGTAAATTTTTTGCATGCATTAGACCTTAGTCTAATGAGTAGTTGCACCTTCGTTAAATTCAGACCACCAATATTCAGCCAACTCTATTTGCTCCTGCTGGTCTACAGCCCATTGCGCTTTACCCCACCAGGAAAAAAACAAATACAGCTGACCATCGATAATTCGGTAGATCTTAGGGTTCGCGGTCACCAGGTGTCCGTCACTCAAACCATTGGCGCAGTGCCCGTCAAATCTGGGCTCATAGCGTTCGGGCTCTTCTTTGAACAATGCCAGGTTGTGCTGACTTGAGAAATGCCAGACTCTGCCATTCCATTCTGTCTGAAAGCGGCTTTCGCCCTGCACGGGCTTTTTTTCCGTAAAGTAAGAAACGACGTCATAGCCGGATATCGCCAATTCCACCCTGTCGCTGGCATTTACAAACGAAACCAAAAACAACGACAACACAGCAAAGGCAAGCGAGATAGTACGCATGAATTGAACTCCTTAGTTGAACGGTGCTTTGAGCGACCAACGCAACAGAAGTTCAATAGAAAGCCATACTCAGAGTAAAATAAGCTCTTTCAGGCGGGCGGGCTCTTTGAAGGTCCAGGCCAGAATGCGGCTGCTTTTATTACCCTGCGTCATGGAGATTACCTTATGGTCCAGAGTACCGGCAGCACGGACAATCTTGACCAGTGGCGATACATTCGCGCCATTGGAAATCAATGAGGTAAACCAGCCAACCTGGCTGCCATAGCCGGCACTTTCCCGGATCATCTGTTTAATGAACGCCAATTCACCGCCGTCACAAAACAGTTCACTGGCACTGCCGCCAAAATTAGCGGAGGGTTTCACGGCCGTGTTCGCACCGGGCTTGGTACGGCTGAGGTTTCGGGTCTTGCGCATTCTGGCGCTTGACGCCTCTGCCTGGCTTTTAAAGAACGGCGGATTGCACATCGTCAGTTGAAAGTAATCTTCTTTCTGTATAACGCCATCAAAGATACGTTTCGGGTCGGACTGCCGCCTTATAGAGACTGATGACTGCAAATTCCGGTTGCCGGCGATAATTTCGGCGGCATTTTCAATTGAGACCGGGTCAACCTCTGAGGCAACGAATTGCCAGTGATACATCTGACTGCCCACAATGGGGTATATAAGGTTAGCCCCGGTACCGACATCCAATGCCCGGATATTCAACCCTTTAAAGTTCTTCCGGTTAGCGCTCTGCAACAGCAGATCTGCCGTATAATGAACGTAATCCGACCGCCCCGGGATGGGCGGGCAAAGGTAGCCCGGAGGAATATCCCAGTTACTCACCCCATAGTAATGCTTCAACAAGGCTCGATTGAGCTCCAGTACCGAGAGTGGGTTGGCAAAATCGATGGTTAACTCATCACGCGGGTTTTTAGTCAGGTGAGCGGCCAGAGGTGGATGACTTTTGCACAACAGAGCCAGGTCGTAGCGCCCTTTATGTAGGTTTCTTTCATGCAAAATGCCTTTAGATTTCAACTGCTTATACCTCTTAAATAACAAAACCGGAAAGACCCGGGGCGAATACAATAAATTATTGCTGCTTTCTATAGTACTGTACAATCCGCCTGACAGGCTTAATCGGTCTGTGCAGAGCCCTGTCTCACTTGTGGGCAACCGAGTCTGCAAAATGACACATTGCCGAATCGTGTAGCGCCTCAAAGCAGGCAAGCGTTGACCAGAATCAATGTGGTGCTAATGAAATAAAATTACATTTGTCGGCCATTTTTTTGGTTATATTTACAAAAAGCTGTAATTACCCAAAACAACACAATTTTCTTATCCCAACTGGAACTCTACTGATGCTAAATTCAAACGAAGCAGAAGTAAGCGTAGAAGAAAAAAGCTACGCGGAACTTCACCGCCCTGCCTCTGAATTTGAAACACGCAGTGATTACTTAGATCACGAACTGATTATTATGAAGCCACGCCGCTGGCGCCTGAACCTGCCTGGCCGTGACTTCCGCTTTGAACTGGAAGACTTAGTACCGGCAATCGCAGGTACCATCGGCATTACCGTTATGTACTCCGCGGTAATGACCTCCTGGGCAAATGGCTTCGGCTTAGATGCGAACTTCATCATCGAAAACGTTCGCGTTGAAATGCTGGTTTCGGCCTTCTTCTTCTGCATCATTACCTCCGGTTTCCTGAACCCGCGTGCAAACCTGGCCGGCAACCATGGCCCAATGATCCCGCTGATCGGCATGATCGCGGCTTCCGGTGCACACCCTCTGGCACTGGCTATTCTGCTGGGTATCTTTGGTTTGATCCTTAGTATCACGAAAGGCGGCTCCCGCCTGGTTACCCTGACGGGCGACGGTGTTGCCGGTGGTCTGCTGGTATACCTTGGCCTGTCCGGTTCGATCTCTCAGATCAACTCGCTGATCAGCTGGTCTGCCGATGTTGGCGTTGCGCACGTTGGCTTCATCGTATTGCTGGTTAATATTATCCTGTATTCCTACCTTGCCCGTGTTGGTAAGCGCTGGCTGGCAATTCCTGCCTGCTCCGTACTCGCGGTAGTCGTTGCACTGGTATTGGGTGCCCCCTTTGAATTTAAAACAGCACCCGGCCTGCCTAACCTGAACCCTGCTTACTGGTGGCTGTCCACCGAAACCGGCTGGAAACTGGGCCTGCCAAACATGCAGCACTTTATTGCTTCTCTGCCGTTCGCGTTGCTGGCTGTCGCCATGTGGTCTCCAGACTTCCTTGGCCACCGCATCTTCCAGGAACTGAACTACCCACGCCAGGCCAAGAACACCCTGATGGATGTTGATGACACCATGACCGGCTGTGCAATTCGTCAGATCGTTGGTACTACGTTCGGCGGCGGTAACGTAACGTCCTCTTGGGGTACTTACATGATCCCTGCGGCCATTGCTAAGCGCCCAATCCCGGCTGGCGGTATTCTGCTGGGTACCCTGTGTATCATTATTGCGATTGCCGGCTATCCGATGGATATCACCGTATGGCGTCCGGTAATGAGTATCGCACTGCTGGTGGGTGTATTCCTGCCACTGCTGGAAGCCGGTATGCAAATGGTTAAAGACACCAAAGATTCTCAATCTGCCGGTATCACCATCTTCTCATCTGCAGTTGTTAACCCGGTGTTCGGCTGGGCTATCACCATGCTGCTGGATAACAACGGCCTGATCGGTGACAAAGAACGCGCTAAGACGCTGTCTTTCGCAGACCGCATCATCATTCCGCTGAGTGCATTCATCATCTCCGGCGTCGCAATGGCTGCTGTGGGTATGCTGCCGGGCATCCCTGCCCTGCTGTAACCATGAACCTTGCTCTGTAACTAAAAACGCCGGCTAGTTGCCGGCGTTTTTGTATCAGCTGCAGTCACTCTCGGGAAACAGCGACATCGTTTTACCGGTCACTCTGTAAACCAGCAATCCAACCCACTCGTGTAAAGCATGCTCCAGATCACTCAGGTGATACGCAAACGCCCAATGCGGCGTTAAACGGCCGCCCCAATAAAAGTGATCCACCGGGTAGGGAACAACATTCCAGCCTAACTTACAGAACACACCGCGGGCGCGGGGCATATGATAGGCACTGGTAATCAGCCACCACTCTTCGCTCGCCTGCGGTTGCACCAGGCGCTGAGAAAACAGCCCATTCTCATAGGTGTTCCGGCTTTTGCTTTCAAAGACCATCCTGCCGGGTTGTACACCCAAACGCTGATAAAACTCCTGGGCAATGTCCGCCTCAGCCAGCCCTTCACCGGAAACCCGGTTGTTTCCACCGGTAAAGACCAGCCTTGCCTGCGGATACTCCCGAGCCAGCATCGCCATATAAATATCGCGTTCTGCGGCGCCGTTCATTTCCAGTTGACCCCAATACTCTGAGGGCTGTTTTTGCCAGGCACCGCCAAGCACAATAATGCCGTCCGGTGTGCGGCCCGCATCGGGTAGTTCGGAATAGTGCTTTTCAAGCGGAATGACCAGCCATTCGCCCACCGGATAGAAGCCAATGCCCAGCACCAGCAGGATCTCTACAGACCATAAAACGGCGGAGCTTTTTTTCTTTCCGGTGTGTTTAAGAATAAATGCCAGTACCGGCAGTAATACCAGCCAGGTTCCTGGCATCAGGAAGAACCAGGCTATTTTCGAGACGATAAAAAAGAGCGTATCCACAGTTACCCCGTGCGTCAGCTAGTTATTTTTGAGGCGATCAACGGGGAAACTTTGGCGCGTACCTGGCAATCCATTCCTCGGCGGCCTGCTCACTGCTCAGCTCCCTGCCCTCTTCGGATTCTACCTTACGCTTATAGTGCTCGATATGACAAACCTGCTCCACCATCCGGAAACTGAAGGCTTCAGCAGAATCTTTAAACTTAACACCCACGTGATAGCAGCTATCAACGCGCCGACACCACTTAACATCACAGTCGGCCTCGAAATTAGGATCCTGAACGTAAATATTCACATGAATGGATTCACCGGGAGGAATGTAATTATCGGTCACAAAGCTCAGGCCACCGGCACTGACATCGAGCAGGGCATTGCGCACACAGTAGTAGTGATCACGCATAATACAGTTGATTGGGATATCCGTTGGGTGACGAATGAAGTGACGCATGGACGTTCCTTATGCAACCATTAATTCAGGCTGCATAAGGAAGTATAGACAGCCTTACAGAGAACTGCGGCCTTTTGATGCAGCGATTTTCAGTCGCAATGCATTCAGCTTGATGAAGCCTTCAGCATCTTTCTGATCGTATGCGCCGGCATCTTCTTCCATTGTGGCGATTTTCTCGTCGAACAGGCTTTCATCTGACTTACGGCCAACAACAATGACATTGCCTTTGTACAACTTCAGACGAACAGTACCGGAAACAAACTCTTGAGAGTCGTCGATCATCTTCTGCATCATCTTGCGCTCCGGGCTCCACCAGTAGCCGTTGTAGATCAGCTCGGCATACTTAGGCATCAGGCTGTCTTTCAGGTGAGCTACTTCGCGATCCAGAGTAATGGACTCGATGGCACGGTGAGCGCGCAGCATAATGGTGCCCCCCGGTGTTTCATAACAGCCACGGGCCTTCATACCAACATAGCGGTTTTCCACAATATCGATGCGACCGATACCGTTTTCGCCACCCACCTTGTTCAGGTAGGTTAATACAGTCGCCGGAGTCATCGCTTCGCCGTTTACAGCGACGATGTCACCCTTTTCATAGGTCAGCTCTACGTAGGTTGGCTCATCCGGTGCCGCTTCAGGGCTGACCGACCAACGCCACATGTCTTCTTCAGCTTCTTTCCATGGATCTTCCAGAATGCCGCTTTCATAAGAAATGTGCAGCAGGTTGGCATCCATAGAGTATGGTGATTTCTTCTTAGAGCTGGAGAAATCTACCGGAATCTTGTGCTCTTCACAGTATTCCATCAGTGATTCACGGGAGCTCAGATCCCACTCACGCCACGGCGCGACAACCTTTACACCCGGCTTAAGTGCATAGGCACCCAGCTCAAAACGAACCTGATCGTTACCCTTACCGGTCGCACCGTGGGCAATAGCATCGGCACCGGTTTCATTGGCAATCTCAACCAGACGCTTGGCGATCAGCGGGCGGGCAATAGAGGTTCCCAGCAGATATTCACCTTCGTAAATGGTATTCGCACGGAACATTGGGTAAACGAAGTCACGCACGAACTCTTCACGCAGGTCTTCAATGTAAATCTCTTTAATACCTAAAGCCTCAGCTTTTGCGCGCGCCGGTTCTACCTCTTCACCCTGACCAAGGTCGGCGGTAAAGGTAACAACTTCGCACTGATAGGTTTCAGAGATCCATTTAGCGATAACCGAAGTATCCAGGCCGCCGGAATAGGCTAAAACGACCTTTTTAATATCTGACATAGGGGCTCCCTAAAAGACAGGTTAATTGTGTACTGAAAAGCACGCCATTGTATGAAGTGTTAAGGCAATTCACCAGTGAATTGCCAACAATGGACTCTTGCAGAATTATATGGGAATCGGAGCGTTCGCTCCGCTAAATTTAATCGACGTCTTCCAGGCCGTCGTCAAGACCCAGCTCTTTGATTTTCCGGGTCAGCGTATTGCGCCCCCAGCCCAGCAATTCAGCAGCATCGCGGCGGCGGCCGGCGGTGTGCTTCAGTGCCGTTTCAATCATAACGCGTTCAAAGGCCGGTACAGCGATATCCAGAATCCGTGATTCACCACGCGCAAGCTCGCGATCGGTCCAGTTACGCAGCGATTGCTCCCAGTTTTCATGACCACCACCCTGACTGCTCTCTTCGACCAGTTCCGGCGGCAGATCGCTGACCAGCACTTCACGGCCAGAGGCCATCACCGTTATCCAGCGACAGATGTTTTCCAGCTGACGTACGTTGCCCGGCCACGGCAGGCGGGAAAGATAGGCTTCGGTATCCTGACGCAACGTTTTAGGCTCCACATCCAGCTCTTTCGCTGCTTTATGCAGGAAAAACTCCAGCAGGCGCGGAATATCTTCGCGTCGGTCAGACAATTTAGGAATATGGATACGAATAACGTTCAGGCGGTGGAACAAATCCTCACGGAAGCGGCCTTCTTCCACCAGTTTTTCCAGGTTCTGGTGAGTAGCTGCAATAATGCGCACATCGACCTTAATAGGCGTATGGCCACCCACGCGATAAAACTCGCTGTCCGCCAGTACACGCAGCAGACGGGTTTGCGTCTCTGATGGCATGTCGCCAATTTCATCGAGGAACAGCGTACCGCCATCGGCCTGCTCAAAGCGGCCCCGGCGCTGATTCTGCGCACCGGTAAAGGCACCCTTTTCATGGCCGAACAGCTCGGATTCCATCAGATCACGCGGAATCGCGGCCATATTCAGAGCAATAAAGGGCTCGTCTTTGCGAGGGCTGTGGCGATGCAATGCCTGGGCAACCAACTCTTTACCAGTACCCGACTCACCATTGATAAGCACAGTAATGTTACTTTGCGACAACCGACCAATGGCCCGGAAGACCTCCTGCATCGCAGGCGCTTCACCGATAATCTCCGTTTGAGTGGAGCTCTTGTGCACTTCCTCAGCCGGCTGATGCTTGGCACGATGCTCAATAGCACGCTCCACCAGGGACAGCGCTTCATCGACATCAAAGGGTTTTGGCAGGTATTCAAATGCCCCGCCCTGGAATGAAGCCACGGCGCTGTCCAGATCGGAATGAGCGGTCATGATAATGACCGGGATATCCGGTTGTTCGGTCTGAACCCGTTTCAGAAGCTGCAGGCCGTCCATACCATCCATTCGAACATCACTGATGATCACATCGGGCGCATGGTGCTGAATTTTTCGGAGCAGACTTTCGCCGCTCTCAAAGACAGTGCAGTTATATCCGTGTTTTGTCAGAGCGCGTTCCAAAACCCAGCGGATTGACCGGTCATCATCCACCACCCAGATATTACTTGTCTTGTTCATTCATTGCCTCCAGTGGGAAATAGACACTAAATTGCGTGCGTCCCGGGACGCTCTCGCACACAACCGTACCCTGATGTAATTCCGTTATTTGCTGAACCAGCGACAACCCCAATCCCGTTCCTGACGCTCGTCCAGATATCATTGGATAGAAAATCTTCTCCAGCAGATCCCGCTTAATACCTGGGCCGTTATCGATGACATCGACCCTCAGAACAATACGGTGGCGTTTCTGCCGGATAGTAAACTGGCGCACTGTGCGCGTTTTAAAGGTGATGCAGGGGTTTTCCCGCTCACTCTCAGTCAACGCCTGTAAGGCGTTACGTCCGATATTGAGGAACACCTGAATCAGTTGAGCTTCATCCCCGATAAATTCCGGAATACTTGGGTCGTAATCGCGCACCAACTCAATGCGTTCGCCCACCTCGGCCTTGAGCAGCGACACCACCCGCTCAATTACCTGGTGGATATTCAGGCGCGCAAATTCAGGCAGCTGATGACTGCCCAGCAGGCGATCGACCAAGGTACGCAACCGGTCGGCCTCTTCAATGATAACCTTGGTGTATTCCTGTAAATCCTCATTCGGCAGTTCACTGGCCAGCAACTGTGCTGCACCGCGAATACCACCCAATGGGTTCTTAATTTCATGAGCTAAGCCACGCACCAGGTGGCGGCTGGTTTCGGTCTGATCAATGCGACCTTCATCGCGGCTGATGCGCACCGCCCGGTCCGCCGGAACCATTTCAATGATAATGCGCAGATCGTCGCCTTCGAGAAATGGGCTGACGATAAAATCGAGCGTCAGCTGTTCTTCCATATGGACCAACTTCCATATCGCAGCGCGTACAGAGACAGAGGAGCCCTGCTTAACCATAGCAGCCAGCACTTCTCTGATGTCTTCCGGGTTTTCAAACAAACTGTCGAAACCCTGCCCGAGCAACTGCTTGGCAGAGCGAAACAACAGCAATTCAGCAGATGAATTGATGTGCTCAACCTGATAGGCACTATCAAGCACAGCAACCGCTGTAAATTGGTGCTCAACTATGCGCCGAAATGCTGAATCCTGATCAACCACTTTCTGTACCCTACTTAGCCATAGATTAACAAACGCAAGAAATAGGCCAGCCCATTGATTTACAAGTCCTTTTTTCACAAACATCCAACCTGCGAACAGAAAGTGATACAAATCATCTCTGAACCCGAGAAAACGAAAGCGCGAAGCCGCGAAAAGATTTTGGTGCACCAAATATTTTTTGGTGCTCAGAATTACTCAGAACCGCACAATGAAAGTGCTGGAGAAACAAAAATAACGCCATTAAGGGGCGCGATCAAGACGACGCGCACCAAAAGTGAGCGCCGATTGAATTTTATTGTTCTTGAAACAATACGGGGATCAGGGCTTACGCGCTGCGCAAAAGCCTGAATGGGGAGTCAGTCGAAAATGCCCCTTTTCATCAACTACCTGCTGAATTTCAGAGCTAATTTCAGACCAGTTCTGCTCAATCCAACCGGCCAGCTGGCCCTTCATGGTTTTCATCAGGTAAGCCTTAACTGGCTCTGGGCCCGGCAAGTGCAGAAAGTTATCGTATTCGAACTGATCCACTCTGCCGAAAATACTCGAGAGCGTTTCAAATGCGTTTTCAAGCCCAAAGCGATTGGCCCACTTTTCAGAAAACCAGGGTAAATCAGGGTTTCTTTTTCTGAGCATTGCAATCAACTCACACAGGTGGTCGGCCCCTACGGTTGAACAGATCAGAACGCCTCGGGAGTTCAGCAGACCAAAGATCACGCCCAACAGGCGATAGATATTCTCTGCATAGAACAGGTTGTGGTTGGCAATGATAATATCGTAGTGCTCACCGATGAGCGGCGTCAGATCATTGAAGTCGAGCTGTTTGAACTGCACCCGATTACCATTGGGCACGTAGCTGCCGATCTTGCTTTGTGCAACACCGAGCATACTTTTGTTTACATCCGTCAGCGTGATATCACAGTTCTGCCAGCGCGGCAGCAGATATTGCCAGAACTCACCGTCGCCACAGCCGATTTCCAGTACGCGCTTACCGCTGACACTGCCGAGCATACCGGCCTGCCACTCAAAAAAACTCTGCTGTCCCGTGGAATAATCGTACAGGCGAATGCGTGTTTGTATTTCTTGTTCCATTCCGCTGTCAAAAACGAGGGTCATATACTGCTCATACTCCTTTCGATCCGTAGGGCCAGTCTAGACAAAAAAACCTGCGATCACCCCTTTTTACTCAACAGTTTATGATAACAATCAACTATCCATGGGTTGTCTTCGCCTTTTGTCAGCTTCAGATCCGGTCGATTCTCTATCAGTAACGACAAGATACGCCGACCAACACCGCGATTTCTTGTAATCGGGTGCACGGCGACGGCCTTCAGGCGGCACCCGGAGACAAACGCAAAACCGACAATGCGCTCATTAAAGACGGCAGTCCATAGCTCAACAGGTTTTTCACTGTTCGGCCAACGCTGTACTGCCTTCGTGGCAGGGTTTTTTTTAGGTAAATCCCTTACGATTTCCTGTAATGAATTGTTTAATGAGTCTGAGCTAGAACTCTGCTGACATAAGATGACCGGCACTTTTGTATTCCAAGCTGGTTTTGGCGCTCAGCATACTTATATAATTGAGCGCAGCAAGATGATTTCGTTATCATTGAGGTCTGTTTAAAACCCTTTTCCCAGAGTGAGAATACCATGAGTCGCACCGCGACAATCACACGCAACACCAACGAGACCAAGATCTCCGTTTCAGTCAATTTAGACGGCACCGGCAAGGCCGAGCTCAATTCCTCAATGCCCTTCCTCGATCACATGCTTGATCAAATTGCCCGGCACGGCCTGATAGACCTGAACATTCAGTGTCAGGGCGACAATCACATTGATGACCACCACAGCGCAGAAGATGTCGGCATTACTCTGGGTCAGGCCTTCAATAAGGCCGTCGGTGATAAAAAAGGCATTGTCCGCTATGGCCACAGCTACGTACCGCTGGATGAAGCGCTTTCCCGCGTGGTTATCGACTTCTCCGGGCGTCCGGGGCTCGACTTCAACTGTAAGTTCACCCGCGCAAGCATCGGCAGGCTGGATACCGAGCTGTTTTATGAGTTCTTCCAGGGCTTTGTTAACCATGCGCTGGTAACACTGCACATCGATAACCTGAAGGGCCACAACTCTCACCATCAGGCTGAAACGATATTTAAGGCCTTTGGCCGCGCGTTACGCATGGCACTGACCGTTGATGAGCGCCAGCAAGGCGTTATTCCTTCGACCAAGGGCTGCCTGTAGTTCAAACAGGTCACCCTTCGGGCATTTAACTGGAGTTTAAGTTGAAAAAACACCTACTCGCTATTATCGACTATGGCATGGGCAATCTGCACTCGGTCTCCAAGGCTATTGAGCATGTTGCACCAGATTTTCAGGTGGAGGTCACCTCCGATAAAGAACGGATTTCACAGGCTGACCATGTGTTGCTGCCCGGTGTGGGCGCTATTCGCGACTGCATGGCAGAAATCCGTAAACAGGGCGTGGATCAGGTCGTCAGTGACGTTATCGCGTCCGGCAGACCGATGCTGGGTATCTGTGTAGGCATGCAGGCGCTGATGAAGTTCAGCGATGAAAATGGCGGCGTGGAATGCCTTTCTTACTTCGATGGCCACGTTCATCAGTTTCCCAAGAACCTCTACGACGCTAATGACCTGCCAATGAAAGTACCGCACATGGGCTGGAACAATGTTCAGCAAACTGTAGAGCACCCGCTCTGGCACAACATAGCCTCCGACAGCCGCTTCTACTTCGTGCACAGCTTCTATGCCGAGGCGCATGCCGACTACACCGCCGGAAAGTGCCAGTACGGGCCGGAATTTGCCGCGATGATTTACCGGGATAACCTTTTTGCAACCCAGTTTCACCCGGAAAAGAGCCACACCGCTGGCCTGCAGCTGTTAAAAAACTTCACTCAGTGGGATGGCAAACTCTGACCCAGCCCTCCCCGTACGGCAATAAGGAGCATCTTTAATGCCACTCGCAAAGCGAATTATTCCCTGCCTTGATGTTGATCAGGGCCGCGTCGTCAAAGGCGTTAATTTTGTCAATATCCGGGATGCCGGCGATCCTGTCGAAGTTGCTAAACGCTACAACGAACAGGGTGCAGACGAGATCACCATGCTCGACATCACCGCCACCCATGAAGGTCGCGGTACCATGATTGAAACGGTGCAGGCTATTGCCGGCCAGGTGTTCATTCCGCTTACAGTGGGCGGGGGCATCCGAACCGTAGAAGATATCCGTGCCATGTTAAATGCCGGGGCGGATAAGGTGTCCATCAACTCGGCAGCCATTTTCAATCCGGAATTTGTCCGTGAGGCCTCTGAACGCTTCGGCGCCCAGTGCATCGTCGTCGCTATCGATGCGAAAAGAGTGGACGACCATTGGGAGATATTTACCCATGGCGGCCGCAAGCCTACCGGCATCAATGCTGTTGAGTGGGCAGTGAAGATGGAGCAATACGGGGCCGGTGAGATTCTGCTGACCAGTATGGACAGAGACGGCGTAAAGACCGGGTTCGATATCGATCTAACCCGGGCTATCGCCGACTCCATCTCTATTCCTGTCATTGCAAGTGGCGGCGTGGGTACACTGGACCACCTTGCAGAAGGTGTATTAAAAGGTCATGCAGATGCTGTGCTGGCAGCCAGTATTTTCCATTTCGGCGAATACACTATTCAGCAAGCTAAAGAAGCTATGGCTGCGCAGCAGGTTGAAATGAGGCTTTAGAGCCTCATTTAAGCCATCGCATTGTGGCTAAATGCCTCCCATACCCCTGTCTTTTTAAAGGAACGTTTAGCCAAATGGATTTTCAACAGCTGTTTAGGGTGTGCATTACCCATTATTAACTGCTTTCGCACCCATTGCTGTTTATAGGCATCAAACTGACGATACCAGGGCGCAGGTAACGAAGCCCCCCGGTTCAGCAGCAGCCTGACAAGTTCTCCTGCAATCAGCGACGCAGCCAACTGGGTGCCAATAATTGAACTAGGCCCTGTCTGCTCAATCGGATCGAATACACTCATATCCATATAGTCTCTGTGCAAGCCAACCGGGGCAAGCCCAACCAGGAACTTGGTAATCTGATCGGCATAAGAATCTTCGGGCTTAAAGTTGAAGAATTGATCAAAATTCAAGCCACGGTCCGGCAAATAGATCTGCAGGGTTGCCGAAAAGCCAAGCGGTGCAGCAGTCATCGCCGGAATTCCAGCTTCCCGAGCAGCTTTAAACAGCGATCGTCTGGCTGAAATTGCAAAGAAGTCAATGCCATCCAAAACGGCCTGACTGCCACTGACAAAATCTGCGGCATTTTCAGGGCTGATCAGTTCCGGGAAAATCTCAACCTGTGCATTAGGGTTAATAGAAAGAATACGCTCCTTTGTTGCCTCCGCTTTATTCTTACCAACGCTTTCCAGTGTTGCCCCCAGCTGTCGATTAAAGTTTGCGACATCATAGGTGTCCAGATCACATAAGCGGAACCGACCAATCCCAAGGCGGGCCAGCGTTTCCGCAACCGTACTGCCGATACCGCCACACCCGGGTATAACAACTAACGAAGTGGACAGTGTCGCCTGCTCATTAGCATTGAGTAAGCCAAAGTTACGATTAAATGCTTTTTCGAATGACCATAGAGTTTTCATGCGTTTGTTCCTTCTAATAGGTATTTCATTTCTGGTTGGTTGTCTTTCACTTCACCTACAAACAGGCTGACCGGCAGTTCATTGATGCCATCGAAACTGATGGTTTTGGTGGCGATCACTCGCCCGTTGAAAAAACGTGAGTAGTAGCGGTTAAGCCGCTCGTTGAAGTAGAGAACAATGGCATCGGCCTGATCTTGCATGGCCAATGATTTGAAGATGGCAAAGGTCCGGTTCCGCAACAGAGCAGCATCGGGGATTGGCAGCATTGAGAACCGCCAACCGTTCACCATGCGGTACTTTTTCCTGAGAAAGGCCAGTTCATCAGCAAAGTAATGCGTTACCGGCATTCCTCTGTCCGAGTCCATCGTCACGGAAAAAGTCCCGACCATTCGCCTGTCCTGGCCGAAAATTTTGATCACCCTGGTTTCCGGGTGAGGGTCAAAGTGCTCCGATTTTGCCGCAGTGAGCGCATCTGCAATTTCGACATCCCCTTGGGCGGCCAAATTTGCAGCAACAAACTGCCATATACCGGGCATTTCTTGACTATAGTTTTGCTGGTTGATCAATTCATACTGGAAGCGACTCTGCTCTGAGTCGTATGAATAAAGAGTGGATTGAGTTACTACTTGGTTTGTCATTAGCTCGTTACCTCTTTCGCTGTTAAAACCTCGAACAGCTTACGATTGAGGCCTATCAGCCAGAATTTGGAGTTACCCAAATCCCGATAGAGATCACACAAACTATGAATTTACCGTGGATTTTATAGACGGAATTCACATATCAGAGATGCAGCTATGCGCTATTTGTGATAAATGCAAACCCGATTATGTTATTAACTTTCATACTTTTGACTTCACAAACTATTAAAACACCCTGTATCGCACTAAAATTGTCCCCAATTACGAAAAATATCAGGAGTACACCGTAATATTCTTACAAATAAGGTGACTACTGACCGACAGCTTAACTATGACTAATAACTTAAATGAGGCAGTTTAACTATGGTTCAAAAAATTGGAGTGCTGACCAGCGGCGGCGATGCCCCTGGTATGAACGCAGCAGTACGCGCCGTTGTTCGTGCCGCGCTATCCAAAAATATTGAAGTATTTGGCGTTTACGACGGCTATCTCGGTTTATATAACAACAAAATCAAGCAACTGAAGCGTCATGATGTTTCAGACATGATCAACCGTGGCGGCACCTTCCTGGGCTCTGCTCGATTCCCCGAGTTCAAAGAAGAATCCATACGCGCTAAGGCCATTGAAAACCTTAAAGAGCATGAAATTGAAGCTCTGGTCGTCATCGGCGGTGACGGTTCTTATATGGGCGCTAAAAAACTGACCGAAATGGGATACCCCTGCATTGGCCTGCCGGGCACTATCGATAACGACATTGCCGGCACCGACTACACGATTGGCTTCCACACCGCATTGAACACCGTGCTGGATGCGATCGACCGCCTGCGTGACACCTGCTCTTCCCACAACCGTATTTCCATAGTGGAAATCATGGGCCGCTACTGTGGTGACCTGACCATGATGGCATCAATTGGTGGTGGCGCTGAGTTCACGGTTATTCCGGAGAAAGAATTCAACCAGGACGACCTGATCCAATCCATCTCTGCCGATGTTAAGTCCGGCAAAAAGCACGCAATCATCGCGATTACCGAGCACACGACTAAAGTTAATAAACTGGCCAAGAAGATTGAGGCCGAAACCGGTCTGGAAACCCGTGCGACTATTCTGGGCCATACCCAGCGCGGCGGTGCTCCGGTTGCTTTCGATCGCATACTGGCCAGCCAGATGGGGGCTTTTGCCGTTGAACTGCTGCTGCAGGGCGAAGGCGGCCGCTGTGTTGGCGTACAAAGCAACAAACTGGTTCACCATGACATTATCGATGCGATCGAGAACATGCCAAGACCGTTCAAAGAAGACATCTATAATCTGACCCGAATTCTGGCCTAAACCGCCGGTTGACTGGATATACAAGGGCCTGATCAGGCCCTTTTTTTTGCCTGAAAACTAACCACACCCTGCCGCGATTCCAGCGAAATTTCGCTATGCCAACAAGTTCGCCAAAGCGGTGTTTTCTATAGCAAAAAAGGCCCAAAAAAAGTCGGGAATGAATCCCTGAGGTTTAAAAATATGACCTATGTCAACTAGGCAGCGAAGCTCAGACAGATAATAGTTCTCGAAGAATTTGCAGAGCGTGTTGAACTCACTTAGCACTGGCAATCAGCAGTTTGTTTATTATCTTTTGTTATATGTTGATTAGCTTATTATTCTTGATGCAAATCAAAGTGCTAAAAGCAAATTGAGGTAGTCTGATATCACTCTCTCCGGTATGGGTAATCTATTAGCCACCGGTTTTCGGGGGAAGCGATATCTCAGGTTGTGTTGGCCATATTGACTTGTAATGAATCTCCAGTCTTTACAAGCTCGCTGCTCCCGACCCTTTTTTCCTACCTTAATCTCAGCCGCTCAACTATATTGGTTTCACTTTTAAACATTAAACTTTTAAACATATAGTAACTTAGCGGAGAAACACCCTATGACAGATAACACTCAAGCGTGGGAAGGCTTCAAAGACGGTGCCTGGAAAGAGTCAGTCGATGTACGTGACTTCATCCAGAAAAACTACACCCCTTATGAAGGCGACGACAGCTTCTTAGCAGGCGCTACCGACCGCACTAAAGAAATGTGGGCCGACGTCATGAAGCTGGTGAGCATTGAGCAAAAAACTCAGGCACCTGTAGACTTCGACACTGAAGTTCCTTCTACAATCACGTCTCATGGCCCTGGCTACATCACTGACGACAAAAACAAAGAAGTTATCGTCGGTCTGCAAACTGATGCCCCATTGAAGCGCGGCATGATCCCTAACGGTGGTATCCGTATGGTTGAAGCTTCTTGTGAAGCCTACGACCGTAAACTGAACCCACTGGTTAAAGAAATTTTTACTAAGTACCGTAAAACCCACAACGCTGGCGTATTCGATGCTTACACTCCAGAAATGCTCAAGTGCCGTAAAGCAGGTATCGTAACTGGCCTGCCAGATGCCTATGGTCGTGGCCGCATCATCGGTGACTACCGTCGTGTTGCCCTGTACGGTACTGACTTCCTGATCCAGGACAAAAAAGCACAGAAGGCTTCCCTGAACAGCGAACTAAGCAGCGAAGCAACTATTCGTCTGCGCGAAGAGCTTTCTGAGCAGATTGTAGCTCTGACTGAAATGACTGAAATGGCAGCAAGCTACGGCTTCGATATCTCCAAGCCTGCAGCAGATGCTAAAGAAGCAACTCAGTGGACTTACTTCGCATACCTGGCCGCTGTTAAGAGCCAGAACGGCGCAGCAATGAGCTTCGGCCGTGTTTCTACTTTCTTAGACGTTTACATTGAGCGTGACATCGCAGCTGGCAAGTTGACTGAAGTTGACGCTCAGGAAATGATTGATGACCTGGTAATCAAACTGCGTATGGTTCGCTTCCTGCGTACACCAGATTACGATCAACTGTTCTCTGGTGACCCAACCTGGGTAACTGAGTCTATCGGTGGTATGGGCGAAGACGGCCGTACTCTGGTAACTAAGAGCAGCTTCCGTATGCTGAATACTCTGTACACTCTGGATGCGGCTCCTGAGCCAAACCTGACTGTACTGTGGTCTGAGAAAATGCCAAAAGGCTTCAAAGACTTCTGTTCTAAAGTATCTATCGACACCAGTTCTATCCAGTACGAAAACGATGATCTGATGATCGGTAAGTTCGGTGACGACTACGGTATCGCTTGCTGTGTATCTGCAATGCGTATCGGTAAGCAAATGCAGTTCTTCGGCGCTCGTTGTAACCTGGCTAAAACCATGCTGTACGGAATCAACGGCGGCATGGACGAGAAGATCGGCCTGCAGGTTGGTCCTAAGCAAGACGTTCTGGCTGACGAATACCTGGACTTCGACAAAGTATGGGCTCGGTTCGACGAGTACATGCAGTGGGTTGCCGGCGTATATGTGAACACTCTGAACGTTATTCACTACATGCACGACAAGTACTCTTACGAAGCGTCTCAGATGGCTCTGCACGACCGTGACGTTTACCGCACCATGGCTTGTGGTATTGCAGGTCTGTCTGTTGTTGCTGACTCTTTCTCTGCTATCAAGTACGGCAAAGTTAAAGCAATCCGCAACGAAGACGGCTATGTAACTGACTTCGAAGTTTCCGGTGACTATCCGAAATTCGGTAACAACGATGACCGTGTTGATAGCATGGCTCAGCAGATCGTTACCCGCTTTATGGATCTGGTACGTCAAACTCCGACTTACCGCGATGCAACGCCAACTCAGTCTATCCTGACCATTACTTCTAACGTTGTATACGGTAAGAAGACGGGTAACACTCCAGACGGTCGTAAAGCTGGCGAGCCGTTTGCACCGGGTGCAAACCCAATGCACGGTCGTGATGAGAAAGGCGCTCTGGCTTCACTGTTGTCGGTTGCGAAACTTCCGTACGATGACGCTGAAGACGGTATTTCTTACACCATGTCTCTGGTACCAGAGTCTCTGGGTAAAGAAGAAGGTAAAGCAAGCAACTTAACAGGTATGCTGGATGGCTACTTCGGTTCTGCCGGTCACCACATCAACGTTAACGTTCTTAACCGTGACATGCTGAAAGATGCAATGGAACACCCTGAGAACTATCCTCAGCTGACTATCCGTGTATCTGGCTACGCTGTGAACTTCGTTAAGCTGACTCGTGAACAGCAAATGGACGTTATCAGCCGTACTTTCCACGGCCAAATCTAAGCTTCGAAACAGGCTTAAACAATAAGGGCGCTTCGGCGCCCTTTTTTGATTCTGAGTGCAAAATAAACCAACCGGCAGGTCAACCGGATGCTAACTGAATTCCGTTAGGGCTGGCGCCTGCCGGTTGATTTGCACAATACAGTCCTGCGTAATTTTGTTACAGTAAGGCCATTGAGTTTGTAGGATCCCCGATGAGTAAAGACATCCCCGTTTTAAATATCCCTAAGTACCATGCAGACGAGCTGCTTGGCCGGGTTCACTCGGTAGAAAGCTTCGGTACGGTTGATGGGCCCGGCACACGCTTTGTAGTTTTTTTACAGGGCTGCCTGTTCAGGTGCAAATACTGTCACAACAGAGACACCTGGGACTTGGACGGCGGAGACCTCTATACGGTCGCTGATCTTGTAGAGCAAATTCTACCCTACGCTAAATTTATGGATGCCAGCGGCGGCGGCGTCACCGTCACCGGAGGCGAACCCGTTCTGCAGGCCGGCTTCGTAGGTCTGCTGTTCCAAAAGCTGCATGAACACAACATCCACACCTGCCTGGATACCAACGGCTACGTTGGTGTTTATAACGATGAAACAAACCTAATGATCGAGCAAAGTGATCTGATTATGGTCGATATCAAGCATATCGATGATCACAAGCACCATTTACTGGTTGGCGTTTCCAACAACAGAACCTTGCGCTTTGTTCGCCATCTGGCAGATATCGGGAAGAAAACCCGAGTCAGATATGTTGTCGTACCGGGTTATTCAGACGAAATCGGAGATATCCACGCACTGGCTCAATTTTTAGCACCGATGGAAAACATCGAGAACCTGGAGCTATTGCCATACCACAACCTGGGAACACACAAGTGGAAGGCTTTAGGGATTGAATACCCGCTCGAAGGTATGGAGCCACCACCCAAAGAGAAGATGGACGAGATTCAGGCCGTTTTTGAAAGCTACGGCATAAAAACAATCCGCTAACCCCACATTACCGAACGTGGCACCACTGCGGGGTGTCACGCCCGCTCTATCAATCCGTCCTGCTCCAGCAAACAAACGATCACGTCGGTCATCATCTGCGCTTTTCCGACCTCCACACCGCGATTGAAGGCCGCCGTAATACTTGGGTCATCCGACTGTAAATCGTACCCGTGGGTCTGCTGAGCAGCCTCATTTAAGGCCGGATAAATATGCTTGAAGCGCTCCAGGCGCTCGTCACAAATATCAATGTTGATACCAAAGCGCTCGTTTAACTGACGAATCACCTCAGCAACCTCCGGGTCTACGCCTGCTGCTTTGGCTTTTATTTCCTGCAGGTTTATAACTTTATTTTCATCCATTTCGTATTTACCTCCTGAAAGTAACGGTTACTGCATTAAATCAACCACGAATTAACAGATCAAATCTAACCTGCAGAAACTATAGAACCTCAGTCAACTATTGGTTCAAACGCTGTGAAAAAGATTCGTCATTAAATTGATAAAGCCGATCTGTATAATCCTTAACTGAACTCACACAAGCCAGATTCAGCATGAAAATTCTTTGTGATACCCACAGTCATACCATTGCCAGCACACATGCCTACAGCACAGTTCACGACTACGTGCGCGATGCGCAGAACAACGGCATTCAGCTGGTATCGATAACAGACCACGCGCCCAGCATGCCCGATGCTCCCCACTACTGGCATTTTGTCAACATGAAGGTCATCCCAAGGGTGATCGACAATATCGCCATTCTCAGAGGAATAGAGACTAATATTCTGCCGGAGCCTTATCAGTATGCCAGCGATCGCAACGTCGACCTCACCGATCAACTGAAGGATAAACTGGATTTTGCCATCGCCAGTTTTCACGAACCGGTATTCAAGCCACAGGATATGAAAACCAACACCAAAGCCATGATTGATGCGATGAAAAGCGGATGCATTCAGATTCTTGGCCACCCCGGTAACCCAGCCTACCCGATTGACCAGGAAGAAGTTGTGCGCGCAGCAAAAGACAATAACGTTGCCATCGAAATCAACAACAGCTCGTTTAAAAGCTCGCGTGTCGGCTCTGAACCCTATTGTGTCCAGCTGATGGAGCTGGTCGACAAACACAACTGGAAACTAAGTGTCAGCAGCGATGCCCATATCAGCCTGGATGTTGGTAAGTTCGAGATTGCAGTCGCCAAGCTGACTCAGGTTGGCTTTGACCCTGAGAAAATTGTGAACAAAACACCCCAGCGCTTTCTTAGCTTCCTGGCTGAACACGGTTGCACCGCCAGAGAAGAGCTTTCTGACTGGTTAGCCGCTCTTTAATTACGAACTGGCAGAGCGAAGCAGGCATTACAAAGCTTTAGCAAAGCGATTAGCGTCTATAATTAATGAATGTTTAATCAGATAACTTTCACATTACACAACAGGCTTACTCATCTGCTTTTCCCGCTGATGCTCATGATTGGAACATGCGCATACAGTGCGGAACGACAGACGATCCTGGTGATTCAGAGCTATCATGCCGAATACTTGTGGGATAAAAGCTATCTGGAGAGCTTACGCAGCTCTCTGGGGGCTGGCTACGACGTTATAACCTTTGAAATGGACACCAAGCGGCTGCCCGAAAGCCAGTTTGCAAAACAAGCGGATGCCGCCTGGAAGCTATATAAGAAACTCAAACCAGATTTAGTCGTGTTGGGGGATGACAACGCCCTGAAATTCCTGGGTGAAAAACTGGGGCGTACCAAAACACCGGTGGTCTACCTGGGCATAAACAATGACCCGGCTAACTATAATATTGCTGATTTCGACAACCTGACCGGCATACTGGAGCGCCCGCTGCTCAAGCGCTCCATTTCATTGATTTCTGAAATCATGCCGGTAAACAAGCTGCTGATTATGTTCGACTCAGGTACCACAGCCCAAACTGTGCTCGAGCAAACCTTTGAAAACAGCACCACCTACACCCTGGGAAATGTTCAGGCCGATATCTTCCTGATGAACAGCTTTGACGACTGGAAACGCGCTGTTCAACAATCTCGCAATAATGGCTACGACGCCCTGATTATTGGCCTTTATCAGACCCTTCGGGACGAAAACAACAATCATGTCTCCGCTGATGATGTACTGGCCTGGACCGATGAAAACACCCCCATTCCTCCCTTTTCATTTTGGGATTTCTCCGTTCGTTCCGCCCACAGTATTGGCGGCTATGTTCTCCATGGCGAACAGCAGGGCCTGGCAGCCGGCATTATGATCAAGAGCATTCTGTCGGGCGTGAAACCCGCCCTCATTTACCCGATAACCGCCGATCGCGGAGGCTTTCTGTTCAGTCGCTCGCAAATTTCGCGCTGGGGCATAGAGCTTCCCGACTACATTACCAGCAACGCCAGTTTTGTTGATTAGCCAAACAATCAACCAACGACCCTTCGCTAAGGCTTTTCGCCATGGTTGTTTTTTGTTAACCTCAACTCATCATTTTGATAAGCATGGCGGATTGGGAGGTTGAATGGATCTCACTGAGCTGATGAACACGGATGATTTACTGGCCGACGCGGAAGCAAACAACGCGGTTTCACAACGCCTTATCCATCAGGTAGAACACCTGTCGAACCTATGCCAGGCCTTCTATGAATGTCTTTCTGATGCCGGAATCGATAACAGCACCATCACCCGGAAGCTCTCAGAAATCAATGAACGGACAAACGAAACCGAATATGCCACCAATGGTTTTCTGACAGAATGCCACAGCTGCGGCAAGCTGGTTTCATCGCGCCACAGCTACTGCACCTCCTGTGGCACGCGACTGACTAAGAGTTTTATTCTCTGAACGGCACATAATTTATCCACCTTCTCTTCTTTTATTTACTACTTTAGAACCACTCCCACAGCAATATATTGATAATAATTCTCAATTGCATTTAAATCCGAAATCAGAATTACAACACATCCACGGGAGTAACCATGAAATTCGCCGTTCTACCGATCGTGCTGACCAGCGCTCTGGCACATGCCGAAATTAGCAAAGAACAAGTTGTAACAGGCTACGCTGACCTTGCTTTTGCTAACTACTCTGACGCCCTGAAGACTGCGACCAGCCTGCAGCAGAGCATTAAAACATTCACCGACTCACCCAGCGCGGCCACCCTTGAAGAAGCCAAAATAGCCTGGTTGAACTCCCGCCCGTCTTACCAGCAATCTGAAGTTTTCCGCTTTGGTAATACCGTTGTTGATGACTGGGAAGGCCAGCTCAACGCCTGGCCTCTGGATGAAGGCCTGATCGACTATGTTGATTCCAGTTACGCTCATGAGCTGGGCAACGAAGGTGCAAGCGCAAACATTGTTGCCAACAAGAAGGTTGGCGATATTAAAATCAGCCGCATCAAGCCGTCTGCTTTGGCGGAATTAAACGAATTTGGTGGTTCAGAAGCCAACGTGGCAACAGGCTACCATGCCATTGAATTTCTGCTTTGGGGCCAGGACCTGAACGGATACCAGGCCGGTGCCGGTAACCGCCCTTGGACCGACTACGCCAAAGGTGATGACTGCACCAACGGCAACTGTAAACGCCGCGCACAGTACCTGAATGCCGCAGCCGAGCTGCTGGTCGAAGACCTTGAATACATGGTTGGTCAGTGGAGCACCGATGGTGATAACTATCGCGCCGAACTGGAAAGCACACCTGAAGATCAGGTCATCAATAAGATGCTGTTTGGTATGGGTTCATTGGCTCTGGGCGAATTGGCCGGCGAGCGCATTAAAGTTGCATTGACCGCTAACTCACCGGAAGACGAGCACGACTGCTTTTCCGATAACACCCACAACTCTCACTACTTCAATGGCGTTGGCGTAGAGAACATCTACTACGGCCGTTACCTGACTTCGACCGGTGAAACGGTTGGCGTGCCGGGCCTGCGTGATCTGCTGCTGAGCCAGGGTAACTACGCACTGGTGCAGGAAGCCGATGCCGCCTTTACTGCAACGCGCGGCTCACTGGCGCAAATCGTAAAGAGTGCTGAAGCCGGTACCGCTTTCGATCAGCTGATCGCCCCGGGCAACAAAGCTGGTGAGCAACTGCTGACGGCAGCCATCGGTGACCTGGTTACCGAAACAGCAGCGATTGAAAAGATCGCTCTGGCCGTCGGCATTTCACAACTGTCTCCAGACGATGCCGGACACGAGTTCTGATCGATAAGGTCTAATTAAAACGCGGGGCAACCCGCGTTCACTTTCGGAGCACTATGAAGTACCGAGCAGCATTTACAGCAATGCTTTTCTCTGCACCTGCATTCGCAGACTTACCCCTAACCGGCGGAGAAACCTCCACCCGGCAACAAGGCAATGCCGCCTTCAGCCTGCCGGCGAGCAATCTTCCGCTACTTGATAAAGTCGACTTCAGCGTCGGCAATTCTTTTTTTAGAAACCCCTGGGTAATAGCGCCAAGCTCAACAACCGCAAGAGACGGTCTGGGCCCGTTGTTTAATACCAATGGCTGTCAAAGTTGCCACATTCAGGATGGCCGCGGCCACGCACCTGAAAGCCAGACGGATAATGCCATCTCCATGCTTATTCGCCTGTCCGTGGCACCAGAAAGCGATCTCGATATAGAAACCCAGCGACTGTATGGCCCGTTACCGGAGCCCATCTACGGCAACCAACTGCAGGATTTGAGCGTTCCCGGCACCCCTGCCGAAGGCAAAATTGAAACGCAATGGCGCTACCACAACTTTGCCTACCCGGATGGTAAAACCATCACCCTGAAAAAACCGGAATTTGCCATTCGCAACCTGGCCTATGGGAATTTCCATACCCGGCTGCAGACCTCAGCGCGTATCGCACCACAAATGATCGGCTTAGGCCTGCTAGAGCAAATCTCAGAAGCCGACATCCTCGCCAACGCAGACCCAGAAGACAGCAATCAAGATGGCATTTCCGGAAGAGCCAACCGCGTCTGGGATGTTCGCAAGCAGGCAACTGCACTCGGGCGCTTTGGCTGGAAGGCTGGCATGCCGACCCTTGAACAGCAGAACGCCTCTGCTTTTAACGGCGACATTGGCATTACCAGCGAGCTCTTTCCTGCAGACGATTGCACCCGTCATCAGAAGCAATGCCTGAGCCAGCCCAACGGTAGTGGCGCTGGCGGCTATGAATTGCAGCCAGAAGTGCTCACCTCTGTGACCTTCTACACCCAGCACCTGGCCGTTCCGGTGCAGCGCAATAGCCAAAGTGTCAGCGTTCAGCATGGCTATGCTCAATTCGAAGATATTGGCTGCAGTAGCTGCCATGTTTCCAGCTTTACCACACCCAAACTGGCTGATTTACCGGCGCTGTCGGAACAAACCATTCATCCATTTACCGACTTGCTGTTGCACGATATGGGCCCCGGGCTTGCCGACAACCGCGAGGAATTCCTGGCAAACGGCCGTGAATGGCGCACACCACCCCTGTGGGGTACCGGTTACCACGCCGAAGTGAGTGGGAAGCAGTCACTCCTTCACGATGGCCGTGCCGGCAGCGTTGAAGAAGCTATTCTCTGGCACGGTGGCGAAGCTGAGCAGGTAAAACAGCGGTTTGTCGCCCTGCCGGAGGCCAGCCGGCAGGCCATTATCGATTTTGTGAACTCACTGTAACAGGAAACTCTGAATGAAAAACCTAGTCTTGAGCGCCATGCTTCTTTTGCCTGCTATTGGCTGGAGTGAAACGCTTGAAAAGCAACGGATGCAACAGTTTATGAGCAGCCAGCAAGCATTGCAGGCAGCGACGCAGCAATTCTGCAGCGAGCAAGCGATTTCTACCGATAACCTGCTTGACTTGTGGCAGCAGGCCGTCGTGAGCTGGTATCAGGTTTCAGCCCTGCAATTGCCTGCGGCTGAGTTTATGCAAACCCAATACAGCTTTGTGTTCTGGCCGGACTCAAAAGACCGCCTGAAAAGCCAGGTGCTCTCCGCCCTGAACAGCCAACCCGATGAAACCGACACCCGTGCGCTATCAAGTTCAGTCACCTCGCTTTCGGCGATGGAATTTATCCTGACAGAGCAACCGGAGCAGGCAAGCAGCCACTGTGACTGGCTCACCTACATTACCGACTATCAGGTTGAGCAAAGCTCACAGCTGGTTAATCTGCAGGCGTTGTACGATTTTGAGGATCTTGAGTGGCTGAACGCATTGCACGGTACAGCCTTGGTTGCCGCAGACCATCTGAAAGAAATCAGCGCACGCGGTGACCGGCTGATCTGGCAGCTTGGGCCAGCCTGGCGTTCCGGCACCACCTGGGAAATTCAATATGCACTGAACGATCAGCTCGATCAGCTCATCAGTCACTTTCTGCCAGACGACGAGGCACTGAACGAGTGGCAAACACAGCTTCAGGCCTTTGAGCTTAGCCATGAACCCCCGGAGCTGAACGAAGTATTAGCCTACAAGGATTTCCTGTTCGCGCTGGCCGAATACATCGAGCACGATCTGGCAACAAAACTCGACATTTTCTTAGGATTCAATAATTTCGATGGCGATTAATAGACGAACCTTCATCCAAGGCCTGGCCATTGCAGGCACCGGCTTTTTACCACTGACCAGAGCTATGGCCTCAGAAAGTGAAAAAGGTGGCTATATTATTGGCGCGTGCCGCTTAACCGGCGACAGCTATGGCGTCTCCTGCATCAACCTGGCCGGTGAATTACAGTGGCAGCTGCCCCTTCCGGCACGCGGTCATGAAGTCGCCCTGCACCCCAACCTGCCCATCGGTGTGGCTGTTGCACGCAGACCAGAGCGCTTTATCGTATTGTTCGACAGCAATAACGGCGAGTTGCTGCAAACCATCGAACTGGAAGAACAACTGAAGTTAAATGGCCACTCAGTATGGCTCAACAACGAGTTGATCCTTTCCGGCAGCGACAGAGCCAGTTCCGAGATGCGACTGCTCGCCTTTCAGCTGGATACCAACAGCCGCCGGCTCAGCAGAACAATGACCCATCATTACGATCTGCTCGGCCCGCACCAAATGGTATTGGACGGCGAAAACCTGTGGCTGGCCATCGGTGGGCTGCATACCGACGGCCGTAAAGTACTCAACAAAGAAACCCTGCAAAGCAGCCTGGTGCTTGTGGATGCCCAAACCCGTCAACTAAAACTCAAAGTGGATGCGCCAGTCCCTAATCTGAGCCTGCGGCATTTGAGTGTTTCAAACAGCGCAGAGGTGTACATAGCCGGCCAGTATCAATTGGCAACCGAAAATGCACCCGCCCTGCTGTTTAAACTGGCCGGTGACCAGCTGATACCCTTCAGCATGCCGGATAGCTTCTGGCCAAAGGTCGATGGCTACATTGGCAGCATTGCCTGTACCGAGAGCACGGTCGTAGCAACCAGCCCACGCGGTCACTGGCTGGGGGAATTCGACCAACAAACGCTGGAACTGAAAAATCAGCTTCTCAGCCGGGATATCTGCGCCGTAACTGACAGTGGTATAGGCCCGATTGCGGGCACCGGCACCGGGTATATTCATACACCCGAAGGACGAATCCGCTCATCCGTTCGCTGGGATAACCACTTTACCTTCAAGGCAAAAACGAATTGGAGTTAAAACCTAGTAGAGTCGATTAATTAACAACCAAAAAACCATGCAAATTGGTTTTTTGTTAAAAAAATCAAAGATTTAGCAAAAAAGGTGTTGACGACCGAAAGCAAAATCCGTTTAATACGCCTCCGTTGAAGGGACGAATATCCCAGACAACAAAGCCCAGATAGCTCAGTCGGTAGAGCAGGGGATTGAAAATCCCCGTGTCGGTGGTTCGATTCCGCCTCTGGGCACCACTAATTTCTCAAAGAAGCCTCGCATTGCGGGGCTTTTTTGTATCTGCCCCACAAGGGTCAGCGGCTCCACATCGACCCAGGACCTCATAGTTACTCGCATCATCCTTGATGACTCAGCCTTCGGTCACGCATTTTTATCCAAAAACAAAACCCCAATTTAAATCTATTTTCCGCGTGAGTCCTCAATACTTAAGTTTATTGGATCAGTATCGTTAGATCGTAACTAATACAGCTAAAGGAACCTTACGCGCAGAAACAACACGCCAATATGCTATGCAGTACAAATCTGACTCAGGCACTCTTTGAAGAAGCAAGCAACTATACGTACACTGTTCGCTTAGTTAGCAAGTTTTGTCCGTAATAAAAACTTGTAGGCACAATTCTAACCAACCCATAAAGCAAGGAGTCTTATGGAAACACCAAATGCTACTGATACTAGTTTGCAAACTAGTAATAGATCTCCCTACCTATTTGAATACTTTTTGAGTTATACCGGCACCGTATTGTTAGAAATTTTTAAGGCGTTGGCCGTACTTGCAGTATTAGCTTTGATATACCTTACTATGTTCGAATATGAATTCTCTTTTTTCGAATTATCTACTCACGAATATGCTTTTCTCTTCTTTTTAGCGAATGCACTAATACGCTGGTACAAGAGAGGGAAGCAGTCAGGGCTTGATCTAATTCAGCTGAATAGACGCCTATATCATTTAATTGCCTTGTATGGCGCTGCAATTGGATCCTTACTGCTGATTGCCGTAGGTTCGATGCTAGAAGATAGTGATCTACGGACCTACGCTCCTAGCCCCAGTGATAAGCTATTTGACCAAGCTGTTTTATTTGGTTTAGTTGCAATGATTTTTATTTATACACCTCTACCTCCCCGCAGCGCATCAAAAGAGAACAAAACAGATACCAGCAACCAACCTAGTATTTCTTGAGGCAAAAATATGAAGCGTTTTATCTTATTCTTAACATTCGCGGGCTTTGTAACAACCAATGCATCTGCTGGTGGACTATTTCAAGACCCTACCGACCCAGAGCTGCTGGTGACCTCTTGCACAGAGGCATTGCAATTGTTCGAAGCATTCGACACAGACCCAAACAAAAAAAAATTCACCACGAGTAGGAATGAAGCATTTTATTCAGGCTATTGCATCGGAAGAATTGAACAATACAAACAGACTGTAAGCTACTGTGGCTTATATGACCCTAGCTGGTTTTCTATTGCTCAGGTAATCGTAGAAGCTCAAAAACACGGTCTGCCAGACACCGCACAAGAACTTTTGGAATCTGCCTGTGAATAACCTAGAAAAGCCTTTAGATGCTGTAGGACGCATGTTTGGCCTTAAAGTATCCCGAGAAAGTCCCTATCTAAAGGATAAGGTCCACTCACTGCTCCGAAACAAATTAATCGCAATCGAAGAAGTGCAGCTAACCCATCGAAAAGGAAAGTACTTAAAGGCAGGCCAGGAAACCCGACTTTGGAATGCCGTCATTCTAAACGCGATTTTCTCTGACCCAGCTGATGTTAAGAAAATTTTTGAGGACAAAGTATTTCGTCAGCAATGCACTGACCATATGAAAGCTCTTTTTGGTGAAAGACAGTCATCAATTGGAATAGCCCTTCAAGCAAGTGCAGTACAAGAGTTACTGACAGACATGGAAACGGCAGACCTAGATGTTAAAAGGCTTCCGAACCCATTTGCTACCCTCCCTCAAGTAGCGCTAGGTAAAAACTCAGGCCTGCTTCATGCCCTGTTAACCCAAGCAGCGGCACTAGAGCCCGAAGACGCCCTACTGAACGCCTACCTAGCAGGTGACTACTCAAAAGCGCAGGAAATAGCTAAAAACTTAGATACCGACCAGCCCGTTCTTAACGCATTATGTATGAATATTGAACAGATCATTCAAGAAGCCGAAGAGTTCCGGGATACGATCAACTTGTTTAATAAACGTTAAGTTTTAAGCTGCGCCGGTATCAGCTAAGACACCAAAATTTTTCTCCCTACCCTCTTTTTAGTGCAATGCACTAACTTACCTTGGCCTCTCCACTCAAACACGGAGAAGCCAAGGTGCTTACTTTTCAATTAATTCAGTTTTCCCCCCTGTACGCTGGCCTAACCACCAGCTGTAAAAAGCACATAAACCGCCTAGTTTGCGAGGCGTGTTCATGAAATACAGCAGCGATAAAGATATCAATCATCTCGTCAGAGGCCTGGTAGCCGATGGCTGTGTTTACAAACCCTGCAAAAAGCACGGAAAGCTTTATTCCGGCGCTGGTTACTTAATAACCATAGTGCCATGCACCCCCAGCGATAAACGCGCGCTAAAAAATTTTCTAGCCAGGCTGAGGCAGCGTGGATATGCCCTGCATACGTGTTTGACCAACCCTGCTCAAACAAATAAACAACCTAATTTCTAAGAAGGATAAATCGTGAACGCAGAACTTAAAATCAACCCGACGCGGCTTGCCAATAACTCTCCTAATAGAATGGCTAAAAAAGCACGACCTTTTCAGAAAGAAAGCAAGAGTCAGATTAAAGAGCTCGGAATTTCTGTTACCAATAAGTGCAACCTTTCATGCAAGGGTTGTGGATTTAACGTACCAAACCAAATTACTCCTACTTTGAGCAATTCGCTGGATGAACATCTCACCTCACTTGCCCAAATAAAAGCAGTCGGTGTATTCATTGAAAAAGCGGTCATCGTTGGCGGTGAAGCAACACTAAACAATGATTTAACGGCTTTCTTAAATGAACTTCGTAAATCAGAAACCTGCAATCAAATTGAGCTTGTCACCAACGGGCTTTATCCAAGAGGCGTAACACCAGAAGTTCTTGCAACCATCGATAGCTTGGTAATCAGCGACTACATCTGTTCGCCGGAATTCGCGGACCTTTGGCGGACCTATGCCATCCAAAATGGCTATACCGGCCCGATTGACTTCCGTCGCAAAGATGCCTGGGATGATCTGAAAGGCGAGCTTGAGAACAGAGATGAGAGCGTTCAGACTCATTGGAACACCTGCTTCTACCGTTCTTACGACGTCACCCTTGAACGTGGCCGATTGTTCAGCTGCTCCCGCTTGGCAAAGAAAGGTTGGGATGACCAAGGGCTTTTGATTACACCAAAGCTTTGCATCACAGATATTGCCCATTACCTCAATAGCGAAACACCACGATTGGGCTGCTACAGCTGCGCCACGGTTAACCGCCCTTCTCTCATTCCGGTTGCTGAGCAGTTAAATACCAACAAAGAAAAGATCTACAGCAAAGCCAAAGCGTACCTGACTAAGGAGACCTCCTATGACTTCAAATAAGTTCTACTATGTTGTCGGTATTGCCGGCAGTGGCAAGACGACAGCTTGTCAGCAGCTTGCAGATGCAGAGCCAAACGCACAGGCATTTTCAAGCTCTTCGAAATTAGCGGAATACCTGCCCAAAGCCGGATTGAATAGCTGGTCCGAATTTAACGCTCTCGATACTGAAACGCGAGATAAAGTTATTAACAAGCTGCACCTTTCGTTTGCTAAAGATAAAGCCTGCTACTCCACCAGCTTTGCAGATGCCCACATGGCCGTAGAGAACCCAGTAAAGAATGAGTGGTGTAATGCGATGCCGACGGAACATGCCGGCATTACGGATGGCGTTATTTTCCTTCAAACACCACCTGCGTTAATTGCCAGCAACATTCACAAAGACAACGTTCACAACAAACGGAATCGCCAAGCCAAAGACCTTAGCGAGCTCACCCAATTACAAGAAAGGGAGTTCGCTCAGGCAGAAGACTACTGCTTGAAAAACAAACTGCCGTTAGGCGTTATTCAGAACTCATTGAATAACACGGCAACGATTAAAGACATTCGCTTTTTGAACAAACACTATCTGCCTCAGACCAAGCGCCTAAGAGAACTGTACAAAAAACAGTTTAATTTTGATGTTACTGGCCCAGAGTTGCGCCGCATGCATCTGGAAATTGGGCAACTGATGTACCACGCCTTTATGAGTAAAGCAGGGCATCTCCCCGATAGCTATCAGGTACTGGCCATTCCACGGTCTGGAAATATGTTGGCAGTTGGCTTTACCGATACATTTAACGGGCCTTTTTTGTGGAACGAGCGAAACTCTTCAGAAATCCAAGGCTTAACAAGCCAAAATTTAATTATCATTGATTCTGTTATTGACACCGGAAAGACCATTACAGATACGATTAATAAGCTCCCTGAAGGCCTTTATGGCTTTCGTGGTCATATCCATATTGTTTGCCTGGCAATCAACATTAAAGCTCTGAAAATCATTGAAGCGCTCAGTCCCAACATTCACATTCATTGCCTTGGGTTTTCTAATAAGGAAGATCGACCTAAAGGGCAGAAGGATATGGGTGCGCGGTTGTTTTGTACCAGCCATTAATTAACACATGCCCACCAGCTGGTGGGCTAATTTTAGACCAGTAGACTTTGTATATCAGTGTAGAAGGAGTTACAGCCCGGTCCGATAGGGTGAGGCCTGTTTATCGTTGCACGCCACTCCATCCCTGACCTACAAGTCCATCAAGCACAGTAGGCTTTCACGCAGATGCGAAGTGCTATTGTCTTTTGTTTGGCAGGCCGCAACAACACTCATATTATTCTACCTAACACGGCCCTCGCCACTTGTTCTTCGGAATTACGCGGGAGTTTTTATTGCCTGTAATTTATACAAACCAATCCTGCCAGCCTTCACACCCCCCATTTCTGAGAATTGGATCTCTTTCTCGGATTGCTGCTTAGGGAAGTTCAAAATATGGTATGCCACCTTCGAACGCCAGTCAGAGTCATCTGAGATAACGTTTAAAAAGTGCCTGATAATTGCCAATAACACGAACACCCGGTTAACTTGGCCTCCACGTTCGAAACACGCATCACACCAACTAACCTCACGGCTCTTTGGCATTCTGGGCTGATCGATAATGTTTCGGTTCCATACTCGACTGTGATGTGCAACCAGATTTCTCAAATAGTTTAACGATCTCAGCCAAGACTGCAGCACACGCCAATCTAAACCGTATTTAGAAGCAATCTGCACCTTATCTGGCACTTTCATCATCGCAAACAATTGAGACATCGTACCGAAATCCCACGTTTCAATGGTCACCCAGATTGGCAACTGGCCGCCATGATGCTCTCGGTAATGCTTTACAAAATCTTCTTTAGATCGGTTAACCAGTGAACCATATTTAGACTCCCATTCTGAAAAACGTGTACGGCCTGAACGCATCAGCTTTTTGGCAACGGTTGGCTGAAACTCGTCTATACAATGGTGCGCAAACGTATTCCGCTTTCCAAGAAGATGAGCTATATCAACTCGGATTGTCACTTCAATTCTTTCTAGCGAACTAAAAATTAAAGGTCTTAGCGCTTTATCGAACTCATACAGTGCAAGGCAATCACCAAAGGTTGTGCCTTGGTAGAAGGTATCGGAACGGGCATATCGTATATCCGATGTTAATGTATCCTGAGTCATTTCAATCTGACGAAATGGATACCAGTAGGCGCTAAGACGGTAATAGCCAATAGTCGAAAGAAAGTGAATTGCCGAAGCGTCATCTACAATAGTCATACCTCTGCGCTTTAACAACTCAAGTTGCTCTGCAAAAGATTTCCAGGGTCTATCGTACGTACTCATTAACACCTTCCTTGGTGGATTAGTTCTTCAAAGCAAAGAGGCTGCCCTTTAGACTGTATAAACTCTTTAAAATACGCGATCACGGTGGCACCTCGGTCCCACTGTACCTACACTTTTTCTTCCGGGTTTTCTTTTTCGGTTTCAGCTTCTCGCGCTCAGCCTTAACCTTTGCCAGCAACGCCTCAACGCTGTTCTCACCGCGGATCAGCTCCGGGTTTTGCACACCCCACTCGGCTGTAAGTTAGCCAAAGATCCAGCTCCCCGGCTAATTATTTCAACCCCTACTGAATCCGGTTCACTCGCTAAAAAAAAATGCAGCAATAAACTCCGTCATCACAGCTGAACAATGCTTAAGTACAGCTGGATTCATACAACTTATCTTCTCTCAAAAATACTGTATTCCCATGCATTCACAAGCATGCAAAAACGGGGAGCTGAAATACAACGCCGCAAAAACCGCACGAAGTTTCGTTGAGTTTCGCTGGATCACTTTCTAAAGTAATCTATTCAGCGCCTGCGGGAAGCCACCATGATAGTTCTGAAGAATAACTTTAATCACTGTCATCTAACCGATACCGGCATTGTCACCCAGTCGGAAGATAAGGCAATGATCGGTCTGTTCTTCGCTGATGTACGTCTGTTTAAGCGCTACGAGTGGCAATTCGGGCCGTTCGATCTACTGCAAAAGAAAACATCGTCATTAACTGAAATGACCCAGTTCTGGGCCTTGCTTTCTCACCACTATCAGCGGGTAAGCCTGGTGAGGAGTTTTAGCATAACGGCCCATCAATGCATCGATACGTTGGTCTTCGAGAATCATACGAACCAGGCCGAAACGCTGAATATTGGTTTAATGATCGGGTTTGATGCAACCGATGCCATGACGCTGCGCGGTGTTGGCGGCGCTGTGAAAGCAGAGAGGGTTAGCGAAGGCTCTTCGTTTTCGGTCCGCTTCCCCGATGGCCGCAGCCAGAGGGTAAGCTATAAGGTAACCCTGGACGAAGCCGAACTTGAGCGCCTGCCAGAATCAATCACTCTGCAGCCTGGCGAGTCACGCCCCCTTTCAGTCACCATCACCTATGAAGCATCCAGTTACAGGATGCCGGCGTACCAGCCCGGCTCAAACCCCTATACCAATCAGTCCGTCAGTTCACAGAGCTGGAATGACCTGATCGGGCTTTTGTTCAATACCGAACAGGGTGTAGTTCCGGCGGCCGGCATTCCCCGCTTTGTCTGCCCCTTTGGTCGAGATAGCCTGCTAACGGCCTTCTTCGTAAAGGAAAGCCTGCCGGAAATTGCGCTGGGCACGCTTCATTTTCTTGCCCACCATATTGGGCGCACAACAGACCCTCGCCGTGATGAAGAGCCCGGCAAGATCTTGCATGAGTACCGCTGGGGCCCAGCCAGCCAGAGTAACGCCATTCCCTTTGCCCCCTATTACGGCAGTGCCGATGCAACCGCGCTCTTCGTCTGGCTCTGGGCAGAAATGAGTCAGGGCGAGCACGCTGAGTCACTGTCCGCCCTATGGCCCGCGGTTGAATCCGCTGTAGATTGGTTGTTATTCAAGCTTGATGAGGGGCAAGGCTTCATTCGGTTCCGGGAAAATAAACAGGGGTTGGTGTATCAGGGCTGGAAGGACTCGTCTATTTCCATGTGTCATCAGGACGGTCGCCTGGCCAGTGGCGCTATCGCGGTGGTTGAGGTTCAGGGTTATACCTGGGCGGCGCTGTCAAAGATCGACCCCTTAGTAGCAATGCATTCTGACGAAAAGCGAGCAAGTGCCGTCAGACAACAGGCGCAGAGCCTTTATGATCGGATTCAGACGCGGCTTTGGGATGATGAGCTGCAGTTCTACGTAATGGGCTTAGACGGCAACGATGAAACCATGCGGGTGATCTCTTCAAATGCCGGACACCTGTTATGGGCCGGTGCTGTGCCGCAGTCGCGTGCAGCGCCTATGGCTGAGCGGCTATTTGATAAGAGTATGTGGTCGGGCTGGGGCTTTCGCACACTTGCAGCCGGTGAAAAAGGCTACAACGAACTTTCTTACCACAATGGCTCGGTCTGGCCACACGATACCGGGTTGGTGGCCTGGGGTTTAAGAAACTATGGCTTTGAACACGAATTTCAGTCCGTCGCCTTAGCGGTTCATTCACTGGCGAAAGCCTTGCCCGATCTTCGATTACCTGAGCTGATCTCCGGCTATGAGCGAGCAGATGATGCTCCGCCCATCCCTTACCCCGGAACCTGTATTCCACAGGCCTGGTCTGCAGCCGCTTTGCTGTACTTATCTGACCGTAAAAATATGTAAGCATTATGTAAGTTCATGTCTCAATATTGCACCGAAAACGATTTCGGAGCAGTCTTTTGTGCATAACTTGTCAAAATAACAATAATAAAGTCCTGCTATGCATCGACAACGGGGCTTGGGCTTACTAAGTGCAGCTATGTCACTAAAGCAATTATCAAAACAGCTGGGTCTGTCTCCCAGTACGGTTTCCAGAGCCATGAATGACTACCCCGATATCAGTGAAAGCACTAAGTTGCGGGTAAAGGAAGCTGCTATTTCTATGGGCTATCAGGCCAATGCCTCGGCGAGAAGCCTGGTCACCGGCATGGGGAAAAATATCGGCCTGATCCTGCCTATGTCGTCAAAGCATCGCAGCAGCCGGTTTTTCGACCATCTGCTCAGTGGTGCGACCGAATCACTGCTGGAACAGAATTATCTGCTCTCTGCCATTGCGTTACCACGCGATGAGCAAGAGGTTAAACGCCTGCGCTATCTGGTCGACTCCCGAGTTCTCGATGCTGCAATACTGATCAGAACCCGAGTCAATGACGAACGGGTTGAGCTACTGCTGCAGCGAAATATTCCGTTTGTCTGTTATGGCCGAACTGAGCGGTCAGATGAATTTGCCTGGCTGGATATGGACAACCACAAGGCCATGCAGCTGTGTGTCAGCCATATGATAGAGGCAGGTCATCGCAACCTGGCCATGATCAACGCCAGTGGCCGGCTTTATTTTGCAAAGCTGCGTCAACAAGGTTTTATTAAAGCACTGTCTGCAAACCAGCTGCAATACACGGAATCGCGCTACACAGAAATAGAAATCAGTGAAGATGATGGTTACCTGGCAGCCAACAAACTGCTGAAACAGAATAAGCACATCGACGGAATCATATGCGCCAATGACACCATGGCCATCGGCGCCATCAAGGCCTGCAAAGACAATAACCTTGTACCGGGCAAAGACATTTCCGTGATCGGCTACAACAACAGCTCAACCGGTCGGTTTGTTGAGCCTGCCTTAACAACGGTGCAGCACAGTGATCCCATTCTTATCGGACGTCTGCTCGGCGACATGGTCTATCGAAGGATGACCGGCGAAAACCTTAAAAACTTACAGAAACTGATGCCTCCGGAATTAATCGTTCGTGATTCTTAACGGAAATCGGTGTGACTACCACATGAAGCAATAAAGGTGATTCCATGAATAAAAAAACAAGAAAACTCGCCATTGCTATCGGGGCCAGTCTTACTCTGGGTTCCATAGCGAGTGCCGCAACAGAAATAGAATTCTGGACAAACCAGACTCAATCCGACCGGATGAAAATTATCGAAACCCTGGCCAGCACATTTGAAGCCATGAACGAAGATATCACCGTGACCGTTGTACCGGTTGATGAGAACGAGATGGCAACTCAGATGGCGGCGGCCTCGGCAGCCGGTAAACTGCCCAACCTTATTGAGGCAGGCTCCGAGCTGTTATTGGCCTTCGGTGAAGAGGGCGTTATTGATGAAAAGGCCAATAAAAACATCATGAAGGAGGTCGGCGAAGACCGCTTCTTCTCCGGTGCTGTAGACATGTTGCGTGCACCCAATGGCGATGACTTTTACGGCATTCCCCTGCATGGCTGGCTGCAGGGCATCTGGTATCGCAAAGACTGGTTTGAAGAATACGGCCTGGAACCACCGACAACCTGGGAAGCAATAGAAACCGCAGCCAAAACGCTGACCGACAAAGGCAAAAATCAGTACGGCATTCTGGTGGGCACAAAACCAGAAGGCTATACCGAGCAGGTATTTACCCAGCTGGCGCTCTCCAATGGCGCAAGTCAGTTTAATGCCGACGGTAAGCTGATCTTCAACTCGCCGGAGATGCTGGAAACGCTGAAATACTATCAGCGTCTGGCTCAGTACAACCCACCGGGGCCACAAACCTGGCGCGCCCGTGACTATTACATGCAGGGCAAGATGGGCATGTTTTTCTATTCAACCTACATTATGGATGACCTGGCCATTGCCGAAGTCGCCAAGGGCTCTCTCTCGGGTGAAAACTTTGAAGGGCTTACCGGGGCTGAATTCGACGCCGATCTGGTCAAAAATACCGGTTTCGCTCCGGTAATCTTAAACAAGGCGGACGCCAGTTACGGCGTGCTGGTTGGGCTGTCGGCTATTGAATCGAAGCGTGCGGAAACAAAAGCCGTTGAAGAGTTTGTGAAATACCTCTACGACCCTTATGCCTACATTACCTATCTGCATATGGCTCCCGGCGGTATGAACCCTATGCTCTCGGATATTCCTAACCACCCATACTACCTGCGCGATCCGAATGGTGTTTTTGAAATGTATGGTGCCGATGCGATTAAAGACATCGTAGAAGGCTTCGAAAATATTCAGACATTTACCGTTGTCGATGGCAAGGCCTTCCCCGAATCCGGACAAATCTTTGCGAAGCAGATCATTCCACAGATGGTCTATTCCGTCATTTTTGAGGGGGTTTCTCCTGAAGATGCAATTAACAAAGCAGAAGCAGAAATGAAAGAAATTATCAGCCAGTAGCAGGCACTTTTTCGGGAGGCCCGGCCTCCCGGTCTTTTACCTCAACCAGTGAAGGTCTTTTTATGTCCGATAATATTGCTGCTCAGGAGGCCAGACTCGGTCACCGGCTGATAGCACCGGCCGCACTGATCATTGCTCTGCTGATCTTATACCCCATTTTCTTCAACCTGTATCTGAGCTTCTTCGACGTTGAACTCAATGGTGATAAATCGCTTGTCGGCCTGAACAACTATAAAACACTGCTCTCAGACGGAGGCTTTTACAGCGCTCTCTGGACCACGGTTATCTACCTTGCCGGAACCGTTACCGGCACAACGGTGCTTGGCCTGGCCGTGGCACTGCTGCTGAATCAGAACTTCCCATTTAAGAACACCGTCAGAGCCCTGGTTTTATTGCCCTACTTTGCACCCGTTATCAGCGTGGTATTTGGCTGGCAGTTTATTTTTGATCCGGTAAACGGCATCTATAACCATGTCATGGTGGAGGTACTCGGTCTGGTTTCAGAGCGCCAGAATGTGATTGGTGATCCGGACAGTGCGCTGTGGGTGGTTATTGTTTTTGACATCTGGAAACACTTCCCCATCGCCTTTCTGCTGATACTGGCCAAGCTGCAAAGCATCCCCAGCGACCAATACGAGGCCTGCGCAATTGACGGCTACAACGCTTGGGGACGCTTCATACACGTCACCCTGCCTGAATGCCGATTTGTCATCGGTACCGTTGTGCTGTTGCGAATGATCTGGAACCTGAACCGGTTTGAAGATGTTTATCTGCTGGCACCCAACGTCGAAACCCTGCCGATCTACATCTATTTCCAGGCCTTTACTGGTGTTATTGATCAGGGTCTGGCAGCAGCAATCTCGGTTGTTCAGTTGATCGTACTCTCAGGGCTCATTTGGTTTTACGTTAAAAAAGTACTGAATTGGTGATTTAACATGGCGCTAAGAAGAACACCCAGTCAAAACATACTTATTTTTGTAGCGGTCATGCTCCTGCTGCTGTTCTGCCTTTTCCCGTTCGTTCAGATATTGTCTACCTCCCTGAAGCACCAGGCCGACTGGGGCAACCCCAGCTTGATTCCGGCTCAGTTAAATTTTGAAGCCTATAAAGAATTATTAGGATTCAGCCAACAGGAGGTTGAGCTACCGGAAACCATCAGAATGATGCTGGAAAGCCCGGCCATCTCTGAAGAACAACGAGCCGCGATCATTAAGAAATTCACCAGCACGTCCGACATCTTTCCCTTTGGTCGTTACATGCTGAACACCTTTGTTATTTCAATGGTCACGGCATTCTTATCCACACTCATTGCTACCTTTGCCGCCTATGCGCTGTCACGCCTTAAATTCAGAGGGCGAAACGCTTTCTCTAACACTGTGATGTTTGTCTATATGGTCGGCGGTGTTTTGCTGATGGTGCCACTGTACCAGATGGCCGTATCGACTGGGCTGGCGAGCACGGTTCCCGGCACCCTCATCTGCCTGCTGTTAATTTATCTGGTTCAGACATTGCCCGTTGCCATTTACATGCTGGGTAACTATTTCCGTACGATTCCATTCTCTCTGGAAGAAGCAGCGATGATTGATGGCTATTCGCGCACCTCAGCTATTTTTGCAGTGATTATTCCACTGAGCCGACCCATGTTACTGACCGTCATGTTTTACTGTTTCGTCATCGCCTGGAACGAGTATCTCTTTGCATCGGTTTTCCTTAAACAGTATCAGGATTTCCATACCCTGCCGCTGGCGCTACAGACCCTGTTTTCCTCTAAGAATGCAATCTGGGATCGCATTATGGCCGCTTCAATGCTGACATTAATTCCGGTGGTCATCGCCTTCTCTGTTGCCAACCGTTTTATTTCCAGCGGCGGTACAGCAGGGGGGGTTAAGGAATAAAGGTGTTAAAAATAGAAGAGCTCAGGCAATCCTTTTTATAATTATTAAAAGAGAGCAACCATGGCGAAGGTAACCATAAAAAATTTAGTTAAAGCCTACAACGACGACGTTATCGTGAAGGGCATTAACCTTGAGATTAAAGACGGCGAATTTGTTGTGTTAGTCGGCCCAAGTGGCTGCGGGAAGAGCACCACCCTGCGCATGATTGCCGGACTGGAAGATATCAATGAAGGCGAGGTAGAAATTGGTGATCGCTGCGTTAATGATTTGCAGCCACACATGCGTAATATTGCCATGGTGTTCCAGAACTATGCGTTGTACCCACACAAAACGGTGCGTGAAAATATCATCTTTGGCCTGAAGAAAACCAGGGTATCACGGCAGATCATTGATGAGCGCCTGGCGCATATTTCAACCATGCTGCAACTGGAAAACCTGCTGGATCGCAAACCAGCCGATTTATCCGGTGGACAACGACAGCGGGTTGCCATGGGCCGGGCACTGGCGCGCGATGCCGATGTTTATCTGTTTGATGAACCCCTGTCTAATCTGGATGCAAAATTACGCCATCATATGCGTACCGAAATCGCCAAAATCCACAAGCGGGTGCAGACAACCTCCATCTATGTCACACACGATCAGGTCGAGGCCATGACGCTGGGTGACCGTGTCGTCGTCATGCAGGCAGGTCAGATCGAGCAGGTGGGAACGCCAATGGATATCTATCTGAACCCACGGAATATATTTGTCGCCACCTTTATCGGCTCCCCCTCCATGAATCTGCTATCAGCTGTTTATGACGCTCAACAACAGGTCTTTAAAATCAATGATGCCTCAGTGTCAACAGAATTACTCAGCCAGGTGAACACCGCAAACCTGAAAGACGGCGACCAGGTTAAGATTGGTATTCGCCCCGATTTCTTTGACGATGAGCGCTTCACTCAGGACACCGAAGACTACTGGCAGCTGAAAAATATTATGGTCGATCTGGTTGAGCCTCTGGGCTTCGATAAAGAAATTTCGTTCCATATTGGTGGTCAATACGTCAAAGCCCGCCTGGATCTGCGCAGTGATATTCAGGAAGACGATCCTATTGACCTGGTGGTTGATCCAAACCGGGTGCTGGTTTTCGATGCCGAAACAGGCGAGCGCATCTGATGATCAACAGCGAATGCCTGGACGGTACTAATTTAATTTTCTGTATATCCAACTGCTGAATGCATCCATTGCCGGGCTTCTCGGTCTGTCTTCATGGGTTACCAGGTAATAGGCTTTGGGCAATTCCATTTCCAGCTCCATAGGTGCCATCAGCAAACCTTCTTCTATTTCGGGAGCGATCAGTTCAACATCAGTTAGGGCGACACCAATGCCTGCTTTAGCCGCATGAACCGCCAGTGCGCCATTGGCAAAGTTGACGGCTCCCTGAGAAGGCTGATAGTCGGTATGACTTAAGCTGAACCAGCGCTGCCAGTCATCAGAGCGGTTTCGAACCTGCAGCAGCCGGAATTGCAGCAGGTCTTCCGGGTCCATCACCCGCTCCATCTCCAGTAGTTCCGGCGCGCACACCGGAATGACGGAAGCGCGCCGTAATAAGGTTGAACTCACGCGATCCCAATCACCATCGCCAAAATAGATGGCCATATCCACTTCGGTTTGAGTGAAATCTATTTCATCTATAGCTGCAATAAATTCGATTTCGATATCCGGGTGCTTATCCGCAAAATCGGCGAAGCGCGGCAGCAACCAGCGCTCCAAAAATAATGGAGAAACCGCCAGTTTCAGCTCGCCACTGGCATAGCCTCGAATCGCCCTGTCGGTGGCGGCTTCCATACGCAGGAAGGATTTCGTGACGCCCTCCAGGTAAGACTCACCCACGGCCGTGAGAATAATCTGCCGGGTTCTGCGCTCAAATAAAGGCAAGCCCAAAAAAGCCTCCAGTGACTTAATCTGGTGACTGATGGCGGACGGTGTAACAAACAGCTCTTTGGCGGCGGCCTGAAAACTACCGGTTCTGCCGGCGGCTTCGAACGCCTGTAAAGCCTTTAACGGAGGAAGGTTGGTCATTGCGAACTCATGAGTGAAATTATTTCATCTATGAAAACAAAAATAATCGTTTGTTACCCCTGGGTCAAATTTCTACACTGACTATTACTGATTCAAATTGAGCTTATGTGTGCAGGCGTTGATTAAACGCAGGCTCCACCCGCTCAGTTAAATCGGTTTCTGGAATTTATACACTCGTTTTGTTGGCCCACCCTGTTGTGGGCATTTTTTTGTCTGAACGCAACATAATCCCGCCTGATGCCTAAACTTCTGCCGCCGAACTGTTCAGCGAACGGCTTTGCCACTAAACTACCGGCTGATTTTTATTTTGACTTGTAAATGGCTAATTACCTGAAAAAGAAGTACATCGCTATGCAGGAAACATGGGGCGATGGCATTAAAACCCGAAAGCAGCGATTCTTTGCGCATTTGGATGCGCATTTAGGCGATCACGCCTTTTTTCGCGTGCTGTGGACCAATTTACACCAGCTGGGCGATAACGCCTGGCGCTGCAATCAGCCCTCCCCCGGTCAGGTTAAACACCTGGCAGATTTAGGCATTAAGAACATCGTTAACCTGCGTGGCCCAAGCCGCTGGGGCTCGTATGCCCTTGAGCGGGAAGCCTGTGAAAAATACGGTATAAAGCTGATCAATCACCGCATGTACTCGCGCAGAATGCCTAAGTTTGAAGAGCTGGTCGCCACCAAGGCGATGTTTGAAAGCCTGGAAGGCCCTACCGTCTTTCACTGTAAATCGGGTGCCGACCGTGCCGGCATTTGCTCGGCACTTTATTCACTGATGATCCTCCAGCAGCCCATTGAACAAGCCATAAAGCAACTCAACATTAAATACCTGCATGTGAAGCACTCCAAAACAGGCCGCCTCGACCACTTTCTGGAGTCTTACCAGCAGTTCAACAGCAAAACACCAACAGACTTTATGGAATGGGCCGAGCATCACTACGATCGCGACAAGCTCACCGAAGAGTTCCACAGCAACAAGTGGTATGACTTTTTAGTCGATAAGGTTTTACATCGTGAGTGAACAGGCATCCAGCCGCCAGCTGCTCAGTCAGCTTTGGCACAAGTACGTTAAAAAGCACCGCATCAAGCTGACTATCGCGGTATTTTTCATGCTGCTCGAAGGCGCAGCCTACTGGGTTTTCGTCAATCAGTTGCGGCCACTATTCGACAGTATCTTTGTCGCCGGCAATGAAGCCAAAATATGGGGCGTGGCCCTAGCCATTTTTGGTGTCTTTATGGTGCGCGGCTTTGGCTCCTTTATTCACCGTTCACTGACCGCGAAAACGGGTATCGAAGTTGTCTCCGAACTGCAGCAGGATCTCACCGGCCACCTGCTGAAGCTGGATATGGACTACTTCAACAAGAACTCGCCAGGTGGCCTTATCGAGCGGGTTCGTGGCGACACCCAGGCACTGCAGGCCTTTGCCAGCACAACACTGATAACGCTGGGGCGTGACCTGTCCAGCTTTGTTGCGCTATTGATTGCCGCCATTAATATTGATGCTACCTGGACAGCGATTCTGTTCGTCGGCGTACCACTATTGATACTGCCCATGCAGATCTTGCAGCGGTTGATCCGCAATCAATCCCGAAAGGCACGTCAGGCATCAGCCAATTTATCCACCCGGTTGGATGAGATCTTTCACGGCATCAAGGCCATTAAGCTCAATAACCTGGCCGACCATGAAAACGAACGCTTTGCGGATGGTTTAAGCCTGTTTGTGAAGCGGCAGCTTAACGCCGCTTACAGCAAAAATGCCATGCTCTCGACCATTGAGATAGTCGCCGGCTTCGGCTTTGTAGCCATCATCTACTTTGGCGGTCAGGAGATCATCGCCGGGGAAAAAACTGCCGGTGAATTCATCACCTTCTTCGTCGCCATTGCCATGCTGCTTGACCCATTGCGCCGCTTGGCCAGCATTTCCGGCGCGATGCAGGGCGCACTGGCGAACCTGGAGCGCATCCAAACCATCTTTGTACAGACCCCAATGGAGCGACCTGAGCCGGTAGCAGAAAAACTTAACAACCCTCTCGGTGATATCTGTTTTGATAACGTCACCTTCAGCTATGGCGATGTGCCGGTATTGAAGAACCTTTCGTTTGTGGCACCCGGCGGCAAAACCACCGCCTTTGTTGGCCCAAGCGGAGCCGGTAAGTCAACGCTCTTTAATCTGCTGACGCACCTGGAAATCCCTGCTGAGGGCAACATTACGATTGGCGGCCAAAACATCAATACGCTCGACGCAAGCAACCTGCGTAAAGAGCTTGCACTGGTGAACCAGGAATCCGCACTGTTCGATGAAAGTATCCTCGATAACATCAAACTGGGCGATGTCAGCTCAGACCCAGATAAGGTCGTTGAAGCATCGCAGGTAGCGCTGGTCAGTCAGTTTGCCGATGAAATGCCCGAAGGCCTGCACAGCCTCGCAGGGCCACGCGGCAGCAATCTTTCCGGCGGTCAGCGCCAGCGTGTGATCATCGCTCGCGCGCTGCTGCGTGATGCTCCCATCCTGTTGCTGGATGAAGCCACCTCGGCACTGGATAACCAGACCGAGAAGCGAATTCAGGCACTGCTCAATGAAATAACAGCCAACAAGACCACACTGGTGATTGCCCACCGGCTCACAACCGTTATGAACTCCGACCTGATTCATGTGATGCAGGATGGCAGAATAGTAGAAAGCGGAACCCACGCCGAGCTGATGGCATTGAACGGCCACTACAAAGCGCTGCACGCAACACTGGAAAAATAGCCGCTCAAACCATCATAAAGGATGCATAACCGGTAACGTTATCGCGATTACCGGTGACCACACTGGAATTACACTGACAGATCAGCTCCGCTTTTAAGCCTTCATTTTCAGCAAGCACCAACGCGGCATTCAATGCACGGTAACCACAGGCATCGTAGCTGTTCAGAGTTGGCTTAAGCTGATGAATCTTTTCAACCGTATCGGCATCTTTGTGGCGCGCGTCATTGTCATAAAGGTGGTGACTCATATCGCTACTGATCACAATCAGCGTTTCATCACCGCCCCAAAGGGCTCTCAAAACCTCAGCTAATTGCTTGGGCGTGGCATCACCCACAACCAGTGGCACCAGGCTGAACTCCGACAGAACGGTCTGTAAAAACGGCAGCTGAACTTCGATGCTGTACTCCATGGTATGAGCATCTTCCTGCACGTGCACGCCGGCAATCTGATCGATCTGATCAACCAACTCTTTGGCAACATCAATGGTACCAAGCGGCGTTTCAAAGGCAGAGTTTGCAGAGGTGGCAATGCCCTGCAGGCAACAACAGTGTGCAGGCCCCAGCAGGATAACTTTTTTGTACTGATGCTGATGATCGATCAGCGCATGAAAGGCTTCCGCCGCGATATGACCGGAAAACGAATAGTGCGCATGCGGAACGACAATAATCTTTGGTGGTTTTTCAGTCACGGTGGTTGCAGCATTTATGAACGAACCCACCTCTCTGGCCAAATCCTGAGAATGCGCCGGATAAAACGAACCTGACACTGCCGCGTATCGAACACTCATTTTCTTATCTGCCTTTTCGACGGGGTGCAAAACCACTCACACTAAAAAGTAGTCAGCCTTTGGCCGTTCCGCCAATCAAATCCTGAGTGACCAATGTTCAAATCAACAAATCAAATCGGCCACTAAGTTTTAAGAAAATTCGAGGTCTAAAAATAAACTTTTAATTACCCACTGCTTTTAACCGATCGAGCAGACGGGCAATCTGCTGGGTGATATTTTCCAGCGTGACGCGTTCAATTTCCGTCAGGTTATGCACCGCAATCGTGTTCTGTGGCTGGTCGTTATCAAGGATTAACGTAACCTGCCATTTGATTCGCAGGTGCATGAGAAACTTGTACATCTCTTCCAGCTCTTCGGCCTCGTCTTCTGCCAAAATCCCGTAGCCGGTCAACTGCTTGAGCCGCAACAAACTGTTGGCATCGGCGATGCGATATCGCAGTGCCATTACCCGTAAATAGCCAACAATAGGCACCAGAAACTTTTTAATATCGACCCTGGGTTTTTCAAATACCGGTCGTGACTGCAGGGTGGCCTGAGCCAGGTGACGGAAAAACCCCGGGTTCTGATCCAGTGTTGTTTGCACATGGTTCTGTAACTCTGTTAGCAACTGGCCCTCGCCATAAACGGTGCGCATATCGAAGAATATACTGCTGTCGAGCGTGGTTTGTGGCTGTGGGCTAACAATCCACTGATCGAACTGCGCCTTCCAGAACGCCAGCGGGTTACACCATTCCGGGTTGCCCGCCATCAGATCGCCATTGCAACGCGCGTAGCCTATCGCATGCAGATTTTCATTGACGATTTGTGCCAGCTTCAAAAAATAATCTTTATAGGCCGGGCTATCGCTCTCGAAAATAATGGCATTATCCTGATCGGTTTTTAAGGTCTGCTCACCTCGTGCTTCACTGCCCATCACGACAAAGGCGAACTCACAGGGTGGCTTGCCAATCTGCTGCTGCGCAAGGTCGATAACCCGCACACTAATGGCGTCGGCAATGGACGAAATAATGCGCGAAACACTGTTAATATTATCGGTACTGGTAAACACCGCCTGAATCAGCAGCGGCACTCGCTTATAGATGCGCTTCAATTCTTCAATGACTGAACAGTCTTCGATTTCCTTCATCAGATAACTCAGCGAGTTGCGCTGCATTTCCAGGCATTGCTGGTTGCTGATGTGGCCAACGATCTGCCCGACTTCGTTCTCCACCAGCAAGTGAGATACGTGTTCTTTTTTGAACTTCAGCACCGCTTCAAACAGCAATGCATCTTTATTAATGGTTTTAATGGGCGAGGTCATAATGTAGGAAACCGCGCGGTCGGAAAACTGCGGCTGCGCTAACACCCGGGCACGCAGGTCGGTATCGGTCACCACACCAATAACACTGTTCTCACTTTTCACGCAAACAAACTTGGTTTTATGGTCCGTCATTAATTGCGCGGCGTCAGTTATGTGGGTGTTGAGGGAGCAGTAGGCATTTGGCCGCACCAGGTTATTCACCGGCTGATTCATCATCTGCAACGAAAGCTGAATATCATCGGCAAAGCGTTCGGCATCCAGACGCAACCGCTTCTGCTCGGTTACCTTCTTCACCAACACAATGTAGCCGCCCTGCGCGGCCTCCCCAACCAGAGAAACAGAAGCCACGACGGTTTCACGCCCGGCCTTGGCGTTCAATAACTTCAATTCAAATGAGCTGGTTTGTTTTGGGTCATCAATACCGGATACCAACTGCTGCCAGTCTTCACTGAAAACATGGGATACATCCTCGCCCACAATATCGTGGCCGGGTTCCAGGTTCAGCGAATCAAGAAATTTACTGTTGGCGTAAACGACCTTTTCGTTCACCACCATCAGGGTGCCTTCAGAGGACGCCTCAACCAGGCTTTTGTATTTTTGCAGGCTTTGCTTCAGTTGCTGCTCGGCCAGCTGACGGCGCTGCTCAATACTGTTTGTTTGCCGCAGTACATAAAACAAAACCAGCGTCGTAAAGCCAACGATGAGCAACGAAATAACCAGCAGACGCTGCTTCAGGTTACGAATCTCCGCGTCAACGTCGTCCAAATAAATACCAGTACCGACAATCCACTGCCACTGCGGAAAGCCTTTCACATAGCTGAGCTTGGGCACGACACGGGTATCGTCGTCCTTCCATTGCCAGTAGTAGCGGATAATGCCCTCCCCCTCGCTGGCGACCAGTTCTGCAGCATTTTCAAACAGTTTGTTTTCATGATCGTCTGTAAAGCCCGCGAGATTGGTCTGCAACAGATCTGGCCGGTACGGATGCATGATCATGGTCAGACCTTCAGAGATCACCCAAAAATAATCTTTCTGCTCCTTGCCATAACGCATATTGCCAATGTGATCGGCGGCCTTTTGCTGGGCTTCTTCCAGGCTATATTCGCCATTCAGGTGTGCCTGCTCATACTCTGCCAGCACACTCCAGGCGGCGTTGGTCAGCTCGATAATGGTTTCCTGTTTTTTATCCATCATGCTGCGTTCAAACATCGGGATAATGATGACAAACAGCACAACAACGAACATGGCAATAGCGGCGATGGTGGGAATAACAATGCTGTAAATAAAACGCTGGTTATGATTATTCATAAACTCTCTGTTTAGGCTGGCAGTGCGGAACAGGTTTGGCGTTCTATGCTAAAGCGCACCGGCTAATTAGCAAGAAAAGCAGGTAAAAAAATACCCGCGTCATTTGCATGAGGCGGGTACCCTATTGAACAGGCGTTTGTTACAGCAGTGCAGGAATGCCCGGCAGCTGACCAACCAGGGCAAGAGAACCAACACACACGACAAAGGCTGCGCCCGGAATCAACAACTTGTCTTTCAAAGACAGCTCTTTGGCACGTTCAGCGTCGCCAATCAAGCCCATGTTGTCGAGCAGCATGGTGGTTGCCCAACCAAACACCGGGTTGACGAAGGCACAGGCAAAAATACAGATGCCGGCACTGAGTGAATCTTTGTGCTTATGCACCATCTGCATGCCAGCTTCAAGCAACGGCAGGAAAACACCTACGATCAGCGCTACACGCAGTACCGGTTCCCACATGGCCAGATCCATCGGGTAACCCAAGACCGCCGCCAGAATGCACAGAATACCGGTCAGCAAGGCGCCACCGGGAATCGGGCGTTTGGCAATCGCTGCCGGAATCATATAAGTACCCCAGGAGGAAGCCAGGTTACCACCCCCCAGAACCGCACCGACACCCTGACGGATTGAAGAAACCATCATGGTGTCGTCCACATCCATCAGCACGCCTTTGGCTTCACGCGGGTAGTTCAGTTCCTGGAAAACACGGTGACCCATGTAATCCGGAGACCACATCGCAACCGCCAGAATGGCAAAAGGAATCACCGCAACGAAATGGCCGAGGTTGGGTAAACCCAGTTGCCAGCCGGTATCTTCACCCCACCAGTACATTGGGCTCAGCGGTGGTAAGCCCGGTGCGGTCGAGAATTCGAAGTGTGCGCCCATGGCATAGGCAACAATACCGGCAATGGCCGAGCACAAAGGAATCGCTAACCAGCGCTTATTAATTTTTGCTAAGTACGCATAAATAGCCAGCGTAATGCCGATCACAGCAAACGAAATATAACCTTGATCCGCCGAGGCAGCCCACGCTTCAGTCGCGTTAATTTGTGCGATCAGGCCAACGGCGCCTAAATAAATAAGCAGACCGCCACGAACACCAACGCCGGTAAGCGTCATCAGCTTCGACCCACCCTTGGTATAGGCAAGCGCAAGTCCGAAGACACAAACCATAATACCGAGCGCCAGCGGGTGGCCACCGGCCGCCGCAATTAACGGTATCAATGGAATCATTGGCCCGTGTGTGCCAGCGAGGTTGGCATTCGGGTTAAGAATGGCTGAGAAAAGAATAACGAACAGGCCGCCGGCAATCAGCAACTCGTAACGAACGTTTTCTGCAACAAACTCGGCAGAAAGACCGAACTGCGCTGCAAACACGGCAACCATGGCCGTCACCATCACAACCTTACCGATTGTGGCAGCCAGTGCAGGGACCCAGTCTTCAATTTCAATATTGTAATCTCTAAACGGCAGGTGCACGCCCCAACGTTTAAAGCTCATGATTTTAAGTTCGTTGTTGAGATAGGCCTCTCTGCTCTCGAACTCCGAGGCTTTTTTACGAACCTCTCGATACTCCGGCTGACTATGCTCAGTCATCAATAAATACTCCATTGCTGCTTAGGGTTGTTGAACAGCGCGCCACAGAGACTCTTGTCAAAGCTTTGCTACTGTTCCCTGAACCGGGCGTTCGTCCCGTATTCAGGTGTTGATAAAAAAACACCTCTGTCGAAAAGGCTTTAGCGGTACGCAACAATCTCACTTAGTTTTTTATAATTTTAGGTAATGCTTAAAGGTCAGCAAAACGTCAACTAAGATACAGAAAAACGAGCCCATTTGATTGACTTGAAAACATTGACTGCAAACTATTTATTTAAATTAACTCACTAAAAACAAGCATTTAATTAGTAGATTTTCTTTATGACAACAACCAAGAAGCTAGGCTGATAATCATAATAAAATTGATAATTTATTTTGATTTTGTAAGCCCTTACGTCATTGACTAAGTAACACCCGTTGTTTTAATCCCCCTAACCTGAAAAGACAAAGCTGGCGCATTCAGGTGGCTTTTTATGTCCTTATTCCGGGCCAGAAACGTCTCCGCTGTTTACAGCAACAGAAAAGACCACTGGCACTATGGATAAAAAAAAGTGGAACTAACTGGACCCTAGTCACCGCATCATACTCAAGAGGTTATTAACACTTACCAGAGTTGTGAATTGCCTTGAACGAGACCATCTGGAACCTACTCCCTATCGTAATCTTCGCCGGCCTTTTACGCGGCTATGCTGGCTTTGGTTTTGCCGCCGTTGCCATTGTCGGGTTCAACTTTTTTCTGCCGCCGCAACAGGGTGTGCCGGTGATTCTTGCATTGGATGTTCTGTGCAGCGCGGGGCTCTGGCAGCAGGCAAAAAAACAGGCCGACATTCCAACTTTTAAACTGTTGGCCCTCGGTGCCATTCTGGGGATTCCTGTCGGTCTGGCGTTACTGATCTTTATACCGGAGACCACCCTCAAGCTGCTCATCTGCATCGCCATTCTGCTGTTCACTCTGGCCCTGCTATTTGACTTGCGCGTTAAAAGCACTGAAACGCTGAAAACCAAGTTGGCCTTTGGTCTGGCCAGCGGCATCGGTACGGCAGGGGCATCCGTGGGTGGCCCGATGATTCTCAGCTATATGCTTTCCAGCAAACTCAGTTCCGTAGTGCAGCGCGCCACCATGATTCTGTTTTTTATGGTCAGCGAAACGCTGGCACTGATCGCCATCGTAGCGAGCGGCCTGATCAGTTTTGAAATCGCCAAGTTGCTGGCCATTCTGCTGCTGCCAACCATGCTGGCCGTGCGTGCCGGCCAATGGCTGTTCAACCGTAAGCCACCAAAGTCACTGAAACATTTTGCGTTACCCATCATGGGGCTGGCAGCGCTACTCGGCATTAGTGCCTCCATCGGCGCTCTGCTGCAGTAGTTAATAAAGTGTTTACGCACCGGCCTGCCGGTGCTGTTTTGTTCAAAAAAAGAATTAAGGAATGCGTTATGAATAGCCATCAAAACAACCTGAGTCACCCTGCTCTGGCCGGCTCTCTGGCAACAAACAATCCGCAGGTCATTAACTTCAGTCCCGGCCCAACGTCACTGCCAAAGCCGGTTGAAAGCGCCATTGCAGCACTCTTTACCATGCCCGGTTTAACCAGCCTGGCAACCTCTCACCGTGCGCCAGAGTTTGTTGAACTGCTGGCAAATACCGTTGCACTGTGCCGTAAGGTAATGAACATACCGGAAGATTTCGAAGTTCTGTTCACCCACGGCGGCGGCCACGGGCAGTTTGCAGCGGTACCACTGAACCTGTGCAAAAACCCATCCGATGTGGCCACCTATGTCATTAACGGCACCTGGTCGGCACGCGGCGCAGAAGAAGCCAGCCGCTACTGCAGCGTAAAAACGATCGACAGTGCCGACCCGGTAACAGGCAAGTACCAAACGTTCCCTGAGCTGACAGAAGAGAACATAGATCCGAACAGTAAGTACCTTTACCTCTGTTCCAACGAAACAGTAAACGGTATTGAACTGTTCCGTCTGCCTAAACTACCGGAGTCACGCAAACACATTCCACTGGTGGTTGATGCCAGCTCCGATTTCAGCACCAAACCGATTGACTGGCATGGCGATAACATCGGTGTACTGTTTGCCTGCGCTTCGAAAAACATCGGCCACCCCGGCCTGACGATGACGGTCATCCGCAAAGACTTGCTTGGTGGAGGCAAAGCCTCGCCGCTGTGCCCGGGTGTATTCAACTATACAACCAACAGCGAAGCCGGGAATCTTTGGAATACACCGGCCACCTTCAACATCGAAGTCGTTGGGCTGTTAATGGCATGGCTGGATAAAGAAGGCGGCGTCGATGCGTGCGAAGCCCGCTCCATCGCCAAGTCATCGGCGCTGTACACGGTCATCGATGCATCAAACGGCTTCTACAGCACCCCTGTAAGCGACAAAGCACTGCGCAGCCGCATGAACGTGCCGTTCAATGTGAAGGGGGGTGACGACGCGCTGACCAACCAGTTTTTAATTGAAGCCTGGGAGCAAGGCATGGTGGGCTTGCGCACACTCACACCTTTTGGTGTCGGCGATTACCTGCGCGCCAGTTTGTACAATGGCGTAACCGAAGCCGAGGCACTCACTCTGGCAGCCTTTATGAAAAAGTTCGCTGCTGAGCACGCTTAACCAATCTGGCACTGCAACATTAGCAAGCCGCCGCTGTTAAAGCCGGCGGCTTTTTTATGCCTATCGCGACACCTTAAACCCCGGCCTTAAACGGCCGACAAACGTTCACAGCAAGGCGTTTTTCGCCCCAGTTCACAGACGCCCAGCGGGCTCAAATAAAAGCCCCTAAGTTAGGGAGCCAACCTGGCAAGTATAAACACAGCTAATTGAAAGCGTTAGGGCTCGCGTAGAGACCCGAAGAAAATAACGACATAAGAAGCAGTCTTTCAGGCAATAAAAAAGCCCTCGACCTTTTCAGGCCGAGGGCTTTCAGCATAAATTTTCCGGGGTTAGTTCTTACCTTTCCAGGGCACAAACTTGGTTTCCAGGTAACGCATAAGCATGTCGAAACCAAAGGCAATCACACCAATAATCAAGATGCCGGCGATGACCACATCGGTCACCAGAAACTCAGAGGCGTTCAGCACCATAAAGCCAATACCACGCTCCGCGGCAACCATTTCTGCGGCGACCAGGGTTGTCCAGCCGAAGCCAATGGCAATACGCATACCGGTGAGAATATCCGGTAACGCACCGCGGGTAATAATCTGGGAAACAACCTGCCAGCTGTTAGCGCCCATCGAGTAAGCCACCTGAATCTGCTCAATACGCACTGCACCAACACCCGCACGGGTACTGATAACAATAGGCGAAAGCATGGCCAGATAGATCAGCATAATTTTGCTGCTTTCATCAATGCCCATCCAAATGATCACCAGTGGCAGGTACGCCAACGGTGGCAGTGGACGATAAAACTCGATAATAGGGTCGAAGATACCGCGCACAACCCGGCTGCAACCAATGGCGATACCCAGAGGTATGCCCGTGATGCAGGCCAGAAAGAAGGAACCGAAAATACGACCAAAGCTGGCCGCCATGTGCTGCGTTAGCGTCGCTCCGGAAAAGCCATCCTGAAACAGATCACCAATACGAGCAATAACATCCAGCGGCGACGGTAAAAACAGCGGTTTAATGAGCCCCGCCTCGGTGACAAAGGTCCACAAGCCGATGATGCAGGCAACTGTAACAATGGCAATAAGCCGGCTGTCGCCTGCGCCCGGTTCACCATAATAACTGCCGCTGGGTGCAGCCTTCTGCTTTAAAAAACGAGCCAGAAATCTGGACAATGGCGGAGAACTATCTTTAGCGTCCGTTGCTGAGTTTGAAACAGAATTAGTCATTTTCAGTCGCCTCTTCATCGCCGTGAATAATTTCCAGAACCTTTTCTTTCATCGCGATAAACTCCGGGTTGGCCTTAACCTTTCGGGCATCGCGGCACTGCAGAAACTGACGGTTAAAGTCCAGTTCAAATTCATGGGTAATACGGCCCGGTCTTGGCGACATAACAATTAATCGTGTCGCCAGCAGCAGGGCTTCATCAACACTGTGGGTAATGAAAAACATCATCTTGTTGGTTTCATTCCACACATCCAGAAGCAGCTCCTGCAGCGACTCTCGGGTCAGCGCATCCAGCGCACCGAGCGGTTCGTCGAGCAACAGCATTTGCGGGTCGTTAGTGAGTGCGCGGGCAATACCCACACGCTGCTGCATACCACCGGAAAGCTGATAGGTTTTGTGGTTGTGGAAATCTTCCAGCCCAACCAGTTTCAAAAACTCAGCAGCCCGGGCACGACGTTTTTCTTTATCAACGCCCTGCAGTTTTAAACCGAATTCGGTGTTTTCAATAACGTTCAGCCAAGGCAGCAGTGCGTGCTTCTGAAACACCACACCCCTGTCTGCGCCGGGGCCGGTTACCTCATCGCCAATATCCCTTCCCAGAGACACTCGCGGATAACCGGGGATGTTGCTGTCACCGAGGGTCAGGTAACCATCGGTGGGTGAAATAAACCCTGCAATCAGGTTTAACAAAGTCGTCTTACCGCAGCCTGAAGCACCGAGAGCTACAACCAGGTCGCCCTGGTTGATGGTCAATTTCACATCAGATAGGGCAGTAACCGGAGCACCACCCTGGGCTGCAGGATAGACAACCGACACATCATGTATTTGAAGTCTGTTCATTTTTTAAATGCCTGCATTTGAAGTTTCAATAATTGGCCGTTTCAGCAATCAAAGTTTTGATGCTGCTTCCGCAAAGGAAGGGTTAACAAAAACGCTGTAGTCCGGCATGAGTTCATTAATTTTCTTCTGTTCCAGCAGGAATTCAGAGGTTGCCTTCAGCGCTTTTGTAGCGGCACCTTCCGCACCACAACCCAGCCACTCACAAGAAAGCTGTTGCTCCATCGTCGGGAAGTCATACAAAGCCAGTACATCTGCCACGGTGTTGATGTCGCCACCGGTCACTTTAGAAATAGACATCGCGATGGGTGAGCTGGCATCAAACGTTGCTTTGTTATCACGGTACTCAGCATCCAGCGTGGCCATGGTCTTAATGACTTTGGCGACAAATTCCGGATCTTCCTGACCAAATTTTTTGTTCACCACAAAGCCATCAAAGGTGGGTTTACCCAGTGCGGCCAGCTCTTTTGAAGAGACCAGTACATGGCCGGTTTTCTTCAGGGTGCCCAAGGCCGGGTCCCAAATAAATGCGCCGTCGATGTCACCGCGCTGCCAGGCGGCAGAGATCGCACTCGGCTGCATGTTGATCAGTTTGACGTCTTTCTCGGTCAGGCCGTAATGCTCAAGTGCAAACAACATGTGGAAGTGAGTGGTGGAGACGAACGGTACCGCAATGCGCTTACCCTTAAGATCTTCAGGGGTTTTAATTTCGTCGGTAACAACCAGAGCTTCCGCTTCGGCAATGTTTTCCAGAATCCACACCAGCTCCATTTCAACACCGCGGCTAACGGCCGCAGCGATGGGTGACGAGCCTGCAGAGGTCATTGCAACCGCGCCGGATGCCATCGCGGTGATCGCCTTGGCACCGGAATCGAATCGGCGCCATTTAATTTCGTAGCCGGTTTCCTCTTCGAGAATTTTCTCTGCAATTGCATGCTTCCAGGGGTTAAACATACCCTGATAACCAATGGTAACTTCCTTTGCGAAGGTTACCGTGCTTGTTGCGATAAGGGTTGCAGCAACTAAGCCACGCTTCAGTGTTGATAGTTTTTTCATCATGTTTTCCTGTCTGGTCGTTTTGCCTTTTTTTAAGTTAGCCATCTCAAAACTCAGGCTATAGGGCCAGTTTCGTTAATCAATGGTCCAGCAAAATGGGGAATTAGATTGGCTAACTATTTGCAAATCATCGGCCGTGTTTCGTTTATTAATCCGTCATTTTTAATATTATTTTTCACTGATCATCAAAGTCATTCTCGGTTATTGAAGGGTTGAGGGTATGAACGATCTGTTTCTGAACATCGAGTTTAAAGCCGGTAAAAGCTACCAGCAGCAAATCCGTGAAAAGCTTGTAGAGCTGATAACCAGTGACCAGTTCGGAGATCGCCCTTTGCCATCCAGCCGTAAAATGGCACAGCAATTGGGGGTGTCCCGGAACACGGTTGTACTGGTGTACGAGAGCCTGGTGGATGAAGGCTACCTGGTTGCACATGAGCGCAGCGGCTTCTTTGTGAACCCGGAGGTGAAACAGGACTCACAGTTCAACTTGGTGCAGTTACACCCACAGCAACAGACATTCGCCCCAAAATGGAACCAACGGCTTTCAACGAAACCATCCGATTTTTCTACGCTCGATAAAGACAAAGCCTGGATGAGCTACGAATTCCCATTCATCTATGGCCAGATAGACACCAAAGACTTTCCCATTTACCAATGGCGTGAGTGCGCGCGTGCCTCGCAAAGCCGCAACAGTCTGCATGAATGGGTTGAAGATTATGTGGATGCCGACGACCCGGAGTTGATCACCCAAATACGCCAGCAGGTTTTAAGTAAAAGGGGCATTACCGCCCAACCGGATGAAATTCTGCTGACCATGGGCACTCAGAATTCATTATTTTTACTGGCCTCGCTGCTTTCAAACAGCAACACTGTCGTCGGCATAGAAAACCCAGGCTGGCCGGACTTCCACCACGCCTTCCATTACGCCGGTGCCAAAACCAAACCCATCCGGGTTGATGAACAGGGCATCAGCACCGGTAAGGCACTGAAAGGCTGTGATTACGTTTGCGTCACACCGAGCCACCACTACCCAACAACCGTCACCATGTCGATGGAGCGACGTAAAGCGCTGCTGCAACAGGCAAGCACAGATGATTTCGTGATTATCGAGGATGATTACGACAGCGAGGTCAACTTCAGCGAGTCGCCGCTGCCGGCACTGAAAAGCCTGGATACCAATGGCCGCGTCGTTTACACCGGCAGCTTATCCAAATCGCTGTCACCGGGCATACGAACCGGCTATCTGGTGGCTGATAAAGACCTGATTAAAGAACTGCGAGCACTGCGCCGCCTGAACTATCGCCACCCGCCAACCAACAACCAACGCGTAACGGCACAGTTTATTGCGCAGGGCTATCACGACGCCCACATTCGTCGTATGCGCAAAGTACTGGAAAGCAAGTGGACACTGATGGATGAAGGCCTGAAAAACAATTTGAATGACTGCCGGGTGTTCAGCACTCCGGGCAGCTTCTGCTTCTGGATTGAATTACCGGAACAGCTGCCAAGCCAGCTTCTGGTAGAGAAGGCCGCCGAGCAACGCATGCTGGTTGAATCCGGCGATAAACTGTTTGCTGGCCCCAACCCGCCACGGAATTATATCCGCCTGGGCTTTACCGCCATTGCAGCGGAAAAGATTGAACCCGGAATCATCATGCTGGGGGATTTAATCAGGCAGCTCTCCGGGAGTTGCCACCGGCGCAAAAACGCCGGCTAGTTTAAATCCGCCGTTGAATTAAAGACATTCTGACGGTCACTGACATCACCGCCTTCAGCCTGTTCATTCTCATCCTGACGACGCAGGACTCTTAAGGCCCGGCAGAATTGCCGCCACTGGCGTACGAATTGAAGCGCCTCGGTCTCCGGCACCGGTTTGCTATAGTAGTAGCCCTGAATCAAGTCGCAGCCGATACTGTTCAGAAAGCGAGCCTCACCCGGCTTTTCCACACCTTCGGCCACCACGGTTAAATCCAACGCATGCGCCATAATAGCAATGGCATTAATGATGGAGCGCACTTCCGACTTGTCCCGCGATTCAACAATAAATTGCCGGTCAATCTTCAGGTAGTCCACCGGCAGGTTTCGCAGGTAGCTTAATGAGGAGTAGCCGGAGCCAAAGTCATCCAGTGCAACCTTCACCCCCAGCTTACGAACCGACTGCAACACACCCGACTTCTCAGAGTGCTTGGTCATAATGGCGGTTTCGGTCAGCTCAATAACCAGCGTTTCTGCCGGTACAGCGTATTTTTCCAGCGCATCCTTAATAAGCTGATACACATCCTGGCGCTCAAACTGGATACTGGATACGTTGACTGAGAACTTAAAGGTGTCATGCCCGGCATCGATCCAATCGCGGGCGATACGGCAGGCTTCAAACATCACCCAATGACCGATCTCCACGATCAGGCCAGATTCTTCAGCCAGCGGGATGAATTGATCCGGCGATACCATGCCGCGCGACGGGTGATGCCAGCGCAGCAGTGTTTCAAAACCGTAGATGCTTTCATCGGTGGAATTCACCAGCGGCTGCAGGAACAGCTCAAACTCTTTGTTTTTAATGGCACTGCACAGCTCCCGCTCTTGCTGAATGCGGAACTTCAGCAGCTCGTTGAGCTCTTCATTAAAGTACTTGTAGTTGTTCTTGCCGCTGGCCTTAGCATGGTACATGGCAATATCAGCGTTCTTTACCAGCTCTTCCACACTGTCGCCGTTATCCGGGTAGATGGCGATACCAATACTGGCGGTAATATTGACTCTGTGCTCACCGATAATGAACTCCTGCTGCAGAGAGTCGAGAATGCGTTGCGCAACGCTGCTGGCACACAGCTCGTTGTTCAGGCTCGGCAGAATCAGGGTAAATTCATCGCCGCCCAGGCGGGCTAATAATTCCTCACCTGCCCCCACTGCGCGGTTTTTTAGTGCCAGAACCGCATCTGTTGCCCGCACCAGCTCTTTAATTCGGGATGAAACCTGCATCAGCAGCTGATCGCCAACGCCATGCCCCAGTGAATCATTCACCAGCTTAAAATTATCGATATCAAAAAACAGCAGGGCTGTTTTGTACTCATCGCGCTTGGCAAACGCCACCACGTTATTCAGCAGGTAGTGGAACATGCGGCGGTTAGGCAGGTCTGTCAGGCTGTCGTGATCGGCAATAAACTGGATTCTCTCCTGGTTCTGCTCCAGTGTTGAGATCATGCTGTTAAAGCAATCAGACAGGTGCCTGAACTCTCTGTTGGTATTGATCATCGGCATAGGTGCAAAGGTGCCATTACTGACATCTCTGCTGGCCACCATCAGCTTCGTCAACGGCCTCAACACCGTCTTCCTCAGCAACGCCCACAAGGCCAGAACGGTAAAAACGATAAACACCAGGGTAACTGCATAGATGTTGTTTGAAAGCACCAGTGACTGCGCATGGGCGGCCGTCTTCAGGGCGGAGTAACGAATTTGGTATCCGGCCATCGGCTGAATAACCACCCTAATCAAATCACGATCGCTGCCTTCATCAATTAACTGCTGCACCCTTTCATCACCAAAGTGGACCTTGGGCACGCCGTGATAGTCGGTAAACTCAATATAGAAACCCGGTTTATCGGCCAGGCGATAAAACTTTTGCCGGAACCTTTCCAGGCTGACAGTCGAGGCAATATAGCCGCGAAAATCCGGCTCCAGGGAGTCGTCCTCTGAAGAGCTTTGCTGCTGCAGCGCTCGGTAGGTATAAAGAGACCATTGCTTTGAATCGAGATTAAAATCAATGGTTCGGTATCTGATTGGCAGTGGAGACTCGTTGAGCAGCAATTCGGTAACGTTGTTATCTGTATCGCTCGCATTGATGTATTCACTTCTGCCCCAGCGCGCATCCTCAGAGCCATCCGGCAGAACGATTCGGATTTCATCGTACATATCGACGGCCTGATGAAAATTATCAAACCGCTCCAGCACCTGTTCCAGAAAAAGTTCAGACTTGACCTGCTGGTTTCGAACCGAGAGGTAATAGCTGATCACCCTGTCGGTTGCCAGTATCTCCAGATCCGACTCGGCCTGGCTGAGCATGACATTTATTTCGATCGCCAGCTGGTTAATCTCTGATGCCATTTCGCCGCGCATCTGGTTGACCTCGCTATCCAGCAAATAGCGATACGCCAGAGAGCCAATGATCAGCAACGGCACAACAACCAGTGGAATCATGACCAGATTAAACTGCCACTGTAACTTCATTGGCAGCCACTCACGGCTGTCATTAACTCAGAAACGGCTCCAGAATTGAGCAATGGCTTTATGTCCATATAAAAACAGCTCCAGCATTAATTTCCCTGAATTTACTTATAGTCGATCAGCGTTAAAACGCTACCGGGCTATCAAGTAATTAATATAGACATATCAGCAAATATTGCTCAAACTGTGCTCCAATACAGATCGTACTGGCAGGTTAGCGGAGTATAAAGGTATCGGCTTGTCCGCTAGCCATTCAAAAACACAAGCTACCCTTAAGACATTCGCCCTCCTTCTTGTAAGAGATCTCCTACATTTCGTGTAAACCACCGAAAAGCTGTGATCCACATCAACAAACCTGTAGGCCAATAGTCACGGGCTCAGGAACTATGTTCGGAAAATGTAAAACAGAAATCTCAGCGCTAAAATTCACAAAAGCTTCATTTGACTGCACATTTTCTCCATATAATGCTTACCAAAGCATAGGACGCTCTTACGGATAGACGGCGGTGCCGGAAGCAGCATTCAACTCATCGGATGAGTTCGCAGGAAGCATTCAGGAATACTTAGCACAGGCAGTGCGACACGGATGTGTGAATAACCCCACGGGAAGCAAACAGGACATGCAATATGCACAGGACGTGCGACCGTGAGGGTGTGTTCTTACACTCCCCCCACCTTTAACATTTAACCTTCCCTGTTTAACCTTTAAATCAGTCTCTGAGCAATAGACCGCTGCTCATCAAGCACTTGCACACAATGATCGATTTCCGTGAGCGGATTGGCAATGACGACTCTCAGCGCAACGGCACTCTGGCCATCGGGCAACGTATGAAGAGTACGTGATACCAAGCTGCGACCGCGCTGCTTCTGAGTCTCCTGAATCGCGATATTAACTTCGTTCAGGCGATGCACTTCTGACTCGGTAAAACTATTCTTCCCGCGGATAGCCGGCGGCATGTACCGGTACAAAAAGATATTGCTCTGCGGCTGGGTCAGCAGTTCAAAATCCTCGCTGTCTGCAATGACCGCAGCCATCGCCCCGCAGGTCTCTATGTTCTTTTCAAGGAGGCTGCCCAGCCCCTGACGCCCAAGCAACTGCAGCACGGCCTGCAGGTAGATCACCATAGCCGGGCGGGAACCCTCCAAGCTGTGCCGTCCAAGATCACGCGAGCCCTTGCGGATAATATAGTTGGCGGTGGTGCTGATGCAGTGCAGCAAATCGGGGTTGCGGAACAGTACAATGCCCGAGCCCAGCGGCGTGTAGAGTTGCTTGTGGGCATCGACGGTGATCGAGTCTGCCCGCTCAATGCCCTGCAGTAAGTGGCGGTGGCGCTCAGAAAAAATTACGGCCCCACCCCAGGCGGCATCGACATGCAGATGAATACCCTGTTCAGCGGCAATATCAGCAACTGCCTCAATATTGTCAAACGCGCCGCATTCGGTCGTCCCGGCCACAGCGACAATGGCAATGACATGCCAGTTATTGGCCTGACACTGCGCAATGATCGCCTTCAGGGCGTTAAGGTCCATTCGCTGATGGGCATCAACAGCCACATCCAGCAGGTTGCTTCGGCCAATGCCAAGCGTACCCAACGATTTTTGAATGGAATAATGACCCAGGCGCGAGCAGATTACGACACTGCGCCTGAAGCCGGCATTCATCAAGACCTGAGGCAAACCCTCTTGCTCAACATTGCCAAACTCCAACAATGAATGGTTTCGGGCGCATTGTAACGCCGTGGTGTTAGCCAGTGTGCCACCCGAGGTCATCACCCCCAAGCCGGATTCGGAATGCACCTGCTGAGCACGATAATAGGCATCGCAGTGACCATAAAAGGCCTGATGCAACTGACATAGCGCCTGATGCTCAAAGAAGGTGGTGGCCTGAGCTGTTTCCAGCTTAACCTGGTTCTGGTTCAAACTGGCAACCAGCTTCGCCAGCGGTCGTATAAAATTAGGCAACAGCGCGGTCATATGGCCAATGCAGAAAGGCGAACCGGTATTGATAGAGTGCGCGGCCATGTTTTCCTGGAGTTCAGCCACAAAGTCTTCAGCGTTGATGCCTGTTTGTGCCAGGGGCACAAAATCAAATTTCTGGATTACCTGATCAATCGGCACCGATGAAGTGACATCCGGGTTGCAGAGAAAATCACGGCACAGCCGATCTATGTCTGATTCCAGTTTTGAATCCTGAACCTGGCTGAACAACTGCAGCCAATGGTCACCGGCTTCACCAGAACGCTTTTGCAACTCTATCATCCGCTGTTACTTACTCCTGCCATCGACCCAAGCCAGGCACACGTTAAGCGCAGTATAAAAACCCGCCAGAGTGTATTGAAGGTATAGAAAGGCCCGCAATACCGATAACTCAGGCATTCCGGGGCGGAGAATAGTATCAACAGTTAGGATGAAACAGCAATTAGCCCTTTGATTTCAAACAGTTATAAAAGCAGGCGGCTAGTGGGCCATGCGTAAAGTTCGGTCACTAAGGAGCACAGTAGTTCAGTAAAGATCAAGGCGAAAAAGCGCAGTAATAGTGGCGCTATTTCAAGGTTTTTCAACGAAGATATTCGCTGAACTGCGAAGCGAACTGTTACCTAACTTTGCGCATGGCCCACTAGCCTTAAGTAGGCAGGCTAAGCAAGCCTCAGCGCTCCATCATGTCGGGCGGGGGCGGCATCATACCCTCGGTCTCCGAGCCAGATTCCGACATACCGCCACCCTGCTGCATCGGTGGCTGGCCCTGTTGCTGGCTATTGCTCCGATTCATAGAGGTTTGCTGGTTTTGCCCGGACGGCTGCTCGCTGGAAGTCTCCGTGGTATCGGTATAGAGGTTGATGTGCGATACATCGACTACGTCATTCTCAGCTTCTGGCGCCGGCACATTGGAAAAGTGGTCGTTGCCTTCGGCATCGACCCAGTGATAAATCGTGGTTTCTGCGTTGACAAAACACGCAAGCACTGAGGCCATGATGGCCGGTAAATATCGTTTCATTGCAGTCACCTCCAATTATGTATTTCTTACACCCTGTTGCAGGCAATGCTAGCTCCGGGCTCCGGCGAACAGAAGAGGCTGAGATAAGGCTCCTTTATAAACACTGAATTTTTGCGTAATTTGGTTTTGGGACGGTGTACTGTGAGGTTTAGCTAAAAAGCGAATCTGACTGAAGCACCGGTCAAGCTGCGTCTTTTTGATGGCGTTAATGGAAGCCGAGAATATTACAGGCATAAAAAACCCCGCATGGTGCGGGGCTTCTTAATAAATTTGGTACCAGAGGCCGGACTCGAACCGGCACGCTTTTAAGGGCGGGGGATTTTGAATCCCCTGTGTCTACCAATTTCACCACTCTGGCTTTGAGCGCGCTATTCTAGGGAATTTTTCTTTACTGTCAAGAACTTAGGATGGCCAGGAACAAACCACTGCCGTTATTTAAGAGGCAGTGCTCCCATCAGCTCCGAACGCCAGGCTTGTGGTCGCGCAAGCCCGAAGCCCTGCCCGGTTGAACACCCCAGTTTTTGCAGGCGCCTGAACTGCTCTGTGGTTTCAATACCTTCTGCCAGCACCTCTATATTCAGGGCTCGCGCCATCGACATAATGGCATACATTATTTCGTCTTCTTTCCGCGATTTAGTCTCTGCCTGCAGGAACTGACGATCGATCTTCAACTTGTTCACAGGCAGCATATGCAGATACGCAAGGCAGGAGTAGCCGGTGCCGAAGTCGTCGATGGCGATTCGCATACCATAAGACTGCCAAGTCCCCAGACGATCGATAATAACATCCGACATCGACATCAGTTGCGTTTCGGTCAGCTCAACCTCCAGCTGCCAGCCGGATTCAGCAACCTGCTCGTGGAAGCGAATCAGCTTGCGTTCGAAGTCTTCGTCGCTTATCTGCTGCGCAGAAACATTCACTGCCAGTATTGGCTTTCGGCCTTCGGTGGATAGCTGCTGGCTCAAAATATCGTCTTTGATCACCTTGAATATCCGGCAGCTGAGTTGGTTGATCAGACCGCGTGATTCCGCCAGCGGAATAAACTCACCCGGTGAAACCGCGCCAAACTCCGGCGAATGCCAGCGAGCAAGGACTTCCACACCGATAAACTCGCCGCTTTGCAGGTGATACAGCGGCTGATAAACGGCGCTGAACTGCTCTTCTTCACTGGTCAGCACATGGCGCATCGACTCGGCAATTCTTTGCTGCTTTTCAATCTTCAGCGACTGCTTGCGGTCGAACAGCTGGTATTGCGCCCGGCCTCGGCGCTTGGCGGTGAACATGGCCTTTTCTGCATTAATAATCATCTGCTGCGCAGTTTCACCCTGCTCAGGGTAAAAAACCACACCAATAGAAACCGTTAGCTGATAGCGCTGGCCGGACATAAAGAACGGACGCTCAAAGTAACGCATAATCCGGTGGCAAAGGTACTGCATTTCATGCGATTCGCGGCAATCGACAATGGCTGCAAACTCATCGCCGGAAAGCCGGCCCAATACATCGTAGTGACGCAGCAAACCCCGAACCTTTTCAGCACAGAAGGTAAGTAAGTGGTCACCAGCATCGTGTCCGTAAAGTTCGTTAATGTCTTTGAAGTGGTCGATATCGAGGTAGAGAACGGCAAATTCAGGCTTACCCTGAGCTTTCGCTATGCGCTGCTCCAGTATTTCCAGAAATGAATAACGGTTGGGTAATTGGGTCAGGCCATCGAGCTGAGCACGAGACTTACCGGCAACCACCTTAAAAGAGCGAGGCTCCAATACCACGATGTAGCGTGGACGCACCGAGTTCACCATTTGAACGACTTTAATAAGGTAGGGGCGATTGCAGTGTTGGCTCTTCAGCTCACCCACCCAGCCGCCAAGTTCGGGCTGATACTCAAGCTTGTCGTCCAGGTTTTGAAAATTTAGGTCAGGCAGCAGATCGTCCAACGCGCTGACGGGTTGAGAAAACTGACCGTTGAACTGTTGGTTGGCATAAATCAAACCTTGAGAGTCTTCAAACAACGCTACGGGTTTGGAAAACTCATCGACGATTGATTTATAACCGGATTCGATTTGCCGACTACTTAGGGCCACCAGGAACCACCAATCATACGCGCCAGCATCCCAAATGTTTCCTCATTCCGGGAATACGCGGGGAAATCTAAAAGAAGACAATTTATGTATCTAAAATTTCCCTTTAGATTCAATAAATTATCAAGACAAGCTAATTAAATACTTCAAGTGATGTAGAAATAACAGATGCCAAATGCATACGCAAGGAAAGACTGATCAAAATATAAACTCACCTGCATTCACCCCGACTCTACCACCGTTTGCATTTCATGCAACCAATCATGATGGAGACAGGGCCAGGTTTCATATAGAATGGCGGGCCATTTTTTAGCCGCTATCAGCATTTCAATGCAAGTTAACGATTTCGATTTTCAGCTACCCGATTCTCTTATTGCCCGCCAGCCTGCCAAGGAGCGCACCGGCAGCCGGCTGTTGCACCTGAACGGAATGTCAGGCGAGGTTCAGCACCTGTCCTTTCCCGGTATTGAAACCCTGATAGAACCGGGCGACCTGCTTGTTTTCAACAATACCCGCGTCATTCCCGCCAGAATTTTCGGCCAGAAAGCCAGTGGCGGCAAGGTAGAGGTGCTGGTTGAGCGCATTACTTCGCCACATACTGCGTTGGCGCATGTCCGGGCCAATAAAAGCCCGAAGCCAGGAAATGAACTGATTATGGAAGGCGACATCCGCCTGACCGTCACCGGCCGCTCAGAAAACCTGTTTTGTCTGGAGTGTACGAATAAAGAAGCGCTGGTCGATCTCCTGGAAGCGCACGGCCACATGCCTCTGCCGCCCTACCTGGAGCGCGATGACAACGAAGACGATCGCGAACGCTATCAAACCGTGTATGCGCAGAAAAAAGGCGCCGTTGCCGCACCGACTGCCGGACTGCATTTCGACGATGCCCTGCTAGCGCGACTGAAAGACAAGGGCGTCAATACCGCCTTTGTTACGCTGCACGTGGGTGCAGGCACCTTTGCACCAGTGAAGGCCGATTCGATTAAAGACCATGTCATGCATGCCGAATGGGTCGAGGTGACTGAGCAAGTGGTTGAGCAGATTCGCGCCACCAAAGCGGCAGGCAAACGAGTGATTGCCGTGGGCACGACCAGTGTCCGCTCGCTGGAAAGCGCCTCACAACAGGGTGAAATTGCCCCCTTCAGTGGTGATACCCAAATCTTTATCTACCCGGGTTATGAATACAAAACCGTTGATGCCCTGCTGACCAATTTCCACCTGCCAAAGTCGACCCTGATCATGCTGGTCAGCGCCTTTGCCGGGCAACAGAATGTCATGAACGCCTACCACCAGGCGATCGAAAACAAATACCGCTTTTTCAGCTACGGCGATGCTATGTTTGTCACGCCACAGGCCTTTACGAACATCGAGGAAACAGAATGACCCGTTCCTGCTTTATGGAATTTAAACTGCACAATACCGATGGCAAAGCGCGCCGCGGCACTCTCAGCTTTCCGCGTGGCGAAGTGCAAACCCCGGCCTTTATGCCGGTTGGCACCTACGGCACCGTAAAGGGCATGACCCCCAAAGACGTCAAAGAGATCGGCGCTGACATCATTCTGGGTAACACCTTCCATCTAATGCTACGCCCGGGTACTGAAGTGATCAGCGCGCATGGTGACCTGCATGATTTCGCACAGTGGGATAAACCGATTCTGACCGACTCTGGCGGTTTTCAGGTGTTCTCGCTCGGCAAACTGAGAAAAATCACCGAAGACGGCGTTACCTTCCAGTCACCGGTCAACGGCTCCAAGGTGCACATGACACCGGAAAGCAGCATGGAGGTGCAGCGCGCGCTCGGTTCCGACATCGTGATGATTTTCGATGAATGCACGCCCTACCCGGCGACCGAAGCTGAAGCCAAAAACTCCATGGAGCTTTCGCTGCGCTGGGCCAAGCGCTCAAAAGACGCACACGGCGACAGCCCATCGGCACTGTTTGGCATTATTCAGGGCGGCATGTACCAGAACCTGCGTGAAGTCAGCCTGAAGGGCTTAACCGACATCGATTTCGACGGATACGCCATTGGTGGCCTGAGTGTGGGTGAACCAAAAGATGAAATGATGCAGGTGCTCGACTACCTGCCCGCCATGATGCCGGAAGATAAACCCCGCTACCTGATGGGTGTGGGCAAACCGGAAGACCTGGTTGAAGGTGTGCGTCGTGGCGTGGATATGTTCGATTGCGTGATGCCGACCCGTAATGCCCGAAACGGTCATCTGTTCGTCACCGACGGCGTGGTGAAAATCCGTAACGCCAAGCACCGCCACGATACCACCACGCTCGACCCGGAATGCGATTGCTATACCTGCAAGAACTTCAGCAAGGCCTACCTTTATCACCTGGATAAATGTGGGGAAATGCTCGGCGCACAGCTCAATACTATTCACAATTTAAGGTATTATCAGCGCCTGATGGCCGAACTGCGAGAGGCCATTGAAGAGAACAGGCTGGAGGCCTATGTAGACGAGTTTTATACACGCCGAGGCTTGCAAACTCCGCCTTTAGCACCATAAATAGTTCAGTTTTGTCGGCAAATAAATAGCTGATATGAAGAAAGATTAAGACCCACATAAAATTAAAATTGGAGTAACTCATGAAAAAACTCATCGCGCTTGCGCTTTCAACCGCCCCTGTTGCTGCCCTGGCAGCGCCTGCTGCCGGTGCGCCAAGCCCATGGCAGCTGCCGATTATGCTGGTCGCGTTTTTCGGTATCTTCTGGTTGATGGTATGGCGCCCGCAATCCAAGCGCGCTAAAGAACACAAAAACCTGATTTCTGCTCTGAGCAAAGGCGATGAAGTTTTAACCAGTGCAGGCATTGCAGGCAAAGTAACCAAAGTGACTGATGACTACATTCAGGTTGAAGTTGCTGCCAATACTGTTCTGAGCTTCCAGAAAAACGCCGTAACGGCGACCCTGCCAAAAGGCACGATTAAATCGATCTAATCCGATCTTACACCCAGGCAACCCCTGGGTGTTTTCGTTCATAATCAGGGATTCACCATGCTAAACAAATACCCCTTGTGGAAGTACCTGCTCGTCGGCTTTGTGATGATCGTAGGTATCTACTACAGCCTGCCTAACCTTTACCCGAACGATTCTGCAGTACAAATTCGTGCAACCCAGGCCGGCCTTGTCGTTAATGACAAAACACTGGAGCGGGCCGAAGAAGTGCTGGACGAGGCAGGCATCGAGTACTTTGGTGCCGAAGTAAGCGAGCAGTCACTGCTGGTTCGTCTGTACAGTTCAGAAGATCAGTTAAAAGCCAAGGCAGCACTGCAAACCGGCTTAGGTTCTGAATACATTATTGCGCTGAATCTGGCACCCACCACACCAGACTGGCTTCTGGCTCTGGGCGGCAAGCCAATGGCGCTGGGCCTCGATCTTTCCGGTGGCGTGCACTTCCTGATGGAAGTTGATATGGATAAGTATATCGCTTCGCGCCTGACCAGCTTTGAATCAGACATTAAACGGAACCTGCGTGAAGAAGGTATTCGTTACCGTGCAGTGAGCATCAGCAGCGATGACACCATTCAGGTCATTCTGGCCAGTGAAGAATATCAGGACGAAGCCAACACTTGGTTCCGCCGCAACCTGACCGAGTTTGCCGCCGAAAACACAACCGCGCGCAACCTGCCAGCGATTAATCTGACACTGACGGAAGAAGCCATTGTTGCGATGGAAGATTACGCCATCAAACAGAACCAGACCACGCTTTCCAACCGGGTTAACGAAATCGGCGTAGCCGAGCCACTGGTACAGCGCCAGGGCCGCAACCGTATTGTGGTTGAGCTGCCGGGTGTGCAGGATACCGTGAATGCCAAGCGCATTCTGGGCAAATCGGCCAACCTGGAATACCGCCTGCAATCGCAGGATGGCACCGGTGAAGTCTTTACTTTCCGCGACAGCAACCGCACGGTAATGCTCGAAAACGACATCATCGTAACCGGCGACAACGTCACGAATGCGACCACCTCTTTCGATGAAAACGGCAACGCAGCCGTTTCGGTTACGCTCGACAGCGCCGGCGGCGCACGCATGGGCGAAACCACTAAGAACAACCTGCAACAGCCAATGGCCGTTCTGTTCATTGAACAGAAATCCGAGCTGATCGGTTATGAAGAAGTGAACGGTGAGCAGGTACCGCAGTACCGCAACTACGAAGTGAAAGAGGTAATTTCGCTGGCAACCATTCAGGGCGTGTTCTCCTCCAACTTCCAGACTACCGGCCTGGACAGCGCGGAAGAAGCCTCAGAGCTTGCCCTGCTGTTACGCTCCGGCGCACTGGCTGCACCAATGACGTTCGCGGAAGAACGTACCGTTGGGCCAAGCATGGGGGCTGAAAACATCGCTAAAGGTATGAACAGTGTCGCCATCGGCTTCGCACTGGTCATCCTGTTTATGGTTGTTTTCTATAAAGTGTTCGGCATCTTCGCGAGTGTTGCGCTGACCATGAACCTGGTTTTAGTCGTCGCCGTCATGTCTATCCTCGGCGCTACGCTAACGCTGCCGGGCATTGCGGGTATCGTATTGACGGTGGGTATGGCGGTCGATGCCAACGTGCTGATCTTCTCGCGTATTAAAGAAGAGCTCGCGGTCGGCAAGCCCGTTCAGTCGGCAATTGATGCCGGCTACAGAAATGCCTTCTCAACCATTATCGATGCCAATATCACCACCTTTATTGTCGCCGTAATTCTGTACGCTATCGGTACCGGCTCTGTGAAAGGCTTCGCCGTGACACTGTCTGTGGGTATTTTAACGTCCATGTTCACCGCTATTGTTTTAACCCGCGCCCTGACCAACCTGGTCTACGGCGGCCGTGCGGTTAAAAAGCTGCCCATTTAAGGAGATTGACATGTCTGATACAAAAATCATCGACTTTATGGGTAAGCGCACCATTGCGGTGTTTTTCTCGCTGGCGCTGATCATTATCTCAATCGGCTCACTGGCTACCCGAGGCCTGAACTTTGGTTTGGATTTCACCGGTGGCGCGCAGATTGAACTCGGCTTTCAAAGCGAAGTGGATGTCGAACAGGTGCGATCCATTCTGGCTGATGTTGGCTACAACGACGCCGTTGTTCAGTACTTCGGTAACAACTCCGATGTACTGATCCGCCTGCAGGAAGATAACAACCCGCAACTGGGTGAGCAGGTTTTGGCTGCCGTTCAGGAAAGCCGCGAAGACGCCAGCCTGCGCCGTAATGAGTATGTTGGCCCGCAGGTCGGTGAAGAACTGGCAGACCAGGGTGGCATCGGCATGATCGTCGCTCTGGCGCTGGTCATGACTTACATCGCCTTCCGCTTTCAGTTGAAGTTTGCCATTGGCGCAGTCAGCGCACTGGCACACGATGTCATCATCGTGCTGGGCTTTTTCTCGGTGACGCAGATCGCTTTCGACTTAACGGTTCTGGCTGCGGTACTCGCGGTGATCGGTTACTCACTGAACGATACCATCGTGGTCGCCGACCGGATTCGTGAGAACTTCCGCACGGTTCGTCGCGATGACGTTCATTACCTGATTAACCTGTCGCTCTCCCAAACACTGGGCCGAACCTTAATCACCTCGATCACCACCATGCTGGTGTTGGTTGCACTGGGTCTGTTTGGCGGCGAGTTAATCTTTGGCTTTGCTATTGCGCTGATTGTGGGCGTAGGCATTGGTACTTACTCTTCCATCTACGTAGCCGCCAGCATTCTGATGCTGATGAAGGTCTCGAAAGAAGACCTGATGCCGAAAGAGCGCGACCAGCTCGATCAGGATGAAGTGCCGTCCTGGCTGAAAGACGAAGAAGGCGACCTGGAAAACGAAAAGTAAAGTCGCCTTCGGCCCGTGGTCAGCAGGGCGCTATTCAGCGGCAGACATTCGCTCTGCCGCTGCCTGAAATCCCCCTGCTGACCACTGTTATCGCTAACCAGACAAAGCCGCAAGCTGTCACTTTTCTGTGTTAAACTCCGACCCTTGCTCAACCCAAACGACGAAGAATTCACCATGACCCAGACACGAGTTTTAACCGGCGTTACTGCAACCGGTATTCCACATTTAGGCAACTACGCTGGCGCGATTCGCCCAGCCATTCAAGCAAGCCAAAAGGCCGATACAGAGTCATTCCTGTTCATGGCCGATTACCATGCCCTGATCAAATGCCACGAGCCGAAGACCATTCAGGAGTCTGCACGCGCCATTGCCGCCACCTGGCTGGCTTGCGGATTAAATCCGGATCAGGTCACGTTTTATCGGCAGAGCAGCATCCCGGAAATTCTTGAACTGAGCTGGATTCTGACCACCATTACGGCCAAAGGCCTGATGAACCGTGCACATGCCTACAAGGCCGCAGTACAGGCGAATGAAGAAGACAATCAGGCCGATGCCGATAAAGGCGTTGAGATGGGCTTGTTCTCGTACCCGATCCTGATGACCGCAGACATTCTGATGTTTAATGGCCAGAAGATTCCGGTCGGAAAAGACCAGATTCAGCACATTGAAATGGCACGCGATATTGCTCAGCGTTTCAACTACCTGTACAGCGAAACGTTCAGCCTGCCTGAGGCCGTTGTCGATGAAAACGCGATGATCATTCCCGGGCTGGATGGCCGAAAAATGTCGAAGAGCTATGGCAACACCATTCCTCTGTTTGAAGGCGAAAAGAAATTCCGCAAACTGATCAACAAGATCAAAACCAACAGCCTGGAACCGGGGGAACCCAAAGACCCGGACGGCTGTACGTTGTTTGCCATCTACTCCGCATTTACGGATGAGTCGGCGCAGGCCGATCTGCGCCAGCGCTATGCCGATGGCATTGGCTGGGGCGACATGAAAAAATTCCTGTTTGAATTTTTGAATGACGAGCTCAAAGACAAACGTGAAGAGTACAACCGTTTAATGAATGACCCAGCCGAACTGGATCGCTACCTGGCGAAAGGCGCAGAAAAAGCCCGCGTTTATGCGACACCTTTCTTACAGGAAATTCGCAAGAAGGTTGGCATTGCGCCGATGGCTTAGGTAGTAAACGTTGGACGTATAATGTGAGATGCTAGGATTTCTGCTCAGAAGCATCAGAGCTAGCGGCCGGGGCTTTCTGCGCAGGTGCAGAGGGGTTTCCCGAACACCGGAGTGGGAAGTACCGGGTGGCTCTGAATGTGAGTAATCCGACATCCCGGCATTAAACGTAAAAAAACCGCTTCGACGGTTTTTTTATGGGTCACAAAAAATTAGCGACGGCACTACAAATCTTTTTGCCAGAACAAGGCGGTGCCGGCTTTTTCATCGAGCTGATAGTCTGCAAAGCCAAACTTGCGATAAGAGTTTTTCGCAACGTCGTTACCACTCAAAACCTCAAGCGTCACCTTACAGCAACCTCGGTCGCGTGCGGTTTGTTCCGCTGCGGCCAGCAATTTTTGGCTTAAACCGAGCCCGCGAAATTTTTTATTCACAGCTAAATCGTGAATGTTCAGCAATGGCTTGCATTTAAAGGTAGAAAAGCCGGGAATACAGTTAATAAAGCCGGCGGGCTCACCTTCTACATAGCAAATAAAACTGACGGCCCCGGGCACATCCTGAAGTGCAACAGCCAAATTACTTTTAACGAATTCAGGCAATGGCTCCCCACCGCCCATGGCATCTTTTGCGTAGTCGTTAAGCAAACCAACCAGCTGTTCAGCCTGCGTGTTATCCCTGTAATCGACTTGTTCAATTGCTATTTTCACTGCATGCCTCCATACAAGCTTTCAAAAGCGTTACAAAATTAAAATTCATATTTTTAAACTATTGCGATGCTCTCAGCGTAAAACAGATTGCAAACAAACAACACACCCTGAGGAAATAACAATGCTTAAAAAACTACTGGTGATTTGCCTTGCCACCTTCGCGACCCTGGCTTTTGCTCATAACCACAAGGCAGGAGAAAAAGACATTGTCGACACGGCCGTTGAAGCAGGTTCGTTCAACACTCTGGTTGCTGCTGTGCAGGCTGCCGGGCTGGTTGAAACACTCAAGGGAGAAGGCCCTTTTACCGTTTTCGCGCCAACCGATGAAGCCTTTGCCAAGCTGCCGGCCGGTACCGTTGAAAGCCTGTTGATGCCGGAAAACAAAGATCAACTGGTCGCCATACTAACCTACCATGTGGTCCCGGGCGCAGTGAAAGCCGCCGATGTTGTCGGGCTCAGCAGCGCTAAAACCGTTCAGGGCCAAAGCGTTAAAATTAAAACCTATGGCGGTGCGGTCATGATTGATGAAGCTAAAGTTGTTGCCACCGACATCATGGCCACCAATGGCATTATTCACGTTATCGACACCGTAATTCTGCCGGAATAGCCCTCCAACCTGCAGCCACAACCCCGGCCGATTTCGCCGGGGCTATTTCGTCTTTAGCAATAAGCTGTCATCAATACTCTTAAAGACTGAGGCCGAGTCGATCAGTGCCTTAGCGGTCAGTTTAGGCACGCCATAGACCTCAAAGCCTTTGTTGAATGACCGTCGAATCTTATCGCCTAAGATGGCGAAATCGCCATCACCGGAAACAAGCACCACAACATCGCTCTTTGCTGCTGCATCGAGCGCATCAATAGTAATACCAACATCCCAATCGCCCTTGGCACTGCCATCGGCACGCTGAATAAAGGGCTTCAGTTTCACTTCGAAGCCGATGGCCCGAAGTATGTTCTGAAACTGCCGCTGCTTTTCATCGCCACGTTCAACGGCATAGGCATAAGCATTGACGACCTGACGGTTTTCAGTGACATCGGCCCAAAACCGGTTGTAGTCGAAGTTACGGCCATAGGCATGACGCGTCGTGTAGTAGACGTTTTGCACATCCACCAGAATTGAAATTTTTTCCATTAACTCAGCCGGCCGATATTCATTTGCAGCGAGTGTACGTGTTTTATGCAGGCATTAAAAAGGGGGCTAAGCCCCCTCAGTTTTCAGACGCCGCTGATTTGTTACAGATACAGCTGGTAAAACGCCAGTGTACGCGACCAGGCCAGTTCCGCCTGCTCTTCGTTATAGCGACCGGTTGAGTCGTTGTGGAAGCCATGGTTCACGCCAGCATAAATATGCTTGGTGTAGTCAGCATCAATGCTTTTCAGCGTAGCTTCATAATCTTCAATAGAGGCATTCACCCGCTGATCCAGCTCGGCATACTGCAGCAATAGCGGCGCAGTAATGTTCTTCTGCAGTTCGGCAGCCGCTGGCGTTCCATAAAAAGGCACACCGGCGTCCAGATCATCACCCAGCGTCGCAGCCAGCATGTTGACGACATAGCCGCCGAAACAGAAGCCCACAGCGCCCAGTTTACCGTTGCTCATCTTGTGATTCTTCAGATACATGGCAGCGGCAATGAAATCTTCTTCAATCTTTGCGCGGTCCATAGAGCTCTGCATGGCACGGCCCTGATCGTCATTACCCGGGTAACCACCCAGCGGGTAGAGCGCATCCGGTGCAAATGCAATATAGCCGGCTTTAGCCAAACGACGGGCAACGTCTTCAATGTATGGGTTCAGTCCACGGTTTTCATGTACAACCAGAACCACCGATGCGGTGTCTGTAACCTTGGTTGGTACGACCAGGTAACCACGACCTTCGCCATGACCTTTTGGCGACGGGAAGGTTTCATAGGTAGCCTTGATCTCTTCATCATTGAACGACACCTGCTCAGCCAGGGCATAGTTTGGCAGCAGTGCCGATGTCAGGGTGCCCATGGTCAAACCAACAGCCGTCAGTGTGGATAAGCGGGCCAGAAAGGTCCGGCGATCAATCAGGCCGTGCGCATATTCGTCATACCAGTCGAATGCTTCCTGCGGAATAGCCCGGGCGGAAGTAGCTGCGTTTTGCGTCTGTTGGGTAGTCTCTTGGTGATGCATCAGTGAATCCTCACTCTCAGTAACCGGTTAGATTTATTGATACTGCTTGTCGTGCGACTCTCAACGCACGCTTCAATGCTTATAAATGCTTATTTGGTTTCAGTACTGCTTAGGCCCGTTTAAAGGCACAACGAGTCACAGACCTCACGTTAGTAGAAAAGTTTCTGTTCAAGAAGCGAATAGTGCTCAAATCTGCACCAGATACGACTAAAGAAAGATGCATTAATGCCCTTTCATGCGCTTAGGCCCGTCCTTCTATAACAGCCTGCGATGGATATAATTCCGGTTATAATCTACGAACATTTTAAAAAGCCGGATCACATGCAAGAAGAATTCGCCTGTATAGGCCTGACCAACCCAAAAAGTGCCTCTAACCTCGGCTCAGTGCTGCGGGCCGCCGGTTGCTTTGGTGCCGATGAAGTCTGGTACCACGGTAACCGCATTGAATATGCGAAGAAGTATGCAACCGATACCCAGCTTGCGGCAGAACGTGTCGCACTGGTTAAGGTTGAAAGCTTTATTGAACAGAAGCCGATTGATGTAAAGCTGGTATGCGTTGAGCTGACCGTCGGCGCAACACCACTGGCCGAGTTCACTCACCCGGAAAAGGCGCTGTATGTTTTTGGCCCGGAAGACGGCAGCATCAGTCAGGAGGTGGTTTCAAAGGCCGATGCCGTTGTCTACATTCCCACCCACGATTGCCTTAATCTGGCGGCCACCGCCAACATCGTTTTATATGATCGGGCAACCAAGAGAAATCTGGTCAGCCGGAGTGACGAACAGATCATCGACAGCCGCGACCGCAACAATGTCACTAAAATTTAATGAAAAAGGCGGGTTTTAGAAGCAAAAGACGATTGAGATCAATAAATCAGCCTTCATGCACTAAAATGCGCCACAAATCACACCGCAAACCAATAAGGTTTATTATTTTTAAACTTTTCCTGCAAAAATACGAAACCAAGCATTAAATAACGCCACCATGCTCGCCACAGGCTGAGCTTATAAAAATGAAAAGTTGACTATTGGGTGAAATTTTGCCGCAACATTGCAGTTCTTAAGCAGTTTTATTCTTGAGGCGCTGTTTTTAATTCATTTTTTGCATAAACGACATATTGACGTTCAAATGACAAAACACCTATAGTCTTCAACTAGCTGGAAGGTTAGCCCTTATTCACGTCATTTCGAAGCCGGTTTTTTTGAGCTCCGACCTGTTGTTTATAAGTAGCAGCACGTTTAGCTACAACGCTCTTAGAGCACATTTAAATTTAAGAAAGATAGGAAAAAACTATGTCGGAAGCAGTCACTGGGACAGTTAAATGGTTCAACGAAACTAAAGGTTTTGGTTTCATCGAACAGGAAAACGGCCCTGATGTATTCGCTCACTTCAGTGCCATTGCTGGCTCAGGTTTCAAGACTCTTGCAGAAGGTCAAAAAGTTCGCTTTAACATCACTGCTGGTCAAAAAGGCCCTCAAGCTGAAAACATCGAGAAAATCTAAGTCTTTGCAGCGCTAGCTGATCCAGACTAAAGATCTCGAAGATTGAAAGCCCGGTATATCTACTGATAAATCCAGTAGAAACAGCCCGGGCTTTTTAGTGCTTGAAAGTTTTGTTTTGCTCACTACAATGGCCGGCCGTTCACCGCACGGAGACCGGGCTCTTTACCTCATCATTCATTTCTCAGAACTTGTTCAAAGTTGACCTCAGTCATATCAACCACCCCTTTTAAAAACATCTAAAACACAACATATTGATGTTTAACTCAACACATACCACCATATATGCATCAGCGCCCAGAACGGCACAGGTATCAATTTGTTTTTATAGCCCTGTAGGGAATTTCGTTTAAGCGAAAGCTGCCCCCGCAACTGTAATCAGGAAGCAACCCGTCGTTATCCACTGACATCCAATGTTGGGAAGGTGACGGTATGCGAAGTACTGGAAGCCAGGAGACCTGCTGATACAACCCTTAATTCAAACTGGACGGGGAGTTCCGGTGCGGCTTCGCAGGCTGATTAATGCCTGCCATTTTTGCGCGCCTCCCGTCAGCATCATTCGGGAGGAATGATCCCATGCAATCTGTTATCAAACGCGACGGCCAAAAGGTCGAATTTAACCTGCACCGCATTGAAACTGCGGTTTCCAGAGCCATGGACTCGGTCGCCAATGCAGATGCAGCGCTGCTGACACACCTGTGCACAGAGATTGAAATCAAACTGAGCAAAAAGCCGGCACTGGATATTCAGGAAATTCAGCGCACCGTTGAAGAGACGCTGATTGAGCATCAGCTCACCGATGTTGCCCGAGCCTACATCTCTTACCGGAAATCACGGGATATTGAACGCGAACGCCGCTCCAGCCTGAATGAAGAGATTAAAAGCCTGCTCATGCAGTCAAACGATGACCTGCTGAACGAAAACGCCAACAAAGATGCCAATGTCATCCCAACCCAGCGAGACCTTCTGGCCGGTATCGTTGCCCGGCACTATGCCAAGGCTCATATCCTGTCGGAACAGATCGTAACCGCCCATGAAAGCGGCGCTATTCACTACCACGATCTCGATTACGCCCCCTTCTTCCCCATGTTCAACTGCATGCTGGTCGACCTGAAGGGCATGCTGTGCAACGGCTTTAAGATGGGTAACGCTGAAATCGCCTCGCCCAAGTCGATTATGACGGCAACCAATGTAACCGCGCAGATCATCGCTCAGGTTGCCAGCCACATTTACGGCGGCACCACGATTGACCGTATTGATGAGGTGCTTGAACCTTATGTCACGCTTTCCTATGAAAAGCACCTGGCGATGGCCGGGCAATGGAATATCCCGGACCAGGAGGGCTATGCCCACGCGCAGATAGAACGCGAATGTTACGATGCCTTCCAGGCGCTTGAATACGAGGTAAACACCCTGCACACCTCCAACGGTCAAACGCCTTTCGTGACCTTTGGCTTCGGTCTGGGTAAGTCCTGGCAGGCCAAACTGATTCAGCAATCGATCCTGAATGTCCGCATCGATGGCCTGGGTAAAAACAAAAAGACCGCCGTTTTTCCTAAACTGGTCTTTGCCATCAAAAAAGGCATCAACCAACAGCCAGAAGACCCGAACTACGACATCAAACAGCTGGCTCTGGAATGTGCCAGTCAGCGCATGTACCCGGATATTCTTAACTACGACCAGGTTGTGGAAAAAACCGGTTCATTCAAAACGCCGATGGGCTGCCGCAGTTTCCTGGGTAAGTACGAACACGAGGGCACCGAGCTGCATGCCGGACGCAACAATCTGGGCGTGGTCAGCCTGAACCTGCCGCGCATTGCACTGCAGGCGAACGGAAACGTTGAGCTGTTCTTTGAGCAGCTTCAGCAACAGCTGCTGATCTGCAAAGAAGCACTGATGAGCCGAATTGAGCGGCTGCAGAAAGTTAAGGCGAAGATTGCACCGATTCTCTATATGGAAGGGGCTTGCGGGGTCCGCCTGAAAGCGGAAGACAATATCTCTGAGCTGTTTAAGAACGGCCGCGCCTCCATTTCACTCGGCTACATCGGCATTCACGAAACCATCAATGCACTCTTTGGTGATGACGCCCATCTGTTTGATGACCCGCAACGCCAGCAGGTTGCCGTAGAGATCGTGAAAACCCTGAAGGCGGCCGTAGACCTTTGGACACAACAGACCGGCTACGGCTTCAGCCTGTACAGTACGCCGAGCGAAAACCTGTGCACCCGCTTCTGCAAGATAGACCAGAAGGAATTCGGCTCTATTAAAGGCGTGACCGATAAGGGCTACTACACCAACTCATTTCACCTGGATGTGGAGAAGAAGGTTAACCCGTACGACAAAATCGATTTTGAACAACCCTACCCGGCAATCGCCAGCGGTGGTTTCATCTGTTACGGCGAATACCCGAACATGCGCCACAACCTAAAGGCGCTGGAGGATATCTGGGATTACAGCTACAACCGAGTTCCGTATTACGGCACCAATACGCCGATCGACGAATGCTACAGCTGCGGCTACCAGGGTGAGTTTGACTGCACTAGCAAGGGCTTCAGCTGCCCAAGCTGTGGCAACAAGGAAAACGATAAAATGTCCGTCACCCGCCGGGTCTGCGGCTATCTCGGCTCTCCGAACGCCCGCCCGTTCAACGCCGGCAAGCAGGAAGAGGTGATTCGGCGAGTGAAACACCTGGAAAACAGCTGATATGAATTACCACGCCTATCATTCTCTGGATGTGGTCAACGGTGAGGGTACGCGCTGTACCCTTTTCGTTTCCGGCTGTGAGCACAAATGCAAAGGCTGCTACAACGCCAGCACCTGGTCGCTAATGAACGGTCACCCGTTCACCCGAGCGCTGGAAGATCAGATCATTCGGGATTTAAGCGACACCCGCATTAAACGGCAGGGACTGTCACTCTCCGGCGGCGACCCTCTGCACCCAGCCAACCTGACTGCCGTGTTGCAACTGGTTCAGCGGGTTCGCGCAGAGTGCCCGGGCAAAGACATATGGTGCTGGACAGGCTATAAGCTTGCCAGCCTCACTGAACAACAGCAGCACGTTGTTCAGTACATTGATGTGCTCATCGACGGTAAATTCATTGAGGCTCAAAAACAGCCCAACCTGGCCTGGCGCGGCAGCAGCAATCAGCAGATCCACTACCTCAGCCAAACAGAACGGGCCCTGGCCTGAGCCGCGCGCAACCTTTAACGCATGTTCAGCCCGCTCTTTCTGTGTTAAAAACTCTGCTTTAAGCTGATAGCCCCCCCCCATGAAAGCACTGCTCATAGCCAAAAACTGGCCGGAACCCAACTCGACCGCCGCGGGCAGACGAACCCTCTGCCTGCTCAGGTTGCTGGCAGAGATGGACTATGACATTCATGTAGCCAGCGCGGCAGAAAAGACGCCTTTTCAGGCATCGCTGGCGCAGCTTGGTTATACCGAAACCGCGATCGCGGTGAACGACAGCCGGTTCGATGCCTATATCAGCAAGCTAAAGCCGACGCTCGTCATCTATGACCGGTTTGTCATGGAAGAGCAGTTTGGCTGGCGGGTTAAAAAGGCGGTTCCTGAAGCCATGACACTGCTGGATACCAGCGATCTGCACTGCCTGCGAGTAGCAAGAGAAAAAGCCTTAAAAGGTGGCGGGCCGATGGATCTGTTCAGCGAGGAAGCGATCCGCGAAATCACCAGCCTATTGCGATGCGATCTGACACTGATGATCTCCAGGGTCGAAATGGAGATTCTCCAAAGCCAGTTTTCGATCGCACCTCAGCTACTGCACTTCCTGCCGTTTTTGGTCAACGATGAAGACTATCATCCGGGGCGCAGCTTCCATGAACGAAGACACCTGATCATGCTGGGCGGCTTCAAGCATGCCCCCAACCGGGATGCCGCCCTATGGCTCAAACAAAGCTTATGGCCGCACATCAGGAAACAATTGCCTGCCGACACAGAACTGCATATCTATGGCGGTTATGCCGATCACGCCATCAACCAGCTCCACAACCCGAGCGACAGATTCTTTATTAAGGGGCGAGCAGAATGCGCATTAACAACGATCAGCCGCTACCGGGTGAACCTGGCACCGCTGCGCTTCGGTGCCGGCCAGAAAGGAAAAATTCTGGAAGGCTGGCTGACCGGCACACCAACGCTGACCTCACCCATTGGTGCCGAGAGCATGGCAAGCTCACACGAGCTGCACTACCAGCCTACCGACAACCCCGAACAGTTTGCGCAACTGACCGCACAAGCCTACAGCAACGAACACTTCTGGCAGCAACTGCAGCAGGCCGGGTTCGATCTGTTAACAAGCCAATATCAGTACAAGAGCTTCGCCAGCGGCTTTCATTCAAAATTAAATGCCATCCGCCACAATTTGACTGAGCACCGGCACCAGAATTTCTTCGGCAGACTGCTCTGGCAGAATCAATTTCGGGCGAGCGAATTTATGAGCCGCTGGATCGAACAAAAAAACGCCAAATAAGCCAACCCGCAAAGCGCCAGAGAAGCCGTATCGATCACTATTTGATCAACGACCTCCATAGAGAACCCTATTTTGTCTGCCAATACTTTGACGAAATCGTCAATTATTTTAGACAAATATCACAATTATGAGCGCTATTACCACCCTAAGTGAGAAGTGATTCGCATTTTTTTGGACCACCGATTATCCTCACTGCTCACCTGTCAGGCCACTTGTCATTCTTTGGAACCTTCGTCATATGTTTATTCAAGGTCTTTCCGACTGGGAGAAACGTCGGTTAGCATTAGTCCTAAAGGAGAGAGGACACACCGCATTTATGGTGATCAAACACGCCACTGCCGCCATACTCAGCTACAAGCGCGGCACACCGATCAATACCGTCGACCAGCAATATCTTGATTTGGTCGATGCAACCATTGAGGAGCTGTACGGCTATAAAAGAGTACCAAAACAGCTGTATTACGCGCCTCCAGAGGCCATTGCACACATAGCCGGAGAGCGCCTTAAATAAAACAAACCATTCGGGCTGTGGCATAATCCGCGCATTCAACCTATGACGGAAACACGATGAATCACAGTCTGTATGCCTGCCCTGTTTGTGGCGAACCATTAGCCCTCAATCAGAACAGCTGGCTATGCACCAACAATCATAGTTTCGACAAGCATAAGAAGGGTTATGTGAACCTGCTGCTCAGCACTAACAAGCGCAGCAAGTCGCCCGGCGATGATGCGCAGATGATCGAGAGCAGGCGGCGATTCCTTGAGGGCGGACACTATCAGCTGCTGGCAAACCACCTGTCCAACCTGATTAAAAACCATCTTAAACCTGGCTCAGCACTGCTCGATGCCGGTTGCGGTGAGGGTTATTACACCAATCTGCTTGCCGTGAACAATCCGGATATTCACTGCTACGGCCTGGATATCTCCAAGCCAGCCATTGCCGCCGCCAGCAAATATAAGGCTATTCAATGGTGTGTCGCCTCAACCACCCGGGCGCCTTATCAGGCCGATCAGTTCGATGCCATCATTAGTGTGTTTTCGCGCATCGACAACGACGGCTTTCATCGCCTGCTGAGAGAAAAGGGGCTGGTAGCTATCGCTGCACCCGATTCAGATCATCTGCAGGCGCTGCGTAATGTGCTGTACGAAGAGGTTAGACCCTACGATGTCAGCAAGCACCACAGTTACCTGGATGAGCGCTTTGAACTCATCAATGAAAGCAGAATAGAAGCGGAATTGAAGCTCACCAGCCAACAGGCAATCCAGGACTTATTGGGCATGACCCCGCACGCACACAAATTGAGCAACGAAGCCCGGCAACGAATAGACAGACTGAGTGAACTCACAGATAAAGCCTGCTTTAAGGTTTACCTGTTCAGAAAACAGAGCTGATCGTAATTTAATGACAGCAGCGGACTACCACCATCTTCGCTGCGACCTGCCCTTCATTGCGGAAAAAGTGCTCTTCGGTAGAGCTGAAATAGAAGCCGTGGTACTGATCCAGGATGTCCGTTTTCTCACCCACGGTAAGAACCAGCTGACCTTCTAACAGGTATCCGGCTTTATCGCCCAACTCCACCAGAGCCTTTACGCTCCGCTCTGCACCCGGCGGGAAGGTTTCAACGGTGAAATCCAGTTGCCGGTTAGGAAAGAACTGGCCCAGCATTTTTCGGTGCACCTGAGAAGAAGAGACATCTTTAAAGTCTGATTCGGTATACGCAGCCTGCGGCTTAAATACAGCATCTTCTTCAACTTCAAAAAAGGAAAGCAGCGACATCGACATGCCGGAAAGAATCTTTTCCAGGGAGCTGATACTGGGGCTTACGTTATTTTTTTCGATCATGGAAATGGTCGAGTTAGTCACCCCCACTCGTTTAGCCAGTTCTCGCTGAGAGAGCCCCGACTTGACCCGCAACTCCTTAAGTCTGGTACCTACGTTCACTGGCAGTTCCTTTTCCAATCGATGAAGGCGGCCAGTATAGGTTTCATTTTGGGGCACACAACTGCAAACAGTGCGCGATGGATTTAATTTACACCAAATTAACCAATCGCTGTTTTTTCGCTCACGTTTGAGAAACTGCAGATCAGACGGCTGCAGCAGCCGCCTTATAGAAGAAAAACCTCAGACCAGATAGACCGCTACGTTTTTACGGCGAAGCAGATCAATCATCTCCGGATCGGCATCTTTACCGGTAACCACCACATCCAACTCGTCAAGACTGAACATAGAGATACCACCAAATACACCAACCTTATCGGAATCGACCAGTGCTATGACCTTATCGGCATATTCAAGCATCTTCTTTTCCTGCATAAAGGCCAGCAGCGCAGACTTGGTTAAACCGGCATCGGTCAGGCCATCACCGGTAACAAACAGATAACGCCCCTGATAGCCCACCTGATTTTCCGGTGACATCAACAGGTTCTGACTTTTTATGTACTGACCGCCAAGCACCACCAGATGCGGAAAATCTTCCGAGATCAGATAGGTCAGCAGCGGCAGGTAGTTTGAGTAGACATGAATATTTTTGCCCAGCAGGTATTTACCCATCAGGAAGGTAGTCTGGCCTTCACCGATAAATATGTTGTCCTTATCTTCACAAAGCTCGACAGCACACTTTGCTATCCTGTCGTTTTCCTCATAGTTGTTAAAATCGGATATATTTGGGTAGAACCCCTGAAAACCGGGTGCTTCAGAGGTGCTGGGGGAGAGTATTTTCTCGGCACCATTGCGAATTTTCTTCAACTTACCCAGTTGATCGAGCTCCTGTATATCCCGGCGTACTGTCGCAGGCGAACATCCCAGGTGTTCCACAATCTGCTGTACAGTTGCGATAGGATGGTCCTGTAAAAAGTCCAAGAGACTCTTTTGCCTTGCTCGCGGATTCAACGAAATCCTCCTTTAGAAAAAGCCCAATAGTGATCACCTTTGATCAAGCAAAAAATACTACCATATTTAATCTGGAATGATGATTAATTTTGACTTAACCTGATCACCAAAACCCGCAGAAAACATTAAAACAGCGAAATTTCACTCATTTGATTCTAAGCCTGAACGACGATTTTGACCTCTTTTAAGGAGCTTCTATACTGTTCGACAGGTTGTACGAGGTACCAAGATGGACAACACTCTAATAACAAAAGAAACGATCTTGCTCAATCTTGACGCCACATCAAAAACAGATGCCATTCACAAAATGTGCGGACATCTGTTTATGGTGAAGAAAACGCAAAATCCTTCCATGTTATTCTCGGACATCACTAAAAGAGAGGCTGAGGTTAGTACCTTCGCAGGTTCAAAAACCGCTATTCCTCATACTATTAGTGAACATATAGACGAGCCCGTCTTATGTTTTGCCCGTGTCAGGAGTGAAGACTTTACCTGGGATGGAAATGACGAAGATGTTCGTTTCATTTTCTTACTCTCTGCACCTGCCAAGGATGATTTACGTCAGTTGAGGCAAAGCCAATCTTACGTATTTTCGTCCGTCGCTCAGCTTATTAGCCGTTCCGAAACGCTCGAACTTTGGGACAAAGCTGAATCTGAGCAAGTGATACTTGATAGCTTAAATGAAGAATTCAAAGCCAATCTAAATACAAAAACAAATTAATTGGGAGACATTCATATGTCTGGCAACAACATGAAAGTAGGTGTCCAAACCCTTGGACGATTCCTGAGCGGCATGGTAATGCCGAACATCGGCGCATTCATCGCGTGGGGTCTTATCACAGCCCTGTTCATTCCAACGGGATGGACGCCAAATGAAAACCTGTCTGTACTTGTAGGCCCGATGATCATCAACTTGTTACCACTATTGATCGGTTATACCGGTGGTAAAATGGTTGGTGGTGACCGCGGTGCAGTTGCCGGTGCAGTTACTACTATGGGTGTTATCTTAGCAGCGGACATTCCTATGTTCTTAGGTGCTATGATTGCCGGCCCATTTGGCGGGTACTGCATCAAGAAGTTTGATGAAGCGGTACACGGCAAGATTAAGCCTGGTTTTGAGATGCTGGTTAACAACTTCTCTCTGGGTATTATCGCTGCCATCACTGCGGTTATCGCACTGAAAGCAATCGGTCCTGTTGTTTCTGGTCTGACTACTGCGCTGGGTTCAGGTGTAGGTGCAATCGTTGAAGCTAAGCTTCTGCCATTGGTATCTATCCTGGTTGAGCCAGCGAAGATTCTGTTCCTGAACAACGCGATCAACCACGGCGTATTCACACCATTAGGTGCTGAACAGTCTGCTGCTGTTGGCGGCTCTATCTTCTACCTGATCGAAACCAACCCTGGTCCAGGTTTGGGTGTACTGCTTGCGTACATGTTCGTTGGTAAAGGTACGGCTTCCAAGTCTGCATCTGCGGCTTCTATCATTCACTTCTTCGGTGGTATCCATGAGATTTACTTCCCATATATCCTGATGAAGCCTGTACTGGTTGTTGCTGTAATCGCAGGTGGTATGACTGGCGTAACGGTTAACATGATCACTGGCAATATGCTGGTAGCTCCTCCATCACCAGGTTCTGTATTCGCCCTGGCGATCATGTCTACTAAAGGTATTGGTCTGGTTCTGACTCTGGCTTCTATCGCCGCTGCTGCTGCAGTTTCCTTCCTGGTTGCTGCTATCTTCATTCGCAGAAGTGCTGGCGCAGATGAAGCTGAGCTGGAAGCAGCTCAAGCATCTATCGCTGCTAACAAAGCTCAGGCGAAAGGCGCTGCTGCCGCAGCTCCTGCACAACTGAGCGCAGGTAGCGTTAAGAAAATCGTTGTAGCTTGCGACGCGGGCATGGGCTCTTCAGCAATGGGTGCCACTGTTCTGCGTAACAAAGTACAAGATGCCGGTCTGGACATTGAAGTAATCAACCAGGCCATTAACGATCTGACTGATGCTGATATTGTTATCACTCAGGCAGAATTGTCTGCACGTGCTAAAGCTAAGCTGCCTTCAGCTCAACACCTGAGCATTGGCAACTTCATGGATGCCGGTTTCTATGACGACCTGGTTTCCAAACTGGTTTAAGCACTAGTTAGCGACAATTAAGAGCTTCGGGCCTATTCGAGTACGGCCCGGGCTCTATCACAAACCTCCCCCATTGTTTAAACGTGATAAGGCATTTCCCCATGTCCTTTTTTAAAAATATTTTGACTGGCAAAAAGCCTGTCGCACAAAAAAAACCAGAAGCACCAAAACCACAGCAGCCTAAGCCCGCTGCGACTCCCGCTGCCCCTGCAGCACCTAGTGCTTCGTCAATTAACTTGAGCGCAAAAAACATCCTTACCCAACAGGCGGCTGCCGATAAATCGGCCGTATTGAAATTAATCGCCGATAAAATGCTGGAGCTGGGCTACGTCAGCGCAGACTACACCGAAGCATTGGTTGGTCGGGAAAAGAAAGTAAGTACCTATTTGATTAACGGCGTCGCTATTCCACACGGAACAGTTGAAGCTAAACACCTTGTTCAGAAAACCGGTCTTGTCATTGTGCAGGTTCCAAAAGGTGTACTATGGAGCGATAAAGGCGAAGTCGTTAAGTTTGCTGTGGGTATCGCGGCAAGCGGCCAGGAACACTTGGCAATCCTCCAGAAATTAACCACCGTTGTCATGGACGAAGCACTGGCCAAAAAGCTGTGTGAAACCGCGACAGTCGATGAAATTGTTGCCGTACTGAGCAACAAAAAAGCCGCAGCTAAAACCGAAGCGGCAACAGACCTGAACGTGAAAAAGACAGCTAAAATTGTCGACCCTTCAGGTATGCACGCCCGCCCTGCCAGCATCATTTCTGAAACATCGGCTGAGTATAAGGGTACAGACGTGCGTCTGCGTAATGGCGACCGCATGGCCAACGCTAAATCCATGGCAGACCTGCTGACCATGGGTGCCGTTTTAGGTGATGAAATCGTCGTATCCGCGAAAGGCCCTGATGCAGAAGCGGTTGTTGTTCGCTTGGTTGATATGATCAACGCCGGCCTGGACAACGATGCCGAAGACGGTAACGACAACGCAAACTACAACCCACTGGAAGCACTACCTGCAATCGATGCACCGAACGGCCGCATTGTTAAGCAGGGTTCTGCAGCTTCACCGGGTATTGCGATGGCCCCTGCTTACATCCTGAAAGCAGCTGAAGCGCCAACAAACAGCAAACCAGAGAACATTGCAGCAGAAGTCACTGTTCTGGAAAACGCAATTAAAAAGGCTGAAACCCAGTTAACTGAGCTTCAGCAGGAAATGGAACAGTCTGCACCAAACGAAGCGGCAATCTTCAAAGCACAGAAGCAGCTTCTGGGCGATGAAACTATTATTGACGCCGTTGTTGCCAAAATTAATGCCGGCAACAATGCTGCCTGGTCTTTCCATACCGTACTGGAAACCAAGGCCAACGAACTGCTGGCCGTCGAAGATGAGCGCATTAAGGCACGTGCTGCCGACATGCAGGACGTTTCCGCACGCATGGTACGCGTTCTGTTGAATCAGCCTGAAGACAGCGGCTTCCCAACAGAAGACGAATTCATCCTGATTGCACGCGAACTGACGCCTTCACAAACAGCTCACCTGGGCGAACTGCCTGTTAAGGCTATCTGTACTGAGATCGGCGGACCGAACAGCCACATGGCTATTCTGGCACGAGCGCTGGGTATTCCGGCAATCGTTGGTGCCGGCGATGGCTTAACCAGCACAGTGAATGAAAAAGAACTGGTCGTTGTCGACCCACAAGGCCCTGCATTTGTAGCCGGCCCGGATGAAGCGACTCAGAAAAAAGCGACTCAGGCGATCGAAAACTGGAAACAAATCCAGGATGTTGAAAACGCCGCTAAGCACGAAGATGCGAAAACCACAGACGGCCACGAAGTGGATGTTGTCTGTAACATCGCGACTCCGGGTGATGCACCGAGCGTACTGGAAAACGGTGGCGAAGGTGTCGGCCTGCTGCGTACCGAGTTCCTGTTTGAAGCGTCCTCTGTAGAGCCTACCGTTCAGGAACAAACAGACGCACTGATCGAGATTGTTAAGGTATTGGGTTCACGCCAGCTGGTCGTACGTACGGCCGATATCGGTGGCGACAAGCCGGTATCATGGCTGTCTATGCCGGAAGAAGATAACCCGTTCCTGGGTATTCGCGGTATTCGCCTGTCGTTCCGCAACCTGGGCATGTTCCGCAACCAGCTGGAAGCGATTTACCGCACAGCGATGTGGCAGAAAGAACAGGGTGTTGAGTCTGGCATTCACATCATGTTCCCAATGATCGCCAAGGTTTCTGAATGGCGTCAGGCGCGCGATATGGCCGAAGAGATTCGAGCTAAGCTGGGCGCACCTAAGCTGAAGCTGGGCATCATGATTGAGGTTCCATCTGCGGCCATTCAGGCAGACCACTTTGCACCGGAAGTCGACTTCTTCTCGATCGGTTCAAACGACATGACCCAATACGTTCTGGCGATGGACCGTCTGCACCCAGAGCTGGCTGCAGAAGCCGACAGCTACAACCCGGCACTGCTGCGCTTAATTGCCATGACAGTGAAAGCCGCAGACAAACACGGCAAGTGGGTTGGCGTATGCGGCAACATGGCCGCTGATCCGGATCTGGCAAGTATTCTTGTTGGCTTGGGTGTCAAAGAGCTGTCTATTGCAGCAGCCAACGTACCGGCTGTTAAGCTTCTGATCCGCTCGGTTTCTTTCGCGAAACTGAAAGCCAAGGCTCAAAAAGCCCTGACTCTGGAAAACTCAGAAGACATCAAAGAACTTTATAAGGATCGTTCAGATCTGATGTAAGCCCAATCGCACCCGGCACTTCCAAGGCTGTCGGGTGCACCCTTCCCCTTTTCCCCAGCAATTCACCTGAACCCAGCATCGCAACGGATTCAAAAGTTCATACTCGAGTTATTACAGACGCGCCGGAAGATATGTCAGACAGCCTCTCCCGTTAACAGGCGCAAAGCATGTTTCGGCTTTAGGGTTATCTGAGAACGGAAGGTTCCATGAAATTTGAAGGCAAGCCCAAGTCGGGGCAGTTTGAAATTTTGGTGGCGTTGGCAAGGCCGGCTTCAAAGCCTTTGAAACCCCTGCGGTTCAGTACTTTGACAGCACTGGTAATGTTTTTGCTGTAGCCCAGACCAATCAGCGGGATCATGATGTTATCGAACGGTTCGGAAAATATACGGTAATTCATGTCTGTCCGGTTATCGAGGCGAATACCGGCACGCAAGCCCTGTTCATACCACTCATCGATCGCATCTATCCAGATCTCGTAGCATTCAAAGTTAAAGCCTTCACCGCGCGAGGTATCAATCAACAGCCCAAACTCATCCTGATCAACCCTATTGATTAGCTGACGGATACCCCTCAGGCAAGCCAGGGAACCTTCTGCGTTCCATGTGCCGGAGGCCATATAAATAATGAGTTGACCATCCTGGTAGAGGGTGAAATTTCCTTGAATTGAATTCACGCTGTGGGTAATTCCTTCTAAATGTGCGATTCCGAATTGTGCAGAAGAATACCAGCTAAAACCTGAATGTAAAAAAATGAACACTCCGTCTGCTGTATTTTGCCAACAAGTCAGCAAAACCAGACCAGAGAGTCAAAGCGCCGGCAGCCATTGTATCCTTTTGTGCCGGGCTTCGCGGGATATGACTTTTAATTGACGTTAAATGCTGTGCACCAGCTGGCCAAATGAGTAGGTCTGGAAGATGCAGCGGTCATCTCCGAGCATCATCAGTGCAAACAGCTTTTCATGCAGCGAGTTGCTGTTCTGCAAACGCAGCTGCATGAGTGGCGTTGCCTCGGGGTCGAGCACAACCAGGTCGGCCTCGCAGCCGGGCTCAAGCTGGCCAATAACGCCTTCCAGATCCAGTGCCCGTGCACCCGCCAGAGTGCTTAGATACAGGCCTTCAAAAGCGGTCAGCCGGTTGCCCTGTAATTGTTGCACCTTGTAAGCCTCGTTAAAGGTTTGCAGCATGGAAAAACTGGTGCCGGCGCCGATGTCCGTGCCCATGGCAACCTGAACGCCACGGCTGTGCAGCTCTTTGAGCCTGAACAGGCCAGAGCCAATAAACAGGTTGGAGGTTGGGCAGTGGGCGATCGCCGTTTCCGTACGGCACAGACAGTCTATTTCACGGTCATTCAGGTGAATGCCATGAGCCAAAACACTGCGCTTACGCAGCAAGCCGGCATCTTCATAAACACCGACATAATCCTGCGAGTTTGGGTACAGCTCTTTCACCCACTCACACTCTGCAACGTTTTCAGAGGTATGAGTGTGCATGTAAACATCGGGGTATTCCTGCAACAGCTTCTGGCAGGCATTAAGTTGCTCTGGTGTCGAGGTGGGCGCGAAACGGGGTGTCACCGCATAAGATAAACGGTCAACACCGTGCCACTTTTCAATCAGCGCTTTGGTTTCCTGATAGCCCTGCTCAGCGGTATCCTGCAATTCATCAGGGCAATTACGATCCATCATCACCTTACCGGCGATCATGCGTAAGCCTCTGGCCTGTGCCGATTCAAAGAAGGCCTCAACAGATTGCGGATGCACCGTACCAAACACCAGTGCGGTCGTTGTGCCGTTGCGCAGCAGCTCGTTCAGAAAGATCTCTGAAACCTGTTTGGCGTGGTCATAATCGGCAAACTTCATTTCAGTCGGGAAGGCATATTCCTTTAACCAGGTGAGCAGTTGCTCACCGTAAGCTGCAATCATTTCTGTCTGCGGCAAGTGGATATGCGTATCGATAAAACCGGGAACGATAATCTTGTTTTCGTATTCCTTGACGGTGGCCGAGCTTCCATAGCGCGCCAGCATGTCAGCTTTAGTGCCGCGATCGACAATCTTGCCGCCCTCAATGACCAGCGCACCCTCAGCCTGAAAGCGCACAGAGTCTTCACCAAACCGCAATGGATCGTCGGTTAGATCCAACAGGTCGGCACACAAAATTAACTTATTTGATTGCATAAGGAATTATCTGACTCCGTTAACAGGCATTGGTCATGCAGAACTTAATTTGACTGAAAATTGCAGCAAAGATTGGCGGGCCATTCCTGACCGATCGAACAGGAAACAGAGACTATAGCAAGCCACTGTTAATCTCAAGGCTCACCTGGAGAAGTAATCCTTCATCCAGCCGTACAATGCAGATTCAGTTACTTCCGTTAAGGGTATCACCTTAAACTCGTCGGACGGGTCCTCATTACGCAGGGTGTACTGAAGCCGAACCGCATCGGGCAAACCGTCATGCAATACCAACAGAATGCGCCGGTCTGTCACCAGACAGTCAATGGTCATGGCATCGGCAGGAATACCGGCGGTTCTCATCCCTCTGTTGACGCCAATGATGGGGTTAATGTCTTTGAAATCGCTCTGGATTTGGGCGTGCGCTGCGGATGCTCTGTCCGAAAGCAGCTCTAAGGATTGTTCGCCAATCACGTCAATGTCCTGTACTGAATGGGTGGTGGTTAATGAAGCTGCTCAAACGCACGGTAGCGATCAGCCATAACCTCATTGTGGATACGCTCTATTACACCCTCTTCCTCCAGGCGTGTCATCACCCGAGTTATCGCCAGTGCCAGTTCAATCTGTGATTCATGCAAGTAGTGGTAGAGATAGCCGGTTTCCACCGGCGGTTCCAGAAATACAATATCCGTCAATGGCAGCCTCTCATTTACCCCTTCGAGCACCATGTTATTTAAGGTCAGCAGGAATACATCTCTGGGGCCAACAGCCACATCAATTCGCCCATGCAACAGCTGTAAAATCAGTTGATCTGCTTCGGCTACGAAACTCCTGTTGTAGCCTTCCGTGTGCATCTGTACGGTTTTTATGCCCAGTTGAACACCAATGGTATACGGAGCGAGATCTTCCCAGCTGGCGACAACGATATCTTCACGGCTGCGATGCGCCAGAACAACGATTTCGCCGGCGCCGACCGCAACCGGTATTCTTATCAGCCTTTTAAAGTCGCGCTCAATTCTGTCGCCACGGAACAATTCACCGTCAACCTGGCCTTCATTGGCCATATAGAGTGAACGGGCAGGAGGCAATTTAACCGCATCAACACGGTAGCCAAGCTCACCATAGGCAAGCGTCAGCACCCTGACAGCGACTTCGCGTACCGGGTGGTCGTTCGGTGCACTGAGCCGAACAACCTTTTCAGCCGTGGTGCCCGGCTCAGCCTGCACTGCAGCCATCAACATACAGCTGACAATAACGATATTTGCTAACCAGCTCATAATCAGCCTACGACACAATAAACTCTGACAATTCGCTTACCGGAAGTCTTTTCCAGGCAAGCGGCGCTGTTCTTAATCATAGTTCAATTCGGCTTTGGTGCAGCCCCGCTGCGGAGAGGCTTGAGTTCCTCCCATATTTTGCAACTGTTTATAAGATACAAAATGTAAACAGATCATCTATAATAATACCCATTACACTTAGTAATTATTCAACAATGACAATAGGTGCGCTTATGGCGAATCCATTTCAGTACGAAAAACTGCCAACCGCCGATAACTTTTGTGGCCGCGAGGTTGAATCCGAACGCCTGCACAATCTGATACTCGACTCCAAAAATGTTGTGCTGTTTGGTGACCGCCGCTACGGAAAAACCAGCCTGATTGAGCATGTATTCCGCGGCCTACCCAAAACCGTGCTGCATGCCTTTGCTGATCTGTTCGCCTGTACGGATTCCACCGAGGTTGCCCAGGCACTGTACAAGGCGGTTTACGATGCGCTGCCGTTTGATCTCGACAGCAAGCTGAAAGAAATTTCCGGCCTGTTCAAACGCGCCACCTTTGAAATACAAACCACCAACAGCGGCAGTATTAAAGCCCGGCCACGTCTGGAAGGCCGCGATTTTGAAGAGTTGCTCAACGATGCACTCTCGGGTGCCGAGAGATTCTGTGAAAAGCACGGCTGCACACTGGTCATTGCTTTGGATGAATTCCAGCAGGTCGCGGAAATCAAAGACAAGCGCATCGATGCGATTCTGCGCGCCTACATGCAGCGCCTGACCTATATCTCCTTTATTTTCTCCGGTTCTAAAAAATCGATTCTCAGCGGCCTGTTTATTGATAAAAAACAACCACTCTATGGTATGGCCACTTCCATATCCATTGGCGGTATTGAATTGCCAACACTGAAAACCTTCTGTGAAGAGCGGCTTGGCCAGCGTTTCGATGACGAAGTCTTTGAACTGCTTTATGAGCAGGTACGCGGCCAGACCAAGCTCATTCTGCAAAGCTGCTACTGGCTGTATGCCAACGGCTGGGAGCTGAACGCACCCAATACCCATAAGGTGGTGCAGCAGATTATTGAAGAAAAAGACGAAGAATTCCGCCTGCTGTTTAATGGCTTTAAGGCACAACAGAAAAAGGCCCTGAAAATGATCGGCCGCTACGGTGGTAAAAATCTGTTCAAACAGGAAAACCTGGAGCCGTTTGGACTGACCCGTCAGGGCTTGAGTCAGGTATTGGTTGCGCTGATTGGCTCCGGCGATGTCATTAAGGAAGATAAGACCTACCTGGTGGCCGATGTGCACTTTCACCTGTGGATCGTGAAAAACTTCAGCTGAGCGACAGCGCTTATACACTCATCGTCAGTGCTGAATTTTCCTATTTTCATTCATCTCAGTGCCAGATAGTCCCACACCTTTTTACTGTCACTGAGCGTTTTACTCCAATGCCCTCCCAGAACGGCCATGTGATACTGGCTCACGTTCCAGACTGATCTCAAACAAAAATAACACAGTCAACATCGGTTCAGCATCACGCGGCATATAGGTTGCCGCACCCAGCATTCAACAGCTCAGCTGACCGGTATTGGCAACGACTGCGGAGAACGCTCATGAAAAAAGTATTCATCTCACCCTCCAAATACGTGCAGGATAACGGCGCACTGGCCGATCTTGGCGAATATGTACTGGCCTATGGCAACAACGCACTGCTGGTCGCTTCAAAAGAAGACCAGGAACGCGTACAGGAAACCCTGAATCTGGCGCAGCAGCGCAATGAATTTGCTCTCACCTACGGCGGCTTCAGCCAGGAATGCACCTCTGAAGAGGTTGATCGCCTGATCGCGCTGGCAAAGGCAGAGCAGTGCGATGTCATTATCGGCCTTGGCGGCGGTAAAGCGCTTGATACTGCAAAAGCTGTTTCATCTGCGCAGGCAATCCCGGTGATTACCGTACCGACCATCGCCTCAACCGATGCGCCGTGCAGCTCGCTTTCGGTGGTTTACAACGAGCGCGGCGAATTCCAGGAATACCGCTTCTATCGCGCCAACCCGGATTTGGTTCTGGTCGACACCGGCATTATCGCCAAGGCACCGACCCGCTTCCTGGTCGCCGGCATGGGTGATGCTCTCTCTACCTACTTTGAAGCGCGCGCTTGCGAGCGTTCGTTTGCCGATAACATCCCGGGCGGTAAGAGCACCAAGCTGGCAGTCGCGGCGGCCAGGCTCTGCTACGAAACCCTGCTGGAAGATTCACTCAAGGCCATTGCCGCCTCGGACGCCAACGTGGTGACACCTGCACTGGAAAACATCATCGAAGCCAACACCCTGCTCAGCGGCATGGGCTTTGAATCCTCCGGTCTGGCGGCGGCACACGCCATTCACAATGGCCTGACGGCCCTTGATGAAGCACACAGCTACTTCCATGGCGAAAAAGTGTCCTTTGGCACCATCGTCCACCTGGTGCTGGAAAACGCCCCGAAAGAAGAACTCGACGAAGTGCTGGCCTACTGCCACAGCGTTGGCCTGCCCACCTGCCTGGCCGATCTGGGTGTGAAGGAAGTGACTGACGAGAAGGTACGCGCCGTTGCCGAACTGTCATGCGCCGAAAACGAAACCATCCACAACATGCCATTTAAAGTGACCGCTGATGATGTATTCGCTGCTATCCACGCTGCGAACAAGCTGGGAGCCAAAAAGTAATGAAGAAGCTGATCAATAACCCGGAATCTCTGGTTGTCGAAATGTGCGAAGGCATGGCCTACGCACACCCGGATAAGCTCGAATTCAAAAAGCGCCACAAACTGATGATGCGTAAAAACCCGGCCAAAGATAAGGTCGTGCTGATCAGTGGCGGTGGCTCCGGCCATGAACCTGCGCACGCCGGCTACGTTGGCGAGGGCATGCTCGATGTTGCAGTCTGTGGCGATGTTTTTGCCTCGCCATCCACGATTCAGGTTTATAACGCCATTGTCGATACCGAAACCGATGCCGGCACCCTGCTGATCATCAAGAACTACTCCGGCGACATCATGAACTTTGAAGCCGCCGCAGAAATGGCCGAAGACGATGACGACATCAAGGTCGCCAAGGTTTACGTCAACGATGACATCGCCGTGAAAGACAGCCTCTATACGGTTGGCCGCCGCGGCGTGGCAGGCTCGGTGTATGTGCATAAAATCGCCGGTGCCGCAGCCGAAGCCGGCAAGTCACTGGAAGAAGTCACGGCTGTGGCCCAGAAGGTGATCGATAACGTTAAGTCTATCGGTTTCGCGCTGACCTCCTGCACCGTGCCGGCCAAAGGCACACCAACCTTCAAGCTTGAGGAAACTGAAATTGAATTCGGCGTGGGCATTCATGGTGAACCGGGTGTGGCCCGTCAGGCCATGAAGAGCGCGGATGAGCTGGCTGAAGAGTGCGTTGACCTGCTGGCGAAAGACCTGCCATTCAACGCCGGTGACGAAGTTGCAGTAATGATCAATGGCTTTGGCGCCACGCCACTGCAGGAACTCTATGTGTTCAACAACAGCGTTTACCGCCAGCTGGCCGAGAAAGGCATTAAGGTGCACAACACGCTGGTCGGCAACTACATGACCGCGCTGGATATGGCCGGCGCCTCGGTCACCCTGCTGAAACTCGACGACGAACTGAAAGCGTATCTGGCCGCACCGGTCGATACCGTAGCATTGAAAGGTGTTTGATATGGAGACGATTAACACAGAAATGATGGTTCAGATTGTCGACAAAATGGGCGACATCATTATCGAAAACGAAGTTTACTTCTGTGAGCTGGACTCCGTTGCCGGTGACGGCGACTTCGGCATGTCGGTCGCCAAGGGCTTCCGCCAGCTGAAGACAGACTGGGAAGAGTTGGCTAAAGACGACATCGGTGCCTTTCTGAAGGATGCCGGTATGGTCATCACTGAATACTGCGGAGGAGCCTCCGGGCCGATCTGGGGTTCAGCCTTCCGTGCGGCAGCCAAGAGTGCCCGTGGTAAAAGTGAAATCACTGTGGCGGAGTTTGCCGACATGCTGGAGGCCGCTGTCGCCGGTATTCAGAAACGCGGCAATGCTCAGCTGGGCGATAAAACCTTGCTCGATGCGTTAATCCCGACTGCGGTTGCATGGCGTGATGCCGCAGAGCAGGGGTTGGATGCCATTGCCGCCATGGACGCCGGCGCCAAAGCGGCCCGAGACGGCGCTGAGAAGACCAAGTCCATGACCGCCAACAAAGGCCGGGCCAGCTACGTTGGGGAGCGTAGCCTGGAACACCCCGATGCCGGCGCCATGGCACTTGGCGTCATCTTCACGGAATTGCACCGGTTTGTAGCCGGCTGATGAATGCCTCCCGGGCCTGCCTGCAGGCCCAAACTTTACCGTTGCTGCGTGTTCTTGCAGGTACCGGTTTTTTTAATCCGCCAACCATTGCTTTCGGCAACTACATAAATCTGGCCACTCGTGGTTAAATGATCTCTAAACAAAAACGAGTGACAACGCCTTGAACAACCTAAGTCACCAGCTCGACTATGTACTGAACATAGAAAAATTCCAGAGCATTCAGGACAACATCGCCAGAGCCACCGGCATGTCTGTGATTGCCATTGATCTGGTCGGACACCCGATCACAGAACACAGCCTGTGCAGTGCATTCTGCCGAACGGTTCGTGACAACCCCGAACTCTCGCATTTATGTGAACGCTGCGACTCGCACGGCGGGCTTGAAGCCGCGCGCAACCAGCAGCCTTATATCTACCGTTGCCACTTCGGCATCGTCGACTTTGCCATTCCCATTATTGCCAATGGCCAGTATCTCGGAGCCATTATGGCCGGGCAAATCCGCCTGCCAGAAACAGAGCACAGCCGGCTGAATTTAATCATCGGCGAACCGCACCGGCCCAAAATTAACGAATACCCCGAGTTACGCGCCCTGTACGACAGCCTTGCGGTGATGTCGATGGAAAAAATAGAGTCCGTCGCGCAGATGATCAATCACCTGGTCAACTACATCGTTGGTGAAGCGGTCCTGAAAACCTCGCTGTACGAAATTAACCAGCAGCTCACCGAGTTCACCAAAGACAGCATCAAGCAATCGCACACCCTGCAGAACAGAACCCATCTTTATTACAGCGTCGAGCAAAAGCCAGAACCGGTGGAAGTTGAACCGGATGAGCCGCCCTTGTTAAGAGCGCACAAAAGCAGCCTGTTATACCCGGCGCTGGAATTCATCAATGAACACTTCCGCCAGAAGATCTATCTCGATGAAATGGCCTACTTGTGCAACATCAGTCCGAGTTATTTCAGTAAGATTTTTAAACGCGAAATGGGGCTGAATTTCTCTGCCTACATTAATCAGGTCAAACTCAGTGAAGCGAAAAGAATGCTCGAAACCACCGAGGAGCCGATCGTGAACATTTCGCTCGATCTGGGCTTCGATGACTGTGGCTATTTTATTAAGGTATTCAAGAAGCAAGTCGGCCGAACGCCGGCTTCGTATCGGAAGAGGTTTCTTCAACAGCGTGCCGCAGAGCCCTGAGCAGGCTCTGCAACGGCCAGAATAAAATCAGGCTTTCTTAACCACACTCGATTTCAGCATCATATCGCCGGAACCATCCACCTTGCAGTCGATATCGTGATCACCATCGACAAAGCGCTTAATAGTGGCCTTGGTACCCACCTTAATCACCTGTGAAGAGCCTTTTACCTTCAGGTCTTTAACAACCGTCACCTTGTCGCCTTCAGCCAACAAATTGCCGACCGCATCACGCAGCACAATGGCATCTTCATCCACTTCCGGCTCATTCGGATTCCATTCATGGGCACACTCAGGGCAGATCAGCATATCCTGGTCCGGATAAACGTATTCAGACTGGCATTTCGGGCAAGGTGGCATTTGTTCACTCATGAAGGAACCTCGTAATTCGCAGATTAAATGGTCGCCATAGGGCATTGGCGCGCCATCTTACCAGCCAGATACCGGCTGCCAAGCGAATAGATCAACGATCAGGTAAATTAATTGTTTAATTAAAGCGGTTAGTGCGGATAGACAACATAAACATCGCGAGTGCCACGGGCCCCGGTTTCAACGGTTGTCTGATAATTCATGCCCAACTTCTTGAGCGCTGCCACCGAAGCTGCATTCCCCGGTGCGACACAGCCCAGCATCCGCGGCAGCCCCAGACGGTTAAAGCCGAACTCTATTTGAGCCACGCCAATTTCAGTTGCATAACCCTTTCCCCAATGAGATTTAGCCAGCACGAAGCCAATTTCAAAATCATCTGCCGCCAGAGCCGAGCAGGGCAACAGGCCGGCGAAGCCTATGGGTTCGCTTGAGCCTTTTTTCGTCAACACGCCGGCTTTTTTACCGTCGCCGGTTAAATCAAATGAGCGGGCAATGAATTGCTCGGCTTCATCCCGGCTCATCACCTTGGCTGCGAATGCAAAGCGCATCACATCCGGACAGGAAAGCACCTGCTCAAACAGCACCTGATGATCCGATTCCTGAATAGTGCGCAGCGAAAGCCGCTCTGTTGCGAATATTTCTTTAGTTGCTGTCATAACGCCTTATTAAAAGATCTCCTGAGGGTCCAGACCAAACAACGAGGCATCACCCGGATCAACCGTTTCGCCCTGTTCTTCCGGCGGTACAACCTCACCTTCAAATTCCGGATTGGCCTTCTTGATGATAATTTCCACGCGCCGGTTCTGTGCCCGCCCTTCCGGCGTTTCGTTACTGGCAATTGGCTTGCTGGAGCCATGACCAACGATGGTAAAGCGGTTCTCATCCATTTCCGGAGCGATAAACAGGTATTCGGCAACCGCCAGCGCACGCGAGGCACTGAGCAGCCAGTTGCTGCGGAAACGAGCCGTCGCAATCGGCACATCATCGGTATGGCCTTCCACATAGATGTCGCCGGGCGTCGTGACCAGCATATCACGCACTATATCCAGAACCGGCAGGAAGTCGTCTGCAACATAGTCGGTACCGGCACCGAAACTCTGTTCTTTTACCCGAATAACAATGGTTTCATTGACCGTTTCTATCTGCAGCATGCCATCGGCAATCTGCTCGGCAAGCGCCTCGGCAATGCGCTCGGCGTCTTCCTGAACCTGCTGCTGCAGCACTTCATCGGGAATAATAATCTGCCGCGTCAGCTGCCCGGTATCACCCTGCTGCTCTTCCTGCATGGTGACGGTGTCCTGACACATAATTTCCAGCGAGTCTTTGAGATCAGCAATGGTATCCTGGCGGATGACATTCAGCGGTGTCGGCTCTGGAGTGCCGGGGCTGAATTCCTGCGCAATGATGCTGGTACCCTTCGGCACATCATTGAAATTCAATTCAGATTGCACACCAAAGGCGTTGCGCATTGAGCCGGCCAGCCGCTTGAACTTCAGTGCGTCCATCTCGGAAAAAGACAACAACAGCACAAAGAAGCACATCAGCAGTGCCATTAAATCTGAAAATGTTCCCATCCACGCGGGTAACCCGGGGACACATTCGGGGCAATCGTCTTCTTCGTCCATACCTTACCCGTTAACCAGGCCGCTATGCGCCTTCACGCAAGGCCGCCGGTAAATAACTTTTCAACATAGATTCAATGATGCGCGGGTTTTGCCCGGCCTGAATGGCCAGCAAGCCGTCGATGGCCATCTTCTGAACAATCTCTTCCTGCTTGGCGCGCACGCCTAATTTATCGGCAATGGGAATAGCAACAACAGTCGCCAGAAAGGAGCCATAGAGCGTTGTCAGCAGCGCCACCGCCATCGCCGGGCCAATGGTTTTCGGGTCGTCCATGTTGGCCAACATGCCCACCAGACCAATCAGCGTACCGATCATGCCCATGGCCGGGCCAACATCAGCAACCGCACTGAAGAATTTTGAGCCGTCAGCATGGCGGTCGCTGGTCATCTTCATATCTTTATTCAACAGTGCCTTAACCACTTCCGGGTCGTGACCATCCACCAGCAGCTGGATACCCTTGGAAAGGAAATCTGAACTGGTTTCTTTGCCTTCCAGCGAGAGCAGACCGCCCTTACGCGCACCGTCGGCCAGCTCTACGATTTCGGCAATCAGATCTTCCGGCTTAACGATGCTGAACGAGAAGGCTTTACCAACCACCTTGCCGACGTTCAAAAACTGCTCCAATGTGAATTTAGACATCGCCACAAAGGTGCTGCCACCAAACACAATCAGTAAGGATGGCACGTTAATAAAGATGCCTAAGCTTCCACCCAGAAGCATGGCCATGACGACCATCGCTACTGCGCCGATCAGCCCCACCAGCATTGCAATATCCACGCATTACCTCTCTTAATCTTTTTTAACGCTGTATTAAACAAACAAAGTCTAGCAGCAAAATTCTGTGCTTATAGCCGGTCGTTATTTTAGACAGGTGAAATTTGCCTGCACAACCCTCTATAATTGCCTCGCTTTAAGCAGGCCTTACCATATTACCGCTATATTCAGAGTCTTGAACTGGCTATCGGCCTGAAGATTAATTAGTTAACAGTTATTTTTACACTGGTTGCAATGATGCTCTGTATCTGTGTGAATTCTGTGCCTGACCAAAGGAGCCGTTATGGCCAGCAAAAAACCCGTTCCCTTTGAAGATAACCTCGCGGCGCTCGAAAGCATTGTCGCGCAACTGGAATCCGGCGAGCTTTCTCTGGAAGACTCCCTGAAGCAGTTTGAGCAGGGCATCTCACTGACCCGCGCGTGCCAGGAATCACTGGCCGCGGCCGAGCAGAAGGTGCAGATTCTGATGTCGAAAAACGGCGAGGAATCGCTTCAGCCGTTTCAGGATGACAGTGCCGAATGAGCCTGGACCACTTCTTAACCGATACCCGAGAACAACTAGAAGCTGCACTGACGCAATGCTTTGCGCAATCAGCCAGCAGCCGTCTTCGGGAATCCGTGTTGTATTCGCTGCTCGATGGCGGCAAACGCCTGCGGCCGGCACTGGTGCGTGCCGCTGCAGAGGTGGTTGAAGCGCCGGCAGACAGCTGGCTAAGCCCGGCCTGTGCACTGGAGATGGTCCACGTGTACAGCCTGATTCACGATGACCTGCCGGCGATGGATAACGATGATCTGCGTCGTGGCAAGCCCACCAACCATAAGCAGTTTGATGAAGCTACGGCCATCCTTGCCGGCGATGCATTGCAGGCGGAAGCCTTCCTGCTGCTGGCAACCGCCGAACAATTTTCAAATAGCCAGGCCCGGCAAATGATCACCACGCTGGCGCAAGCCGCCGGTGCCGGTGGCATGGTCGGCGGGCAGATGATCGATCTGCAATCGGAGCACAAAACACTGTCGCTGACCGAGCTGGAAAACCTGCATGCCCTGAAAACCGGTGCGCTGATTAAAGCGGCGCTGCAGCTGGGTGCGCTGTGTCAGCCGCAGCCGAATAGCGTAAAGCTGGCGGCGTTGAATCAGTACGGTAGCGCTATCGGCCTTGCCTTTCAGATCACCGACGACATCCTCGATGTTACCGCCTCTACAGAGGTGCTCGGCAAGCCTCAGGGCAGTGATGTTGCAGCTGAAAAATCGACTTACGTCAGCCTGCTCGGCCTCGACGGAGCCCGCCAGAAAGCCCAGGAACAACAGGCATCCGCCATTGCCGCGCTGCAAAAAGCCGGGCTCGATTCAAACAGTTTGCTGTGGCAACTGGCTGATTACGTTTTACAGCGCGATCACTGAGCCAGTGATCCGCTCCATTTTCGAACCGTTGTCTTCTATATTTATGCAAGGCAAAACCCTGCCTTCAAATGTGAAATTCGGTACACTAGCGCCTTTTTCACCCAACAGAGCAAACTAAAGCCATGGGTAGATACAGCTGTCATCAGGTAACTCAATGAAGGTATTCGACCACATTCCGGCGACTCGCCCCAATACACCGCTGCTCGATCAGGTAAACACACCCGCCGAACTGAAAAAGCTGGAGCTGCATCAGTTACCGGCACTCGCAGATGAGCTGCGTGAATACCTGCTGTACAGCGTGGGGCAGTCCGGCGGTCACTTCGGTGCAGGCTTGGGGGTTATTGAACTCACCATTGCCCTGCATTACGTTTACGATACGCCGGAGCAAAAGCTGGTCTGGGATGTTGGCCATCAGGCTTATCCACATAAAATTCTTACCGGTCGGCGCGAACAGCTGCCCACCATTCGTCAGGAAAACGGCTTGCATGCCTTCCCGCACCGCGAAGAAAGCGAGTACGACAGCTTTGGCGTCGGCCATTCCAGCACCTCTATCTCTGCTGCGCTTGGTATGGCGATCGCCAATCGCAAGATCGGCGATGACAGCCAAACCATTGCCGTGATCGGCGACGGTGCCATTACCGCCGGCCTCGCCTTTGAAGCCCTAAACCACACCGGGCACGATGGCGCCAACCTGCTGGTGGTCCTGAACGACAACGACATGTCTATTTCAGAGAATGTCGGTGCTCTGAACCGCGCATTCTCACGCGTGTTTTCGTCGAAAACCTATTCGCACATGCGCGACACCAGCAAAAAGGTACTGAAAAACCTGCCACCTGTGCTCGATTTTGCCCGCAAGGCCGAAGAGCACATGAAGGGCATGGTCGCCCCGGGCACCCTGTTTGAAGAGCTGGGTTTCAATTATGTTGGCCCGGTGGATGGCCACGATGTGGTCGATCTGGCACTGACGCTGAAAAATCTGAAAACCTTCAATGGCCCGCAGTTCCTGCATGTGGCTACCCAGAAGGGCAAGGGCTTTCGGCCGGCAGAAAAAGCACCCACCAAGTACCACGCCATCACCAAGATGGACTCGCAGAAAACGACTCAGGAAAACCCGGTCAAACAGCCAACCTATTCAAATATTTTCGGTCAATGGCTGTGTGATATGGCCGAGCATGACAACCGTTTGTGCGGGGTCACGCCGGCTATGTGTGAAGGCTCGGACATGGTTGAGTTCTCCCGCCGCTTCCCGAGCCGTTATCACGATGTTGCCATTGCCGAGCAGCACGCAGTTGCACTCGCCGCTGGTATGGCCTGTGGCGGCAGCAAGCCGGTGGTGGCCATTTACTCTACCTTCCTGCAGCGCGCTTATGATCAGCTGATTCACGACGTTGCCCTGCAGAACCTAGACGTTCTGTTTGCCATAGACCGTGCCGGCCTGGTCGGTGAAGATGGCCCGACACACGCCGGCAGCTTCGATATTGCCTACCTGCGCTGCATCCCCAATATGATCGTCATGGCCCCGAAAGACGAAGCCGAATGCCGGCAGATGCTGTCCACCGGCTATCAGTATGAAGGCCCGGCGGCTGTGCGTTACCCGCGCGGCACCGGCCCGGGCGCGGTACCGGAAGCGAACCTCGATACCCTGCCCATAGGCAAGGCTGAAACACTGATCAGCGGCAGCAAGGTGGCCATACTGGCCTTTGGCAGCATGGTGGAACCCTGCAAAGCCGTGGCCGATGAACTGCAGGCCACGCTGGTTAACATGCGCTTTATTAAGCCTATGGATGCCGAGGCGGTTCTTCAGGTCGCCGACAGCCATGATCTGCTGGTCACCGTGGAAGAAAACTCAATCATGGGCGGTGCCGGCTCTGCGGTGAGCGAAGTACTGAATGCCCACGGCAAAGCCTGCGCTGTCCTTCAGTTGGGCCTGCCCGATGAATACACGCATCAGGCTAAGCCGGAACGAATGCGTGCCAGCGTTGGTCTAAGCAGCGAAGGTATTCGTAACTCTATACAGGCCAGACTGCGAGGCTAAAAGCCTATGCCCTTTTTAATACTGATTTTATTGATTGTTGCGCTGCTCGTTGGCCCCGGCCTGTGGGTTAAGCGCGTACTCGCCCGCCACAGCGACGAACGCGATGATTTACCGGGGACCGGTGGCGAACTGGCCGCGCACCTGATGGACCGCTTCAAGCTGGAAGGCGTGACCCTGGAGCGCACCGATCAGGGCGATCACTACGACCCGCAGGCAAAGGCCATTCGCCTGAGCCCAAACGTCATGGATAAGAAAAGCCTGACCGCCGTCGCCACCGCCGCACACGAATTCGGCCACGCCCTGCAGCACGCCAAAAACTACACGGCTCTAAGCACACGAACGGTGTTGGCGAAACAGGCGGTCAACGTTCAGCGCTTTGCCAGCATCGCCATTTTCGCATTGCCCATTCTGGTGGTCATTCCCGGCGGCGCCATTCTTGCCCGTTTTCTGCTGATCGGAATTATTGGCTCAATGTTTCTGACGACGCTGATTCACTTTGTTACCCTGCCGGTTGAGTTTGACGCCTCGTTCGGCCGCGCCCTGCCTATTCTTGAGCAGGGCGACTATGTATCTGACCGGGATCTGGCTAAGGTTCGCAAAGTATTGCTGGCCTGCGCACTTACCTATGTTTCTCAGGCTATGTTCGGGCTGCTGAACTTTTCACGCTGGTTCCGTCTGCTCCGGCGCTAATAAGCTCTCAAATAGAGGGCTTAAACAAAGCTTCTTTTCAACCAATCGTATTATTGCCGTGTGATACTGTCAGACTGTGATAGCGATCTTCCTGCATCGTGTAGCTTTCTGTTTTGACGGACGAAACATACTGCCACTCCGCCTGTGCCTGAGATGCAGTAAAGGTCACCACAAGGTAGCCACGATCCGTCAGGTTGGCGTACTGCAAGCCATCGACAATACTGACAATACCGGCCTCATCGTCGGCAGTGGTACCCAGATAGTACTCCATCCCCGGTGATGAAACCGACGTACCTGCAAATTCGACACCCACAGCATTGCCTGAAGCGTCACTCAGGTTATTCGCCCAGGAATTATGGGTATCGCCAGAGACCACGACTAAATTGCGACCATAGGCACGCACGGTGCCAAACAACACTTCACGCTCATAGTAATAGCCATCCCAGGCATCGAGGTTGTAAGGAATGTTGTCAGCCGTAACTAAGGCATAGTTTGCGTCGGTGAGTTGATCTGCATTAGCCGTCAGATACGCCTGCTGATCATCCGTCAGAGTGCCGCCGGCCTGGCTGATGGCATAAAGCTGATACAAATAGGCCAGTGTGGCGTAATCGGCCACCGAAACCTGCTGTAAAGCAATGGAAGACGGCAGCAGCATTTTGCCCATCAGCGTCTGGTTGCCCAGCACCTGCCAGGCGCCAGAATCAGCAGCTAATTCGCCCTGCAACCAAGCCAATTGGTCCGTGCCCATCATGGTTCGGGTGGCATCGGTAAGATCAGCAGTAAACGTATCGCTATCGAAGTTACCTTCGCTATCCATGTAATCGGCATAATCCAGCTGTTCATCGCGGCCGATTAACCGGGTATCCAGCATGTGCAAATCCACCAGGTCGCCAAAGTGGAAGCTGCGGTAAATGGTTTCGTTATCGCCCTCGGTAAATGGACGAATCGGCAACCACTCAAAATAGGCCTGAATCGCGGCTGCTTTACGCTCAGAAAAATCTCCTTCACCGTCGTTGTGGTTTTCCGCGCCTTCACGCCAGGTATCATTGGCAATTTCGTGATCATCCCAAACGCTGATGATAGGCAGGCTGGCATGAAAGGATTGCATATCTGCATCGGTACGGTACAGGGCATAACGGGTACGGTAATCACTTAATTCGAACAGTTCGGTTTCTGGCAGCACCTCACGGCCCATGGCTGCCGCATCGCTGCTGGCATAGCCATCGCGGGCATATTCATAAATGTAATCGCCCAAGTGCAGCACGGCATTCAGATCGTCTCGGCGGGCAATTTCATTCAGCACATGAAAGTAACCGGCCGGGTAATTTGAACAGGAGATCACCGCCAGCTTTACCTGATCAACCGCGCCTTCTGCCAAGGTTTGAGTGCGGCCTGTCGCTGAATAAACCCCATTGGAACGGAATCGGTAGTAGTAGGTTGTACCGGAAGACAACCCTGCAGCGTCAATTTTGACGGTGTAGTCTTTGTCAGCGCTGGTTGTTGTGCTTCCGTTAGTGACCAGGTTGATAAAGTTACTGTCTGTCGCAACCTCCCAGCTGATGCTAACACTGTTGGCACTCTTTTGCGGGGTGACTCTGGCCCACAAAATAACGCTGTGAGCGAGCGGGTCACCGCTGGCCACACCGTGTTTAAAGCTGATCGTAAGCCCGTCGTCATCTTGCGGCAGGCAACCACTAATACCCACAGACAGAACCGCCGCGCCTGCCCCCATCGCTGATATGCGAACAAACTCTCTTCGTGATAATGTTTTCATGCTGTGTAATCCTTTATTCGATTTGGCAGTGAATATGTTGTGAAAAAGCGCAGATTGCGCACAAAAGTGCGCTAACTATTCCAAGGGAGTGTGACGATCAGATGAAGACTCAAACACTGAGCGAACAAATTAAATACTGGCGCGACGCCTGTCTAACCAAGCTGGCCAGTGAGGAATCTACACCGTTCGGGGAAGGCACACTGGTGTATAAGGTGGCCGGAAAAATGTTTGCGCTGTTGCGCCTGGGCGACGAACTCTCCATCAACCTGAAGTGCGACCCGCAGGAAGCACTGATCCTGCGGGATACCTTTCACGAGGTTATTCCTGGTTACCACATGAACAAAAAACACTGGAACACGGTCAGCCTTACCAGCGATTTAGACCCGGAACTGATCAAAGGCTGGATAGATGATTCCTACGATCTTGTGGTGAAAAGCCTGACCAAAAAGCAACAGGCTGCGCTCAAAGGCCGCTGATATGCCGCACGCCGTACCTGCCGGCAGCCGCCTGCACAGCCTGGATACCCTTCGTGGCTTTGCCTTACTGGGCATTCTGCTGATGAACATCCAGTCATTCTCCATGCCTGAGGCCGCCTACCTGAACCCGACCGCCTATGGCGATTTTACCGGCATCAACCGACTGGTTTGGGCGCTATCCCATCTGCTGGCCGACAATAAATTCATGTCCATCTTTGCCATGCTGTTCGGTGCCGGCATCGTACTGTTCACCGAACGGCTGGAAGCACGCGGCGAAGACAGCTTCCGGCTGCATTACCGGCGTATGTTCTGGTTGCTGGTGTTTGGGCTGATTCACGCCCATTTCATCTGGTATGGCGATATTCTGTATCACTATGCCATCTGCGGAATGCTCCTCTACTTTGCGCGCCACTGGCCAGCACCCAGGCTGATGGCGCTGGGTCTGATGTTACTGTTTATTGGCTGGGCGCTGACCGCCATTTCACAATTCAGCATCAGCCAGATGACGGCGGAAATGCTCACCGAGCTGAAACTGGCTTGGGCACCGCCAGAAACGCACATCGCCCGCGAAATTGCCGATTACACCGGCAGCTGGCAGCGACAGTTTGCCCGGCGCAGCGAAAGCGCCTTCACCATGGAAACCCTGGTGCTGCTGTACATGATCTGGCGCCTCCTCGGGCTTATGCTGATCGGCATGGCGCTGTACAAACAGGGGCAGTTCAGCGGCAGCCTTTCAAGCCAGCAGCTGCTCAGAAACGCCGTGCTTTGTATCGCCGCCGGCTTTGCCCTGACCGGATATGGCATGGCCTATAACCTTACACATCAGTTCGCAATGATGTACGCCTACACCGCCGGCACGCTGTTCAATTATGTTGGCAGCGTTATTACATCGCTTGGATACCTCTACCTGCTCGGCGGGCTGGCCAATAAGTCATTGTTGCGCAACAGCGGCCACCGCCTGGCACAGGTAGGGCGAATGGCGTTCAGCAACTACATTGGCCAGTCGCTCATCTGCACCTTTATCTTTTACGGCTTTGGTCTTGGGCTGTTTGGTGCCGTTGAACGCTGGCAGCAATTACTGATCGTCATTGCCGTTTGGGTGTTGCAGCTGGCCGGTTCAGGCTGGTGGTTAGCCAGGTTTCGCTATGGGCCGCTGGAATGGCTCTGGCGGGTACTGACCTATGGCAGACGGCCTTAGCCTGATTATCAATTTTTTAAAGAAAGTCATTCTAATTTTAGCCGGGTTCTCAACCAAAACAATAAGCCTCATATTAGACTCAAACACAGCAACAGCGCTGTGCTATTTAATTAAAGGACCCGAATATGACGCACCCGATTATCGAAGATTTAAACCGCCGCTATACCACGAAAAAATACGATGCCAGCAAGCGTATCTCCGCTGAAGACCTGGCCGTCATTAAAGAAGCCCTGCGCCTTTCCGCGTCTTCCATCAACTCTCAGCCGTGGAAATTTATCATTGTTGAAAGTGATGAAGCCAAGCAGCGTCTGCACGATACCTACGTCAACAACTACCAGTTCAACCAGCCGCACGCTAAAGAGGCTTCACACACCATTCTGTTCGCCTACGACCCAAAGTTCACCAAAGACAAGTTCCGTAAGCGTGTCGATGCCGAAGTGAGTTCCGGCCACTTGCCGGCAGAGATGTACGATACCTTCATGGGTGCTTATGCCTTTGCCGATGCCAACACCAACGCTAACGGCTACAACGGCGGCTGGACCAAAGCACAGGTTTATCTGGCGATGGGTAACGTTCTGCATACGTTGGCGCGGCTGGGTATTGCCTCAACCCCGATGGAAGGTGTGGATGCTGAAATGATGACCGAAATGTTCAGAGACGAGCTGGATGGCCACATCTGTGAAGTTGCGCTGGCCATGGGTTATCACAAAGACGGGGAAGACTTTAACCACGGTCTGCCGAAAGCGCGCCTGGCGATGAACGATGTGATCAGCGTTATCTAAGGCTGGCAATCAGTTTATATTAAAGGGGCTTAGGCCCCTTTTTTCGTGCTTGCTTGTCAGGTAAAAAAAGGGGCATCTGCCCCGGTTTAATCAGCCTGATAACCCACTTTGTCCTTCAGAACCTGGCGAACGGTTGCGGTTACCTGCTCAGCAAGTTCAGGGTTTAGCGCATCAGGGTGCGGGTTGGCAAAGCGGCCGCTATCGTTATCGAAATACTTTCCGGAGGCCTGTGCAAATTCATCACTGAGGGCCGCCCGGCACAAAATATCAGCCCCGATAGACAGATCACCACCGGCCACACCAAAGCCTTGCTTCACCATCTTACTGCCCAGCAAAGATGCCGGATTCACAGCGACAATCATTGGCCCGCGCTCACCCAACTGCCGGGCAAGGGTTTTCGTCCACATGGTGATGGCCAGCTTGCTTTGCGCGTATGCCGCCATGTCATCCGAGTAGGTCTTGTGACCAGCCAGACCCTGAATATCTACAGAGCCCTGCGCCGCAGAAGACAAATTCACCACGCGCGAACCCGGCTTCAGTATTGGCAGCAACTTATGGGTGAGCAGAAACGGAGCCACCGTATTCACGGCCAACCGGGTATCCAAACCATCGTCGGTTCGGGTCACTGCGGTTTTAAAGATGCCGGCGTTATTGATCAGCACATCCAGCGATGAGTACTTGCGGATCACCTCATCCGCCATATCGGCCACCGACTGCAGGCTGGAAAAATCAGCCAGAAAGGCATCTGTTTGCCCTTTATAGCTCGCCAGCGCCTCAATAACCGCGTTCAGTTTTTCTTCGCTGCGGCCATGCAACAGCACCTTGTGCCCCTGCTTCAACAGCGTTTCTGCGGTCAGCCGGCCAATACCGTCGGTTGCCCCGGTGATTAAAATCGTTTTCGCGTTCATGTCTGTTCACTTCCCCGTTTTGTTGCTTTGTTTATAAATAAGAAACATCCAAGGGTATGCCTGCAACTCATTGTTGATAATATAGACTTAAGACGAATCATTATTCCGGTTTCATTGACAATGAATATAGAGCACCTGAAATTATTTGTACGCCTGGCCAGCACCTTCAATATCAGTCAGGCGGGCCTGGAGCTGGGGCTTTCACCGGCGGTGGCCAGCGCCTACCTCAATAAGCTGGAGCAAAACCTCGGCGTTCGCCTGCTGCACCGCACCACCCGTAAGGTTTCTCTTACCGAAGAAGGTAAGGCGTTCTTGCCTCATGCCGAAGAAGTGCTTGGCAGTATCGAAGCCGCCCGGGCCGCCGTTGGCGCCGGGGAATCCTCTCCCGGGGGCACACTCAGGGTCACCGCGCCGGCCTCTTTCGGGCGCATGCATCTGGTGCCGGCATTGCGCAGCTTTATGGATAAGTACCCCGCGCTGAATGTCGATTTGCGCCTTTCCGATGCCATCATCGATATGGTGGAAGGCGGCTTCGACGTCGCCATTCGCAACGCAGCCCTGAAAGACTCCAGCATGATCGCCAGAAAACTGGCCACCGATGAGCGCATTCTCTGTGCCTCGCCGCAATACCTTGCTGAACACGGCATACCGGAAACCCCGGAAGACCTGAAACATCACCAGTGCATTCACATCATGGGGCTGGAGAACTTAAACTTCCGCTCCGATAAGGGCACCCAAACCATTAAAACCAAGTCACGCCTGCGCACCGATAACGGCGAAGCCATGCGCGATGCCTGCGCGGCCGGGCTGGGTATATCGGTCAATTCCAAATGGAGTGCCTACCAGTTACTGGCCGAAGGCAAACTGGTGCAGGTTTTACCCGACTACCCGCTGGATACCGATGCGGCCATTTGGGCGTTGTACCCTTCTTCGCGTTTGCTGGCGCCCAAGGTGCGGGTATTTATCGACCACTTTGCCGAGTTGTTTGGTGAAGCGCCGTACTGGCAGTAACGCTGCGTTCGCTCAACAGGAATGCAGTTTGAGACAATGCGTTGGCAACGGCGTGCAATTACCGTTACCCTGAAATATAAATAAAAAAACCACTAAAAAAGACCTATGGAACAATTCGATCTGGCCATTATTGGCGGCGGCATGAGCGGTTTAACGCTGCTCAGTGCGCTACGCAAATCCATCTTCAGCGGCTTAACGGTTACCCTGATCGACCCCGCAGACAGGCCCGTTAACAGCCAGCTGAGTTCACCAAGTTTCGATGACCGGGCGACCGCACTTTCAGAGCAGACGCTGCGGATATTCAACGCCCTGGCACTCCCCGGCATTGAACGTACCATCAGTAACATTACTGAAATTGAAGTCAGTGACCGTGGTCATGCTGGCAGTCACCAGATGCTCGCCAGCGATATGGGGTTTACCCGCTATGGTGCGGTCATCGCCAACAAAGCGTTGGGTACGCTGCTGTGGCAACAGGTAAAAGACCTACCGGTCGACTGGCGCTTCAACAGCGAGGCGCAACAGTTGAAGCCGTTACAGAACGGCCAGCAGATTAGCCTTAGCGATGGCCGGGTGATCACCGCCAGGCAGATCATACTGTGCGATGGCGGCCGTTCGGATCTGACCACCCAGCTCGGCTTGGGCCTGCGCGAAAAGCACTTTAACGCCCGCGCTCGTATTGCCACGGTCACCACCCGAGAACCTCACCACGGCAAAGCCTTTGAACGCTTTACGCCCACCGGGCCCATTGCGTTATTGCCCTTTGGCCGTTTCAGCGCACTGGTGTGGACCGTGCCTGAAGACAATACCGAACTGCTGGAGATCACCCCAAAAGCCGCCATTGAATGGCTGAACACGCACCTCTGCAACCGCCTGGGCGGCATTAGCCAGATCAGCGACTGGTATGAGTACCCGCTGATTCAGAAGACATTGAGCACCAGCTGTATTCACGGCTTGGTCGCCACAGGCAACAGCGCCGCCACCCTGCACCCGGTGGCCGGCCAGGGTTTTAATCTGGCCATTCGCGGCATTGCCCGGTTGGCAGCGCTGATCAACCGACACTATACCGAGCAGGCTGAACTTCCCGGCTTTCATGATTTTCAGCAGGTGTGTGCGGAAATTGAGCAAGATCAGCAAAAGACAGTGGGCTTTTCCGGGGAGCTGATCCGCCTGTTCGGCTCGCAATCACCGCTGTTGCAGCTGGGCCGAAACCTGGGCTTAGGCAGTCTCGACCGCCACCCGTCGTTCAGCAAGGCCTTTGCTCTGGGCAGCATGGGCTTGCTGGAATCGGTACCGCTTGAAGACATCTGCTACCACGATAAGGAAACCGCCTGATGGAACAATCTCACGACATTATTATCTCCGGCGGTGGTATGGTCGGGCTGGCGCTGGCGCTGGCCGCAGCGCAACTCGGCCTGAAAGCAGCCGTCATTGAAAGAAACGCCGTGCGGGCGAGCGAAGCCACACCCGGCCAATTCAACAGCCGGGTCAGCGCGCTCAACAAAACCAGCGAAAACCTGCTGAAAAACCTGGGCGCCTGGCAGCACCTGCCGCAACAGCGCATCGCCGCCTATCAACGCATGCGCGTTTGGGATGGCCTGGGCAGCGGCGAACTCAGCTTTGACGCTCAGGATGTCGCCGAGCCCTGGCTGGGCCACATCATTGAGAACTGCGAGATTGTTGCAGCATTAATGGCCGAGGCCAGTCATCACAGCAATATCGACCTGCTCTGCCCGGAATGCATCGCCAGTTGGGAGCAAACGGCCAGCGGCGTCAGCGTCGTAACCGAATCCGGCCAGAGCCTCAGCGCCAAACTGATCATCGCCTGTGAAGGCAAAGACTCCATTCTGCGCCAGCAATCGCAGATTCAAAGCTGGAACTGGGAGTACGGTCACACCGCCATCGTTTGCACCGTTCACAATACCCTGCCACACAAAGCCTGTGCGCAACAGGTATTCCTGGAAACAGGGCCGCTGGCATTCCTCCCGCTGGCAGAGCCAAACAGCTCGGCGATCGTCTGGTCCGCCAACCACACCGATGCCGAACAGTTGCTGAAGCTCAGCGATGACGAATTCCGCCAGGCACTGGAACGCGCCTTTGAGCGGCGCCTTGGCAAACTCGACAACATCAGCCCCCGCACCGCTTTCCCACTGATGGCACACCAGGCCAAAAGCTACAGCGATGGCCGGCTGGTGATTCTTGGTGATACCGCCCATGGTATTCACCCGCTTGCCGGGCTGGGCGTAAACCTTGGCTTTTTGGATGTCGCAGCCCTGGCCAGCGAGTGGCAGTGGGCTATCAACCGTCAAACCGATATCGCCAGCGAACAGGTGCTGCGCCGTTTCCAACGCCAGCGACAGGCGCACAACCTGGCAGTTGCCGGGCTGATGGATGGTTTGAAGCGCCTCTTTAACAGTGATCTGCCACCGGCGGTGATTTTGCGCAACCTTGGCCTATCGCAGGTCAACCGATTCAAACTGGTTAAGCGTCAGTTGATCCTTGGGGCAATGGGGCTGGCTGGGACGCCGCTGCCGGCGCTTTGCGTTAAGCGGGAGAGGTGAGGGGTTGGGCGTTGGACGTAAGACGTGAGATGTAAGACGTATCAGAGCTACCGGCCGGAACTTTCCGTGCAGGTGCCGAGGGGTGTCTGAGGCCGCAGGCCGAGTTCCCGAACACCGGAGCAGGAAGTGCCGGGTGGTGGCGCGTAGCAGGGACATTGGATGAGAGATGCTAGATGCTAGATGCTAGAAACTAGCATCGCGTTGCAATCGGTTGAATGGGCGATGCCCCGTGTTAATGGTAGTGTATGCGCCATTCCATTAACCTGTAGAAGCACCCATGTTTGATATCGCACTCTTTGAACCCCAAATCGCGCCGAACACCGGCAACATCATTCGCTTGGTCGCCAACAATGGCTGCAAGCTTCACCTGATTGAGCCGCTGGGCTTCAAACTGGACGCCAAAAGCGTACGCCGAGCCGGGCTGGATTATCACGACCTGGCCAATGTCACCACCTACAAAGACTACTGGACGTTTAAAGAAGCCATGGCCGAACGACGCATTCTGGCCTGCACCACCAAAGGTACCCGCAGCCACTCCTCGGTCGACTTTACCGACACCGATGTGCTGCTGTTTGGTGCCGAAACCCACGGGCTGCACCCGGATGTGATGGCCAGCATCGAGCCGGACAACCGGATAAAAATCCCCATGCGCGAATCCAACCGCAGCCTGAACCTTTCCAACGCAGTTGCCATTATCAGCTACGAGGCCTGGCGTCAGCTCGACTACCAGGGTGCCGGCAACCTATAACCCAAACACATCGATTTTGTATTTGAAGTCGGTCTAATTTATCGGCAAAAATCAATAACTTACATATTGCATATAAAGTCAGTAAACTGCCTGAACAGAGCTAGCCAGCTAAATCACTTATCTTTCAGGCATTTGCGCGGGTTGCTGCTAGACTTAACCTAATTGTGTTTGAAGCGCTGAAAACCAGACCGGTCATGAATAAGCAAGTAAGTTATAAACCCAAAAAACAGAGCTGGCTGAAAATCAGCACAGACCTGCTCACTCTCTTCGAGACGGGCACGCATACGGATGGTCTTCCCTACCTGAAAGTCCTGGATACCCTGAGCGCAGACTCACCGCTGACCAATGCCAAAAAGCATGCCGCCTGGGTTAAGCAGAAGGTGAACAGCTCGCATCTGAACCTGTTGATCGCCGAAGATCTTTATCAGCTACTGCTTTCCGATGTTCCTGATGTACCGGATGATGAACTTGAATCCGCCATCGAACTGAAAGCCGCCGACCTGCTCAGTTACGATTTGGACGATGCCATTCTGGACGTCATCCGCTTACCCAAAGAGGCCTACCGTGGCCGAATGAAAATGGCCTTTATTATCGCCATGCAAAAGCCAGCGGTGCAGCAGTGGATCATCCAACTGATTCAGCAGGGCATTAAAGTCAGTACGGTCGATATTTCGGTCACGCAACTGCGTAATTTTGGTCTTCGCGCCCAGAACTTCACCGAATCCGGCATCTTTCACATTCAGCCCGCCAAATGCCGGCTGGTGCTGAACTTCCAAAACGAAATGGTGCTCTCGCGTACATTTGAAACCGGCCTGAAAGATATGGTCGGTGCCGGGCAAACGGTTCAGGACGATGAACTCGAAGTCACGGTCGATTCCGCATCCACCTCCGGCTCCACCATTCAAATGGAGTCTCTGGCGCTCGATATTCGCCGGTCGTTCGACTATTACGAATCCCAACTGGGGCTCGGCGCGGTGGCAGAGCTGAATATTCTCTGCGGTGAAAACTACACCCCGCTGGTTAAAACCCTCGCCGGCAAACTGGGGGTTCGCTTTAAAATTTTGAATCCGGCCGATTTTATGCACCTGATCAGCGACCAGCCGACCAACGGCGATGGAACCTACTTTGAACTGATTGGCTGCGCATTTCGGGAGGCATTGTCATGACCCGTCAGGTGAATCTATGGCGTAATCAGCAGCTGCCCGGCTATGGTCGGGTTCAGCTGCCCGTGTTTGTGCTGGCGTTCGTGGTTTCGTTGCTGGCCGCGGCCCTGTGGTTCGGTTACAGCTGGAACAAGTACGAACAGAAACTGCAGGAAGAAGCCGAATGGCAACAGCGCGCCGAGGCCAGCCTGCAGGCGCTGACCCTGTTTCAAAGCAGCAATCCCGATTTAGGTAACGAAGCCCGGCTGCAGGAAATCAATCGACAGTACGCGGGTCAACTGCAACGATCACGCGAGGCTTACAGCGGCCTGGTTAATCAGGTTGAAAACGCTATTGAAGGCTTCACCGGCCCGCTGGCACAGCTGTCAAATTACGACATTAACGGCCTGTGGCTGAACAGCATCCTACTACGAGACGGCCACCGCGCCTACACACTCGAAGGCTTCGCCCGTAGACCGGAGCTGATTCCTGAATACCTGAATCAGCTGAGTCAATCCACCTTTAAAGGGCTGACCGTAGAAAAGCTTTCTGTGAACAAAGAAACCGATAAAAGCTCACTGTGGCGATTTGTCATGAGCAACGACGCGACCAACCAACAGAGGCAGAACTGATGTTTTACAAGCACTCTTATGCCCTGCGCCAACAGATAGAAAAGCTCTCGATCCGTGAACGGGTGATGCTGATTGTCACCTTCTTCACCGTGATGGTGCTCGCCGCCCAAGGCGTGGCCATGCTGTTTGGCTATGACAAGCTGGACCAGGTTGAGGCGCGCATTGAGTTGAAAAAAACTGAAGATCAGCGTTACCGCGAGACCCTTGCCGGCCTGGAGTCTTCAATCGATAACCCGAACATTCTGGCGCTGCAGCGCAGCAATGATGAGCTGGCGGAACGCATCGCAACCATTGAAAAACGTATTGCGTTAATCGATGAAACCCTGATGTCACCCGATCGCATGTCCGGCCTGCTCAGAGAGCTGCTGCAGGATCAAAGCGGGCTGACGCTGATCAGCTTTAATGTTCTGCCTATCAAGACCATTGACTCCGAAACCACCGGTGAGCGGCTGTTCTATCAGCATGGCCTGGCCATTGAACTGGAAGGGTCTTTCGAGGCGCTGACCGATTACCTTTTGGCCATTGAGTCACTCGATTCCAGCCTGTTCTGGGACAGTCTGTTGATTGAGACCGAGAGCTTCCCTGCACTGAAAATTCAACTGCAGGTGCATGCGCTCAGCAGCGATGAGGATTGGATGCATGTTTAACAGATTGCGTCACCCCGCATTAACATTGGCTTCAGTGCTCACCGCACTGATCTTAGGGCTGTGCAGCGCCACTGCATTCGCTAACCCTATGCAGCCCGATAACTATCAGATTACCGTGAAACCGGTTGTTAAAGCTGCCCCGGTACCAAAAGCTCCGGAGTTAACCAGCATTCTGATTATCGGCAACATTCGCACAGCCATCTTCAGTAACGGTGAAGAAAAGAAGATCGGCGAAACCATTGCAGGCTATACCGTGAAAACTATTGAGCCCACCTACGTTGTTCTGCTGCGTGCCGGCAAAGAAAAAACGCTCGCATTATCCACCGCCGGTGAACTGGTCATTCAGCCGGCAAATGAGGAATAAACAGTGAATAGAAACCTTCTCTGGACAGTAATTACCTGCAGCACCGTCAGTCTATTCAGCTGCACAACGATTGAGCCGGCCAATGTCTCGATCGAACCTCTCGATTTTAAAACCGAAGTTGAACAGACCCGAACTGAAATGGATGTTGCCGAGACGCAGCCTGCGCCGGTTGAAGTACCGGTATCGTTAACCGAAGAGCTGCTGTCACTCACCGACATACCGGAAACCAGCCAGTATCTGGATATTGAAGCGACCAACCGGCCGGCCAAGCAATTCTTCGCGGAGCTGGGCGCAAGCCAGGGCATGAACCTGCTGGTCGACCCGGCCGTCACCGAAAGCATCACGCTGTCACTGCGGCATGTGACCTTCAAGCAGATTATCTCAGCCCTGCAGGACAGCTACGGCTTTGACTTCAAAAAAACCAGTTACGGCTACCGCGTATCACCCAGCCAGGTTTCCACACAGATTTACCGGCTGAACTATCTGAACGTGCAGCGCGAGGGCGTATCCAGTACAGCAATCGGCAGTGATGAAAGCAACTCCAGCACTACGCTGACCACCTCTTTTTCCGCCTCATCGAGCGACAGCGGCTCTGGCACCGGTTTCTGGAGTGGTATTGAAAACTCAATCAACGGCTTTATCGACTATGACCAGGGTGATCGCAAAGCCATTGTGGTCAACCCGCAAACCGGCCTGCTGGTCGTCAGCGCGACCACACAGGAACACGCCGAGATCGCACAATTCCTGCTCGATGCTCAGCTGATTCTGCAGAAGCAGGTGATTATCGAAGCCAAGATCGTCGAAGTTGTGCTCGATCAGGAATACAACTCTGGCATTAACTGGTCGTTCCTGAACGATAACCTGAGCGGCGGCCTTTCCGGCGACAGTCTGGATGGTATCGATGGAGTTGGCGGCGTATTCAACCTGAGCCTGTCGGTAGACGACTTTACCTCGGTACTCGAGCTGCTCGACTATCAGGGCGATGCCCAGGTGCTTTCCAGCCCGCGCGTTTCCACGGTGAACAACCAGAAGGCAGTCATCAAGGTTGGCGCGGATGAATACTTTGCCACCGTAACCTCGATCGAAACGGATTCCGATGACGACGATGACGACACCACCATTACGCCGACGATTGAGATGGAACAGTTTTTCTCCGGTATTGCGCTGGATGTGACCCCGCAAATTGCCGACGACGATTACGTGACCCTACATGTACGTCCGTCCGTAACCGAGGTAACCTCGCAAACTAAAACACTGGAATTCGATGGCGAAGACTATTCGCTGCCGGTGGCCTATTCCAACACCCGCGAGTCAGACAGTATTATCCGGGCGAAAAGCGGCCAGATTGTCGTGATTGGCGGCCTGTTGCAGCAATCCAAAGACATCAGCTCGGCCGGTATTCCGTGGTTGCAGAACGTTCCGGGGCTGCGCTTTTTCTTCGCTCAGGATCGTCAGGCTCAGGAAAAAAGCGAACTGGTTATTCTGCTGAAACCCACGGTATTTGATGAGAACACCTCAACAACCGACATCGATAATATTCTGAAACGGTTTGAATAATCAGGAGCAGCGAAAAGCCATATGTACACCGATTTTTTTGGTTTTAACCAGCTGCCCTTTTCTCTGTCACCCGATACCGGGCTCTTTGTAAACCTGCCGGGCCATCAGCGCTGCTTTGAGCTGATGGTCCACGTACTGGAAAGCGGTGAGGGCTTTTTAAAGGTTGTCGGCGATGTCGGCACCGGTAAAACCATTCTCTGCCGCAAACTGCTGCGCTATCTCGCCGAGAATACCGAAAACGATTACTGCTCTGTGTATGTTCCCAACCCAATGCTTTCACCGGTTGGGCTGTACCGGGCCGTGGGTCAGGAGCTGGGGCTCGATTTGGATCAGGTACAGGATGACGACGCCCTGCTCAGTCATATTACCGATCGCATTCTGGCACTCGCCGAATCCGACAAAAGCGTGGTTATCGTGGTGGATGAAGCCCAGTCGCTGCCTGAGGAAACCCTGGAAGCACTGCGGCTGATAACCAACCTGGAAACCGAACAGCGCAAACTGGTCCAGATTATCCTGTTTGGCCAAACCGAACTCGATACCCTGCTCAATCAGGACCGCTTCCGCCAGGTTCGCCAACGCATTACCTTTGCGCATTATCTGAAGCCACTGAACGAAGACGAAGCCCGGCAGTATCTCGACTACCGCCTCAGCCGCAGTGGCTACAACGGTCAGCCGATATTCAGCACCAAGGCAATCAAACAGCTGCACCGCTATACCAACGGCGTGCCCCGCATGATCAATGTGCTGGCGCATAAAGCGCTGCTCGCCGCCTTTGCAGAGCAATCCTATGTGGTCACCCCCGGTCATATTCAGCTGGCCTATAAAGATAGCAATGAACCCTTACCGGGCGGGCGGTCTGTGCCCTGGTTGCTGGTATTGTCCGGCCTGATTCTGGCTGGCGCAGTGGCCTGGAGGCTGCTGTGAGTAAGATTCACCAGGCCCTGCAGGAAACCAATAGCGCCGCCAACCCGCGGCAACGGCGTAATTTCAACCCCTTATCCACAACCGGTTCTGCCCGGTCAAAACGGGTCGCCGGTTATTATGGACTGGCACTGATGCTGTTCATTGCCGCCGCACTGGTTATTTTCTGGCCCGCTAAACCCAGCCCGCAAGACTTACCGCTGAGCCGAACCGTACCGCCTCAGACTGAGGTTGATTCCGCGGCAACCGTTCAGGCCCGCGCCGAACCCATCGCTGTAACCACCGAACCTGCAACCCAGCCCGCCAGTACTGCCGGAATGACAGCTGCAGAACCCGAAACTGGCCACACGGTCGCAGCTGAAGAAGCACCTGCCACAGAGCAGCTTCAGACCGTGCAGATCACCGAACCTTTGGTTGCCGATCCCGTGGCAGAACCGAAACCAGAACCAGAACCAGAACCAGAGCAAGCAACCGAAATCGCCCAGCCGAATCAAACGCCGGCTCAGCCTGAGGCAGCCGAAGGAATCACTGCAACCGCAACGGCGAACACAACCACCACAACGGCAACAGCCCCGCCAGTAAGAGCCGAGCCGGTCGCTGAACCTAAACCAATGCCAGTTGCCCAGCCAGAACCGACCATCCAGGCCACGACTCAGCCTGCAGCCAGCATCCAACCGGCCGCAGCGACTCAACAGCCGGTTAGCGCAATTCCGGCCAAGCCAGAGGCCGGCGCAGACCCAGTTAATCCAGAACCGGTCGCCACAGCGCAACCGGCTGAAGACGCTCCAACCTCGGTGATTCAGAAGAGCCAGGCTAAATGGCAGAGCGAGATTCAAAGCCACATTGCCAACGGCAACATGGCTCAGGCCGAGGCGCAGCTGAAGCAATGGATTGGCGCCATTCCGGGGGATCCGACACCGAGAATCTGGCTGGCGCGCATCTATATCAGCAAAGGCCTGCATCAGGCAGCAGAGCCGATGGTCAGTGGGCTCAAAGACAATACGGAGGCCAGTGCCCTGCTGGGCATTATTTACGAAAAAACCAGTCGACCGAAACTGGCGGCCAGCACCTTCGAAAAGCTTTACCGCAGCCAACCGGAAAACAACCGCTGGCTTTTATTCTGGGCCGTGAACTCCGAAAACAGCCGTGAATTGGTAATCGCCAAAACTCTGTACCAGAATTACCTGGAACGTTTTGCTGCAGTAGATGCCGGGTTGGCACAGTTCGCGCAAAGCCGACTGCAGGCACTCGGGGGTGTTAAATGATTTCAGCAGAAGCCTTGTATAAGGTGCTTATTGCACAAACCGAAGACAATTTGGATAAAACCCTGCTGCAGTTTATGTACAACGAATTGCCGAAAGACGCCAGCCTGAATGACTTCCGCGAAGAGCTGGTCGACAGCGGCCTGATGACCTACAGCAGCGTGATGCAGATCTGTTTCAGCCAACTCTTGGTACCGCGCTCTAAGCTGCTGCTCAACCGGCTGGCAGAACACAGAAAGAACAACATCAGTTTTGTACCGCAAACGCACGAACATAAGTTTCAGATCGGTGAAGACGACCAGCTGAGCACCAGCGTGGTATTGGGTGACGGTGAGCTGAACATTAAAATTCCCCGGTCTGACCTGAGCATCCTGCCGTTTATCCATTCGGACGAAAAACAGGCGGTGATGCTGGCCGATGACATGGCAAACCTGAATGAACTGAAGGAATGTGAGCTGATCCTGCTGGAAACCGCCGACTCCTTTCCATCGTCAATCGCCTCCGGCATTTCGCTGTGCTGGCTGTACCTTTCCACCGGCAAATACAAAGAGGTGGAAACCTGGGCCTACCGCCTGCTTGAGCACCATGAAGGCAACGTTATTTGCCTGCGCATGCTGGCCATTGCCGAACAGGCCAGCAACAAGCACCTGATGGCCATGTCCAACTACCAGCATTTGCTGATCAGCAAACACGTCAGCCCGCTGTGGTATTTACTGCTCGGTTACTCGCAGCAGAAAACCGGCTGTAACGCCGAGGCCATAGAAAGCTACCGTACCTTTTTACAGCTTGGTAAGTTTGAAGATTACTATCCGTTCGCCAGGCAACAACTGAAAGAGTTAACCGCATGACAGCACAGACGCCCAACATGGCATCGACCAAAAAGAAAGTCCGGCTAGGTGACCTACTGGTTGAAGCCGGAGCCATCACCGAAGGCCAGCTTCACCTGGCCCTTCAGGAGCAAAAGGTTACCGGCAAAAAGCTGGGCCGTGCACTGGTGGATATGGGTGTTCTGAAAGAGCAGCAGATGCTGCAGACACTGTCTCAACACCTTGATTTTCCGTTTGTGGAATTGCGTCAGTTCCAGCTCAAGAACGAGCTGATGCTACGACTGGATGAATCTCTGGCACGCCGCTTCCGCTGCCTGATCCTCTCTGAACACGAAGGTGGTGTGCTGCTGGCCATGGCCGACCCACTCGACCTGCTGGCGATCGATGAGGTTGAAAAAGCCTTGGCGTGCCCGGTTTCGCCGGCGATTGTGCGCGAAACGGAAATCCTCGCCACTCTCGATGTGGTTTACCGCAACACCAGCGTGATCGAATCGCTCGCCGGCCAGCTCGATGAAGCCCTGTCCGACAGCGATTTTGACCTGGCAAATCTCGATGGCGGTGATGACCTGCAGGATGCGCCGGTGGTTCGCCTGCTGCAATCGGTTCTGGAAGATGCCGTCACCATGAACGCCTCAGATATTCACATCGAGCCGGATGAGGCGGTGTTCCGTATCCGTATGCGTATAGACGGTGTATTGCAGGAGCAGGTCATTAAAGAAAAACGCGTCGCCTCGGCACTGGTGATGCGCCTGAAGATTATGTCGAACCTGGATATTTCTGAGCGCCGGCTGCCACAGGACGGCCGCTTCAACGTGCGCATCAAGAACAAATCGGTCGATATCCGTATTTCCACCATGCCGGTTCAGTTTGGTGAGTCGGTGGTGATGCGTTTGCTTGACCAATCCTCCGGGGTACAGACGCTGCAGCAGCTGGGTATGCCGGAAGAGATCCGCCAGCGCTTTGAGGTCATGATTGGCCGGCCACACGGACTAATCCTGGTGACCGGCCCAACGGGTAGCGGTAAAACCACCACGCTGTACTCGGCCCTGTCTATTCTGAACACACCGAAACGTAAGATTATCACCGCAGAAGACCCGATCGAATACCGCATCAGCCGTATTAATCAGGTGCAGGTGAACCCGAAGATCGACCTCAGCTTTGCCAAGATTCTGCGCAGCGCTTTGCGACAGGACCCGGATATCGTGTTCATCGGCGAGATGCGTGATGAAGAAACGGTCTCCATCGGAGTGCGTGCGGCCATGACCGGTCACCTGGTCATGAGTACGCTGCACACCAACGATGCGGTTTCCAGCGCCATTCGCCTGGCCGATATGGGTGTTGAGCCTTACATGGTCGCTTCGGCACTGCGCGGTATTCTGGCGCAACGGCTGTTGCGTAAAGTCTGCCCGGAATGCCAGCGCCCGCACGAGCCGGATGCCCGCGAAAAGATGTGGCTACAGAACATGGCCGATGGCAGGTTTGTTACCAGTAAGTTCACCAAGGGGGATGGCTGCTACCACTGCAACAACACCGGCTACAAAGGCCGGATTGGTGTTTTCGAATGGCTGGAGCTGGATGAAGAGACCCTTATTCCATTGCGCGATCAGGATCACAACGGCTTCATTGACGCCGCCCGCGCCAAGGAAAACTTCAAAACCATGGAAGAGCTGGCACTGGAATACGCCGAGCAGGGTATTACCGATCTGGAAGAGGTGTTCCGCATCTCCATTGATCTGGATGATTTTGAAGGTGACCGGCCCTATCTTGGTGTAGATAAGCTGGAGCCGGACCATGGCTGAATTCTTCTATCGCGGCAGAAATGAATCCGGCCAGCCGGTTGAGGGCACGCTGCAGGGCAACTCCAAATCCAATGTTATTCAGCAGTTGAAGCGCCAGAACATTGTTGCCACCTTTGTCGATAGCGCCGAAGGTAAGCATAGCCGCGGTTTGAAAACCTCCGGCACCGACATCGATCTCAAAAGTCTGTTTAAGAAGAAAAAGGTCTCTCTGGATGAGCTGATTATGTTCAGCCGCCAGATGTACGCCCTAACCCGAGCCGGCATCCCGTTGATCCGCGCCATTAATGGCTTGGCCGATGCGTCCCGCTCTCCGCTACTGGGTGAGATTCTGCGCGACATCTCCCGCAGCCTGACCCAGGGCACCACGCTATCGAATGCCTTTCGCGTGCATATCGATACCTTTGGTGAGCTGTTTATTGCCATGATCCGCATGGGTGAAACCACCGGCCGCCTCGACTCGGCCTTTGCGCAATTGATTGATCACCTGGAGCTGGAAAAAGACACCCGTAAAAAGATTGTCGCGGCTACCCGCTACCCGATCATCGTTTGCGTATTTATCTTTATTGCCCTGTTTATTATCAACCTGTTCGTTATTCCGCAGTTCTCCAGCCTGTTTTCCAAACTCGGGGCTGACCTGCCGCTGCCCACCATCATTCTGATTGGCACCTCCAACTTCATGCAGAAGTTCTGGCTACCAATTTTAATTGCGGTTGGCATTGCCATCTATGCATTTCTGCGCTGGAAAAAAACACCTGAAGGTCATTTGCAATGGGATCGCTTCATCCTAAAAATCCCCATTCTGGGGGCCGTTTTTGAGCGTGTCGCGCTGGGGCGATTCGCCCGGCCCTTCGCCATGATGCTCGAGGCGGGTATTCCACTGATGCAGGCACTGACCGTAACCTCACGCACGGTTGGTAACGAGCACATCGGCCAGGGTGTGGAAGGCATGATTCACGGCATTGAGCGCGGCGAATCCCTGCTGGCAACCGCATCGGCGAGCGGCATGTTTAACTCGCTGATCCTGCAGATGATCGCGGTGGGTGAAGAATCCGGTAACGTCTCCGGGCTGCTCACCGATATCGCCGACTTTTACGAACAGGAAGTGGAATACGACCTTAAACGCATGGCCGAACTGATCGAGCCGTTCCTGCTCATCTTCATGGGCATCATGGTGCTGATACTGGCACTGGGCGTCTTCCTGCCTATGTGGGAACTGGGCTCCGCCTACACTTCGTAACCCGCCACCACGCTTTTAAAAAAAAACGCCTAAACTTATGGCTAAAGCCTTAAGTTCAGGAGCCTTCATGCCTGCAAAGAACGCTTCCGCCAAAACCGTTTCACTGGTATTGGGCAGCGGTGGTGCGCGCGGTATGGCGCACATCGGTGTCATTCGCTGCTTGGAAGATCAGGGTTATGAAATTACCAACATTGCCGGCGCCAGCATCGGCGCGCTGGTCGGCGGTTTTTATGCCGCCGGGCAATTGGATAAATTTCAAAGCTGGGTATGCGCTCTGGATCGCAGAGACGTGCTCGGTCTGCTCGACCTGAGCTTTACCGGCGGCGGCATATTCAAGGGTGACAAGGTTATGGAAGCCCTGCGGGCGCTGATTAAGGACAGCACCATCGAGCGCCTGCCGATCGATTTCACCGCGGTTGCCGTTGATCTGGATCGCCAGAAGGAGGTTTGGTTCCGCGATGGCAGCCTGTTTGAGGCCATCCGCGGCTCTATTGCCATTCCCACGATCTTCAAGCCGCACCACTACCGCGGCATGCTGTTGGTCGATGGCGGCGTTTTAAACCCGGTGCCGGTTTCAGCCACGATGCAGCACATTACCGATCTAACCGTCGCCGTAAACCTGAACTCGCGGCGCTCACAGTTTGCAGAACCCTTCCGCGCGTCTAAAGCACATGTTTCGCTGAATCAGGCCTCACAGAATTCGGTTCAGCGCGCCATTCGCCGTTTCATAGAGCGCTGGAATAAAGAAGACGAATTTGAGCATACGCCGACCAGCCAGTTCAGTACCCTGGAGTTGTTGAACCGCAGCGTGGAAACCATGCAGAACATCATTGCGCACATGAAGCTTTCGGCTGACCTGCCGGAGGTTGTCATCGAAGTGCCGCACGATTGCGGCGGCCTGTTTGATTATCATCTGGCCGATGAAATTATTGAGCAGGGCTATGCCCTCTGCCTCGAAGCATTAATACGCTATGAGGCCATCGGTAAGGCGGAGCAGCAGACGATATCCTCTGCCGAGGTTGATCTCGACGAAAGCTAGTACTAACGGCCGTCGGCATCCCAGCTGAACGCCAGTGAGCCAATAGCGAGGAACACCGCCCCCATAATCGCCATAATCCACAGGTGGTAGCTGACCGCAGCCAGATCGGCACCGTCGGTCATAATGGCACGCGATGCCTGCACTAGATGCGTCAGCGGTAAAAACTGCGACAACTTGTGCACCACATGCGGCGCACCTTCCAGACTGAACCAGACTTCCGATAAGCCCATCATCGGCCAGGTCGCCATATTCAGCAGGCCACCGGTAAACTCTTCGCTGCGCAGCCTTGAAGCCACCAGCAAGCCGAGGCTGACCAGCGAAAAGGCACCCAGAAAGATGGTCAGCATCAACAGCAGAACACTGCCCAGCATCAGGGTATTGAGCAATAACCGCGCACCGAGGAACAGAATCAGCGCGACCGCCAGCACCATCAGAATACGCGATGACAGCTGCGCGACAATAAATTCAAAAGCCGTCAACGGCGTGGCATTCAGCCGTTTCAGCACGCCATTTTTACGGTAACGCACGATGACATAGCCAACGCCAAACAGCGAACTGAACATGACGTTCATGCCGATGATCCCCGGCAGCACCCAATCGACGTAGCGTATCGCCTTGCCACGCACCAGGTTACGGCTAAAGCCCGGGTCCTGCGCAATCAGCAGGCGCTCGGCAATATAGCCATTACGGCTTTCTTCATTCACCCAGTACTGATAGCGGTCGATATCGATAAGCAGGTCGATCTGATGGCGCTCTATGCGCGCCAGCGCCGGTTCGATCTCATCGTAAGGGATGAACTGAATGTGATTGAGCGACATAAACAGCGGCCGGGAGAGGTAGGCATCCTGCTCGGCCAGCACACCAACCTTAAACATCGGCTGCGACTGAGCAAAGATGTAATAGAAACCCACCAGCAGAATAAAGGGAAAGGCGATATTCCACAGCAGCGTGCTTTTATCGCGGGTGAACTCGCGGTTGCGGGCAGAGAACACAGCTAACATCCGTTTCATTGCATTACCCCCGCAATCCATGACCGGTGAGCTTTAAGAACAGGTCTTCAAGGTTGGCCTGCTTCACCTGCATACCGGTGAGCGGCACCTGCTGCTGCATCAATCTTGAGAGCGAGCTCTCCACCTGTTCACAATAGATTTCAACCTTGTCGCCGTTTTCGGCGTAAGGCTCAGTCAGGTTGCGGCCGTTCAGGTTTTGCTTGGGCAGCTCTATGACCATGCCCTTGAAGTGTTCAGCCAGCAGCACCTCCGGCTTGCCGCGCGCAATGAACTTGCCGGTATCCATGATGGCCACATCGTCACAAAGCATCTGCGCCTCTTCCATATAGTGAGTGGTCAGTACAATGGTTTTGCCACGCTGCTTGATGGCATCTATCAGGTGCCAGAAATTGCGCCGCGCCTGTGGGTCGAGCCCGGTGGTGGGTTCATCCAGAAAGATCAGATCGGGGTCGTTGACCAACGCCAGTGCCAGCAACAAGCGCTGGCGCTGACCGCCGGAAAGCATCCTCACATCTTTACCGAGAATGTCATCCAGATTGCACAGTTCAATGATGTCCTCAATGGACGCCGGAGCCGCATAAAAAGAAGCAAACAGCCGCAGTGTTTCGCCCACACGCAGGTAATCCTGCAGCGAGGTATTCTGAAACTGAATACCAATGCGCTGACGGTTCTTTTTATTGGCCGGCTCACCAAACAGTTTTATTTCACCGCGGCTGGGTTTTACCAGGCCTTCAAGCATTTCAATGGTGGTTGTCTTACCGGCACCGTTAGGCCCGAGCAGACCAAAACAGACACCCTCAGTAACAGAAAAGCTCAGGTCATCCACTGCGGTAAAGCGGCCAAACTGCTTACGAAGGTTGGCAACCTCAATAATTCTCGACATCAAATTCAACCGGATAGGTAGAAGAAAGGCTGCAAGGCTAACCAAGCCTTACAAAACTTGCCAGTGACGATACTCATTTCAGACTATTTTTTAACTGAGATCTAACGCCGTAAAAGCAAATCACTATGGTATTATGATCGGCCGATTTCAAAACAGCACAGGCTCACACCCCTTGGAAAGAATGCTCCAGATATCACCGACCTTAGCGCAAACCATTGGTCTTGAAGAAGCGCTGTTACTGCAACTGCTGCAGGATGCTCAGGCGTTTCAGGGTGGTGACCGGGTTGTTTTCAGTAACGATCAGCGCGAGGCCTTTCTGCCGTTCTGGAGCCTGAAGCAGTTCACTCTGGTGCTGAAGCGGCTCGATTCCTTAGGGCTGGTCAAGGTACGTGGCAATGGCCCGTGGCATATTCAGCTGGAGAGCATCACCGGCTCTGAGCCAGCACCCGAGCACGAGCCTGAACCCGCTGCTGCGCCACAAGCAAAGCCGCAGGCCAAACCTGCGCCGGTTGTCCACCAGCCCGTGCCGGTCTACAACATGAACGAGACTGCACGCATGAACGAAGCGCGGCGCCGGAATCAGTACGAAGACGATCTCTCCTACCTGAAACCGTACGAGCGCAAATCAAACGCCGTGGCAGCGCGCAAGACCAGAATGCACAACGAATGGGAGCCCAGCAGCGACTTCCCGCAGATGATCTCCTTTCACTCAATTCCACTGCAGTTTGCGCTTTCCGAACTGGCGAAATTCCGGCAGTATTACGGCGCTACTGATCGCGCAGAATTCAGCTGGGATGTTAAGTTTCTCAACTGGGTACAGCGCTCCTGGCACGATTCACTGAATACGAAAGGCCGCAATGACCGACAAAAAGCAACAGCTGGTAAGCCTGCAGACCCTGCTCGAGAACAGCGCAACCAAGTCCGGGATGCCCTCCGAAATATCCGCGATACTGACTGGTAAGCGCCCGCCACTTGATCACGACACCAAAGTCCTGATCAATATGATCTTTGCGCGCTTTCACCACATCTATACCCACCGCTTTGAAAGCGCCTACCGCGATGAAACCACACTGAATCAGGCCAAACGCGAATGGGCCATGAGCCTTGCCGACACGCCAGCCGAACTCATTGAATACGCGCTGGAACGCTGCAAAACCGAACACGCCTGGCCACCCACCATTGCTGAATTTATAAAGCTGCTGCAACCCTCGCCGGAATCCATCGGTCTGCCCGCAACCAATGCAGCCTATGTGGAAGCCTGCCGCAATGCCTATCAGGCGACGGGTCGCCAATGGAGTCATTTGTGCGTGAAGATGGCGGCACTGGAAGTCAGCTATTACAGCCTGAAGTCTGAACCGGAAAAGCTCACCCGTCCGTTATTTGAAAAGGCTTACCTGAATCTGGTTAAGCGTATTATCGATGGCGAAACGCTGGAGATAGAACAACCCATCGCCCTGCCGGAGCCGAATGCTTACCTGAGCGATGAACTGATTGCGCAGCTGATTGCGGCCGGCGTTGCGGAAACAAAAGCACCGACACTCGCCTACTACATGGAAAAGCCAAAGCAATCGGATGTGCGTAGCCGTTACCGCGAACGCGCCCAGCAGGAATTAGAACAGCTGGGCATTGAGTTTAATCTGCCTGATTAAGGCGTGACTTCGGCCAGAAAGCGGGCACTGGCAAAACCAATCTGGCCGTCAACCTGAACCTGTATCCAGGAGTCGGCCTCTGTTTCCGGATATGCCCAAACCCTGGCCCCCTCACCAAGCTTGATCAACACCGGCGCATCCACCGAGGCGCTTTCACGCACATTCAGTATCGATGCCGTTACCTCCATCAGCTGGCGCTCACCGCTTGTCGTTATAACTGGCGCCGCGCTTTCACCCAGCGCCGGTTGCGCTATAGAATCGAGCTCCACGATTGGGGTTATCACAATGCCCTCATCTTGCGTTGTCTGGGTGCTGCCAGACTCGGGCGGTTCAGTTGCAGCAGCGTCCGTCAACGGGCTTTCTTCAGCGGTGATTTGCTCAGCGTCACTGGTGACCGGTTCTATCTCGATCACCACAGGCACACCGCTATCGACGTCAACCGGTTCAACGATTGCCGGCCCTGAAAAATCATGCAGCAGCACCGGCACCTTAACCCGGCCAAGCTGCAGCGGCCCAAAAATGAGTGCAATGGCCAGCAGTGCACCAAAGACAGTGCCCAGCGCAAAGCCCAGCAGCAGATGCTGGTAACGGCGCTGACGGCGGGAAACCGGCGGATCAGGCACCATACGCCCCTCTGCAGTACCATGCAGACGCCACTCAATACGATCGAGATAACGCGGCTCGACCGGTAACAGCGGAACCCGGATTTTCCCAGAATCGGCTTCGGTTAATTCCTCAAACACCTGGCCGCCAATTTCGAGCACATCAGCTTCAGCGATATTCAGCACCCGGCCAAGAATGCGCAGCGCCAGCGGAACATGTGCAGGCAGCTGGTGATCGGCCAGCAGCAGTCGCCAGCCGGTTTCAACCAGTAACGGAACCTGATCTTCAGTCAGGCTTTCGGCAACCCACTCTAACGCCTGAACATGCTGCTCAATTGAGGCCTGATCAAAAAAGTGCGAAGCACGGGAGGCAAGGTCACTGTCGGCGGAGGGCAATACCGTCTTGAGCGTTTTTTCTATTTGCAGTTCGCTGGCAGGGTAAACATAGGCCAACCAATGCAATGCCAAATGCACCGCGGCCTGAGTTGCATCAGCTGAGGTTTCCCAAAAAGCCTGACTTTGTTGTTCAACAGGGGAGTCGATCATCGTTATTTTTTGACTCTTCATCTAAAAACCGTCATCGCCACTGCTCGGCCTGCAGCCTGGCAGTTCATTGTTCTGCAGAGAGAACAGCATCATAGTGCAGAATAGATAACCATTGTGAATCAGGCCGTTAGCATATAACAAGCAGCAGAGATGAGCGCCCGAAATGTCGCTTCAGTCGTGTAAAAAAGCCTCCACTTGGGAGGCTTGGTAACCGGATTAAATCTTATAGCATTCCGGTAATGCCACCTTGGCGACACCGGTCTTCACCGCAGCGCGGGCAACAGCGCCACCAACGCGGTTCAGCAGGCGTGGGTCGAGCGGTTTTGGAATGATGTACTCTTTGCCGTATTCAAAGGCATTGCCGCCATAGGCTTCAATAACCTCCGGCAGGATCTCTTCCTTAGCCAAATCCCGAATGGCATAGGCGGCTGCCAGTTTCATTTCTTCGTTGATGGCTGTCGCACGAACATCCAGCGCGCCTCGGAAAATAAACGGGAAGCCCAATACATTATTCACCTGATTCGGATAATCGGAACGGCCGGTGGCCATAATCACGTCATCGCGCGTTGCTGCAGCCAGTTCCGGGCTGATTTCCGGATCCGGGTTGGAGCAGGCGAATACAACAGGCTTATCAGCCATCTTTTTCAGCATTTCCGCTGAAAGCTGGTTCGGCCCGGAAAGCCCGAGGAACGCATCGGCACCCACAATGGCGTCTTCCAGCGTGCGCGCAGTGGTCACATCATTGGCAAACTCGGCTTTGTACTGGTTGACGTTTTCACGGCCATTAAAGATAACCCCGGTGCGGTCGATCATCACCAGGTTCTCTTTCTTCATGCCCGCGGCAATCAACAGGCGGGCGCAAGAGATCGCAGCAGCGCCGGCACCCAGACACACCAGTTTGGCCTCTTCAATCTTTTTACCCTGAATTTCCAGAGCGTTAAGCATACCGGCCACGGTTACAATAGCGGTGCCGTGCTGGTCATCGTGAAAGATTGGAATACTGCATTTTTCAATCAGGCGCTTTTCAATCTCAAAGCACTCCGGTGCCTTGATATCTTCCAGGTTAATGCCACCGAAGGTATCGGCAATTAACTCGACTGTGCGCACAATTTCCTGCACATCCGAAGAGTTCACTTCAATATCGATGGCATCGATATTGGCGAAGCGCTTAAACAACAGCGCCTTGCCTTCCATCACCGGCTTACTGGCCAATGAACCGAGATTACCCAGGCCGAGAATGGCTGACCCGTTAGAGATAACGCCCACCAGGTTGCCTTTAATGGTGTACTTGTATGCATTCTCAGGGTTTTCAGCAATCGCACGTACCGGCTCTGCAACACCCGGGCTGTATGCCAGCGATAAATGACGGGAGGTTTCGGCTGGTGTAGTGAGCTCAACACTAAGCTTGCCCGGCTTAGGTTCAGCATGATACTTCAGTGCATCGATTTTTAGCGTATCAGACATGGCAACTTCCATTTGGTTGGGCGGTAGAAAGCAAAGCATAGCTGGGCGATTGCAACGACTCAACTAAACAGCGCCGTCAATTCAGGTATTTTTGCTACTATTTTTCGAACAGGTGAACACCCGTGCTGCCGATCTTCCATTTGCAATTTGACCATAGCAAAGCAGACCAAATGCACAGGTTTTTCCTTTGTAATCAATATGTTATAGATTAGCGCCCCAAAAGTTTTTCACTCACCTTTTGGGAACCCTAGCCATGAAAAATGCATTACTTGGCGCACAGATGTTGTTTGTCGCCTTTGGCGCGCTGGTACTTGTACCTATTCTTACCGGGCTCGACGCTAACGTCGCGCTGTTTACTGCCGGTCTCGGCACACTGATCTTCCAGGTTATTACCAAGCGCACCGTACCGGTGTTTCTGGCGTCTTCCTTTGCGTTCATTCCGGCCATTATTTATGGCGTGAATCAATGGGGCATCCCTTCAACCATGTGCGGTCTGTTTGCCGCTGGCGTTCTCTACGCACTGCTCAGTGCCCTGGTGGCTATTCGTGGTAACGACATTATTCACCGCTTGCTGCCACCGGTTGTTGTTGGCCCTGTGATTGTTGTCATTGGTCTGGGACTGGCGCCGGTTGCTGTCAATATGGCGCTGGGCAAGACGGGTGACGGTGCCGCTGTTCTGGTGCCGATGAATCAGGCGCTGATGGTTGCCATCCCGGCGCTGATTACGACGATTCTGGTGGCCACCGCTGGTCACGGACTGCTGCGACTGCTGCCTGTAATGGCGGGTCTGGTCGTGGGTTATGTGATTTCTCTGTTCCTGGGCATCGTCGATTTCTCTGGCGTGGCCAATGCGGCCTGGTTCGCCATGCCGAACTTCGTCACCCCGGAGTGGAACTGGGAAGCGGTTCTGTACATCCTGCCAGTCGCGATTGCACCTGCCGTTGAGCACGTTGGCGACATGGTGGCGATCTCCAACACCGCCAACAAAGACTACCTGGAAAAGCCGGGTCTGAAAAAGACACTGCTCGGTGATGGCCTGGCTACTTCTGCTGCGGCACTGCTGGGTGGCCCACCAAACACGACCTACTCTGAAGTGACCGGTGCGGTAGCGCTGACCAAAGCCTTCAACCCGGTGATCATGACCTGGGCCGCGGGCTTCGCGATTCTGCTGTCCTTTATTGGTAAGACCGGTGCGTTGCTGGCGTCCATCCCGGTGCCGGTAATGGGCGGTATCATGACGCTGCTGTTCGGTACCATCTGTACCGTTGGCATTGGCACCATGACCAAAGCCAAGGTCGATCTGACCGACTCGCGCAATATGGTGATTGTTGCCATCACGCTGGTGTTCGGTTTGGGTGGCATGTTCTTGCAGATTGGCACCTTCCAGCTGCAGGGCATTGCTTTGAGTGCACTGGTGGCCATTTTGCTAAATCTGGTATTGCCAAAAACCAAGGCGGTCTGAGGCAAACGCCAGCCTGAGCAGCGGCATTCGAAGCTGCTCAGCCCTCCAGATAAAATCTGCAGGCATAAAAAAACCCGGCATTGCCGGGCTTCTCTCCAAACTCGCTTAGTGCGACTCTTTGAATTACTTCTTAAGAGTACGAGCGCCGAAACGGTTTTTGAACTTATCGATACGGCCGCCCGCATCAACAACTTTCTGCTTACCAGTGTAGAACGGGTGACAAGCAGAACAAACGTCCAGGTGCATAGTGCCAGAACGAGTAGAGCGAGTTTTAACAACGTTGCCGCAAGAACAAGTTGCTACCAGCTCTTCATACTTTGGATGAATTTCAGTTTGCATTGCATTTACCTCAATTTACGCCGCCACCTGATCTTATGCCAGGCACCGCGCTTTGACGGAACATTAACATTGGAGGCACAATAGCTTATCGCCAGCCCCCAAAAAGGGAGCGCAATCATACCAGAGTTACCTCAATTGACAAGCTTAAACCAACAGTCTTTGCATCCGGTAAAAATCGCCGTTCCCGGGCCGTTTCATGAGCCTCTCGTGTACCTTCACCACACCGCTGTAGCACCCGGAATACGCTGTAGAGTGCCACTGGGTAAACGTGAAGTCGTTGGCGTTGTCGTTGATTCAAAAATCAGCACCCGGGAAATTGATACCAGCAAACTCAAGTCGGTGAAAGCAACGCTCGATGAACAGCCCATTCTGCCGGAAAACATTTTGAAACTGGCCGGCTGGATGAGCCGCTATTACCTGCACGAATTCAGCAGCAGCTTTTTACTGGCGCTGCCCAAGCTTCTGCGCGATGGCGAGCCGGCGACACTGGCCGCGGAAAAATGGCTGTCGCTGACCATTGCCGGTGAAGCGCTGGAGCCTGCGCAGCTAAAGCGATCAGAAAAGCAGCAGGCGCTGCTTAGCTTCGTGCAGCAACAGCGGCGCTGCTCGCTGAAAAGCGCTAAAGAGCACGGCCACGATAGCGCGCAGGTGAAGGCGCTGGAAAAAAAGAATTTTATCGAGGTGGAGGCCGTCAGCCTGCATGAGCCGGTCGCCGCCAGCGGCCAGCTGAATGAGCCCTCGCTGCGGCTCAACGATGACCAGCAACACGCGCTGGCACATCTAAACGAGACCGGTTTCCAGGCAACATTGCTGGAAGGCGTCACCGGCAGCGGCAAAACCGAAGTGTACCTTCAAGCCATTGAACGTTGCCTGAAGCAGGGTCGCCGGGCTCTGGTGCTGGTGCCGGAGATTGGCCTGACGCCGCAAACCCTGCGCCGCTTTCAGAACCGCTTTGCCGATGAGGTTATCAGCCTGCACTCCGGGCTTTCTGACAATCAGCGTAAAAACAACTGGCTGAAGGCATCGCTCGGCCAGGCCGCTATCCTGATTGGCACGCGCTCAGCCATACTGACGCCAATCCCAGATCTGGGCCTGATTGTGGTCGATGAAGAGCATGATCAATCTTACAAACAACAGGATACGCTGCGCTATCAGGCCCGTGATATCGCCCTGATGCGAGCTCGTAACGAGGGCATCCCGATCATACTCGGCACCGCCACACCGTCGCTGGAAAGCCTGCACCATGCTCGCAACGGCCATTACAGCTACTTACAGCTGAACCAGCGGGCAGCCGGGCAGAGCCTGCCGCACGTTGAAACGGTAGATATGCGTAAACAGGATCAGCGCCAGGGGCTCTCTGAAAAGATGCTGCTGCGCATAAAAGAGCACCTCGGCGACGGCAATCAGGTGCTGCTGTTCCTCAACCGGCGCGGTTATGCGCCATCGTGGTTCTGTGAAGACTGCGGCTGGATTGCTGATTGCGTTTACTGCGATGCGCACCTGACCCACCACCGTCACAACAATCTGAACATCTGCCATCACTGTGGCTTTCAACAGGCTCCGGTTCGCCAGTGTCCGAACTGCCATTCGCATGAAGTCAGTGCGATGGGCACCGGCACCGAGCGCGCCGAAGAGCTGCTCGCCGAATGCTTTGCGGAGGTTCCGATCATCCGCTTCGACAGCAACATCACCAGCACCCGCAAGAAGTTTGAAGAGCAGCTGAAACAAACCGAAGTGCCGGGTCCAGCCATTATCATCGGCACGCAAATGCTGGCCAAGGGCCATCACTTTGAGCGGGTCACGCTGGTTGGCATTTGGGATATCGACACCGGTTTATTCAGTGCCGACCTGCGCGCCCGCGAGCGCATGGGCCAGTTGCTGACTCAGGTCGCCGGGCGTTCCGGCCGGGGCAGCAAACGCGGCGAGGTGCTGATTCAAACCCACTACCCGGATAACCCGATCTTTGAACCTCTGCTCAAGCACGACTACCGCCAGTTTGCTGTCGAGCTGCTCGAAGAACGCCAGCGCACCGGCCTGCCGCCGTTTGGCTATCTGGCGGTGATCCGTGCCGACAGTCCCTATGCCGAGCGCTGCGAAGCCCGCCTGAAGGAGATGGCGCACTACCTGATTGGCCTGGGTACCGTGCGGGTATTGGGGCCACTGCCGGCGTTGATGTCGCGCAGGGCCGGTAAACACCGCTACATGATCATTGTACAGAGCGATAAGCGCAGCACGCTGCATCAGGCACTGAACCCGCTGCATAAGCACTACCCGCGTGAAGCTCAGCAGGTGAGCTGGCATATTGATATTGATCCGGCGGATCTGGCTTAACATTGCATTCGGAGGCACCCGACTCAGTGGCTGTCTTCGAGATTCACAGGGTGCCGCTTTTTCGCTTCTGGAACGCACAAACAAGGGCAACTGAGGCATGGATGCCGAAGTTGAGCCCCATAGATGGGTTTACAGCGCCCCTTGTTTGTACGTTCCCGAAGCGGAACAGCTTCCTCCTCGGGGTCACACCGGTAGCGAACCAAGCGCAAAACATGGATAATGCGGATCCTTTTCTTATAGCCAAATCCCCCGTTCCGGAGTTTTACGTTTCATGAAACCGCAAATCACCCTATTGCTTGAATCTGCAGCAAATCAATTGAAATCTGAGGGCGTTATTCCTCAGGATCACGCCGTTCGCGTATCAGTTGACAACACCCGGGACAAAGCACACGGCGATCTGGCAACCAATCTGGCAATGACACTGGCCAAGCCCTGCAAAAGTAATCCGCGCGCCATTGCTGAAAAGATTATCGCGGCCATTCCCGATAATCAGCTGATTGAAAAGATCGAAATTGCCGGCCCCGGCTTTATTAACTTTTACCTTTCCGGCGCGTCCAACGCCGAGGTGGTCGCGCAAATTCTTGAAGATGGTGCCCAGTTCGGCTGGAACATCAACGCCGCTGGCAAGAAGGTGCAGGTGGAGTTTGTATCCGCCAACCCAACCGGCCCACTGCACGTGGGTCACGGCCGTAACGCCGCCCTGGGAGATTCCCTGTGCCGCATCATGGAAGCCAACGGCTGGGAACCCACCCGAGAGTTCTACTACAACGACGCCGGTGCCCAGATCGACAACCTGGCGCTGTCTGTGCAATTACGCTGCAAAGGCTTAACGCCGGATGACGAAGGCTGGCCGGAAGATGGCTACCGTGGCGAATACATTATTGATATCGCCAAGGCGTACATGGCCGGCGAAACCGTCCATGCCGACGATAAAGAAGCCACCGGCGCAAAAGATGTGGATAACCTCAACGCCATCCGCGAATTTGCCGTGGCCTACCTGCGCCACGAACAGGATTTAGACCTGAAGGCGTTCGATGTCGATTTCGATATCTACTTCCTGGAAAGCTCGCTGTACAGCGGCGGCCTGGTGGAGCAAACTGTTAAGCAATTAACAGACAATGGCTACACCTACGAAAACGACGGCGCCATGTGGCTGAAGACCACCGAATTCGGTGACGATAAAGACCGCGTCATGCGCAAGAAAGACGGTGGCTATACCTACTTCCTGCCGGATGTCGCCTACCACAAGAATAAGTTTGAGCGTGGCTTCGACCGCGTCATTAACGTTCAGGGTGCCGACCACCACAGCACCGTGACCCGCGTACGCGCCGGCCTGCAGGCACTGAACGAAGGCATCCCGCAGGGCTTCCCGGATTACGCCCTTTACCAGATGATTCTGGTGACCCGCGGCGGTGAAGAAGTGAAGCTTTCGAAGCGTGCCGGCAGTTATTTAACGCTGCGCGACCTGATCGAAGAAGTGGGCCGCGATGCCACCCGCTACTTCCTGATTTCCCGCAGCTGCGGTGCACAGATCACCTTCGATATCGATCTGGCGCGTTCCAAGAGCAATGAAAACCCGGTGTACTACATTCAGTATGCGCACGCCCGAATTCACGGCATGCTCAGCAAGCTGGCCGAAAGTGATCTAACCTTCGACCAGAAGGCCGGCCTGGCTGCTCTGAGTAACCTGGAACTGGACGCCGAGCGTGAGCTGATTACCCAGCTGCGCCGCTTCCCGGATGTGGTCGTTTCTGCTGCCGACTCGCTGGAACCCTCAATGGTCGCCACCTACCTGAAAGATCTGGCCGGCCTGTTCCACAGCTACTACAACAGCAACAAGATGCTGGTTGAAGAAGATGATATCCGCAATGCCCGACTGGCGCTGTCCAAGGCTGTCGCCCAGGTCATTGCCAGCGGCCTGCACCTATTGGGTGTCAGCGCACCGGAATCCATGTAACGGAAGCTCAGTATGGCAAGAGATTTTGCAAACAAGCCGCGCCCGGAGCCTAAACGCAGCCGGGTGCCGCGCTGGGTGTGGGTGTTTACCTTTGTCGTCGCCACCGGTTTTGTGGGCTTTTTGTACTTTTTAAGCCACGTCCCCGAAGAAACCGGCGGTGCCGAAGCGGTGCGTGAACAACTTACCGCGGCGCTGGAAAACACCGAGAAGCCGGCCCCCAAAGCAACCACCGAAACACCCAAGCATGAAACGCTGCAGGATTTAAAAGACAAAGCAGAAACCATGAAGAAGGCGTTTGAGTTCTATGAACTGCTGGAAAACGAAGAAGTCTCTATCGACCTGCCCAGCGATGCCAACCGCGAAGTAACCCCAGGCAGCGCGGCCAGCAGAGAAGCAACGGTAACCGAAGAGCCGACCAGCTGGATTATACAGGTGGCCTCGTTCCGCAGTGTCGCCGATGCCGATCGCGCCCGCGCCGAGCTGATTCTGAACGGCCTGCCCAGCGCTGAGATTCAGTCGGTCGAAGTGGCCGGCAAAGGCACATACCACCGTGTTGTCGTTGGCCCGTTCGAACACCGGCCATCGTTAAACAAGGCGCAGGATATCCTCGCCGACCTAAACTACCAGCCGCTGGTGAAGAAGCTTTAATGAATAAATACGGCCTGCTTCCGGAAAGCGGCAGGCCGTTCAGCTCTCTCGAATAACCGCAATTTTTGTAAACCTGCCTTTAATCCTGCCCAAACATCCCCACATATCTGGCTACACTCACAAACAGGCAAAAATGCTATGACTACTATTGTTGCGGTGCGCCGCAATGACCAGGTTGTTGTTGCCGGCGACGGCCAGGTTTCCCTCGGCAACACTGTTATGAAGGGCAATGCCCGTAAAGTTCGCCGCCTTTATCACAATAAGGTAATTGCAGGTTTCGCAGGCGGCACCGCCGATGCCTTTACCCTATTTGAAAAATTTGAATCTCACCTGCAGCAGCACAGCGGTCATCTGACCCGCGCTGCTGTAGAGCTGGCCAAAGAATGGCGCAGCGACCGCGCTCTGCGACGCTTAGAAGCGATGCTCATCGTCGCCGATGCCGAAGCCTCGCTGATCATCTCCGGTACCGGGGATGTGGTCGAACCCGAGCATGGCGTCATTGCCATCGGTTCCGGCGGAAACTATGCGTTTGCAGCCGCACGCGCGCTGTATGAAAACACCGAACTGGATGCCAAAACCATTGCAGAAAAATCTCTGGCTATGGCTGGCGACATTTGCGTCTTCACCAATCACAACGCCGTGATTGAAGTGCTTTAAGTACGCGCTCACCGAATTTTCAGGAAACCATCATGTCAACAATGACCCCAAGAGAAATTGTTCACGAACTGGATAAGCACATCATCGGCCAGGATGAAGCCAAACGTGCTGTCGCCATTGCGCTGCGTAACCGCTGGCGCCGTATGCAGCTTGATGAACGCATGCGTGAAGAAATCACGCCAAAAAACATTCTGATGATCGGCCCAACCGGTGTCGGTAAAACCGAAATTGCCCGCCGCCTGGCCAAGCTGGCGAATGCGCCCTTTATTAAGGTTGAAGCGACCAAATTCACCGAAGTAGGCTATGTTGGCCGCGATGTTGAATCCATCGTGCGAGACCTCGCCGAAACCGGCATCAAGCTGTTCCGCGAACAGGAAATGAACGCCGTTCGCCCACGCGCGGAAGACGCCGCCGAAGACCGCATTCTGGATATTCTGTTGCCACCGGCACGATCCGGCTCCGGCGAAAACGACACCTCAGACTCGAACTCCAGCACCCGTCAGGTTTTCCGTAAAAAGCTGCGTGAAGGTCAACTGGACGATAAAGAAGTGGAAATTGATGTCTCTGAATCTGCAGCCGGCGTAGAAATTATGGCGCCTCCGGGCATGGAAGAGATGACCAGCCAGCTGCAGAACATGTTCTCTAACCTTGGCAGCGGCAAGACTAAAAAACGCAAAGTCAAAATTAAAGAAGCCCTGAAGCTGCTGACCGATGAAGAAGCCGCACGCATGGTCAACGAAGATGACCTGAAGCAGCGCGCACTGGAAGCGGTTGAACAGAACGGCATTGTCTTTATCGATGAGATCGACAAGATCGCCAAGAACGAAAACCGTGGCGGTGGTGAAGTCAGCCGCGAAGGCGTTCAGCGCGACCTACTGCCACTGATTGAAGGCAGTACCGTCAATACCAAATACGGCATGGTGAAAACCGATCACATCCTGTTTATTGGCAGTGGCGCGTTCCATTTCTCCAAGCCGAGCGATCTGATCCCGGAACTGCAGGGCCGTATGCCTATTCGCGTGAACCTGAACGCACTGACGCCAAACGATTTCAAACGCATTCTGACCGAGCCCAACTACAGTCTGACAGACCAGTACAAGGCACTGATGAAGGCCGAAGAACTGGATGTGGAATTCACGGACGACGCTATTGAAGCCATTGCCTCAACGGCCTTCCAGGTCAACGAGAGCACTGAAAACATTGGCGCCCGACGCCTGCATACCATTCTGGAGCGGTTGTTTGAGGAGATCTCCTTTAACGCCAGCGAACGCAGCGGTGAAAAGCAGGTTATCGATGCCGACTATGTGAATAACTCACTGGGTGAACTGGTTCAGAACGAAGATTTGAGCCGCTTTATTCTTTAAATTGCCTTTTCAAAAAGCCGACAATTGTGTCGGCTTTTTAATTTGATAATAAGCCTCCCCCTTTGCGAACAGGCAGCAATGTGAAAAGGATTCTCACATCTTCAGTTATCTTTCTCTTTAGTATAACTGCTGCAGCTTGTAGCTATTTCAAGCCCGTACCGGAAATTTCACCGGTTGAAGATGAATTCCAGGTTTATTCAGATTCCCGGATTCTCTACAAGCAAGGCATGGAAGAACAGGCAGGGCTTATTGCCTCTGTTATAGATTCATCCATCCAGACAATAGAACAGGTGCATCAGAAGCCGTTCACATCGAAGGTCACTGTTCATATTTGCGACACGCCCAAATGCTTTGCCCGCTACACGAAACTAAACGAACGAATCTCAGCCGCGGTTTATAAAACCGGACTTTTCTTGTCACCACGAGCGTTCGAAAACAATCGTTATGAAATATTCTTAACGCATGAACTCTCCCATCTGCACCTGTTTCAGCAGATCCCGCTTTATAAAACCATTTACATTCCTCAATGGTTTCACGAAGGTTTAGCAGTTTACGCTTCAAACGGAGGTGGTGCCGATTTTGTCAGTGAAGAAAAGGCAATTACATTCTTAGCAGAAGGTAAGCATATTATGCCATTGGAGAAAGCCGGCTTGTTTGGGAAAGGCGGTTTATGGGGAAATCGCTTGCCTACAAATTACCCTACTCTGGAAGATGGCGTTATCCAGCAGCATATGAGCTATCGACAAAGCGCCTTATTCGTTAAGTACTTGAATAAAGATAAAAAAGTACCCGCTTTACTAAGGCTTCTGGAAAACGGCGATTCTTTTAAAGCAAGTTTTGAAAGAGTTTATGGAGTCGATGTTCAGGATGAATGGAATGCATTCACCGGGCAACTTGATAAGTGATATCACATATGCCACCATCTAGTCATGATTAAGGTTGTTATTGATACCAGCGTACTTATTAGTGCACTCATCGGTAAAACAGGACCTGCAAGAGCGGTTCTGCGGGCTTGCCTGACCGGAAAGTACAATCCATTGATGAGTACAGCGCTGTTTTTAGAATATGAAGATGTCAGTCACCGCGAAGACATAAGGGAACTTTGTCCACTGAGTGATGATGAGATCAATCAGTTACTTGCGGCGTTTTATGCCGTTTGTGATTGGGTGCCGATTCATTATTTATGGCGACCAAATTTGAAAGATGAGGGAGATAACTTTTTAATTGAAGCGGCGGTCGCTGGTGGCGCACGCTATATTGTAACGAATAACATAAAAGACCTGATGGGTGCAGAACTAAAATTCAGAGATTTACACATAGTCAAACCCGAACAGATGTTAAGGAGTGATTGAAATGTCTACTCTAACCGTTCGTCTGCCTGACGATAAACACAATCGTTTAAAAGCACTGGCGGCCTATAAGAAAATTAGCCTGAATAAGCTTATTGAAGAAATATCGACTCAGGCTATTGCCGAGTTTGATACGGAAGTTCGCTTTCGGGCAATGGCGGCCACCGGCGATCCTGAAAAAGGATTAGAGCTTTTGGATAAGCTAGATTCTCACTTTAGCAGCTAGTGGCGGATATCCCCCCGGTAAAACCACCCCAATTTACCTTTGCTTGGTGTACTCGCCACTGCCTTATTGTATTGATCACACCGTCAGTAAGACGAATAATGCCAGCCTATTTCATTGGGAGATAAGTGATGGACGCCAAACCCGTCAGCATAGATTTCAACCGCGAAAAGCAAATTCTGACCATCGTCTGGAGCGATGAAAGCACCTTCGAATATTCGTCGGAGTTCCTTCGGGTTTACTCGCCCTCTGCCGAAGTGCGGGGTCACGGCCAGGGCCAGGAAACACTTCAGGTGGGTAAGAAAGACGTCAGCATCAAAGACTTAAAACCCGCCGGCCGCTACGCATTAAAGATTGTTTTTGATGATGGTCACGACAGCGGTATTTACGACTGGAAATACCTGTACCGCATCGGTGAAAAACAAGATTTTTACTGGCAGGACTACCTGCGCCGCCTGGAAGAAGCCGGTGCCAAGCGGGAAGCAACCTTCATCAATATCACTCAGCTTTGAACCGGATAACCAAAAGAAGACGCTATGAAATATAAAGACCTTCGTGATTTTCTGTCTCAGCTTGAACAGGCCGGGGAGCTGATCCGTGTTAAAGATCCCGTTGACCCAAACCTGGAAATGACCGAATTCTGCGATCAGGTATTGCGCAAAAAAGGCCCGGCGGTGCTGTTCGAAAACCCGATTGGTTTTGATATGCCGACGCTGGGTAACCTGTTCGGCACGCCGGAACGGGTCGCCATGGGCATGGGGGCCCAATCCACCGAAGAGCTGCGCGAGATCGGCAAGCTGCTGGCTTACCTGAAAGAGCCGGAACCGCCCAAGGGTGCAAAAGACCTGTGGGAAAAAGCGCCCATCCTGAAGAAAGTGCTGAGCATGGCACCCAAGGTACTGAAGAAGGCACCGGTGCAGGAAAACATCGTTAAAGGGGATGACGTCGACCTGACTCGACTGCCTATCTGGACCTGCTGGGAAGGCGATGCTGCACCACTGGTCACCTGGCCGCTGGTAATTACCCAAGGCCCGAACGGCGGCCGAACCAATTTGGGGATTTACCGGCAGCAGCTGCTCGGCAAGAACAAACTGATTATGCGCTGGCTTTCGCACCGTGGCGGCGCGCTGGATTTCGCCGCCTGGCAAAAGGCACACCCGGGCGAACCCTTCCCGGTTGCCGTCGCGCTAGGGGCCGACCCGGCAACGATTCTCGGTGCGGTTACACCGGTGCCCGACACCCTGTCTGAATACGCCTTTGCCGGCCTGCTGCGCGACAGCCGAACCGAACTGGTGAAGTGCCAAACACATGAGCTGATGGTGCCGGCAAGCGCGGAGATTATTCTGGAAGGCTATCTGTACCCCGGCGAAACCGCGCCGGAAGGCCCCTATGGTGATCACACCGGTTACTACAACGAGGTCGATAGCTTCCCGGTCTTCACCATTGAGTGCATGACCTACCGTAACAACCCTATTTACCACAGCACCTACACCGGCCGGCCACCCGATGAACCGGCCGTTCTGGGTGTTGCGCTGAACGAAGTCTTTGTACCGATCCTGCAGAAGCAGTTCCCGGAGATTGTCGATTTTTACCTGCCGCCGGAGGGCTGTTCCTACCGTATCGCGGTCATCAGCATGAAGAAGCAGTATGCCGGCCACGGCAAGCGTTTAATGCTGGGTACCTGGTCTTACCTGCGCCAGTTTATGTACACCAAGTTCGTGATTGTGGTCGATGATGATGTCGACCCGCGGAACTGGGAAGACGTAATCTGGGCCATTACCACCCGCATGGACCCGGCACGCGATACCACACTGGTCGAAAACACACCGATTGACTACCTCGACTTCGCCAGCCCAATTTCCGGTTTGGGCTCAAAAATGGGCCTGGATGCCACCAACAAATGGCCGGGTGAAACCGAGCGTGAGTGGGGCCGGCCAATTGAACGCAACCAGGCAGCTCATGAGCGAATGAAAGAGCTACTGAGTAAACTGAAGGTTTGAGCCCAGCCGGGCTCCCTTTACACCCCTGTAATTGATTCGTACCACCCTTTTCATAATAAATTAATGCCTACTCTCTGGTATTTCAGATTTGCACGACTATAATTCTGACCACTCGGTCAACTAACAGAATTACTTACTATGCAAACCCTAGAAATATATGGCTACCTCGGATCAATTCTCGTCGCCGTCTCTTTAATGATGTCTAACATTGTCTGGCTGCGATGGATCAACCTGGTCGGCGCGTCAGTGTTTTCCAGCTACGGCATACTGATTGGCGCCTGGCCGGTTGCCATGCTGAATGGCTTTATTGTGCTGATTGATATTTACCACCTGCACTACATTTACTTCCGCGCACCGAAGCTGAAAAAGACGACGCACATGCACGCTTCAGACCCCTATATCGTTGATATTCTCAGTCTGAAATGGCCGGCCCTGAAAAAGATGGCAGGCGATGCCAAGGTTAAAATCACCTTTGAAGGCAGCGAGCCGAAATCTTACGAAGTGATCTCTTAAGGCCGTTCTGCCTCCTACCATCTGCTGATTCGGCTCTTCGCGCGTTATTAATGAGTATAATGTCTATGGACATTTATCATTCGCGCGAGGAACCGGATTTGGCGACCACATCAGCGACAGTACACGATATTCAGCAACTCAGCGGCAACGTTTGGCGCGTTCATCTAAAACCCCTGTCGAAATATCCGTTTAAAGCGGGCCAGTATACGGAGCTGGTTATTGAAGGCTTCAGCTATCTGTACTTCACCATCGCCAGCTCGCCAAAGCAGCCTTGTATTGAATTACACATTCAGGGCGGCTCGGAAACCAGCGATAACCTGATCGCCTACCTGCAAAGAGAAGACACCGTTGAGCTAAACCCGGCATCGGGAAATTGCTCGCTGGATAAACTTGCGGAATCCAACAGCCCACTGCTTTTGATCGCTTCCGGCACCGGCTTTGCGCAAGTGAAGGCCATTGTCGAAGACCTCATTCATCAGCGCTCGAAGCGGCCAACCTACATCTACTGGACCAGCTACAACCTGAGCCACCTTTACATGTTGAAAAAGGCCGAACAATGGGCCGAAGACTTCACCAACATCCATACCACAGCGCTGATTTCGGAACAGAGCCACTGGGACGACAAGCACAAGCTACTGGTGCACGGCATTTTTGCCGACCATGAGGATGACCTCGCTCAATGCCAGGCCGTCACCTGCGGATCGCCGGAAATGGTCTACGCGGTTTACGACATGCTCACCGCAAAAGGCTTTAAGGCCGACCATATGATCAGCGATGTATTCGACTTTGCCCCTCGAGAGAGTAAATGAACACCGCGGAAATACTCAAAACCTTTGGCCTTGAACCGCGCGAAACCCGCATCTACCTGGCGCTGCTGGCCTCCGGCCCTGCATCCATCCGTGATATCGCCGATCGCGCCAGCATCAACCGCGGCACCACCCACGAGCTGCTCAAGCGCATGCAGCAGAAAGGCATTGTCAGCCTGTTCCCCAAAGGCAAACGTCGTCATTTTAGTGCCGAGCCGCCCTCCCGGCTGAAAGAGCTGGCGCTGAAGCATCAGGATCAGGTCACCGAAGCCATGGAGTTGCTTGAAGAAAAGGTGATTCCGCAGCTGGCCCACCTGCAACCGGCCTCCGGCAATGCCGATGTTCACTACTATGAAGATGACGACGGTATTGAGTTGGTATTGAAAGACATTCTTTCCACTGTCAGCGAACAGCAGGAGCGCAGCTATTGCGTCTATTCTGCCAAGGCCATCCGCAAGCACCTGTACCGGCCATTTCCCAACTATACCCGTCAGCGAGTCAAGCTGGGGATTAACGTCAAAGTGATAGCGATAGGCGAAGGCGGTGAAGAAGCCGAGCTCGCTGACCGTAAATGGATTGATGAAGAGTCCAGCGAGAATGCCGGCTCTTACATCGCCATTTACCCACCCAAGGTGGCGCTGATCTCGCTCAGCGAAGGAGATCTGCCCACGGCAGTGGTGATCCAGTCACCCACCATTGCCAAAACCCATCAGGTTATTTTTGATACGCTCTGGAATTCGCTTTAGGGGTGGGATGTGAGGCGTTGGATGTAAGACGTGAGAAGTATCAGCGCTACCTGGCGGAACTTTCTGCGCCGGTGCTGTTAGATGCTAGATGCTGGATGCTGGATGCTGGATGCTGGATGCTGGATGCTGGATGCTGGATGCTGGATGCTGGATGCTGGATGCTGGATGCTGGATGCTGGATGCTGGATGCTGGATGCTGGATGCTGGATGCTAATCAGGTTGCGACAATAAAAAGGCTCTTTCAAATGAAGGAGCCTTTTTATGAGCGTTACTCGGGCATCGCAAAGCCGTCAGGCAAGAGTTCAGCAACCGTCCACTGCTTTTTATCACCACCTTTATTCACTGCGATGACTTTGGCATCCTGCGCTAAAAACTCGCTCATCACCTGCCGGCAAGCGCCACAGGGTGAGAACATCTGATCATGCGGTATGTATAAAACCAGCTCTTTAATATCACCGGGTTTATAACCCTGAGCAACCGCGCTGGAAATGGCATTGCGCTCGGCACAAAGTGTCATACCGAAGCTGGCGTTTTCAACATTACTGCCCGGAATCATCGTGCCGTCTTTCAGCAAAATTGAAGCCCCTACCTGGAAATTGCTGTAAGGCGCATAGGCATTCGCTGCACCCTCTTTTGCAATTGGCAATAACAGGTCAAACGTTTCAGACATAGCGTTACCCTTACTCGGTTGGCATTACAGCTGAGTGGCTGCTTCCAGTGTAATTTCAATCATGTCATTAAAAGTATTCTGACGTTCGTCGGAGCTGGTCGCTTCACCACGCAGAATATGGTCACTCACGGTCAGTACCGTCAGTGCGTTCGCACCGTACTCGGCAGCAACACCGTATAGGCCAGCGGCTTCCATTTCTACTGCCAGAATGCCCATCTTCGCCAGCGTATCGAAAATACCGTCGACCGGGGTATAGAACAGATCAGCAGAGAAGACGTTACCCACTCGTACCGGCAGGTTTGCCGCACGAGCCGCGTTTACGGTTGGCTCCAGCAGGCTGTAGCTTGCGGTGGCAGAGAAATCATAACCGGCCAAGCGCGCACGGTTAACAGCAGAGTCGGTACTTGCACCGGAGGCGATGATCACGTCACGCAGATTGATGTCTTGGTGAATGGCACCACAGGAACCGACGCGGATCAGGTTCTTAACGCCAAACTCAGTAATCAGCTCTTTCGCGTAAATGGAAATAGAAGGGATGCCCATGCCGGACCCCATGACGGAGACTTTTTTACCCTTATATTCACCGGTAAAACCGAACATGTTGCGCACATCGTTCACCTGAACAACGTTGCTTAAAAATGTATCGGCAATGTACTTGGCGCGCAGTGGGTCACCGGGCATTAAAACTGTTTCTGCAAATGCACCCATTTCGGCTTTGATATGTGGAGTTGCCATGCAATTTTCCTTTCTATAAAAACTGACCAATTGAACAATTTCAAGACTATATCGAACTCAACCGCAAATACCAAACGATTCAGTGCTCGATATGACTGCGATGCAGACTATCTTTGAAATGCCCGTTTGTCAGCAGCTTTAACCGACAAATCAAAACAAACCGGCAATCAGTGAATTAACGGCTAAACTTTGAAGTAATTCACACTTTTTACTCAATTCGACAGGCCCCGCCCTTCCCGGTGAAGCCACTAAGCACCTATGACAAACGGTTCCCAAGCACCTGCCCAACAAGGCTTTATTCAAACCGCAGGGCCATCGGCTGCGCACATTCTTCATGCCCGGCAGCGCTTTATGCAGGTGAATGCCGGTCGTATACAGCGTCTGCGCGAGGGTTTACAGCCCAGGCAGCAGCAGTGCTTTGACCTAATTCCGCTGTTGTTCCACCTGAACTATGACGGCCTGCCGGGTTTTTCCGGCAATGAAACCCCTTTTAAGATAGCTAATTACCAGCCAGACGACGCACTCATTAAGCAATTACAGGGCTTAAGCCGGCAAAGAATCCCGACTCAGCACCTGGTTGCCAAAGCGCAGCTTTCAGCGCTGTACCTGATGGGCTCCAGCGGCAGTATCGGGCATTCCACCAGTTCGGATCTGGATATTTGGCTGTGCTACAACAGCGAGCTAAGCAACGTTGCCATTCATGCCCTGGCTGAAAAGGCAGAACGCATTTCCGAATGGGCCGCAGACTTTAACCTGGAAGTTCATTTCTTTTTAATGGATGCGCATAAGTTCATTGGCGATGAACAAACCTCTCTGACCGGAGAGAATTGCGGTACCACACAAAAGGTTCTGCTACTGGATGAGTTCTACCGCACAGCGCAGCTGCTTGCCGGCAATATTCCGGCCTGGTGGCTAATCCCGGCTGCCTGTGAAGAGAAATATACCGAAACCCTAAACGCCTTCTACGATGAGGGCCTGTTGCGCAAGGATGAATGCACCGATTTTGGCGGTATTTCCTCGCTACCCGGCGGCGAGTTTATTGGCGCGGGTATGTGGCAGATCTATAAAGCGATCGACTCGCCGTACAAGTCAGTTTTGAAGCTGATTCTGCTGGAGATTTATGCCCGCGGCTATCCGGAAATAAACAGCCTTGCCCACACCTACAAGAACACCATCTACCGAATGCAGCTGTCACTGGATGATCTTGACCCATACATCATGCTTTACCGGAGAATTGAGGGCTACCTGAAAGAGCGCGGGGAACATGAACGGCTGGAACTGATTCGCCGCTGCTTTTACTACAAGGTCAGCCTGAACCTCTCACGCACACACCGCTCACATAACTGGCGGCGGCAACTGATGGATTATCTGGTCAACGAGTGGGGCTGGGACGGAGCCAAACTCAGGCATCTGGATAACTTCCGCAGCTGGAGCATTGAACAGGTCATTACCGAACGCAAAGGCCTGGTCACCGAATTAACCCGCAGCTATCGCTTCCTGACTGAATTTGCCTCTGAACATGGCAGTGACCACCTGATGAGCCAGCGCGATCTGCTGGTGCTGAGCCGTAAACTGCACACCGCGTTTGACCGCCGCCCCGGAAAAATAGACTTTATCAACATCGGTCTGGATACCGACCTGAGCCATGAAAAGATTCACTTTCAGGAGCGTGAGAGCAAGCAGGAGCCCGGCGTCTTTTTATGGGCCGTTTACAACAAGCCCATTGAAGACCAGCCGGCACCCCTGAAGTACTCCAAAAGCCTGCTGGAAACCATGCTGTGGGCACACCTGAACGGCTTACTCAGCGCGCACCTTCATTTACCGGTCTACCCCTCACAGGAAAAAGTAACTGAGTTTGAGGTGCGCTCAACACTCGCCTCCATCCGCCAATACATTCCTTACCCCCGCCCGGAAATCAGCAGCCAGGCCTACAACCACCCGGCTCAGCTGACGAAGATTGTAATCTTCCTGAATTTAGGCCGAGACCCGTTGCATTACCTATCCACCAAGGGGTTACAGAAGATTTCTGCACGCAGCGACAGCCTCGATTTTAGCGCTCAACGGGAAAACCTGGTCGTCAGCCTGGATATGGTACTGGTGAACAGCTGGGGAGAAACCGTGGTTGAGCGATTCACCGATGAAGATGCACTGCCCAAGGCATTGAAATCGCTGATCAACCGGCTGAAAAAACAGAATGGCCTGAGCAGTCCTGCCGTTGAAACGGTGTGCCACAATCCAACCCGGCCACAAGCTATTGCGGCACGCGTACGGCAGCTGTTCAGCGACGCACTGGAAGCCGTTAACTCACCTCATTCTTCCGAAAATACCCGTTTTGTCTTCAGTGTGCGCGATAAATACCAGGTGTTTCAGTACTTCCGCCGGGTGACGAACTATGTCGCAATTGAAAGCACTGAGGAATTGATACAATTTTTGGGCGCCGAGCAGGAAAGCTACAGCCCGGTGGTGTTCGACCCGCAACACAGCGACGAGAACAAAGCCATCGCTGAGCTGTACCGGCTGCATGAGGCCAACTGCATCAGCCTTTGTATCGAGCACTTAGAGGACGAGTCGGTCATCAATATCATCGATGAGCATGGCTCTCTGGTTCAGTTTAAGCAGCCCCAACAAAGCATGGCGACGGCACTGTCGCCAATCGTACGCTTTTTAAAGGTGACCGAGCACCGGCAGCGAAGCAATACGGAAGCGGAGCATATGCCGGAACGCAGCATTCGCTGTTATCAGGTCAACCGCCACGGCAAACAGGTTAAGCTGGAAAAATTAAAGCTTGGCGGGCTGATCACCGAAGGCCGGTTCATCAGCGTGCAGGTTAATGTCGATATTTCCGAAACGGGAGAGCAGGACTATTACATCGTTTGCAACGAGAAGGAGTTCAATTCAAACCTGTTGGGGCAGGAAATGTTTTCTGCCCTGGCTTCGTATGTTTTGGGCTTGCGCGCATCCGGCACGCGATATCCGATCTACATCACCGAAATCGCCATGACCGAAGCCATCATTGAAAGCCTGCCCTATGGTCACGATCAGACCCGGCATTACATTGATTTAAAACTGAAGATTGAAAAACGGATCAATCATGGATTGACCCTAGATTAGACGAGCGGGATAACGTGGACGTGCGCCGTTACGACAACCGGCTGAGCAGGGATTCCAGGTAGTCCAAATCCGGAATGACAGCCTTACCCAAAGCAGTAATAACCGGCATTTTTTCCGCCTGGCCGGCTACGGCCTGGTTGTCTTCACGGACTTCTGCCTCGGTTAGCCTGACCATTCTGGGAATGCCCTGCACCACGACCGCATAAAACTTATAGCGGCTTTGTGCGCTGACGGTATTGAATACGGCAATACGGGCTGTTTCTGAATCCTGCGCGTGAACCTGACTGTTAGCAATTTCAAAGCTCAGTACCGGCAGCAGCTCGCCACGCCATTCGATAGCCCCAAGCGCCCACGGAGGGCTGTCGTTCATTGACTGCAACTGGCCATAAGGAATCACTTCCGCAAGCACGACGTTAGGCACCAGTAAGCTTTTGTTCTGAACAGGCACCAACAGGCTGGAAACGTTATTGCTTTCCGCCTTGCTGGACAAACGGGTAGGTGTTTTCATTAAATCGATCCTTTTATCAGGTCGCAGCCTGACTTTTATCAGCAAGCCATTCTATTAGTTTTTCTGCTATTTCTGCAGGTGTACCGCGCCAATCTACACTGCCGGTTTCTGCAGCTGAGTCTGGCATTGAGCTTTGTACGCAACTTGCCGCAGACTGTGCCCATACCTCGCCACCATTCTCTTTGACCAGCGCAGCTCCGATAGCACCATCACTGCCCATGCCACTGAAAATAATGGCGTTACAGTGGGCGCCATATTTTTCCGATACGTTTTTCAGTAACTGATCCAGGCTCGGTCCATAAGGGCCGCTCCATTCATTGTTCTGCCAGAGAATGCCGTGATTATCGGTGAAGACAACTTCGTTGGTCACCGGAACAACAAAGACCTTTCCGTTCTCCAGCTGCAGTCCATGATCCGCCATCTTCATATCCAGCGCGGTATGACGGCCAACCGACTGAACCAAAGAATCCAGGCAGCCGGCATCGATATGCTGGGCATACAGAAAAGAAGCCGGAATGTCTCCGGGCAGCAAATCGAGCAGATCTTTCACGGCCTGAGGTCCACCCAGCGAGGCACACAATACCCAGACATGGTTAACGTCGGTTCGCGGAGCCCGCTTTAAGGCGTCTGGCAGCGAGAAGATAGGTTGCTCGGGCTTTTTATCCAGCAGGTCAAGATCCACATCCGGTGCCGATGCGGGCTTACTCACGGTTGGCGCAAGGGCATGCAGCTTTCGATGAATGCGCTTGAGCCAGCGGCTGTAGTTATCGGAATTCTTCGTGGGAATGACAGCATCGCCGAACAGAACCGGCACCTCGACCAGCTCCACCACCTGATTAATAAAATCGGCCCAGCGATCGTCTTCTTCAAGCTCAATGGCCCACAACCGAATGGTTTCGTTTGTGAGCAAATTTGTATCCAAGCGCTCTGGCGAGGTATTTACCGCAACCTCATACCCCGCATCAGCAACAGCTGTCTGCATCTGGTGTCTGACCAACGGGGTTGAAGCAATAATACCCACTCTGTTGAGCTTGCCTTTCATGACAGTCCCTACTGCTCACTCAGCAAACGATCAATCGTTTCCAGCAGCGGGCCTTCCTGGAAGGGCTTACCTATGTATTCGTTGACACCAATAGAGATAGCCCGTTCGCGGTGCTTGCTGCCGGTACGCGAGGTAATCATGATAATCGGCACATGCTTCAGCCGTTCATCGTGACGCACGCGGGAGGCAACCTCAAAGCCATCCATATAAGGCATTTCGATATCCAGCAGAATCAGATCGGGAATTTCTTCGATCATCTGATTGATGGCATCGGCACCATGCTTGGCCAGCATCACATCCATACCATTACGCTCAAGCAAGCGGCTGGTTACCTTACGCACCGTAACCGAATCATCACACACCATAATCTTAGCCGGGCCTTCCTTGCGGCGTTCCTGATCAGGTGCTTCTAACGCAGCCACGGGCTCTGCAAAGTGAGCCAGCACCAGATCAGAACGGATCAGTGCGGACAGATCCAGAATAACCACCACCGAGCCATCACCAAGAATGGTGGCACCGGTGACGCCCGGAACCTTATTGAACTGAGAACCCAGGGTTTTTACCACGATCTCCCTTGAGCCCAGCAGGCGGTCCACGTGCAGCGCCATGGAATGGCGATCGTCACTGCCACGCACCAGAACCAGCGGCACGGAAGTCTCGATCAACGATGTGTTCGGACGGGCCGCGGTATGCAACAGCGAGCCCAGGTATTCCAAACGGTACCTGCCGCCGCCGTATTCAAACATTGGCGCATTCGGCTGGTAGTATTCCTCAAGTTGTTTAGGCGTAACCCGGACAATACCTTCAATCGATGTCAGCGGCAGGGCATAGAGGTCATCCTGCGATTTCACCATCAACGCACGGTTAACCGATACGGTAAACGGCAGGCGAATGGTAAACAGAGTGCCGCGTCCGAATTCAGAATCGATAGAGATAGAACCACCCAGCTGTTTCACTTCTGAGTTCACAACGTCCATACCAACGCCGCGACCGGAAATTTGCGTCACCTTGTCAGAAGTACTGAAGCCCGCCTCAAGAATAAACTGCATGATTTCCTGACTGTTCAGGCTGGCACCTTCCTGCATCAGCCCACGCTCAACAGCCTTGGTTCGAATCGCGTCTTCATCCAGACCCTTACCGTCATCTTCGAGGCGCAACACAATCTCACTGCCCTCACGCGACAGGTTCAGGCGGACAATACCCTTGCCCGGCTTACCATTGCTTTCGCGTACTTCAGGCATCTCGATGCCGTGGTCAACAGCGTTACGCAACAGGTGCTCCAGTGGCGAAATCATACGTTCCAGAACGCTCCGGTCGACTTCACCCTCGGCGTTACCGACCATGAAATCAACCTGCTTACCCAGCTCTCCGGATACCTGCCGCACAATACGGCGTAAACGAGGCAGCAAGCGGTTGAACGGCACCATGCGGGTGCGCATCAGACCTTCCTGCAGCTCGGTATTGATTCGGCTTTGCTGCAGCAGAATGGTCTCTGCATCGCGGGTTTTATCGGTCAGCGTCGACTTAATATCATTAAGGTCGTATGTGGCCTCCATCAAAGATCGGGACAACTGCTGAATTTGCGAGTAGCGGTCCATCTCCAATGGGTCGAAATCTTCGTAGTTGGTTTCTTCAGCACGCTCCTGACGGAAAATAATCTGTGCTTCCGTTTCCATATCCAGTCGGCGTACATGATCCCGCAGACGGTCGATGGTCTGATCCATCTCCGTCAGGGTAAAGGAAAAGTCACTGACTTCCTGCTCCAGACGGGCTCGGGAAATGGAGGTTTCACCCGCCAGGTTCACCAGGCCTTCAAGCAGACTCGCGTTTACCTTAACGGTTTCCTGCGGCAGATTGCGTTTCGCCGTTGCCGGCTTGGCGGAATCCGGTGATGCCACCTTGGCCTTGAACGGTAAAACGTTGGATTCGGGTGCATTTTCCACAACCGTCAGCCCAACGTTCTCAGCAGGCTCAGCGACAACCGGCAGTGTACTTTCTACCGGTGTATTCTCTTCCACCGGTGACTCTGCAGCGACCGCACTGTCTTCTGTACTGTCGTCTTCATCCAGTTCCGGAACCATTTGAATAACGCTGGGACCGAAACCACCGGCATCCGCACCCTGCTGCTGCATCATGTGCTGCAAAGCTTCCACATAGGACACCAGCTGGTCCTGACGGTTAAGCACTTCAGCAAAGAAGGCGTCATCAAGTGGCAGTTTGTCTTGCTGCGCACGGATGATAAAGGTTTCAAAGTCGTGACTCTGGTCACCCAGCTCGAGCAACCGGGCCAGTCGGGAGCCGCCTTTGAGTGTGTGCAGCACGCGCTTCATTTCATCGGCATGCGCTTCGTTATCCGGATTTGAACGCCATTCTTCGATGGCATTTTCGAGCTCATGCAGCAATTCACCGGCTTCATCTATGAAGATTTCCAGAATGTCATAATCAACATCTTCCGCCAGATTGAGCTCTACTGTAGGCGTCAACTGACCCTCTTCCGGCAGATCATCCAAAACGGGGTCTGTTAGCTCAGCCTCGAATTCTGCTTGCGGCTCAGCCGGTTGATCATAGGTGTTTGATTCTACAACGGTGTTTTCCGGCTCCAAGCTTACGCCCTGCTCCGGCATTTCAGGTTGAACAGGCGTTAATACGACCGGCTGTAACGGCGCTCCCGGGTTCTTACGGAACCGGGCGATGGCTTCGACTAAATCCGGAGCCGACATGCAGGTCATACTGGATTCAATGTCACCCACCATGCTTGCCAGGCGGTCGTGACATTGTTGCAACAGACCCAGCAGGCTCTCGGAGTATTGATACTGCCCCTGAGCCAGGCCTTCATAGAGGTATTCAAGCTCATGAGCCAGGTCACCCAGCGGGCTGACTTCAGCCATGCGGGCACCGCCTTTCAGCGTATGCAAATCACGCTGCAGCGATTCAACCTCCAGGGTATTTTGCGGGTCGTAGCTCCACTGCTCCAGCGAGGTCTGAATGCTCTCCAGAATATCGTTGGCTTCCTCCAGGAATATGCCCACCAGATCAGGATCACCATCAACACTGAGTCGCTCAGCCTGCAGGTTTAGTGCTTGCTCATTACCCTGCGGCAGATCAAAAGGCTCGGCCTGAACCAACGCTTCTTCAGGCTGTGCCTGAACCTCGGCATCAGCCACATCCAACACAGGAATGCCTTCCGGCGCCTGCAGTGTTTCAACAAAATCCATCAGAGGAGCAATGACCTCGAACGGAATGGCATACAGCTCGTAGAACTGCTTCAGGCGCTCAGAGAACATAGAATCGGAACGGATAGACTGACCAGCCGCCAGGCGATCCATCATAGAGATCAGCGATTCATGACCATCGTAAGCCAGTGAGAAGAACTTCTCTTCCAGAATATAGGGGTTAGCCTCGGCTGCCGAATACAAAGAGCGCAGTTCATTGCTCAATTGGGACAGCGGCATCAGGTCAACGGATTTTGCCGCTTGCGAGAGAACGTCCAACTCGGTAATCAGGGTTTTGGCAGCGTTGGCAGATTCGCCATGATCACGCCAGTTCTCAAGAATGGACTCTGCGTCCATAACGATATCCATACTCTCAGAAAGGAATATAGACATCAGGCTGGCATCGTCGCCATGAATTTCCGGGCTTTGCATCGAAAGGCCAGACTTGTATTCATTCACCTGAGCAATAAATTCAGCAGCTTCTACTGAGAGATCTTCGACCAGATCTTCGCTGGAATAGCTGTTCACCAGCGAGACCATGCGCTCAAGTAAAACCACAAACTCACTGCTGGCGACCGAACTGCTTTCCTGGATATCTTTCACCAACGTTTCCATTGGCTCGACGACATCGGCAATGGATTCCATAGCAGCCATATGGGCAGAGCCTTTAATGGTGTGCAGTGCACGCTGCAGTGCATCCGGTAACTTGCGGTTTTGCGGGCCATCCTCGATATAGCTTTCAATGTATTCCAGGTGAGAGCCGAGTTCGTTTTTAAAGATCTCGAGCAGACTGAGTTTTGGTTCTTCCTCAACTTCCGAAGCCAGATAGAGTTCATCGTCATCCAGCTCAATCTCTTCCAAGTCAAGGTCTTCAAGCTCGGAGCCATCAAACCCGGAGCTACCCAGTTCTGTGTCATCAAAATCGATGACCGTTTCCCCCGGTTCATCAATTTGCTCAACGTCGGGAACATCAATTTCAACAACCTCTGCAACGGGAACACCGAGGGTTTCAGGCTCCACAGCTTCACCTGCGGGCTCGGCTGACTGCACTTCTGCCGGGGCAACGATTTGTTCTGACTCAGCACCATTATTCTCTGGCCAGACAACCGTCTCACCGCGCGACAGTGCATGGGCAATCTCACTCAGTTGGTCGGCACGGGCAGTATCCGGCTTAACTTTGTCTTCAAAGGCCTTAACCAGGCCAGGCAATTCAACGATCACCTCATCGACAACCCGAATCAAATCCGCTGTGCGCTGAATGCTATTGTCGATTAAGCGGTTAAGCATATTTTCAACCGACCACGCGGTTTCACCAACCACCAACGCGCCAACCATGCGGCCGCTGCCTTTTAGGGTATGGAACGCGCGACGGAATTCAGTCAGTGCTTCGCTGTCGTCCGCGTTATCGCGGTATCTCGGGAAGAATTCGTTGATCGTTTCAAGAACTTCTTCCGCTTCTTCTATAAAGATTTCCAGAATGTCATCGTCAATCAGATCGTCTTCCGGTTCACTCGCAGCTTCAGCAACAGGCTCTTCAACCGCTGGCGCTGTCTGTTCCTGCTCGCTGTCAGCAACTGTATCTGCGCTGCCAGGCGCCAGACCACTTTCCGACTCTGCTGTGAATTCGGCAAACAGGTTCAGGGAATCATCCGGCGTGACTTCTGAATCAAAAGCTGGCTGATCGAATAAATTGTTTTCCTCAAAGCCATCTGCAGTCAGTTCCGCGACCGGTAAATCATCCCAGCCATCGTCAACATCGGTGACATCTGCAACATCACTTTCACTCAGTTCAATAACAGTGTCGAACATACTGTCATCGGAGCTTTCTTCCAGTGCTAAACCTGAATCGCTTAAATCGATAAGCGATTCATCCAGAGCGTTGTCTAATTCCGACTCATCAATGGAATCGAAATCAATGTCCAGATCCAGTGGTTCCGCGACAACCTCATCGTTATCGAACTCGACATCAGTTTCAAACTCAACAGAATCCAGTCCAACCTCTTCAGCTGAGACCAACACGGCCTCAGCCTGGTCAGCGACATCCGGCTCAACAACTGCAGGCTGCTCATCACTCTGCTGCGGTGCTTCCTCGGTTTTTTGCGTCAGGAACACGTTAAGGCCAAGTCGGTTCAGTGACTCTGCTGCACGTTCCAGAATCTCTATATTGGTCTGCGCACCGTCACGACTGATACGTTCCAGATAGTATTCGATACCGACCAGAGAGTCGGCCAAAGAGTCGAGCTCGGACCACTGAGGGCGGTACTTATCGTTAATCAGGGTATTCTGGATATAGCTCTGCGCCGCCGCGATGATCCGGCCGGCGTCGTTCAGCGGCACCATCAGTAACCCGCCACGAATAGCGCCCAGGATGGCTGGCGCTTCTGCCAGTTGGGAGGCATCGAAATGACTGCCGATATACTCAACGACAGACTCTTTTACCTGTTCAATGCCGGTACGGGCTTCGCGGATGACAGCACCGTAGGCGCTGTTGACATCAATGCTGATATCGCTATGTTCCGATTCAAGATCGGCGCCGCTGGCAATGCCGCCAAGCGTGGCTTCGATATACAGCAGTGAACCTGCCATATCCATCAACAGGCCGTCAGGAATTTCGCTGCTCTGCTGAGTTGTTTCAATGAGTTCCAGCTGATCTTTCATGACCCGGCGCGGGTTTTCCAGGCCAACCACCGCCATGGTATCGCTGAGCTGCTGCATAGGCGCAACCAGGCTGCTCAGCTGAATGGAATCGGTCACATTTGTTCTGACCATCAGGTCGAGGGAATCTTTCAGGCGACTCAGCTCTTCCAGCAAAGCGGCAACAACGCTGTTCACCGCTTTGGTGTCAGGCCCCTTCAATCTGGCCTGCTGGTGCTTAATATCCTCTTCCGAAGGCAATGAATCTGCCAACCGATACTGACTGCGAATCTTTTCAATACGATCAATACGGCTGTCTTCGATCTTTGCCAGATAAAACAACAGGTTCTTTAACAGGCTGCTGGACGGGAACTGCCGGGCAGTTTCCAGAGGATCACTCTGCAGCTGACGCAGACTGTAGTCGACATCACGCAGTACCTTGGCGGTTGCCGGTGAACGCTGGATATGGCCAGTTTTGATACCAGCAACGAAGGCATCGACGATCTTCCACAGCGCAGCCATGTTGGTACGCTCAGTCAGGCTACTGACACGGGCGACCGACTTGGTGAGGAACTCCAGGCTGGTGTCCACCTTGTCGTCTTTCAGCCAGCCGAGTAACGCCAACTGGTACATCTGACGCAGCTTTCGAACCAGCTGAACGGTTCCCGAATGATTGATGTTGTCGTAATTAGGCTCACCCACCATGCGCTGAGCAGATGAGAGGTCTGGTGAAAACAGCGCTGTTTCCGAAAGCAGACCGACACCGCGAGCCGCTCGCAAATCATTCAACAGAGGCAGGATAACAATCGGAAGATCCTGCTGACCCTGCTTAAGCTGATCCAAATAATGAGGCAGCTGAATAATGGCCTGCATTAAGATTGCGAGGTTATCGTTATTCGACGGAACCGCACCATCAACCATGGCCTGGTTCAGTAATTCCATCTCTTCAGCAAGCAGTGCGGCTCCGAAAAACTCAACCATCTGGAGCGTACCGAAAACCTGATGAATATATGCCAGGCTAAACTCCAGTCGATTGGTATCATCTGGAGACTCAGCAAAAGCTTCCAAAGCAAATTGAGCCTGCTTAAGAGTTTCTTCTATTTCGCCTTGAACCCACTCAAGTGCCACATAATCTCGGCGCTCAGTCATGCCGATATCCCCGTGTATTATTTTCGTTTGAAATAAGCCAATACGTGTTCACCTGGCACTCTGGTTAATTCGGGATGACTCCAATCAACCATATCGCCCAATCCAAGCACCAGTAATCCACCGGGGGCCAGGCGATCTGCCAATTCTGTAACGATGTCTTTTCTGCGCCATTTCCTGAAGTAGATCAGAACATTCTGGCAATAAATGACATCGAGATTTTTAAGCGGTGAACCCGCCAGCTGCAATAAGTTCAATCGTACAAAGCAGGTTCTGTCTTTCACTGATTGCACGATCTGGTATTTATGGCCCTGCTGTGTGAAATAGCGTCCGGTCAGAGAGCTGTCTATCGACTCCAGTCTGCGAGGGCTGTAACTGCCGGCATTTGCCAGCGACAACGCCTCGCGGCTGATATCGGTACCGGTAACCCCGTAGCGGGTAGCATTTGCCTCCGGAGTACTCGATAGCAATTCCTGAGCAGTAATGCCCAGGCTATAGGCTTCTTCACCTGAAGAGCAGCCCACGCTCCATAAGCTCAATGGCGCGCTGCTCAACTTAAGCCGATTCTGCAAATGGTCTTTAACTAAAGAGAAGGCAACCGGGTCCCGGAAAAATCGTGTTTCCTGAACCGTTAAGCGATCCATGAGCCTGTTCCACTCGATCAGGCCGGTATCGCCATCACAGATGTGGTTGTAGTAAGCCAGATAATCGTCAAAACCCACCTCTCGCATTCGAATGGAAAGGCAGGTTTTTAGAAAACTGCGTCTTTGCTCTGGTAACTGAAGACCTATACGCTCTTCAATAATATCCTGCCAGGTAGCAAAGGCAGCATCGGACAATTCTGGCGCTTGATTAACAGGCAAAGCCATACGCACTGATCCGGTTTGCTGATTCACTAACTGATAGAGGCCGTATCCTCTTGGATATCAACGATCGACAAGGTTTCAATTTCGTCGTCGCTTTCCGGCAGTTTAAAGCCGGCAACTGAAGACTGCAGGTCGTTAGCCAATTGAGCCAAGTTACCAATAGATTTCGCCGTTGCAGTCGTACCCGCAGATGTCTGCGAGGTAATTTCCTGAATAACGTTCATCGTATTGGAAATGTGGCCAGCGGAAGAGGCCTGCTGACGTGCAGCGTTAGAAATGTTCTGAATCAGGTCTGCAAGGTTCTTCGATACCGATTCAATTTCTTCCAGTGCAACACCCGCATCCTGTGCCAGACGGGCACCACGTACCACCTCGGCAACCGTTTGTTCCATCGAGATTACCGCCTCGTTGGTATCGTTCTGAATGGTTTTAACCAGCGCTTCAATCTGCTTGGTTGCCGCCGAGGAACGTTCTGCCAGACGCTGTACTTCGTCCGCTACCACCGCGAAGCCTCGACCGGCGTCACCCGCCATAGATGCCTGAATGGCAGCGTTCAATGCCAGAATGTTGGTCTGGTCAGCAATGTCGTTAATCAGGGATACGATGTCACCAATTTCCTGTGACGATTCACCCAGTCGTTTAATACGCTTCGAGGTTTCCTGAATCTGTTCACGGATGTTGTCCATGCCGTTGATCGTGGCCTGTACCACGTCGGCACCTTTCTTCGCGATCGCAACCGATCGCTCTGCAACCGCGGCTGATTCGGCGGCGTTTGCAGATACCTGGTCAATCGACACAGCCATTTCGTTAACAGCCGCAGATGCACCGGCAATTTCCTGCGCTTGGTGCTCAGATGCTTCAGCAAGATGCATCGCCGTTGCCTGTGTTTCTTGAGCAGCGGAAGATACCTGCACAGCCGTCGTGTTAATGGACGATACCAGTGTTCTCATCTGGTCGATCGCGAAGTTAATCGAGTCGGCAATGGCACCGGTAAAGTCTTCGGTTACTGTTGCCTGAGCAGTGAGGTCACCATCTGCCAGGTCGGCAAGTTCGTCCAGCAGACGCAGAATTGCGTTCTGGTTTTGCTGGTTGGTATCAGAGGTTAACTGCAGGTCTCTTTGTGTTTCACGGTAGGTTAAAACCGCCATCACGATAATCAGGACAATAGCCAGACCAAGGAACATACCCGCCCAGAGAGCACCAAAGCCGCGGCTGTCTGCTGCGGACTGAATGTCATTCGCCAATTTAGAGGATAGATCCAACAGGGTTTGAGAGTCAGAGAAGATAATACCGGCCGCTTCACGTACCTGGAACAGTTCAGGTGAAGTCGACATAATTTGCGTTACCGAGCCGGATACATATTCAAAGATACCGGCGATATTGCCCAGTGCGTCGGCAGCTTCAGCGTTGGTGATTTTATCAACACCGATTGCCGGGTCACCAAAGCGCATACCATCCAGAACTCGCTGGAACAATACAGCGTCACGTTCAAAGGAATCCGCGGCCATTACCGCGCCTTCACCACCAACCAGAACCTTGTTAATCGATCGAACGATACGTTCAGCCAACCAGGACTGACGCTGGGCCAAAGCAACCTGCGTCGGGTCAGAATTGTCGCTCAGCATGATTTCAACAACTTCATCGTATTCAACCTGAAGCTCCGGAATACGCTCAGCCAGCGTTACGGCCGTATTGTGAAGTGCCAGCAATGTTGCACGCGATTCAACAATCAGGTCTGCCGAGTCACTTACGCGAATCCAGACGTTGCCCAGATCGTTAACATTTACGTCCGGCGCATGCGATGTAACAGACGGCATGCCGGTGGTTACATTACCGTTAAGAATATAGTTCCAGCGGATTTCAAACTCAGCACGGGCTCGCTGAAGCAATGAGAATGCCTCTTCTTTACCAGCCGACGCTTCAGATGAGTTCTTTGCGATCTCCTGGGACAATACACGAAGCTCACCAGCATTCACCAGCAATTCAGTATCGTATTTGGATTTATTCTGGTTCAGAACCAACACTGCCACTGCTGCAATCAGCAGCGCTACTACACCACCCAATAGCAAACCAACGCGCCCGCTGGTTCCTAGGTTGGTAAACAGGTTTCCCGTCTTTTGCTTCATTTTCGAACTCCAGTTTGGCCTCTGGCTGCCATCTAAAAAAACTTAATAATGAAAGGGAAATGACTATCCAGCCACATCCTGAAACTTATCATTCTCGGTCAGCATTCCCATATTGAAACGAGACCAGGTAATGCTGTCTTTAACAAAGTGTCCACTGACAAACGGTTTGATGGACTCAGGCATATCAGGCACTTGGTCGCTGTAGCTATCGATTGGAAAGTACTGCATGCCATCCACACCATCGACAACCAATCCGTCAGATTGCTCATCTTTCTCAACAACCAGAATTCGGCGACTACGAATCGGAACACTGGTTTCGTTGGACAGAAAAAGTCCAAGGTCGATCAGGGGGATCAGGCGGCCGCGAATATTCGACACGCCCAGCACCCAAGGTTTAACATTGGGCAAGCGAGTGTAAGCAGGAACCCGCAGGAGTTCCGTGACCTCACTCATAGGTGAGACAAAATGATGGCCTCCTATCCGGAAGCCAATACCGCTCCAGGTTTCAGCAATCTCCTGCTGTTCGGGCAAGCCAACTGCACTGGACCTAACTCTTGAATCCAGTTTTCTTAATAATGAAAGCGGTGTTTGATCAGCCATCTATCAGCCTAATGTTTTTCCGGCCATAACGGCTTCGACAGTTTCAATCAGCTTTGCCTCGGTAACAGGTTTAACAAGGTAACCCGAAGCCCCTTGTCTTCTGCCCCATACGCGGTCAGTTTCCTGATCTTTGGTTGTCACAATAACAACAGGAATATGAGCTGTATCTGCACCCTTCGTTAACTGACGGGTCGCCTGGAATCCATTCAAACCAGGCATCACAATATCCATTAGCACCACATCCGGAAGCTCCTGACGCGCCAAAGCAACACCATCTGCACCGTTATCTGCGGTGAGAACTTCATAGTTGTGCTTTTCTAACATGCCCTGAAAGGCATAGGTTTCGGTAGGGGAGTCATCCACTATCAATACGCGAGGCATAGCTAACCCTTAATTTTCAATCGACTTTTTAAGTTTCTATTTTACGTAATTGCGAATTGCGCCAAGCAATTCTTCTTTGCCAAATGGCTTGGTCAAATACTGGTCACTACCAACAATTCGACCTTTAGCTTTGTCAAATAAACCATCCTTACTGGACAGCATAATGACTGGCGTCTCTTTAAAGGCACTATTATTCTTAATGAGTGCGCATGTCTGATAGCCATCCAAGCGAGGCATCATAATGTCTACAAAGATGATGTCCGGCTTGGAGTCTGCAATCTTCGCCAGTGCATCAAAACCGTCAGTCGCGGTTATCACCTCACAACCCACCTTTTTCAGCAAAGTCTCAGCTGTGCGGCGAATTGTTTTTGAGTCATCAATCACCATGACTTTCAGGTTTTCAAAACTCGTTTCCATAAGTCATCCCATGGGTTAACGCTACTTTTATTTAAATTCGACGAGCTGTAATTAGCTGGTCTGCGGAAAAATGCCATTTTCAGTCTAACATGGTTCCTGATACTTTAAATTAACTATCTTACGCCGAATTCAGACTATTCACTATTATCACAGTTTCTAGCTTATCTCTATAACTGGTTAAAAATAAAGTTATTTTGGCCGATCACAGTTTCATTTAATATGTATCGAAACATTTTTCAGCAGGACCGGCTATGACCATCAAACTCGCCATCGTAATGGACCCAATTGAACAGGTTAATTACAAAAAGGACAGCTCTCTGGCCATGCTTTGGGCAGCTGCCGACCGTGGCTGGGAACTTTACTATCTAACGCTCTCAGATCTGTTCATGGATAACGGAATTGCCAAGGGTTTGGCAACTTCCTTACGCGTTTTTAGAGATCCGTCACACTTTTATGAATTGGGTGACACCGCCGAAACTCCGTTAGCCGAGTTCGATGTCATCCTAATGCGCAAAGACCCTCCGTTTGACAACGAATACATCTATGCCACCTATCTGCTGGAAAATGCAGAAAAGCAAGGCACCCTAGTTGTTAACAAGCCGCAGAGCCTGCGCGACTGCAATGAGAAGGTTTTTGCTACCGAGTTCACAGATTTAACGCCCGAACACCTGATCAGCCGACACAAAGACCTGCTCAAAGCATTTCATCATAAGCATAAAGATGTCATCTTCAAGCCACTCGATGGCATGGGTGGCAGCGCCATCTTCCGCTTAAAGAAAGATGATCCTAACTTCAACGTCATTATTGAAACACTGACTGAACATGGCAACCAGCAGATCATGGCGCAAAAATACCTGCCGGAAATTAAAGACGGCGACAAACGAATCCTTGTGGTTGACGGACAGGTTGTAGACTATTGCCTGGCGCGTCTGCCAGCCAAGGGCGAGACCCGTGGTAATCTGGCAGCGGGCGGCACCGGTCGGCCACAGCCGCTCACTGACTCAGACCGGGCTCTGGCTGAGCAGGTGGCACCCGAGCTGGTAAAGCGCGGCCTGATGTTTGTGGGCCTGGATGTTATCGGCAATTACCTGACTGAGGTGAATGTGACCAGCCCGACCTGTATTCGTGAAATAGACAACGCTTTTAATACCGACATTGCCGGTATGCTTATGTCTGCTATTGAGAAGAAGTTAGAGAACAGCTAAATGATTTCTGCGAAAGAAAAAGTCAGCGCATTCGACCGGCTCAGCTTTACGGTCTTTCTGGCGCTGGCCATACATGCGTTGATTATCTTTGGTATCAATTTCACAGCCGCCAAAAGCGTCAGCAAGAGCCCTACGCTGGATGTGACATTGAGCCTGCATAAAACCGAAGACAACGTGGCCGACGACGACGCCGACTTTTTATCCGACGCCAACCAGCAAGGCAGCGGCACACTGGAAGAAAAGGCTCTGCTTAAGTCGACTGAGCAGGCCGATATTGAAGACAACCAAATCTTCCATACCACGCCCACGGTGCAGCAGATCGCCTTCGCTGAACTGAGTCAGCAAAACGACCGCATTATCAGTACCACATCGAAGGCCGAGCAAAACACGCTGAAGTCGTCCGAAATGAAGGATGATTACGAGCAGCCCGTCCCGACTGAAGATGCTACTCAACTTGAAAACATCACCGATGTCGCCACGCTGAAGGCCATGTTGGATGACAGCCGCCAGTCCTACGCCAAGCGCCCCCGCGTACGCACCTTAACCGCGGTTTCAGCAAAAAAAGCCGTTGATGCGGCCTATATTTTCAACTGGCTGGAAAAAGTGGAGCGTATCGGCAACCAGAACTACCCCGAGTCTGCCCGCCTAAACCGGCTTACCGGCTCAGTGCGCTTAGCGGTAACCATCAGTGCAGATGGCAGCCTGCAATCTGTTGTGGTGAATCAATCGTCCGGCTACCCGGTTTTGGACCAGGCGGCAAAGCGGATTGTTCACCTGTCTGCGCCCTTTGAGCGCCTGTCTCCTGAAATTCTGCAGGGCATGAACTCTCTGGAGATCATCCGTACCTGGAACTTCCGTGTGGATAACCGTTTCGAGGCGCAGAGTGCCGAGTAAAGTTTGGCTGGGGTTTGACTGGGGTGTGTCTTGGATTGGCGTCGCCAGCGGCCAGACCGAAACCTTCACAGCCTCGGAACTAAAGCCCATCCGTGCAAAGAATGGCACGCCCAACTGGGATGAAATGGACGCCCTGGTCAACGAATGGAAACCGGCGGGCTTTATCGTTGGCATTCCATACAACATGGATGGCACGGAGTTCGACCTGACCTTACGGGCCAACAAATTCCGCAAACGGCTTTATGGCCGCTATGGCCTGCCAGCGCATGGCGTCGATGAACGGCTAACCACGCGTGAAGCCTTCCAGCATTTAGGCGCTGCCGGCACGTCACTAAAGAAAGCCAAAAAAGCCAATGTCGACGGCATCGCTGCGCAGATCATTCTGCAGTCCTGGCTGAATGAGCAGAGCAATGGCGCCGGTTGAAATACCCGCTAACTACTACCTGAATTACTTCAATCAAATGATTGACCTTGTTCTGGCACGCTATCAGGACATCCTTCCCCAGCAGGACTTGCACTTCATCAGCCAGTTTAAGGGCTTGAGTGAACCGGCACAGCGCCTGCTGATTCGGTTCTATATTCGCAAAGGCCCGCTGTTTCTCACCGATACCCTCGCTTATAAAGAAGTTCCGGATATCGGCCAGGCCTGCGCAGAATTGTGCTCCAGCGGCCTGAGCGAAGAAAACCCGGAGGTTTACTGTTGGCAGCTGGTAGAGCTGCTACCGGTCGCGGAATCGAGAAGCCTGCTGCGAGCGGATAAGAAAATCCGCAAATCTGAGCTGCTGGATCAAACCTATTTAGATGAAGAAATAAAAAGCTGTACCGACTGGGGAATCAAACGACCAATCATTCAGCCAACCGGGTACGAAACCTACCGCCGCCTGCAACTGCTGTATTTTGGCAACGAGCAGCAAACGCTGACCGAATTTATTCTTGAAGACATTGGGCTGTTCAAATACGAGCCGTACCCGATTGACCGTGACAATCGTCTTTTCAACAAGGCTAAAGAAGTCGAAACCACCCTGCTGATCAACGATCTGGCCATTGAGTTTGCCGAAATGAGCCTGGCTAAAGACTGGCAACAAATTGAGGTGCTTGCTGAGCAGGTTCTGAAAATCCAACCCGGCCGGCTTCTGTTGAATCGCTGGAGTCGTCTGGCCAACAGAATCGCTTACCGGCTGGAGCAGCTGGGCGAGCTGGAACTCGCTTACAGAATATTCAGCACCAACCACCAGCCACCGTCGCGCGAAAGAAGAACCCGAATCCTGTTTAAACAGCAGGCCTACCAGGCCGCAAAAAAGTTGCTGGAAGAGATCCACCAGCAGCCCATTTCTGAAGACGAAACCACCTTTTACCGACGCTTTATCAATAAGGTTCACAAGCCGCTGGGGCTGGCCACCGTCAAGTTTGCAAAACCCCATATCAGCGAGACTCACCTGCAATTGGCCCGCACCGATCAACGCGTCGAGGAACTGGCATGCGATCAGTTCCCCGGGGCGGTATGGCTGGAAAACTCGCTGCCACTGGCAGTCTTTGGCTTGGTGTTCTGGCAGGTGATCTTCGCTGATAAACCCGGTGTGTGGCACCACCCTTTTCAATCCGGCCCGTCCGATCTTTACCGCTCAGAGTTTAGCGAGGCCCGATCCGAAGAGATCGCTTCGTTGTTCAACCGCCAGGCGCAATGGCTGGAGATTATTCAAACTCACTGGGCCGCGAAGCACGGCATCCGCAATGCATTTGTGCACTGGTCGGTACTGACCGCCGACACCATCATCCATTGCTATACTGCGTTTCACCCGGATCAGTGGGCGGAACTGTTCCGCCACCTGCTACTCGATATTCGTAACCACCGCTCCGGCTTCCCTGACCTTTTTCAGAGGCAAGAACAAGGCGGTCGCTTCATTGAGGTAAAGGGGCCAGGTGACAAGCTTCAGGACAATCAGAAACAGTGGCTGGCCGTTTTTGAGCGCATCGGCATTCCTGCAGAGGTTTGCTACATCCAATACCTTTAGAGGCGCGAGTGACTTCCGAAGCTGTAAACAGAAAAACCTACCGCGTCAGTGTTCGGGCACTGGCCGAGTTTAATCAGATACAAGGCAGCCTGATTGCTACTGACCGCCCCGGGCCCAGCGCACTGGAGGGTCAGCAGGTTCACCGCATCACGCAAGTCAGCCGGCAGAAGCACTACCGAGCAGAATTCCCTGTCCGTCTTAACTGGGCCTGCCGCGATTTTGATATACAGCTCAGCGGCAGAATTGATGGCGTGTTTGAAGACGGCATCGAAGAGATAAAATCGACACGCGTTCCGATTGAAGAGCTCTCCGACGAGGCAAAGCAGCTGAACCGGCTGCAGGCGAATCTGTACGCCGCGCTTTATAGTCTGAGCACAGGGCACGCTGACCGTATTTGTTCCCGGCTCAGTTATGTTCACGCCCAAACCTTAAAGGAACAGACGGATGACCAATGGTTGAGTCAGGCCGAAGCTGTAGATTTACTCACCACCTGCTGCGCACACTACGAAGACTGGCTCGATAAATTTCACCGGCATCAGCACAAAAGAGCCGGGCTCCTGAATGCCATGAATTTCCCGTACCCTCAATTGCGTGTAAGCCAGAGGCAAATGGCAGAAAACGTCTACAGGGCCTGCCGGACAAAACGGCATCTGTGCGTGGAAGCCCCCACCGGCACCGGGAAAACCCTGGCTGCATTATTCCCGGCACTGAAGGCGGCAAGCTCGCAACAGGTTCAAAGCATTTATTTTTTAACGATGAAAACGACCGGCCAACAGGCCGCAACCACGGCCCTGGAGAAACTCGACCCCGAAAGAGAACTGACCAGCGTTTCTCTGGGTGCCCGCAAACGACTCTGCCTGAACAGCGAGTCGGTTTGTGATGGCGAATACTGCAATTACGCGAAAGACTATTTTAAAAAACGCCAGGCGCTACGCCACAAACTGTTCAGCCGCAACCATTGGTCTTTCGAACAACTTAAAACACTGGGTACCGATAACGAGGTTTGCCCCTACTACCTCAGTCAGGACTGGGCCATTTGGGCCGACATCGTTATCGGCGACATGAATTACATCTACGACACCACCGCCACCCAGCCTTACCTGCTGAAAGAGATTAACAATCAGGCGATCATTCTGATTGATGAAGGCCATAACCTTATTGACCGTGGTCGAATGATGTTCAGCTGCGAATTTAAGGGCGAAGAGTTGCAGATGCTAATGGCGCGGGTACCGGCGGCCATGAAGAAGCCGTTGCAAAAAATACAGAAGCAGCTGCGCGAATACTGCCTGAATACCACAGTAGAGTTGAGCGATACCGCACCGGATGCGCTGGTCAACGCTCTGCGGAATTTCAATGCCGAGAGTGCCGCACTGCTGCGCGAAAACCCAAGCTACGAGCCAAACCAGCTCTGGCAGGAATTCATCTTTACCAGCGCACGCTTTGTCCGGCTTCATGAGTTGGCCAATAAAGAGGACTTTACCTGGCGCGTTCGCGGCGGCAAGCCGGCAGAAAGAAAGATTGAGCTGCTGTGCCTGAACCCGGCAAAATTACTGAAGCAAAAACACTGCTGCGCCAACAACGTTATTGCCTTCAGCGCCACGTTCACACCCTGGCATTTCAGTAATCAGATGAACGGTCTGCAGGCTGCCGTTACCCAGCAGTTGGCATCGCCATTTAAGCCAGAGCAATTTCGGGTCTTTATCGCCAACGACGTCTCTACCCGCTTTAAAGATAAAACAGCCCTGCCTCAGGCTTTAAATGGAACGCTTAAACGCATCGTCAGCAACAACCGAAACAGCATGGTATTTTTCTCCAGCTACCAGCAACTCAACAGCTGCAGCAGTGAATTACCTGAGAACGAAAAAATAATTATTCAGCAACGCAGCCTGACGACCGAAGAACGGGAAGCACTGATCAACCGATTCCGTACCGAAACGGGATTAACCCTGCTCACGGTTTTGGGTGGCGTCTTTGCCGAGGGAATAGATTTACCGGAAGAACAACTCTCTGAAGTCGTGGTGGTTGGCACCGGCCTGCCGCAACTGAACACAGTGAACAATGAAATAAAACAGCGCTTGTTAAACAGTGGCCTGAATGGCTTTGAGTTTGCGTATCTGTTTCCGGGCTTGCAAAAGGTACTGCAGGCAGCTGGACGCTGCGTAAGAACCGAACAGGACTACGGCAGCATCCTGCTCATTGATGATCGCTTTGAAGATTATTTTCACCGGGGCTGGCTGCCTGAACATTGGCAGGTCAGCATCGGCTCGTTAAAAAACTGGGACTAATTATTCGGCTTCAAAGTCCAGAATTTCTTCACACAAATCTTTGTATGCCTTTCTCGCTGCATCATCGTACGATTCCAGAATCACATCGGCTTCCTGTTCTATATCGGCCCAATCATTTTCATCCAGATACTCTTCTGCCATTGGAAACAGCACAGACTCTTCAGCATCCAGGTGCAGCATTTGCCGCGACAAATAAATATGAGCGGTTTTATACAGGTGTGAAATTGGAACGGCGATATCCAAAGAGACTTGTTCGAAAGCTGTTTTTAATTCCTGGGTTAAACGTTCCAGGTCTTCATGTTCACGCAAGACTGCGCGAATTTGTGCGGAGTGCGGTGGGTGTTTTTCCAACAGACGTTTGAAAACAATATCTTCCACCGGGTGATGCCATCGTTCAGGCACGGTAGAAATATAATCGAGAATATTCATAATTTGCGTGAGGCTGGGCTCAACCTCAGGGTCTTCGTATTCTTTTATTTCAGCACGAAAACAATAGAGAATTTTGGCGATATTTTTATGATCAGAATTTAATTTTTGTAATATGGCGGAACTCATAACCAACCCCACCTAACAACACTGCTTTATCAAAGAGCTTAGTCAGCGTTAACCGAGTGGTCAAGGTGCCAGGCTGGTGCGGTTCCGTCCATTTCGTTTAGATTCGTAAAGGGCTTGGTCGGCCTGTTCAATCCACTGAGCATATTCACTCATCTCGGGCTTCCAGCCTGCCACGCCCAGACTTACCGTGACAAAAACTTCACCATCAGGCAACGGCACTGCAGTCTGTTCAATTTTTTTGCGCAGCCGTTCTGCCAGTTGAAACGAGTTTTGCTGATCGGAGTCGATCAATACCAATGAAAATTCTTCGCCACCGTAACGACCGGAAAAATCTGTCGCGCGCAGATTATCGAGAATGACCTTCGCCACTGCACGAATGACATCGTCGCCCACCTGATGACCATAGGTGTCGTTAATGTTCTTGAAGTGATCAATGTCGAGCATGATCAGACTGTGTTCACGCGGGTTACGCTGCTGACGAAGAAATTCTTTCGCCAGTAAATCTTCCCAGTAGCCACGGTTCAGCATTTGGGTTAAGCCATCGGTGCGGCTCATTAAGGCAAGCTGATCATTCACTTCGCCAAGTTCAATTTTGCTGGTAGCGGTATCTGTAACGTCATAGACAATGATCGCCAGGTTTTCCACATCGCCGGCAGAGTTAGCCACCGGAATAAAGGTTGTATTCTGATACATATAGTCGGTAACACCGGTCACCGGACGGGTATTCTTAAATTTAAAAACGTACGGGCGTTGCTCCCAGGTTGTGAATGCCCGGTTACGCAATTGGGTAACAGTTTCGGCCTTATGCTTAAACCACTGCTCAGAAAGATCATCAAATACATCAAAGATATTTCGACCAAGGGCATCAGCAGAATCAACACCGGAGTTGTTTTCAATAAAACTGTTCCAGGCAGTGATGTTGTATTCCATATCCAACACAACAATACCGATGTCTACAGTCTGAAGAACTTCGACAAGCCAATGAAACTCACTGAATTCGGTGTGAGGTTGGTTCATGCTTACTCCATTAAATAAGAAACTTTATTGCGCAGCACCGGCAGGCTGTCTTCGGTAAACAGCAGCAGTAAATCGCAATTCACCTGGTGACCTTCCAGCTTATACGGAATTTCAATCGTCAGCAGTCGCTGCCAGGTGGTGGTATTTTTCTTTAACAGCTCAGAGATATTGAGATGTTGCCCCAACAGATAGGGCTGCCCCTGAGAGAACCGCACATCGAGCTGTTCAGCCAAACCTTTCAGGCAGGCACCGATAAGAATATTGGAAATATCCATCAGCAGTTCGAGCTCAATCTGTTTGGTAATTTCACCGGTGTAGTGCGTCAGCTCGGCCATATCGGTAAAACTGGCATCGTTAAAAATCAACAGCGCCTCACCGGCAATTTTCGAACCGGTAAAGCCCTGACAAACCGCACTGACGCTCTCGGCATCTTCGATAGAAGAAAGCGCCATACTCAGCTCGGCACGTTCAAGCAGGTTCACCACCGGTATCGGCATAATGACGAATGTATTTAACAACCGGGCAAGCAGGTCGGCCGCACGGCCAACAGCAACATTGCTCAGTTCCTGAAAACAGTCCCGAAGCTCTTCGTCCAGAATTTGGTTACTCAAATGACCACCTTACTCTGAATAGAGACCGAAATCGTTCAACACCGTTAACAAATTCTCGGTATTAAGCGGTTTTTTGACAAAAGCTAATGCACCAAGCTTTTTCACCCGCGCTTCAGCCTCAGGCTGAATGTCTCCGGAGATCACAATGACAACCGCAGGTAAGTCACGCGCCCGAATCGATTCAAGTACGCCGTAGCCATCCATCACCGGCATGGTCAGGTCGAGCAGTACAACCTCACCTTTACCCTGACTGATCAACTCCAGCGCTTCCTGGCCATGAGAGGCCTGAGATATTTCTACATCCCAACCCTTGGGCAGGGCTTTAATCACCTGTTTGCGCGCGAAGCTGGAATCATCCACAACTAGCAGCGGTAAAGACATACAAACTCCAATTGATTATTAAGCTTAAATAAAGACGAACACCGGCACATCCGCAACTCTGTAAAATGACAAGCTAAGCGCGAACGCCCGCCGTTTGCGGCAACACCACAGGCTCTATTTCAGAATATTGACCTTAGCGGTTCAATAATGAACGTTTTCAGGTGCTATCAGTGCGCCTCGTCCCAGGATGCACCTTCGCCAATATCGACCACCAGCGGCACATCCAGATTGGCACAATGCTGCATACGGAAACGAATACCTTCAATCAACTCCTGCTTGTCGTCATCATGTACTTCAAACACCAGCTCATCGTGCACCTGCATGATCATGCGGGCGCGTAAGCCGCTGCCGGCGAGCCAGTTCTGTACATCGACCATAGCCATCTTAATGATGTCGGCTGCAGTCCCCTGCATTGGTGCGTTGATCGCGGTTCGCTCGGCCCCCTTGCGGGCAATCTGGTTAGACGACTGGATGGCCGGCAGGTAGAGGCGACGGCCAAAAATGGTTTCAACGTAGCCGGTTTCGGCCGCCTCGGCACGGGTTTCATCCATATAGCGGCGCACGCCGGGGTAACGCTCGAAGTAAGCATCCACATACTGCTTGGCTTCAGTGCGGCTGATGTTCAACTGCTTCGCCAAACCGAACGCCGACATGCCATAAATCAGGCCAAAGTTGATCGCTTTGGCGGAGCGGCGTTGCTCATCGGTGACAGAGGTCTCATCGACACCCATCACCTCGGCGGCGGTGGCACGGTGAATGTCCTTGCCTTCTTTGAAGGCGGTGATCAGGTTCGCATCCTGTGACAGGTGGGTCATGATGCGCAATTCAATCTGCGAATAGTCGGCCGCAACCACGCTGTAACCTTCCGGTGCAACAAATGCCTTGCGGATTGAGCGGCCCTCTTTGGTGCGGATTGGGATATTCTGCAGGTTTGGATCGTTTGAACTCAAACGCCCGGTCTGTGCGCCGGTCTGGTTGTAGGTGGTGTGCAGGCGCAAATCATTGCTGCCCTCAGCCGGCAGCACCAGGGTTGGCAGCGGGTCGGTGTAAGTACCCACCAACTTGCGCAGGTGCCGCGATTGCAGGATCAGCTGCGGCAGCTCGTGGTCTTTGGCCAGGTCAGTCAGTACTTCCTCATTGGTCGATGGCGCACCGCTGGCGGTTTTGGACAGTACCGGCAGTTCCATTTTAGTGAACAGGATTTCTGCCAGTTGCTTGGGTGAATCGAGGTTAAACTCGATTCCGGCCAGCTCGTGCGCCTGCTGCTCAATGGCGGCCAGCCGAGCTTTAAAATCGCTGCTCAGTGAATGGATGTAGTCGGTATCCAGCACCACACCGTTACCTTCAATGCAGGCTAGCACTCTCGATAACGGCCGCTCAATCTCTTCATAAACCCGCGCCAAACCGCGAATTTCCAGCCCCTGTTGCAGCCAGCCACCTAACCGCAACAGCAGGTCGGCGCGCTCTGCCCACCAGGGGCCTATCGACTCTGCCGTAACCTGCGAGGCCGACAACTGGCGTTTGCCCGCCTTACCGAGGAAGTCATCAACCGTTTTCGGGGACTTTTCCAGGTAGGCGATAAAGAGATTATCCAGCGACAGGTGCGAATAGTGATTGCTCAGCGATTTGTCGCGTTTCAGGGTGCTGTCGTAGACAAAGGCCATCACCTGAACATCGTGTGCCAGGCGGGCAGGCTTCCAACCCAGCGAGCGAAACCAGTGATGATCGGCTTTAATGTCGTAGCCGGTTTTAACAATGGCATGCTGCTGCCACAGCGGAGCCAGCTTTTCGAAAACATCAGTGGCGGCCAGCGCCGGCTGCTCGTTATCCACAAACGGAATGTACCAGGCTTTACCGGCTTTGCAAGCCAGCGCCAGGCCGATCCATTGCGGTGTCATGTAATGGGCCTTCGCCAGCACCGGCACGTATGCCAGCTGCTTGGTCTGGCTGACCAACGTGACAATTTCATCCAGCTCATCCAGGGTTGTTACCAGTTGGTACTCAACCTCGGCAGGCTCAACAAGGACCGGCGCATCCAGTGATGCGGTCACGGCCTTCTTAGCGGCCGGCTTCGCCGCCTTGCCGGGTGCTGACTCTTCTCCGGCCATTTCCCGCAGCCAGGTGCGGAACTGAAATCGCTCAAACAGTTGCTTCAGAGCCGCCTCATCGGCCTCACCCTTCTTTAATTCGGTCAGCTGAACGTCGAGCTCAACATCCAGTTTAATGGTGGCCAACTCATAGCTGAGGTAAGCCATCTCTTTGTGGGTCTCCAGCTTGGCAGCCATGGTTTTGGCCCCACGAAAGGTCAGCGTCGCGACTTCATCCAGTCGGCTGTAGATATCATCAAGCCCCCCCAGCCCCTGAATCAAGGCCAGCGCGGTTTTCTCACCCACGCCCGGCACGCCGGGAATGTTATCGACCTTATCGCCCATCAGCGCCAGGTAGTCGATCATCTTATCCGGCCCGAAGCCGTACTTTTTCTCCACACCGGCAATATCCAACACCTCATTCTTCATGGTGTTGATCAGCGTGACATGCTCGGTCACTAGCTGCGCCATATCTTTATCGCCGGTACTGACAACGCAGGGGATATTCTGCTGGCTGGCCTGTTCCGCCAGTGTACCGATCACATCGTCGGCCTCGACACCGGAAACACACAGCAACGGCAGGCCCATGGCCTCGATGGTCTGATGGATTGGCTCAATCTGCTCGCGCAGTTCTTCCGGCATGGGTGGCCGGTTGGCCTTGTAATCCGGAAACATCTCGTTGCGGAAGGTGGGGCCTTTGGCATCAAACACCACCACGATTTCGCTCTCGGCATAGTCGGTGATCAGTTTACGCAGCATAGAAACCACGCCCTTGATAGCGCCGGTTTGCATACCTTCAGAATTTGCCAGTGGCGGCAGAGCGTGAAACGCCCGGAACAGATAAGAGGAACCGTCAACCAGGACGATTGGAGCAGAAGCATTCGACATCAGATAAGTCTCGAAGATTGTCAGATTTTATTGGCTGGCAGTTTAACATGGCTCGGACAGACGTCCACGGTGCACACCTGCCGACGGCCGGCGCTGACAAACTCAACCGCCACAAAATGCCCAGTTGCGTTGACCGGCGCAGCACTTTCAAATACTGTCCGCTCATTCGAAATTCAATGAACTGCTAGCAATCTGATGTCTGTATATACCGAACTTTCCGGCCCCGAAATCTGCCAACTGCTGACCCGCTACGACCTGGGCGACTACCAGTCCCATCAGGGCATTAAAGCCGGCGTGGAAAACACCAACTATTTTGTCACCACCGACAGCCACCGGCTGGTGCTGACGCTGTTTGAAACCCTGCCGGCAGAGCGCCTGCCGTTTTACCTGCGTCTGTGTGAGCACCTCAACCGGGATGGCTGCGCCGTGCCCAAACCCTTCCGGCAGCAGAGCGGTGAGTTGCTGATGACGGTGAAGGGTAAGCCGGCGGTATTTATTGAGCGCCTGAATGGCGGTCATGTGGATGCCACCGAGCCGTATCTGGCCGAGATAGCTGCCGCCATGGCCAAGGTACATCTGTCTACCCGCCGCTTTGAACTGACGCAAAGCCATTCTCACAACCTCAGCTGGATACAGCAGCAGGCCACAGAGCTGATGAGCAGCCTTGATCCCGGTGAGCAAGCACTTCTTAACCGCTCACTGAAACGGCTGGCCACACTGCCTGCGCTGCCAAGCGGGATCATTCATGCCGATCTGTTCCACGATAATGCCCTGTTTGACGGCCCCCACCTCACCGGCATCATCGACTGGTATTTTGCCGGTCACGACAGCTACGCGCTCGACATCGCCATTGCACTGAACGACTGGTGCCTGAACGGTGACGGGCACTACAACCCAGAAAACGGCAACAGGTTTGTTCAGGCCTATCACTCAGTGCGGCCACTGAGCGATGCAGAACAGCAATCCATTGCGCTATTGCAGGTGCAATCGGCCGTGCGCTTCTGGCTCAGCCGTATTCTGGCACAGCGGCTTCACGGCCAATCCAGCGACAGCATTACGGTAAAAGATCCAAATAAAATGAAACAATTGTTAACACAACTGCTTGAGCGGGTTTAAGATTTAACGATCACGTCACCGAATAACAACCGAACACGGCGAGCCAAACCTATGCAAAGATTCAAGACCATTGATACCTCCATCACCGCACTGGGTAGCCTGGAAGTACTTTCGCAGGTTGAAGTAACGCAGCTGAAAGAAGCCGGAGAAAACGGCCTGTACGAGCTGCTCCGCCGTTGCGTGCTGGCGATTCTGAATACCGGTTCGCACAGCGACAACGCCAAAACCATCCTTGAGGCCTACCCGGACTTCCGTATCGACATTATCCAGCAGGACCGCGGGATTCGCCTGAAGTTGTTCAACGCGCCGGGCGATGCCTTTGTCGACGGCCAGATGATCCGATCCACCCGGGAGATGGTTTTTACCGCGCTGCGCGATATCGTCTATGCCCAGAGTGAAAGCGAAAAGCCGCGCATCGATCTGAACAACGGCCCGGATATTACCGACTATGTGTTCCACTTTCTGCGCAATGCCAAGATGATGTGCCCGGGCGAAGACCCGCGCATTGTCGTCTGCTGGGGTGGTCACTCCATCGGCGAATCGGAATACAAATACACCAAGGATGTCGGCCATGAACTTGGCCTGCGCGGGCTGGATATCTGCACCGGTTGTGGTCCCGGCGCCATGAAGGGCCCGATGAAGGGCGCGACCATTTCGCACGCCAAGCAACGCATTCGCAGCGGCCGCTACATCGGCCTGACCGAGCCGGGCATCATCGCCGCCGAGCCGCCAAACCCAATCGTCAACGAGCTGGCCATATTGCCGGATATCGAAAAACGTCTGGAAGCCTTTGTGCGCCTGGGTCATGGCATTGTTATCTTCCCCGGTGGCGTTGGTACCGCTGAAGAGCTGCTCTATGTACTGGGCATTCTGCTGCACCCGATGAATAAGGACATCCCCTTCCCGCTGGTACTGACCGGCCCGCAAGAATCTGAACCCTATTTCCGGCAGCTGCATGAGTTCATTGCCAAAACACTGGGCTTTGAGGCACAGCAGAAGTACAAAATCATCATCGACGATTCTGAACTGGCAGCCCGTGAATTATCTGAAGGCATGGAGCACGTTAAGGAATACCGCAAGAAGACCAACGATGCCTTTCATTTCAACTGGCAGCTGACCATCGATGAAGACTATCAGCGGCCGTTCCAGCCAACGCACGAAAACATGGCCAAGCTGCGGCTGCACAAAGATGCGCCAGTGCATGAGCTGGCCGCCAATCTGCGGCGCGCATTCAGCGGAATTGTCTCCGGTAATGTGAAGGAAGCCGGTATTTGTGCAATTGAAGAGCACGGCCCCTTTGAAATTCATGGCGATAAAGAAATAATGGACCCGTTCGATGAACTGCTCACGGCATTCGTTCAGCAGCACCGTATGAAGCTTCCGGGCAGCGATTACGAGCCGTGCTATCGGGTCGTTACCTGATCCCGTCATCGAACAGTGCCTGAACTGACGGGCTGACTGCACACGGAGCATAGAGGAATTGAACAGATGCGCTGGCGATTAATACTGATCCTGCTGTTTTCGCTGGCCTCTGCCGTGCTGATTAACTGGCCTGAAAACTGGCAGCCGCTGCTTGATGAATACTACGGCGGATACCTTTACCCCCTGATTCAACGAGGGCTGGCGGCAATACCTGCTCCAGGCAGATTTCCGCTGGTCGATATTCTCTGGCTGGCCATCCCCCTGTTACTGATCGTTCGCCTGCTGTTCATTGCCCGCAAACACGCCATTCTGCGCATTGGACGAATGATTGTTGAATGTGGCCTCTGGGCGTCGGCTGGTTTACTGATGGTCATGCTGCTCTGGGGCGTTAATTACCAAAGACCCACCCTGAAGGAACATCTGCTCAATCAGGGCTTTGCCACAACGTTGGCCGAAGGGCACTGGCAATTCGCCGTGGCACAGACCAATGAGGTTACCGCCCGGTTGGCCGGTGAATACGACCTGTGCTCCACGCAACCGCATGCCATACACCCGGCCCGGCCGGCGGCATTTGCGCATTCGGCCATGGCTCAGGCCAGGCTGACACCTCCGCCGGTCAGCCGCAATGTAAATGCCAGCCGCTGGTCTTATGTTTATCAACGGCTGCGTGTCGCTGGTTTTTACAGCGCGCTGACCGGTGAGCCAACCTACAGCGACCGGATGTATCCCTATGCCATACCTTTTGTGGCACTGCATGAATACGCACACTGGGCCGGCTATGCGCCGGAGTACGATGCCGACATTATTGGCTACTGGTCGGCCTGGCTTTCACCTGACCCGCTCTGGCAGTATTCCGCCTGGCTGATGTGGTGGGCCGATGTTGGCGTTCCGCGCGAACTGGCCGCTCAGCTCGATTCCGAATTCCGCAAAGGCCTGCTCTGCCTGCAGGATTACAACCGCAATCAGCAGCGCTGGGACATCAACAAACTGGCCTGGAAAACCTATGAACAGGGCCTGAAAGCACAGGGGGTCACTCAGGGGCTGGCGGCTTATGGTGAAGGTGAAGCCATCGCACTGACCAGCTATCAGGACTGGCTGTTCAAAGCCCGCAACAGGGCTGCCCACCAATGACGACACCCATTAAACCCCAGCCGCACGGAGTGAATGAATGCCGGCAGTTTCGCTGAAAAGCTCTATTTCCGAACTCAAAGGAGCAGGGCCTAAGTTTGCCGAAAAGTTCAGCGGCATGGGCATCGAAAGCATCGGTGATTTGCTGTTTCACCTGCCTTATAAGTATCAGGACCGAACCCGGATCGCGCCGGTCGGGTCGCTGCGTCTGGGCATGGCAGTGGTTATTGAAGGCGAAATTCGCGGAACGCAGGTGATGTTCGGCAAGCGCCGTTCACTGCTGTGCCGGCTGCAGGATGGCAGCGGTGTGATCAGTATTCGCCTGTTCCATTTTTCCAAGGCACAGCAAGCCAGCCTGAAAGCCGGTCACTTTATTCGCTGCTACGGTGAGGTACGCATGGGGCCAACCGGCCTGGAAATGATTCACCCGGAATACTCAGTGAATACCAGCGGCGCCTTTCCTCCACTGGACCAGCGCCTGACACCGCTGTACCCGACCACCGAGGGCATCAACCAGGCCCGTTTACGCAGCCTGATCGAACAGGCCCTGGCACTGCTCGACCGCCAGGGTGGATTGGCTGAATGGCTGCCTGCCGAGTGGCTGACACCCCTGGCGCTGCCTTCGCTCACCGCCGCCATAAAAACCATTCATCATCCCAGTAACAGTACCGACACCCGGTCACTGCTGGAAGGCACCCATCCGGCGCAGCAACGGCTGGCTCTGGAAGAACTGCTGGCGCACCACCTGAGCATGCAGTATTACCGGCAACAGACGCAGGCCAGTGGCGCACAGCCACTGAAGCCATCGCAGAAGCTCGCGCCCTTGCTGCTGCAACAGCTGCCGTTTCAGCTCACCGGCGCACAACAGCGGGTGATCAAGGAGATCAGCATCGATCTGCAGAAATCGGTCCCGATGTTGCGACTGGTGCAGGGTGATGTCGGCGCCGGCAAGACACTGGTCGCCATGATTGCGGCACTGCAGGCCATTGAAAGCGGTCTGCAGGTCGCGTTAATGGCACCGACGGAACTGCTCGCCGAGCAGCACTTTATCAACATGTCGAACTGGGCAGAGCCGCTGGGGATTGAAGTGGCGCTGCTGGTTGGCAAAACCACCAAGAAGGCTCGCGACCCACTGCTGGATTCGCTGGAAAAAGGCGGCATTCAGTTACTGATTGGCACCCACGCGCTGTTTCAGAATGGTGTGAACTATCACAACCTCGGTTTAGTGATTATCGATGAACAGCACCGCTTTGGTGTACAGCAACGGCTGGCGCTGAAAGAAAAGGCGGTCATCGGCTCTCCGCACCAGCTCACCATGACGGCAACGCCCATTCCGCGAACCCTGGCCATGACCGCCTTTGCTGACCTCGATATATCCATCATCGATGAACTGCCGCCGGGGCGAACACCGGTGGTCACCACCGTGCTCAGCCAGCAGCGAAAGGACGCCGTGTTACGCAGAATCGATGCGGCCTGCGCCGATGGCCGTCAGGTTTACTGGGTTTGCACGTTAATCGAAGAATCGGACGAGCTACAACTGGCGGCGGCGCAATCCAGCGCCGAGGTGCTGGCGGCCTCGCTGCCCAACCGGCGCATTGGCCTGCTGCACGGCAAACTGAAGCCAAAAGAGAAGTCATTGCTGATGGAGGCCTTTAAGCATCATGAACTGGATGTACTGGTTGCCACCACCGTTATTGAAGTCGGTGTCGATGTACCTAATGCCAGTGTTATGATTATCGAGAATCCGGAACGGCTGGGCCTTGCGCAATTGCATCAGCTGCGCGGCCGGGTTGGTCGCGGCACCGCCGAAAGCTTCTGCCTGCTGATGTTTGGCGATGAGCTCTCGGAACAGGGCAAGCAGCGCCTGGAAGTGATGCGCAGCACCAACGATGGCTTTGTCATCGCCGAAGAGGATCTGAAACTGCGCGGTCCGGGCGAAGTGCTGGGCACACGCCAAACCGGCGCCATTGGTTTCAGGGTGGCCGATATGGAACGCGACCAAGCGCTGCTTCCGCTGGTGCCCGAACTGGCCACCAGGCTGCAAAAAGAACTGCCGGGGCATGTTCAACCGGTCATTAACCGCTGGCTGAATAAAGCCGAACGCTATGCTCAGGTATAAGCCTTTTGGGCAGGCGTCACAATCTAACCTAAAGTTAAAACGCTATAGTCAGGAACTTGGCTATACTTTTCGCTATGTATCAAAATAACGATCAAGACCACATTAAATACATTTCAGGAAGCTCATACTGTGTCAAGCCACGCTGAAGCAAACATTCCCACTATCATCCGTCAACACCTGGTGCAGCAAAGCATTCCGCACGCTCTGGGTCCCAACCGGCCTACATTGGAGCGAGCCGAAGTCTGCCTGCTCTCCGATGATCAGGGTATTGTTCAGGTATTTGCAGCCTCCAATTCAATTGTTGATCTGGAAAAGGTGCGAGCCATTAGCCGCCACAGCCTCAACCCAATGCCGAAGAAGGACGTTGATCGCTTAAAAAGCCAGCTCAATATCTCGACCTTTCCGGCCTTTGACGATCTGTTCCCGGCCTTTACCATTATCGACAAAGCGCTCTATGAAGCAGACCGCATCTTTGTATACAGCGGCAATGCAGCACACCTGCTGGCACTGAAATCACCGGCAGACATGAAGCGCAAAGAAGATACCCTCATTGAGCAGGTGGCGACGGTCATCCCAATGGATAATCTGGATTACGAGCTCAGCCTGTTTGACCATGACCGCAACGAAATCAACAGCGCTGTCACCAAGTTCACCGCCCTGAGAATTCGCCAGCGCCTGGAGGAAACCCTCGAAATACCGCCGCTGCCCGATACCGTACAGGCGATCATCCGCTTGCGGGTCGATCCGGACGCCAATATTGAAAAGCTCAGTAACATTGTAGAACGCGACCCGAGCCTTGCTGCTCAGGTTGTCAGCTGGGCCAGCTCCTCCTACTACTCTGCGCCCGGCTCTATCAAGTCGGTGCAGGATGCCATCGTACGCGTGCTGGGGTTCGATCTGGTGATGAACCTGGCATTGGGCTTATCGCTGGGCAAAAGCCTGGAACTGCCGGAACAAAAAGAAAGTGAAGTGCCCTACTGGAATGTAGCGGTCTATGTGGCGGCCACGGTTGGCGCACTAGTCAGTGCAATTCCGCGTGAATTCCGGCCCAGCTTCGGCTTGAGCTATCTGGCCGGTCTGCTGCACAACTTTGGTTATCTCATTCTCGGCCACTCGTTCAAGCCGCACTTTGAGACCACCAATCAGATGATCGATCTCAACCCGCATATAGAGCATCAACATGTTGAAAAACATGTACTGGGCATTACCCGCGACCAGATCGCCTCTAACCTGATGAACAGCTGGAGCCTGCCCAATGAAGTTACGCTCGGCATTCGTTATCAATCCGACCCCAAATACCTGGGAGAAGCCTGTGATCAGGCGCATCTAATCTATCTGGCCATCCATATGCTGGAACGATACGACATGCTGCCTAAATCCAACCAGCGCTTCAACCCGGTGGTACTGGAAAACCTGAACATCAAGATGGAAGATATCGAGCAGGTCATGGAACAGCTAAAGGCGAATCAGCAGGAACTGGATATGATCGCCTCAGCATTAAAAGCCGAAGACTGACCCTAACCGGCGGGTGCAGCAATGCCCCTTCTAAGCAGCGCGCAGCAACCTATTGAGGGGCACTGCGCACTCATGCAGTGCATTTCCCGGGGTTATCCAAACCACCGCCGCAGCCACAAACAGCGCTAAGCTACTGATCAAACGTGATTTTCCTAAATCTGGCACAAGAATCGCTTAAGTTACGCGAGTGCTACGATGATGTAGCGGGATTACCCATTCAAGCTCCGCCACCGGTGTTTGAATTTATAGTTAACAAAGCCAAATTACTGAAATGCAAAGACGCATGCTTCTGTCGGGAAGTATGCGTTTTTTTTTGCCCTGAATACTCAAATGGAGAGTTACATGCGCCTGACGTTTAGTAAGAAAAGTAAAACCATGAACTGCCTGGTCGGTATCGTGCTTGGAGCCTGTGTTTCTGCAGTGGCCAACGCTGAGCTTGGCTGGCCGGAAAAGGAAGAACTTAAATTCGGTTTCATCAAACTGACCGATATGGCACCGTTGGCCGTCGCTTATGAAAAGGGCTTCTTTGAAGATGAAGGCCTGTATGTCACGCTGGAAGCCCAGGCGAACTGGAAGGTACTGCTCGACCGTGTCATTACCGGTGAACTGGATGGAGCGCACATGCTTGCCGGTCAACCCCTGGCAGCAACCATCGGCTACGGCACCGAAGCACACATCATTACGCCCTTCTCCATGGACCTGAACGGCAACGGCATCACAGTTTCCAATGCCGTCTGGGAAGAAATGAAAAAAAATATTCCCTATGAAAACGGCAAGCCGGTGCACCCAGTTAAAGCCGACGCACTGAAACCGGTGGTAGAGTCTTACACCAATGCCGGTAAGCCCTTTAACATGGGCATGGTATTCCCCGTTTCCACCCACAACTATGAGCTGCGCTACTGGCTGGCCGCTGGCGGCATTAACCCGGGCTACTACGCACCTCACAAAGGCGACACCAGCGGCCAGATAGACGCCGATGTTCTGCTGAGTGTAACGCCACCGCCACAGATGCCAGCAACGCTGGAGGCCGGCACCATCTACGGTTACTGCGTTGGTGAACCATGGAACCAACAGGCCGTATTCAAGGGTATTGGCGTACCAGTCATCACCGACTATGAAATCTGGAAAAACAACCCGGAAAAGGTTTTCGGCATCACCAAAGAATTTGCTGAAGAGTATCCAAACACCACTGTTCGTCTGGTGAAAGCGCTGATCCGCGCCGCTGAATGGCTGGACGCTAACGATAATGCCAACCGCCCTGAAGCGGTGAAGATTCTGGCCAAGTCTGACTATGTTGGTGCAGATTACGACGTCATCGCCAACTCGATGACCGGTACGTTTGAATATGAGAAAGGCGATAAGCGAGAGGTTCCCGACTTCAACGTCTTCTTCCGCTACAACGCAACTTACCCCTACTACTCCGATGCAATCTGGTACCTCACTCAAATGCGCCGCTGGGGCCAAATTTCCGAGCCAAAAACGGACGATTGGTATAAAGACGTAGCAGCCAGTGTTTATCGGCCAGACCTATATCGCCTGGCCGCAGAAGCATTGATTGATGAAGGCCTGTTTAGCGCAGACCAGTTCCCTGAATTTGAAACGGAATCTGGCTTTAAACCTGCACAGCAAGGCTTCATTGATAACATTGTTTTCGATGGTGCCAAGCCGAATGAATACCTTGATAAGTTCGCCATTGGTCTGAAAAGCGAAACGCTTTAATTAATCTGAAGTAATGGCGGGGCCTAAAGCCCTGCCCGGTTCTACAAATGCCGATACAGCAACGAAAGGAGGTCTAATGTTATGACCGCTCAATCCAATCAAAACCCTCTGGCTAAGCTCAACATTCGACTGCCGGAATTTAATATTTCTCTGCTCGCTGCCATCGGCCTTCCTGTGCTTGGCATCGCGTTCTTTCTTATGATCTGGAGCGCACTGGCACCGCAGGTCAACACATCGCTTGGCGCATTTCCCGGCCCGGCACAGGTTTGGGAACAGGCTGAAGTCCTCTTTCAGGAACACAATGACGAGCGGGAAAAAGAAGTCGCCTTCTATGAGCGTCAGGAAGAGCGCAATGCCGCCCGCGTTGCCCAGGACCCGACCTATGAACCAAGAATTCGTGCCTACACCGGTAAGCCAACCTTTATCGATCAGATCGGCACCAGCCTGGTCACCGTACTGGTGGGTTTCACACTGGCAAGCCTGGTGGCCATTCCGCTGGGTATTTTTCTGGGCCTCTCTGAGCGACTAAACCAGGCGTTCAACCCGATCATTCAAATTTTTAAACCGGTATCGCCACTCGCCTGGCTGCCACTGGTGACCATGGTCGTCAGTGCGGTGTATGTTTCTGACGATCCGATGTTTGAAAAATCCTTTATCACCTCGGTCATCACCGTGTGCTTGTGCTCGCTGTGGCCAACACTGATCAACACAGCTGTGGGTGTTGCCAACATTGAAAAAGACCTGATGAACGTCAGCCAGGTACTGCGGCTTTCAACCTTCACTCACATTCGCAAAATAGTTATTCCGGCATCCATTCCCATGATGTTCACCGGTCTGCGCTTATCAATCGGCATCGCCTGGATGGTGTTAATCGCCGCCGAGATGCTTGCGCAAAACCCGGGGCTGGGAAAATTCGTCTGGGATGAATTCCAGAACGGCAGCTCAAACTCCTTATCCAGAATCATCGCCGCCGTACTGACCATTGGTTTCGTTGGCTTCTGTCTGGATCGCGCCATGCTGTTCATTCAGCAAAAAGTGAACTGGGATAAAAATACCCAGGTTCGTTAACCACAACGCTAACTTGTTAAAGCAGAATTTTTTGGAGACAGCAATGACCCCATCTCACTTGGAACTGACTGGCGTTGGCATTGAATTCCCAACCCCAAAGGGTGCTTTCCGGGCACTGGAAAACGTCAACCTGAAGATCAATAAAGGCGAGTTCATCTCTCTAATCGGGCACTCCGGTTGTGGTAAATCCACCGTACTGAACATTGTTGCCGGGCTTCATCAGGCCACCGAAGGCGGCGCCCTGCTCGATGGCAAAGAAGTAAATGAACCGGGGCCGGAGCGTGCTGTGGTATTTCAGAACCATAGCCTGCTGCCTTGGCTAACCGCTTATGAAAACGTAGAGCTGGCCGTCAACCAGGTATTCAAAAACAAAATGTCCAAGCAGGAAAAGAAAGACTGGATTGAGCATAACCTGGAGTTGGTGCACATGGGCCATGCCATTCATAAACGCCCGGATGAAATTTCCGGCGGCATGAAACAACGCGTCGGCATTGCCCGTGCATTGTCTATGCAGCCACAGGTTCTGCTTATGGACGAACCGTTCGGCGCACTCGATGCACTCACACGTGCCCACCTGCAGGACTCGCTGATGGAGATTCAGGCGCAACTGGGCAACACTGTAATTATGATTACCCACGATGTTGATGAAGCCGTTTTGCTTTCTGATCGCATTGTAATGATGACCAATGGCCCGGCAGCCACCGTTGGTGAAATTCTGAAAGTTGATCTGGCGCGTCCACGCAATCGCTTAGAGCTGGCCGATGACCCAACCTACAACCATTACCGTTCTGAAGTACTTCGTTTCCTTTATGAGAAACAGAAAAAGGTTGAAAACATTACGCCAAAAACTGCGGCAAAAAAGCCGGAGGCTGAGAAAGTTGCCTGATTTATGGGTTGCAACAGTTTGATTAGACGCTCCTTCGGGGGCGTTTTTTTGGTTAGTTGCTAGTTGCTAGTTGCTAGTTGCTAGTTGCTAGTTGCTAGTTGCTAGTTGCTAGTTGCTAGATGCTAGATGCTAGATGCTAGATGCTAGATGCTAGATGCTAGATGCTAGATGCTAGTGCTTCAGCATTAGGAACTGGGGCTCGATTATCAAGCAGTATCAGGGCTACCTGGCGAGATTTTCTGTGAAGGTGCAGAGGGGTGTTTGAGGCCACAGGCGATTTGCGAAGCAGGAAGTATCGCCTGGTAGCACTTATCTGGGTACGTGAAATAGAAGATGGAAAAACCACAATACAAGCACCTCAGGAAATATTCTTGGGCACAAAAAAGCCAACCCTAAGGTTGGCTTCATTTCTATTCAAGCTATGCTGAAATTAGAAAGAGTAACGACCACCCATTGTCAGAGTAGTAGCATCAGAGCTGGATTCACGCTCGAATTCAGTGTAGTAAGCAACACCGGCTTCTGAAGTGTATACAACGTCAGCAAAGATGTACGCGTGAGTTGTCTCTGCATCGAAGTCTTCCAGACCCGCTTCCAGAGAAGCAGCGATCTGACCTTCAGCGTAAGCTAAAGTACCGTAGAAGTAGTCACCTGCATCTTCAGCAGTTGTGTACTCGTAGCCAACACCAGCAGTGATGGTTTCAGTTACCGCGTAAGCAGCAGTCAATTCCAGGAACTCATCATCTTCAGTTTCTGTGCTGTAGTCAGTCCAACCTGCATACAGAGATGCACCAGCAACATCAGCAGAAATTTCCAAAGCGTATTCAGTGTCCTGACCTGGAGCCGAAGTTACACCGTCATCTTCTAACAGGCCATTATTGTAGAAATGGTTTACAGCAGCTGCTGCTGTGAATGCATCTACAGAATAAGTTACACCGGCACCGAAGAAGTACTCGTCGTCAACACCACTTACATCAGACAGCTGAGCTTCACCTTCAACAACATAGCTCAGTGCATCAGAAGAACCTGTATATTGAGCAGCAACACCGTAGTCCGCGCCATCTTCATCAGTACCCTGAAGCTGAACGTAGAAGCCTTCCATTACCATGTACTTGAAGCCAGCAGCTACATCAGCAACCTGATCTGCGTCTTCATCATCATCCCATGGTTCGTAGTCCAGCATGTCGCCAGCATACTCATCGGTAGACATCAGGCTGCCAACCTGACCAAAAGACAGGTTACCGTCAGTGATGATGATGTCGCCTACAATAATCGCAGCATCATCGTCTTCGCTGTAATACTCAAGACCCAGGCTACCAGAGAACGGGCCATGAACGATGGTTGTTTCCATTGCGATTTCAACGCCTTCGCCGTCGTCATCGTCTTCAGTCAGGCCAACAGTTTTAGCGCCGTCATCCAGCAGATCCACCTGGAAAAAGGCGTCCATAGAGCCCAGGTAAGAAACTTCAGTTTCAGTATCGGCAGCGAACGCCTGAGTAGAAATAGCAGCAGCAAGTGCAGTAACTGCAAAAATAGCTTTCATTAGATTCCCCTATAAATTTTCATAACTGGCTTGGTGACCAGACTACTTAATCAGATTTTCAAGCCAGTAGGCTTTTAAATCCTTGTTATCGTTTTCAACGCATACGTTGATTGGTTTTTTATATGCGCTGGTAAAACGCATTCTGGAAGATTGTAATGAACTTTGATGTCATCATTATGAAACTTAGGCGATTCACATCGGCTGGGTATGGTGACTGTTCTTGTTACTTTTACATCCCAGGGATACACGGTGGTAAGGCGTGTAACCATCGGGCAATATAAAACCAGAGCCGCAAGCCTTGGTCAACCTCTTTTTACGCGGTTTGTAGCGCTATTTAAGGAATTGCCCTACCTTTGTGAGTGACTTTGATGAAAATCAACTTTGTGCACCATTTGCAGTCAATTTCAGGTTCTGAAACACCCGGATGCCGTCCCCGAATGTTACAGAAACCTGAAGATTTCGCGTCAGAAGCCGTCATTCTGCTTCAGCTTGAACCCGCCATAACACTAGAAGCCGAGCACGTCTTCCATGCTGTATAAACCGCAAACGTTTTCATGGTTTAGCCATTTGGCTGCCCGAACAGCACCCCGGGCGAATGTTTGTCTGGAGCTGGCCTTATGCGAGATTTCCACACGCTCCCCTTCACTGGCAAACATAACGGTATGCTCACCAACGATGTCTCCACCCCGAATGGTGGAAAAACCTATGGTGCCGGGTTCACGCGCACCGGTGATTCCTTCACGGGCGAATACGCCACATTCTTTTAAGTCTTTATTTAAAGCACCGGCAACAGCCTCACCCATCATCAGCGCAGTACCGCTTGGCGCATCAACCTTGTGGCGATGGTGAGCTTCTATTACTTCTATATCACTGCTGTCTCCGATTATCTTGGCCGCCATACGCAGCAATTGCAGGGTCAAATTCACACCAACGGAATAGTTACCTGCGAATACCATGGCAACCTTTTCTTTATAGCTGCGTAATTCCTCAAGCTCTTGCTCATTCAGGCCGGTGGTACCAATAACAATCGAGGCACCGGCTTCCGCTACGCACTTCAGGTGGTTTAGCGTTGCCACCGGAACGGTAAAATCAATCACGGTTACATCTGAAGCAAGGCAGGCTGACAGATCGACAGAAACAGAAACACCGAGCTTGCCCCGACCAATCAGTTCACCGGCATCGACACCAATAAAGGGTGAATCGTCTTTAACCGTCGCGCCGACCAATTGTGTTTGTTCCGTGTCTAATATCGCTTCAATCAGTGCCCGGCCCATACGGCCATCTGCACCGGTTACCACCAACTTTTGCATAGCAGGCTCCGTTCAGTTCATTTCTTCAGATAATAAAAAAGGGTGCAGCATTTACTCACCCTTTTCTACAGTTAGTTTAGATTAATTAATACCGAGTCAGCTTTCATTAAAGAAGCGTTTTACGCCTTCAAACCAGCCTTTACTCTTCGGTGAATGCTTCTTGCCGCTCAGGCTTTCCTGTAATTCGTTGAGCAATTCTTTCTGGCGTGCAGTTAGATTCACCGGTGTTTCCACAACCACCCGGCACATCAAATCACCAACCACATGGCCACGAACAGGTTTAACGCCCTTGCCACGCAACCGGAACAGCTTCCCGGTTTGCGTCTCGTGTGGGATCTTCAGCTTCACACGACCTTCCAGCGTAGGCACCTCGAGCTCTCCACCCAAAGCCGCCTCAGTGATACTGATTGGCACTTCGCAATAGAGGTTGGCACCGTCGCGCTCAAAGATATCGTGCTTTCTGACATGCACTTCAACGTACAGATCACCCGCCGGGCCACCATTGCGACCCGCTTCCCCTTCTCCGGAAAGACGAATCCGATCTCCGGTATCAACACCCGGTGGCACCTTAACGTTAAGCGTTTTGGTTTCTTCTTTTACGCCACGGCCATAACAGCTGTCACATGGCTCTTTGATGATTTTGCCAGTACCGGAACAGGTCGGACAGGTTTGCTGCACGGCGAAAAAACCTTGCTGCATACGAACCTGACCAGAGCCACCACAGGTTGTACAGGTCGTTGGTGAGGTACCTTTCTTGGCACCACTGCCATCACAGGTTTCACAGTTGACCAACGTTGGAACCTTGATGGTTTTTTCTACACCGCGAACCGCTTCTTCCAGCGTCAGCTCTAGGTTGTATTTTAAATCCGAACCACGCTGAACTGAAGAGCGCCCGCGACCACCACCGCCGCCACCGAAAATATCGCCGAACACATCTCCAAAGATGTCACTGAAGCTTCCGGCACCGGCGCCATGGCCACCAAAGCCGCCCTGACCATCCACACCGGCATGACCAAACTGGTCATAGGCCTGGCGCTTTTGAGAGTCTGACAGCACTTCGTAGGCTTCGTTAACTTCCTTAAATTTGGTTTCCGCTTCTTTGTCATCCGGGTTTCTGTCCGGATGATATTTCATTGCCATGCGACGATAAGCTTTCTTGATTTCCTTTTCGTCGACACCTTTGGAGAGCCCCAGCGTTTCGTAATAATCGCGTTTTGACATAATGCTATTTGCCTTGCTTAATGCAAAAACGCGGGCACAGGACCCGCGATTAGTGTTCTATTCTTCGCTATTTTCGAAAAACAGGGTCTATTAGTCTTTATCTTTCACTTCTTCGAATTCAGCATCGACTGCATCGTCCGGGCCGGCTGATTCAGCCTGCTCAGCACCCGCTGCCGCTGCGCCTTCCTGCTGGGCTTCTGCGTATAGTTTCTGAGTGAAACCTGCAGCAGCCTGGCTCAAAGCTTCAACAGCCTTATCGATCGCTTCTTTATCTTCGCCCTTCAGTGCGTCTTCAACGGCAACACAGGCTTTTTCAATAGACTCTTTCTCTTCATCCGTTGCTTTGTCTTCATTTTCTTTCAAAGACTTACGCGTGGCATGAACAAGGCCGTCAGCCTGGTTGCGGGCCTGAGCCAGCTCTTCAAACTTGCGGTCTTCCTCAGCATTCGCTTCGGCATCTTTCACCATTTGTTCAATTTCGTCATCCGACAGACCAGAGTTTGCCTTAATAACGATCGACTGTTCTTTACCGGTGCCCTTGTCTTTTGCAGAAACGTTCAGGATGCCGTTTGCGTCAAGGTCAAAGCTAACTTCAATCTGTGGCACACCGCGTGGTGCTGGCGGAATGTCTGCCAGATCGAAACGACCCAGAGACTTATTCTGGCCTGCCATTTTACGCTCACCCTGCAGAACATGAATCGTTACAGCACCCTGATTGTCATCCGCTGTAGAGAACACTTGAGATTTCTTGGTCGGAATCGTTGTGTTCTTGTCGATCAGCGACGTCATGACGCCACCCATGGTTTCAATACCCAGTGTCAGCGGCGTTACGTCAAGCAGCAGTACGTCTTTAACATCACCAGAAAGAACCGCACCCTGAATAGCAGCACCTACCGCTACCGCTTCGTCCGGGTTCACGTCTTTACGAGGCTCTTTACCAAAGAATTCAGCAACCTTGGATTGAACCAGTGGCATACGGGTTTGACCACCCACCAGAATCACTTCGTCAATCTCAGAGATTTCATGGCCGGCATCTTTCAGTGCAATACGCACAGGTTCCAGAGAACGCTCAACCAGATCTTCAACCAGAGATTCCAGCTTGGCACGGGTCACTTTTACGTTTAAGTGCTTAGGACCTGTTGCATCTGCAGTGATGTACGGCAGGTTTACGTCGGTCTGTGCCGCTGAAGACAGCTCAACTTTCGCTTTCTCGCCTGCTTCTTTCAGACGCTGCATTGCCAGCGCATCACCTTTCAGATCGATACCGGATTCTTTCTTAAAGGTTTCGGCCAGGTAGTTAATCATGCGCAGGTCGAAGTCTTCACCACCCAGGAAGGTGTCGCCGTTGGTCGCTAACACTTCAAACTGGTGCTCGCCATCAACTTCTGCAATTTCGATAATAGAGATATCGAACGTACCACCACCTAAGTCGTATACAGCAACAACGCTGTCACCACGTTTTTTATCCATACCATAAGCCAGTGCCGCAGCCGTTGGCTCGTTGATAATACGTTTAACGTCCAAACCTGCGATCTTACCGGCATCTTTGGTCGCCTGACGCTGAGCATCGTTAAAGTAAGCAGGTACCGTAATCACAGCTTCCGTTACCTTCTCACCCAGGTATTCTTCGGCTGTTTTCTTCATCTTCTTCAGAACTTCAGCAGAAACCTGAGGTGGCGCTTTCTTATCGCCTTTTACTTCAACCCATGCATCGCCATTGTCTGCCTTAACAATTTTGTAAGGCACCATGTTTATATCTTTCTGTACAACATCGTCTTCGAAGCGACGGCCGATCAGACGCTTAACAGCGTATAAAGTATTTTCCGGGTTGGTTACTGCCTGACGCTTGGCCGGCTGACCAACAAGAATTTCGTTATCATCGGTGAACGCAACGATGGACGGCGTTGTACGATCGCCTTCGGCATTTTCGATTACCTTTGGTTTGTCACCCTCAAGAACAGCTACACATGAGTTGGTGGTACCAAGGTCAATACCAATAATCTTACCCATCTTATTTACTCCGTAATTAATCCTAACTTCTATGTCCAGCTATATTTGTTCGCCGGATCAAATTTCAAGCCTGTATGAGTTGAAATCAGGCCTGTTCGTCAATTTTGTTTGCGGCCTGGCCGCCTTTACTGACCATCACCATCGCCGGGCGAATTAACCGTCCGTTCAACTGATAGCCTTTCTGCATAACAGCGATCACTGTATTTGGCTCTACGTCCGGATTTTCCACCATCGACATGGCCTGATGCAGCTGCGGATCAAACGGCTCACCAATCGGATCGACGGCGACAATGTTAAACTTGCCGAATACGTCAACCAGCCCCTTAAGTGTTAATTCAACACCCTCACGGATAGCATTGATGTCGGCTGCGTCGGATTCTGTCGACTGCAGCGCCCGCTCCAGGTTATCAGCAATGCCCAGCAGCTCTTTCGACAGCTTTTCCTGGCCGAACTTATGCGCATTTTCCACGTCTTTTTCAACGCGGCGGCGCAGGTTTGCCATTTCGGCTTCTGCACGAATGTACTGATCCTGAGCGGCACTGGCTCGTTCTTCGGCTTCTTGCAGTTGTTTAACCAGATCCGCCTCGGTTGCTACCTCTACAGCAGCTTCGGTTGCTTCATCAACGGCTTCTGCTTCGGTCGCTTCAGGCTGAACCTGTTCGATATCGTCTACTGACTTATCTTCCTGAGTCATGATTTACCTTTCCAACACTCATGTTCGGTTATTTCGGCCTATTTAATGGGGGGTGTAAAAAGTCATTTCAAGTGTAAACAGGGGCAATTCAGATCATTTTTTTAACAATAAATGACCCTCAGCTTATCGAAAGCAGTTTGAAACAAATATTTCATCATTGGCGACTTGCTTAAACACAAAAAAATACTGTACATTCATACAGACCAATAAGTGAGCGGCAGCATCATGCTACAGAATCTGACTATCCGGAACATCGCCATTGCAGACAACATTGAAATTGACTGGCAGACCGGCATGACCTCTATTTCCGGTGAAACCGGTGCCGGTAAATCCATTCTGCTGAACAGTCTGAGCCTTGCACTGGGCGACCGTGCCGACAGCGGCATTGTGCGCCATGGCGAAAAGCGCGCAGAGGTTGTTGCCTCCTTTAACGTTGAGCGCATCCCTGAAGCACAGCAATGGTTGGTGGAGCGTGATCTGGATGAAGGGCACGACTGCATTTTAAGGCGCACGATTTCCGCCGAAGGGCGCTCACGGGGCTACATTAATGGTCAGCCAGTACCGCTGGCTGAGCTTAAAACACTGGGCGAACGGCTGATTGATATCCACAGCCAGCACGCCCACCAGTCGCTGATGCGCAGCAGCACCCACCTGACCTTGCTCGATGATTACGGCCTGCTCAACAGCCAGAAGAGCAAAGCCAAGGATGCCTGGCTAAGCTGGCAGGGCCTGGAGCGCAAATACAGCCAATTGAAAGCCAATGTCGAAGAAAACAGCGCCCACCGCCAACTGTTGCAGTACCAGTGTGAAGAACTCAATGAACTGGATCTGACAGCAAATGAAGTGGAACAGCTGGAGAGCGATTTCCAGCGCATGGAGCAGAGCCACACGCTGCTCGAAGGTGCTTACAGTACGATCAGCCGGATAGATAACGACGCCGATGATGGCATTCTGGCCGCACTGAAGGCCGCCTCCAACGCATTAAACCGGCTACCGGATAATGCCGCACCGCTCAGCAGCGCTAAAGGCCTGCTCGACAGCGCCGTCATTCAGGTGGAAGAATGCCTGCATGACCTCGGCGATTACATCGACAGCTTTGATATCGATGAAGAACAAAAGCACAATCTGGAGAGCCGCCTGGACAGCATCCACACGCTGGCCCGCAAACATCAGGTGCACTCCAATGATCTGTACGCTCACCACCAGCAGCTACTGGCCGAGCTCGATGCGACCAGTGCCAACTCTGATTCGTTGCCGGAGCTGGAGGCTGAGGTTGAAAAGCGTAAACAAACCCTGCTGAAAATTACCGCGCAACTGACGAAACAGCGCAAAAAGGCCGCTAAAGCATTTGAAGCCGAAATCATCGATAAGCTTGCCCAGCTGGCGATGCCCGGCGCCCGTTTTGAGGTCAAATTCAAGGAGCAGGCCGCACTCAGCCATACCGGTGCAGATCAGGTAGAATTCTATATCAGCCTGAACCCAGGCCAACCTTTGCAGCCCCTGGCAAAGGTAGCCTCCGGCGGTGAGCTGTCGCGTGTTTCTCTGGCTGTACAGGTGGTTTGTGCCGAACACTCCACCATTCCGACACTGGTATTTGATGAGGTTGATGTTGGTATCAGCGGTGCCACAGCTGAGATTGTCGGGCACATGCTGCGCAGTGTCGGCAGCCGTGGTCAAGTGATATGCGTAACTCACTTGCCGCAGGTTGCCGCGGTGGGCCATAACCACTGCGTGGTGCAAAAGCTACACGAAAAAGAAAGAACAACGACCGATATTCGTCACCTGAACGACGGGCAACGCGTCGACGAGATCGCACGTATGCTGGGCGGCATCGATATAACGGCACAAACCAGGGCTCACGCTGAAGAAATGCTGGCCAGACAACAAAGGCAGCACTGACAAAAAAACCGGCCTGTGCCGGTTTTCATTTGAAATGAGCGGAATAATTTACTTCCCGCTTTTGGGCTTGGCGTAAATAACCAGACTGTGTTCAATAATTTCCAGGCCGTGTTCTTCCGCTATCTGGTGTTGCCGCTCTTCAATCACCGGATCGACAAATTCAATGACATCCCCGGTTTCGACATTGACCATGTGATCGTGATGATCATCTGAGGCCAGTTCATATATTGCGTGATTACCGTCGAAGTTATGCTTTGAAATGAGTCCGGCCGCCTCAAACTGAGTTAGAACACGATAGACAGTCGCCAGGCCAACGTCTTCCCCGGCTTCCTGCAACGTTCTGTAGATATCCTCAGCACTCAGATGACCGGCTTCATTGGACTCAAACATCTGTAAAATCTTTACCCTAGGTAAAGTTACTTTAAGGCCTGCTTTTTTTAATTCCTGATTCTGTGTAGCCACCTTCTCGTCTCCGAATAACTGTGTACAATGCTCGAACCGAACATACGTGCCAACAATAAGGGTTAATTCATTGCTGTTTAGATTATCAAAATATGTGCTCCTTTGCTCTTTCACATTAGCCTTATCTGCATGTGGGCTGCTAAAACCTTATGAAGCAGAGCTTGGCCAGGGTAATTCTGTTAAGAGCGACCAACTTGAACAAATAGAAATTGGTCTAACAAAGGAACAGGTTGCTTTCATTCTGGGTACACCGATGCTCTCCGGCCTAGACCCTGAACACCGCTGGATATACACCACCTTTTCTGAGGACAACGGCTACGCCAGCCTGGTTATTGAGTTTGCAGACGGCCTGGTCAGCAACATAAACACCAGCGACAACCTTATCGTCGAATAACGGCTTACTTCTTAGCCTTCGCAGCCCTGTTTGCGCGGGCCTTTTTAGGGTCCGCCAGCAGTGGCCGGTAAATTTCTATCCGGTCGCCTTCGCGAACAATTTCTTTTTCCGGCTTAGGCACCTTACGACCAAAGATCCCCATTGGCGATTCCGCAATATTCAGACCTTTGAACTCGTTTTCCAAACCGGAACAGAGGGCCGCATCTCTCATGTTAGTCCCCGGTTCAACTTCCACTTCAACAATCAACTGCTTTTCCGCAGTAGCGTAGGCAACTTCTACTTTTATCATTTTTGTTCCTATATCTTTCCGACGGAATAATCCGCCTGCGCTCGGGCAACAAAAGAGGCGACCATCTGGTCGGCTATTTTTTTAAACATGACGCTAAATGCCATCCCTTTAATGCTTTTTTTGGCGTGAAACCTCAAATCCAGGCTGACCTTACAACCCGCATCACCCAAAGCCTTGATAGACCAGGTACCGTTCAGGTAATCCAGCGGCCCTTCCTCCAGGTTCATCTCAATACTCGAAGGGTGAACCAACTGATTGCGGGTGACCAGAACCTTTTCAACCCCGGCTTTGGCAATCACCAGCTTACCCAGCATGTGCTGCTCACTCTGTTCCAAAACATAAGCCGCCTTCACACCGTCCAAAAACAGCGGGTAAGATTCAATATCGTTAATCAGGTTATAAAGGTGCTCAGCAGGTGCCAGCACCAGTGCATTTCTGTGGATTTCTATCATATTCCGGGCAATACAGCTCTCGATTTAAGCAAACGAAATAATTGGATCAAGACCAATAACACTACAACGCCCAGGGCCACCAGAGGATAGTTCAAAGGAATCAGGCTGGCGGTGGCGCGCGCGAATACTAACCCAAGCACCATCGGCACAACAAACCGCAAAACCACCCGCCAGAGGAAATAACGGAAACCGCCATGCGGATTAATCTGCCGTAAAACCCGGTTGGGCCACACCACCCAGCCAATCCAGATGCAGATACTAGCGGACAGCAATGGTACTAAAATACCCTGTCCTAACTGCTGCACTACGACATACAGCGTCTTGTCATACCAGGTAACCGGCGAGAAGGTATCGTGCGACAGAACCAGCCCGCCGCTGGTAATCACCACCAGAATCACAGTTAGGCCCAGCAACCAGGGGTTGTGCACGACATGAATCTGCTGCGCCACCAGCAGCAGCAATGGCAGGCTGCTGAGGATGCCGATGATCGTCAGGCCTGCCAGCCAACTGGCCATGTCCGTTTGCAACACCGGCAACAATTCCAGGCTGGCCGTTAATGCGCGCAGAACGGTACCGGCCTCGGTTACCTCTACGCCATACGAGCTGATCCAATCCCAGGAGATAGACAACATCGCCACACCCAACAGTACGTCGATCAGTTGCACCAGAATGATCACCCGACCGGTCGGGATCTGATCGGACACCTTGGTGCCCAACACATACCAGATAAACAACCCGGCCATGGATGAGGTGAGTGCATGCTGCATTGCCGCCATCATGTCTTCAAAGGAAATCATCTGCCACGACATGCCCATCAGCATCTCCACCGTGCCCGGCAGGTGCCAGAGAATAAAGCCCAGAACAACCGGCATCATGATCAGGAAGATGGTCGCAATACCGCGCCAGGCGAGGCCGCCGAGAATCATCAGAAAGATCCCCTGCGCCAGTACAAAGCTCATGATGCGCCGGGTATTCTGGCTTTGTTCAAACCAGTAAAGGTTCTGATCCAGCGGGCGCAGCAACAGTAAGTCGCCATTCAAGCCATCGAGACCAAAGATCAGTGCCCACGAGGTGTTAAACAGGTTCATCGACAGGGTCAGAATCAACGCCAGCATGAGGATGCAGAACAAAGCCTGAGCCCAGAAGCGCTTACCGATAACAAAACTGAATTCATAGGGCGTTGTGCGGTACAGGCGTCCGGCCACCAGCTCGGCCTGCAGCACCGGCAGAATAAAGAAAAGTTTGAAAAATGCGTATGCGGCAAGAAACGAGCCCTCACCGTGCTCGACAGCCAGTGTTGGCAGAATCAATACATCTGAAAGGCCGATCTGTGTTCCAATCAGCAATGCAATCAACAGAAAAACGTTCAAACTCACCGCTCACCTTACCGAAAAGGGTGTTCCAGCTTATCAGATCTGCTGGTAAGCTTCGCTGCTATACTGTACCAAAAGCGATCAGCAAGCGGGATTATGGCAGAACAATATTACGACCTGACTTTCAGCGGCGAGCTTCTCGAAGGCCACTTCATCGATTTTGTGAAGGCGGATTTACAGGCAATGTTCAAAGCCAGCAGCGTCTATATTGATGCGCTGTTTTCCGGTCCGGATCAGCCTGTCAAGCTCAAGGTCGATAAGGCCACCGCCATTAAGTACCAAAAGGCGTTCAAACAGGCCGGCGCAAAGCTGACGGTGCGCGTGCACAAGCCGGCAATGGCCACAGCCAAAACCAGGGCCGAATCTGAACCGAACGTAACAGCGTCTGCGCCAGCACAACCCGCTGCTAAGCCTCAGGCTGCCAGCCCAACAAGCGGAATAAGCACAACCCTCAATGCCGTGGCCGGTGAAAATGCCGACGCACTGGTGGAGCACCATCAGCCTGACCTGCAGCAACCCGAAAGTATCCCTCAGTGGGCGGTCGCCGCACCGGGCGAACAGCTCGTTGAAATCACCGAGCTGCCGGTTGCAGAAATAGACACCGGCAACCTGAGTCTGGCCGATACCGGCACAGACCTGCTTGGCAATGAACTGAAGTTTGACGAGCCCGCACCCATCATTAATGTCGATGCGCTGTCACTGGCCCCGGCCGGGGCAGAAATTGAGGTGCTCGATGACAAACCCGCGCCAGTCAGCGTAGATACCAGCCACCTCAAGGTTGAATAGCGGTCGCGTTTAGCGGACAAAATCCCTGCGCAGATCACGGTCGCTCAGAAACTTGCCACCCAGTGAGAGTGTTTCTGTCGACGAGGTGCTGTCCATCACGCCGCGCGCCTTCACGCAATAGTGTGTCGCATTCATCTTCACCGCGACATCATCGGTACCCAGCAGAGTTTGCAGAGCAATCAGCACCTGCTGATTAAGCCGTTCCTGCACCTGCGGGCGCTGAGCAAAAAAGCCGACAATCCGGTTGATTTTAGAAAGGCCGATAATGCGGTCTTTCGGGATGTAGGCGACATCGGCGGTACCATCAATGGTGACAAAATGGTGTTCGCAGGTACTGGTCAGGCAGATATCCTTCACACGGATCATCTCGCGCACGCCCATCTTGTTCTCGATCAGCGTAATCTTGGGGAAGTTTTCATAGTTCAGGCCAGAGAATATCTCGCTGACATACATCTTCGCCATGCGCTCCGGCGTTTCCGCTAGGCTGTCGTCGGATAAATCCAACGCCAGAACCTGCATGACTTCTTTCATTAAAACTTCAATGCGTGATTTCTGCTCAGCTTCGGAAAGGGTTTGCTCAACCATGGGCGTTTCCAGACCAAGCTCAATTAATCGTTTCTGAACAGCGAGTGCTTCCGCCGAGATGGGCATGAATGTAAACCTTTAAATGTCGATATCAGAGGGTGCTTATTTCAAGACGGCGCATCATATCACAGCAACCCGGAATTGGATCATCTTGGTGCAAATTGACGAGGCCCTGAATGCATTGACTTACAGGGCATTTACCTGTCCAATCGCCGCTCGTTCAAACGGAATGCGGTGAAAGCCCGCAGCGGACGCGCCACTGTAATAAGCAAGCCTGTCGGTTTAACGCTTTAAGCCAGGAGACGAGAACGAATTTTATACTGTACGCGACCTACAGGAGACCATCGGTGTCTGACGCTATTAAGCCTTTAATTTCTACTTTCCTCTTTACGGTACTGGCCGTATTCAGCCAGGCGGAAACCCAATACCCGTTAACGGTGACCGATGATCAGGGAAACCGCATCACGCTGACGACCCAACCGGCAAAGATCTCATCCAAAACCCTGTTTACCGATGAGCTGCTGCTGAATCTGGTAGCGCCTGAACAGCTGTCGAGCATTACCCACATTGCCACGGACGAAACCTTCTCCAATATTGCCGATAAGGTGCCTCCTGCGGTTCAACAGCTGGATTTAAACGTAGAAGCCATTCTGGCAAACGCCCCGGATATCCTGTTTGCCGCCAATTGGAGCGAGTCGGATAAAATTCGGCAGCTGCGCGCAGTGGGGGTTCCGGTCTACCTGATCAATACCCCCTTCACGCTGGCCGACATCCAGCAAAAAATCCGCACACTCGGGGAGCTGCTTAACCTAGCCGATGAGGCCGACGCCCTGATCGAGCAGATGAACCTGGAGCTGGCAAGCCTGGCCCCCCTGAAAGAACAGATTCTGCAGCAGGGTTGGGTCGCACTTGATTACAACAGCTGGGGCACGGCCAACGGCAAGAACACCACCTGGCAAGCGGTTCTGGATAACTCGGGCCTGATTAATGGTGCAGCCGGCTTTGAAGCGGGTGCCTTTGGCCAGGTTGCGCTGTCCAAAGAGCTGATTGTGGCGGTCAACCCGGACGTTTTGTTCCTGCCGGGCTGGATCTATGGTGAGCACAACAGTGCGCAAGCCTTCTACGATCAGGTCGTGAACGACCCGGCATTGGCATCGGTCCCGGCGATCAGGCATGGCCGCGTTTACCCGGTGCCGGAAAACCTGCGGGGCACCTACAGTCAGTACCTGGTACAAACCATTCGCTTCGTTACCGAAACGGTTTATCAGGATATAGCCCACTGACATGCTCAACGTCGACCGTCTTCCCCGCAGTATCCGCTTAAGCCTCGGTATTTTTGCGGTACTGCTGCTGTTACTGGCCTACCTGTCGTTCGGCGCTATTCAGCTGCCGGTCGCAGAAATCCTTCAGGTATTGAAGCTGACACTGAGCGGTTCCTTTGAACAGGCGCAACAGGCCTATCCGAAGACTGCAGCCATTCTGGTGCATATCCGTTTGCCCAGAGCCATAGCCGCCATGCTCACCGGTGCCGCTTTAGCATTAGCCGGCGCTTGCATGCAGGGCCTGTTCAGAAACCCACTGGCCAGCCCGGATATACTCGGGGTCAGCGCCGGCTCGAGCCTGGGGGCGGTTATCGCCATCACCACCGGCATGTCATTGATACACCCGCTGATGATCCCCCTGTTCTCGATAACCGGCGCACTGCTTACAGCAGGCCTGGTTTATCTGATCGCCCTGCGCACCGCTTCGCAACGGCAGCTTCTGTTTCTGATTTTGACCGGTCTTGCGCTGTCCAGCCTGCTGAACGGCGCAGTTTCGGCAACGCTGCTGATGGCGCGACAATATGAGATCAGCCAGTTTATTTTCTGGACCATGGGCGGCCTTGAAGGCCGTTTGTGGCCTCATGTGCTGTGGCCGGCGCCCTTTTTACTGGTCATTGGTCTGATCAGCCTGAGGCAGTCAACAGCCCTGAACCTGATCACGCTGGGCGAAGAGAATGCTCACGGGATGGGTCTGAACGTTAAACAGCACCGGCAAAAAACGCTGTTACTCAGTGCCAGCCTGACCGCGCTGGCGATTTCAATCGGTGGCCCGATTGGCTTTATTGGCCTGATGGTGCCTCACCTGGTGCGGCTGATTATCGGCCCGGATCACCGCAAGCTGTTGCCAATCGCCGCCATCACCGGCAGCTGTTTTGTCCTGCTGGCCGATCTGCTCGGTCGCTGCCTGTTGGCGCCGCATGAAATCAAGGTTGGCATCATCACCTCGGTTATCGGCGGCAGTTACTTTATTTATCTGATCGCCCGCATTCAGAAACAGGGGGCGACCCTATGAGCCAGCCATCGCTGCTGCACGTTTCCGGGCTAAGCTACAGGCTGCACAGCCGGCAACTGCTTGATGACATCAACGTTGAGATTCAACCCGGTGAACTGGTGGGTATTATCGGCCCGAACGGTGCTGGCAAGAGTACCCTGCTGAAGTGCCTGATCGACTTCCTGCCTGCCAGCGACGGCCAGATCCGTTACAACGGCAAAGCCCTGCATGAGCTCACACATCAGCAGCGGGCGCTGGAGGTTGCCTACATGGCGCAACACCCGGAAGCCTCATTCCCGTTTTCTGCCGCCGAAGTGATCGCGCTCGGGGCTGAAAACCGGCGGCAAATCACACCACTCAGCCCGCAGCTGCTTAACCAGCAGATCACCGTCATCGCAAGGGAGCTGCAGATAGAGCCGTTACTGCAGCGGAAAATCACCGAGCTTTCTGGCGGGGAGCGCCAGCTGGTGCATTTTGCCCGGGTATTGATGCAGCAAACCCCGCTGCTGCTGCTCGATGAACCTTCATCCAATCTTGATATCGGCCACGAAACCTGGCTGATGCAGCGACTGAAAAGCCACTGTGCTAAGGCAAACTCGGCGCTGATCGCACTGCACAACCTGACCACCGCAGCGACCTTCTGCGAGCGCCTGCTGTTCATTGCCGGCGGCCGGCTGATTGCCAGTGGCAAGCCGGAACAGGTGCTGACCGAGGCTCGCATAGCTGAGCATTACCATCAACAGGTCATTGTTGCGCCACACCCGGTTACCGGCACGCTCACGGTTATGCCGGTACAGAATACAAATGTGCGCTTCAAATAGCGCTTTTTTGCACACTATTCCATAAAATAAGCCGCTAAAGTGCTAAGCTAGCTGTGTTACAGCGATCACACTTATAAGCAGGCTTAAGCTATCCGTGGCTCAACAAAACCGCTATACCCAGTTCATACTCAATAAGACGTTGCCGACCATTCTGTCGATTGCAACGGCAACCCTTATTGTATTGAGCTCCGGCATCTGGTGGATGGTCGACCGGAATATGCAGGACCGGCACCAGGAGCGGGTCGAAGCGGTGATTGAATCCTTTGATGCAGCCGTGAGCATGGAGCTTGAGCACGTACAGGCCATCGCCAATACGCCGCTGATTACTCAGGCCATTGATGACCCTAACGGCCTCTCCCGCTTCTATTTGAATTCTTACCTGGCTTCAGTTGATATCAACCGTTCATTCCAGACGGCCATCAGCGCCTACCATTCTGACGGGCGGCTATTCTCCACCAACCGCACGCTGAACGTTCGCTACTACAACCCGGTCACCGATGAGCCGTGGTTTGTTCAGGTGGTCAGCCACCAGAAGCCGGCGGTATCGGTCTCGGTTGAAGGCATCATCGCCGCAGCGCCGATCATCATCGACGATCAGATGCGCGGAGTGGTCATCTCAGAGTTAAACCATCTGGGCCCCTGGTTCAGCTTCAGCTTTGATGAGGCTGCCGTGCTGATTCTCGATGAGCAGAACAACATTCTTTACAGCTCCAACGAGCAGTGGTTCCCGCCGCTGAATACGCTCAGCAGTGTGCTCAACCCCCGATGGCGCTCGGTAAAGTCAGCCAGCCACGACGGCTTTACTATTCTCAGCCTTGAAGACAGGTCTCTGCTCTCGCGCGAGCTGGGCGAGTTTTACTTCTTTCTGCTGCTGGCAACCGCGGTCATCTTCGTCAGTGGCATCATCTGCGCCAGTGTTGCCGGAAGCATTTCAGAAAGAATCATCGGTGAATTTATTCGCTCCGTAGAGCACCTGGAAAAGCATCAGGAACTGGGGGCTCTGAACCATCAGGTCTTTGGCATCAAAGAGATCCAGCATCTGAGAACCAAATTCCAAAAACTGCTCAATAACCTGGTTGCCAGCAACCTATCGAAGGAGCGGGTTTCGGCCCTGATGAACTCGCTCAATGACCTGTTGGTGGTATTTGATCTGGATGGCAACCCGATACTGAGCAACAAGGCATTTGATGATTTCTTCACCGACAAAGAATTTGTTAACCCCGACATCATGTCCTTTCTGTTTCAGAACGAAGAGGACCCGCTCGACCTGTTAAACATGAATGTGTCGCTAGAGCCTTTTGAGCGCGAATACACCAGTGGCATCTTCGTACAGAAACGCTTCATCGTGAACTGGAAGCGCAACCCGCTGAATGATGAACAGGGGCGAGTCATCGGGGCTATCTTTGTGGGTCAGGATGTCACCGAATCGAGCGAGCTGACCACTGAAAACAAACTGAAAGAAGCGGCGATCGACGGTGCGGATTCCGGTGTCATGATTCTGGAAACAGACATCAATACTGCGCGCATTCGCTATACCAACTCGTCGTTCCATAAGCTTACCGGTATCCGCAAAGAACTGTTGGCGAATAGAGACATCAACCTGTACGACTCCAGGTTGTTTCCTGAAGATTCTCTGGTGCGTATCAAAAAGGCCATTGAACAAAATCAGTCCACGATTGAAATCATCAATATCCGGTTTATCCATGGCATCAATGGCCATATTGAATTCAACTTCAGCCCAATCCCTGTTCACAGCTCTGCCAGAACCCATTTTTACCTGTGCATTCTGAAGGATGTGACTCAGCAGCAGATGACGTCCAAGCTGCTGATTGACGCCAAAAAGCGCGCCGAGGAATCCGCTCAGCTTAAGTCGGCCTTTCTTGCCAGCATGAGCCACGAAATAAGAACGCCGATGAATGGTGTCACCGGCATGCTTGGTATTCTCAGTGATACCCCGCTGACCGCAGAGCAGCTGAACTATGTACGCATTGCGCAGGGCAGTGCTGAATCACTGCTGCATATCATCAACGACATTCTCGACTTCTCCAAGCTGGAAGCCGGCAAGGCGTCGATTGAAAGTGTCGATTTTAACCTCTGCGAAATGCTCGAAAACTTCATCGATTCCATGGCCCACCTTGCGCACAATAAGGGGCTGGAACTGGTGCTCGACATGTCGCAGCTTGAACACTGCATGATCATGGGCGACCCCGGCCGGTTGCGGCAGATACTCACCAACCTGGTTGGCAACGCCATCAAGTTTACCCAGCAGGGCGACATTCTGGTTAAGGCCGAACTGCACAGGAGCACACCGATCACAACCCGGCTGGAAATCACCGTTACCGACAGTGGGCGTGGCATTCCCAAGGAATACCAGCAAACGCTCTTTGAGCCTTTCACCCAGGTTGATTCGAAATCCAATGAGTCAATAAAAGGCACCGGCCTGGGGCTGGCCATCGTCAAGCAGCTGGTTGAGAACATGAAAGGTCATATCAGCCTGCGCAGTGAACCGGGCAAAGGCAGCTCCTTCAACTTCTATGTTCAGGTGAAGCCGAGCAAGCTGGTTGCGCCGCTGATTGAAAGCCACAACCTCCAAAGCAAAAAAGTGCTGTTGGTCGATGATAATACGCTTTCCCGAAACATCATCTGCAAACTGCTAAAGCATTGGGGCATTCAGATTGTCAGTTTTGAAAGCGGCAGCGATGCCCTGAGCTTTATGCAGCAACAGGCAGAGAACGAATTTGACGGCGCCATTATTGATTCCGATATGCCCGGCATGAGTGGTATGGAACTGGGCCGAAAACTGAAAGGTCTCGACAAAACGAACAGCCTGCCGATGCTGCTGATGACCTCCTTCCGGAACCAGCCGGCTTCCAAAGCCATTAAGCGGGCCGGTTTCAGTGGTTACTTCTCCAAACCGGTCAAGGCACACAACCTGGCCGACGCACTGAACCTTCTGTGGAATAAAGAAGAAGCCTCAACCAGGGTCATTACCGATAAACTGATTCATCAGCTTCGTCAGGATTCTGCCTTCAGCAGAAGCTACCGCGTACTGTTGGTTGAAGACAACCTGGTCAACCAGATGATCTCGAAGAAATTTATTGAATCACTGGGGCTCACCACCGTGATAAAAGCCGACGGGCAACAGGCAATCGATGCGTTAAAGAATGACACCGAAACCTTCGATCTGGTGGTCATGGATTGCCAGATGCCGGTTATTGATGGCTTTGAAGCGGCACGCCTGATCCGGCGCGGTGACGCAGGCGATAAGTACAAAGACATCATCATTATCGCGATGACCGCCAATGTCTTGGAAGAAGATAAAGAACGCTGCATACAAGCCGGTATGAGTGACTACCTGCCGAAGCCGCTGCGCCGTGAGCAGCTCGCTAAAACGCTGAAAAATTGGTTGGAGTAATTCAGTACGGTAAGGCCCGCTAAACTTACACAGCTGATACTAATTACTGTTCCCCCGCGCCTATGCTATTAACCCGGCTTCGCTATAATAGCCCGCCGTAAAAACAGCAGTACAACTCTCGTCGCTGCTGCTAACATTTCTATTAAGTCACTTTGCCAGAACCACAGGAGCTTCACGTATGGCCGACGATTTATCCAGCCTGATCAATGAAGTCACTGACGCAACCCTTCCGGATCAGGAAATCCTCATTGGTAAAATGCTGGTGCAGCGTGACTTTGAAGACGTAGCGCTCCTGCTCGAATCCTTGCCGCTGGAACAGCGACTTGAAACCTGGAACAGCATTCCTGTCGACAAACGCATCGATGTTCTGGTGGTTATGCGTCGCGACCCGCGGGAAAGCCTGCTCGAAGAAATGTCGCTGAACGATCTCGATGCACTGTTCGAAAACATCGAGCCGGATGAACTGGTCGAGCTGTCAGAATCCCTGCCTACACGAATCGTTGCCCGCGCACTGCAGGCAATGGATTCCAAACAGCAGAAGTTTTTCGAGGTTACCCAGCAGTATGCCGACGAACATGCCGGCCGCTGGATCAATCAGGGCTTTCTGACGCTGCCACAAAATGCAAAGGTGCGGGATGCCCTGCGCCTGTTACGACGCGATATTGCCAAGTACATCGACGCGGTTTTTCTGGTCGACCGGCTGGGCCACTTCATCGCCGCGGTGCGTGTTTCTGCAGTGATTGGTGCGCCGGATCACGTGCCGCTTTCAGACCTCGATGAGGATGATTTCGCCACCATCACCGCAGAGGATGATGCCTTCGACTCCGCATTGAAAGTACAGAAGAGCGGCTTTTCAGCGCTGCCGGTTATTAACGCCAAAGGTGTACTGATTGGCCGCTTGGATATCGGCACCGCCAGCGAGATTGTCAACGAAGACTATGAACGAAAAATGATGGCCAGCGCCGGTATGGATGAAGACGAAGACTTATTCTCGCCGGTCATCAGCAGTGCAAAAAACCGGGCGGTTTGGCTGGGTATTAATTTATTAACGGCCTTTGCTGCTTCGTGGTTTATTGGCCTGTTTGAAGCGACGCTGCAGCAGGTGGTCACCCTGGCGGTATTAATGCCCATCGTCGCCAGTATGGGTGGCATTGCCGGAAGCCAAACACTCACGCTGGTGATTCGTGGCTTAGCGCTTGGCCAGGTCAGTACTGCCAACCGTAAGGCGCTGCTTTCCAAAGAGGTTCGTGTCGGCGGTTTAAATGGTGTGATCTGGGCGCTGGTAATCGGCATTGTCGTGGCCTTCTGGTTTAGCAGCCCATTGATCGGCCTGGTGATCTCTCTGGCCATTTTAATGAATATTGTCTCGGCTGCCTTTGTTGGCGTGCTGATACCGGTCGCGCTGGATAAACTGAAACTAGACCCGGCGTTATCCGGCTCAGTTATTTTAACAACCGTGACCGACATCGTCGGCTTCGTGGCATTTCTGGGCTTGGGCGCGCTGATTCTTACCTGATCATATAATTGACAACGGCAACTATCTTCCCTAGGTTTAAATGGCGATTCAAAGACTTGAATTATTTTAAATAAGACTAATATGAATGCCATTGCTTTAGCTGTATTTCGCAGTTTACTGCTGCTTGGATTTGTTTTTCCCGCCAAACTGATGGCGCAAGTTAACCCGGTAATGCAGTGGCAGCAGAGCAACGGCTTCAGCAAAATAACGATCATTTTATCTGTTCTTTTATTATCGGCGCTCGCTGCAATTTCTATTGCCTGGCACATGGCACAGCGGCGCACACTCAAAAACTTAACCCGCCAACTTAGCCACGAAACCGAGCTGCGAAAAAAAGCCGAAAGCAGTCAGGCGATGCGCGAAAACCTGCTCGCCGGTGCGGTCTTCGCCTATACCTCCGAAGGCATTGTGATTACCGATGCCAACGCAAACATCATCGACGCCAACACATCGTTCGAGCGGTTAACGGGTTACAGCAAAGAAGAAGCCCTTGGCAGAAACCCGAATTTTTTGCAGTCCGGCCAGCATGATGAATCTTTCTATAAAAAAATGTGGGCGCAGCTGAAAGCTTCCGGCTACTGGCGCGGAGAGATTTGGAACCGTCGAAAAAGCGGAGCGCTCTACCCTGAACTGTTGACCATTAACAGCATCAGGGACGAACACAACCGGGTCACCAACTATATCGCCATCTTTTCAGACATCAGCCAGCTAAAGATGACCGAAAAGCGTCTCGATAAGCTGGCCTATTTCGACCAGGTTACGGATTTACCCAACCGGATTCATCTGACCGACCGCCTGGATCAGGCCATCCTTCACTCACAAATCAATAACCTGCAGCTGGCGATTATATTTCTCGACCTCGACCGTTTTAAAAGCATCAACGAAAGCTTTGGCCACGCCGCCGGTGACGAGCTGCTGCGGCAAATCAGTAAGCGGCTGAAAGCAACCCTGCGCGCTGTCGATACGGTTGCACGCATCAGCAGCGATGAGTTTGTAATGTTGATTCAACACATCAGCAGTCGTGAAGAAGTGCAAACCATCGTCAACAAGCTCATGGCTACTTTTGAGATCCCCTTCAATATCGAAAATCGGCCTTACAACCAGACGGCCAGCATTGGCATCAGCGTTTACCCCGACGACGGCAGCAACACCTCCGAGCTGTTGCGCTCGGCAGACAGCGCCATGTACCTGGCAAAGAATGAAGGCCGAAACACCTTCCGCTTCTTCGACAAGAGTGACATTCGGCTGACCGAAAAACGCATCCGGCTGGAGATTGCACTGCAACGCGCAGCGAAGAAAAACGAATTCAGTCTGGCCTACCAGCCTCAGTACGAGCTCAGCAGCAAACGGATTATCGGTTTGGAAGCACTGATACGCTGGCACAACCCGGCTCTGGGTGATATTCCGCCCTCACAGTTTATTCCGGTGGCTGAACAGAACGGTAAGATCCGCGAGGTCGGTCGCTGGGTGCTGGAAACCGCCTGCCAACAGGGCGCAGACTGGGCACGCAAAGGCATCGATTTTGGGCGCATATCGGTCAATATTTCCGGTATACAACTGCATGAAAATAATTTTGATGAGCTGGTGAAGAAGGTGCTGGTAAAAACCGGCCTGCAACCATCCTGCCTGGAACTGGAGGTGACCGAGTCTGTTGTGATGAACCGCATCGATGCCGGCATTAGCCAACTGAACCGGCTGCGAAAGCTGGGCGTTAAAATTGCTATTGACGATTTCGGTACTGGCTATTCCTCGCTGGAGTACCTGAAGAAGCTGCCGATCGATAAACTCAAGCTTGACCGTTCGTTCGTGAAGGACATACCCGGCGATCAGGACGACCTGGCCATTTCCAGAGCCGTGATCTCGATGGGCAAGGCGCTGGGGCTGGAGGTTGTGGCCGAAGGCATTGAAACCATCGAGCAGAATAGCACGCTGCTGGAATCCGGATGCGCCTTTGGCCAGGGCTACTGGTTCAGCAAACCCCAAAGCGCCGAACAGATATATGAATTCATCCGCAAGGCCAAATCCGCTTCTTAACTACCGGCAGTCGCATAATGACCCTGACGGCACAAAGCAGCAAGTACCGGTAAAGAGATACAAAAAAGGCAGCCTTAGCTGCCATTCATTCTGTACCTAAAAAGCTCAGAGCTTCTTCGGCTTAAAGGTGACGGGAATAATAAACGACATCACAATCAAAACAATCGAGCCAATCAGCTGGGGAATCCAGAACATCGTTGAAGGCCCGATCCAGCGGTTCATGAAAAAGCCGGAGACCACACCCACGACCATAATCGAACGCTTATAAGACAATGGAATTCTGCCCAGCGGATTGCCAGCCAGATCACAGGTGAGCATAAAAGAGGCAAACAAGCCAATGAACAGACCGAACGCCTGCAGAACCAGCGCGGCTTTATTTCCCGCAATCAGGCCAAACTGCTCATAGGCTTCATCATAGATAACGCCGCAGCCAGTCAAAAACAAAATCACGCTGGGGGCAAAGACAATAAGAGAATACAGATATAGCAGCTTTCTACTGAGCATTGTGCGTCCTGATCGGTCTGTTTTATTTTCGGGACGGCTATGATGCCAGATAACGCGCAGGCCTTACAGATGCAAGGCCCGGCAATTAAGCAGATAACACTACGACTGGCCGCTCAATAGACGCTCAGCCGAGAGGCCAGATCACTGAAGGCTTTTGCCTGAGCCGACAGTTCTTTGCTGAACCGGTCAGACTGCTCGGAATTACGCTTAAAGCGCTCGGACAACGATTTAGATTCCGCCACCACGTTAATCACTTCCTGCAGGCTGCCGGCCTGTGACTCGGTCGCCGATTTAATGTTTTGATTCATGCGATCCAGCTCATCAATTGAAGAGAAAATAAGCCGCAGCGATTCACTGGCATCCTGACCGGCCTGGGCATTCTGTGCTGCCTGCTCCTGGTTTCTGCTGATCAGCTGAACGGTTTCGTTCGCCTTGTTCTGTAAATCCTGAATCATCGATTCAATCTGGCTGACAGAATCCTGAGTGCGCGATGCCAGCGTTCTTACCTCATCGGCAACCACGGCGAAGCCCCTGCCCTGCTCACCGGCCCGGGCCGCTTCAATGGCCGCATTCAGCGCCAGCAGGTTGGTTTGCTCGGCAATACTCTGAATCACAGAGATAACATCACTGATTTTGTTACTGCTTTCGGCCAGCTCATTGACGGTGCTCTTGGCGCTGTCCATCCGTTCAGCCAGCTCTTGCGCAGACACTAGCGAGCTTTCCAGAAGCTTGTCACCCTTTTCCGCCTGTACTTTTACTTCGCTGGAAACCTCAGACGCTTGGGTCGTTTCAACCGCAACACTCTGGCCTAAAGCGGTGAGGTGGTCTATTGAGCTGATGACGACATCGGTTCCTTCAGACTGTTTAACCGATTGCTGCTGAACATCGTCCGTCACGTAGGTCAGTGCGTGAGCATAGGCTGAAACCTGCATTCCGGCAGAGGTGATAGCCCTCAGTGACTCGCCCAGTTGATTGACAATATCGGCTGCGGCATGGGATATCTGGCCGAACTCGTCATCATTGCTGGTCTGTACCTTGCGGGAGAAATCGCCCGCTGCGATAGCCTGCAGCTCGACCGACAGGTAACGTGCAGGGGCGACGATTCGGGTTTGCCCCACCACTAGCAGCAGCACCAGCATAATCAGGAAGCATGCCGCAAACAGGTATACCAGCGTATTGCTCAGGGCAATATCGCTGAGCTCATGGTCTATATCCGTCTGAATGCTGCTTTGCAGCGCCTCGAACAAACCTTCCAGCGCGTCGTTGATGACAACAACGCGGGTATCAAAACTCGCCATCATGGTATTACCCTGCGCCGGGCCGCCTTCAATATAGGCATTGGCCATGGTGATGCCTTCCTGGTAATAGGCATCAAATGCAGGCAACAATGCCCGATATGCAGATTGGTTTTCCGGGTTCAGCTGGATTAAGCGATTTATGGTCTGGCGGAAGCCCTCCGCCGACTGCGCAGCTTCATCAAAGCCATCGTCAAGGCCATTCTGGCCGCGGGTCGCGCTGATGTCTGTCAGCCATTGCTGTACCTGCACCGCATGGAAACGGGCATCGTTAACCAGCTGCACGGTTGGAATCAGTATTTCAGAGTTGTACAGCAGATCCTCACGCAGGGTTTTGCCCTGCTTCAGCATGAGTACACTCTGCACTGCGATTAATACCAAAAACAATGCGGCAAAGATTTGCAGCAATTGAGAAATTCGAATCGACTTCATAGATCTATACTCAGTTATTGAATCTGTTTAACTGAGCGTAGATGACAAGCCCCACGAGTTCAAAGCCAGATAGCGCCGGATATTGACCCGGCACCGGCATCGCCGTTTAACGGAAAAGGGGTTTTATTCGGTTTACTGCTCAGACCTGCGCGCTACATCAACGGAGACACTCAGGCTCTGACTGTCTCCGCCATCAAAGATGACCCCCTGCAATGGGGTGATATCGGAATAGTCACGCCCCCAGGCGGTGATGATGTGCTGATCATCGGGCATGCTGTTGTTGGTTGGATCAAAATCAACCCAACCCAGCTCAGGGATAAACAGAGATACCCAGGCGTGAGAGGCATCGGCACCGACCAGGCGCTCCTGACCGGGCGGTGGCAGGGTTTCGATATAGCCGCTGACATAACGCGCCGGGAAGCCCAGTGAACGCAACACGCCCACCTGAAAGTGGGCAAAATCCTGACAGACGCCACGCTTGTTCTCGATCACTTCCGCCAGCGGTGTTGCCACCGTGGTGGAGGTAGGGTCGAAGGTAAACTCGTCAAAGATTTTGGTCGTTAAATCCATCGCTGCACGCAGCAAAGGCTTGTCTGCGGCAAACAGCGGCCAACCGAAATCTGCCAGCTCCTTCGACTTTTTAATCATGGGCGAGCTCAGCTGAAACTCTTTGATTTCGATGTATTCCGGCCGCTCCGAACGCTTCAGCAGGGCAATGGAATCACGGCAGGTTGGGCTGGTATCCAGCGCACCAACCACATTGCTGCGACTGACTTCAATATCGCTGCTGACATCAATCACCAGCTTCTCATGCGGCTCCTGAACGGAAAAATAAAAGCTGGTATTGCCAAAATAATCACGACGACTGCGCTGATACGCCGGCGTTGGAGAAACCGAGATACGGGTCGATTTAATCCGCTGTCGATCGGTATTGCGCGGCAACAGGTGCGCGATGTTGTAGCACAGCGTTACCGGCGCAGCATATTGATATTCGGTTAGGTGGCGAACTCGGTATTTCATGCTTCCAACTCCCAGTTCGGGCTGAAGATCTGATGCGGTTTGGTCATATGATCGAAGTACTTATCACTGATGAAGCCGGTGTATTGTTCGAGCTGATGGATCAGGGTCTGCATCAGTTCATCCAGCTTTTCGCGGCGATTGGTTTTTTCACTCAGGCCGGAAAGCTCGTGCAGGTCGCTCAGCTGCATATCGGCCAGCGACTTCGACAGCACCTTAAGCTCGTGGCTCATAGCCCGGGCAGAGGTCGTGGAGCGTGGCAGCCTCATGGTGTGCTTATTCAGGGCATCAATCTGGTAGAACAGTGAGCGCGGGTTGGTTTCATCGAGCATGAGTAAATCCAGCCCGTAGTAAACATCGTAACGGGTTCGGTAGCGGCGACGGAATGAAATCAGCGCCTCAACACTGAGCAGGACGGATTCCAGCACGCGCTGCATATCGTAGGCGCTTAAGCCTTCGGTCAGTGTTGACTGCAACAGGGTTGCAGTCTGAATCGCCCGCTCAACGCGCCGGCCAATCGCCTGAAAACGCCAGTCGATGCCGCGCATCATGCTTTCGTGGTTCAAGCCGGAGAGCGCCAGCAGTGAGGTGACGATATCGTCCAGCGCTTCCTGCGGTGCGGTTGGCATGCCCTTGGCGAACAGTTTTTCCAGGCGGCCCATATCATCACGAAGATCGTTGACAATCTTACGGGTATCGGCAGAAAGCATCTCCCGCACTTCTTCGCTGCAGTTAAGCATCGAGTTGATGTTGGCCTTGACTGAACCCGGGCGATTGCCATCAATAATCAGTGAGATCAGCTCTGCATCGGCATTTTTGATGGCAGCATTACCCTCTGCGCAAAAGCCCGGTAAGCTGCCGGTCTGCACAGACAGAGCCTTCAACAGTACGTCACGCGAAGCCTCTGGCAACGGGTCGCTGTCCTGAAGCTGATGAAAGACGGTACGCAACAGCCGAATGACGGTCTCCGCACGTTCGGAATATCGCCCCATCCAGAACAGATTTTCGATAACGCGGCTCGGCAGGTTATTCTGCAGGTCGATATCGGTCAGAATATCCTGGTGCTCGTCGATCAGGCTGAAATAGGTTTCAGGCGCATCCGACAGCACCCAAATATCTTTACTCTTTACCTCATGCCGGGTGTCGACGTACTCCTGTGCCGCATGCTGCTTGGTAACACGCGCCAGGCCGCCGGGCATGGCAAAGTATGAATCGAGATTCGAAACCGTGAAGGTACGAATGATGGTTGGGCAGGAAACAATCTTACCCTGCTGCCAGGTAGGGCTGTGTGAGGCCTTCAGATAAGATTGCGCCACATAGAGATGCGGGTTGCGGGCAATGCGCACCAGCAGCTGGGCTTTCTGCTCTTCGGTTAATTCCCGACCATAAATGCTTCGGCTGTTATCGCGCCGTACCGCCGGCTTAATAATCAGGTTACTCAGATTATGGGTGACATAGGCGTAGTCATCGGTATCACCGCACCACCAGGATTCAACCGATTTGACGGCCAGATCGTGGCCCAGGAAGTGCTGAGCAATTTGCGGTAAAAACTTCAGCAGGGCCGGGGTTTCCAGAATGCCGGAGCCCAGCGGATTGGCGACAATGACATTACCCTCACGCACCACTTCCAGCAGGCCTGGTACACCACCGCGACCACCGGAGGACAGCTCCACCTGATCGCAATAAACGTCGTCAACCCGGCGCAGAATTACATCCACCTGCTGCAGGCCACCCAGGGCTTTCAGCCACACCCGGCCATTACGCACGGTCAGGTCGGTGCCCTGAACCAGGCTGTAGCCGAGGTAATTGGACAGGTAAGCCTGTTCAAAGTGACTGCTGCTGTTGGCGCCGGTCGTTAACACCACCACCCGGGGGTTGGGGTTCAAGCGGCGACCCAGCGAGGTCAGCGTTTGCCGTAGGCGATAAAAATAATGCGACAGCCGGTGTACATTGCTGTCGCGGAACATATCCGGTAAAACCCGAGACAATACCCGGCGGTTTTCCAGCGCATAGCCGCTGCCGGTCGGTGCCTGGGTTCGGTCACCAACGACGGTAAATTCGCCATCCAGACCACGCACCATATTCATTGCGTGCATCAGCAGCTGGTTTTCCCCCGGCAACGAAACACCCTGACACTGGCGTAAAAAGCCCGGGTGCCCGTATATGACCTCCGCCGGCACAATGCCGCGCCTGATCAGCTCACGGTCACCGTAAATATCTTTCAGGATCAGATTCATCAGCTGCGAGCGCTCGACCATCGCAGCTTCCAGTCGCGTCCATTCCTCACTGCCTAACAGGTACGGAAACGGGTCCAACGACCAGGTACTGGTTTGCAGCGGATTTTCAGTGCGGTTATAGGTTGCGCCGTCATCCCGGAGTATATCCTGGGCTTTTCGCTGTCGGTCGGCGAACTGGGTTAACCCTGCCCGGTTCATGCTGTCGACAAAATATCGCCAATGCGGTTTTGACTCGCCGGGGTTTAGAAATACCTCATCAAACGCCTGGTCAGGTGTTTGATACCAGGAGGCAATCTCACTGTTGTCAGAAAATAAAGGCTTACCGGATGGTAAGCCTTGCTTTTGATCTTGCATAGAATGTTCACTGCGTCGCGTGATTATCAGAAACTAGTATACTGCTTCCGCAGGTCAAGTGTATGAGGATATTCGCCTGCCGGTTCTTCGACCGGTGGTTTCATGGCAAATGGCTCTCTGTGGTTTGGGAAGAAATCACGCAAGGCATCGAATTCCGGCTTCGGCTCAATCCGACCCTGAGTGTAGCCATGATCCCAGAAACGGGAAATTCGGCGGGCTTCGGCTTCATAAGCGTTCACCGGCGAATTGTCGTAGCTACGGCCACCCGGGTGCGACACATGGTAAGTACAGCCACCAATTGACTTGCCATTCCAGGTATCGATCAGATCGAATACCAGCGGCGTATCAACGCCCAGCATCGGGTGCAGTGCAGACGGCGGTGCCCAGGCACGGAAGCGAACAGCACCCACATACTCACCCTTCACACCGGTCGACTTAATCGGCACGCGACGGCCATTACACGCCAGCACATAGCGGTCGGTCGTCATACCGGTTAACTTCACCTGCATACGCTCAACGGACGAATCCACATAGCGTGAAGTACCGGATTGAGAAACCTCTTCACCCAACACATGCCAGGGCTCAATCGCCCAGCGCAGCTCAAGTTCAATGTCATCCAGCTGCAGGCGGCCGTAATGCGGGAAGCGGAACTCTTCAAACGGCACCAGCCACTCCAGCTTGAACGGGTAGCCATGCTCGTTCAGGTCTTTCACCACCTCTTTGACATCATTCCAGACAAAGTGCGGCAGCATGAACTTATCGTGCAGCGTTGTTCCCCAGCGTACCAATGGCTTTTTATAGGGCTCTTTCCAGAACCGGGCCAGCAGGCAGCGAATCAGCAGCGCCTGCACCAGCGACATATGCGGGTGCGGTGGCATTTCAAAGCCACGGAACTCCAGAATACCCTGACGGCCACTGGCCGTGCCGGCGGCGTAGAGCTTATCGATACAGAACTCGGAACGGTGGGTGTTACCGGTAATATCGATCAGCAGGTTACGCATCAGCCGGTCAGCCACCCAGGGCTGCTCGATGGTGCCTTTGGGCATCTGCTGGAACGCGATTTCCATTTCGTAAAGCATCTCATCGCGGCCTTCATCCGGGCGTGGTGCCTGTGATGTTGGGCCAATAAACATGCCGGAGAACAGGTAAGACAAGCCCGGGTGATGCTGCCAGAAGGTTACGAAACTCTGCAGTATTTCCGGGCGGCGCAGGAACGGGCTGTCTGCCGGCGTGGCGCCACCCAAGGTAATGTGGTTACCACCACCGGTGCCGGTATGACGGCCATCCTGCATGAATTTCTCAGTACCCAGGCGGGACAGATAAGCCTCTTTGTAAAGCACATCGGTGTTACGGACCAGCTCTTTCCAGCTCGCAGACGGGTGAATATTCACCTCAATCACACCCGGATCAGGCGTTACCTGGAAGCCAATCAGACGCGGGTCGCGTGGTGGCTCATAGCCTTCCAGAACCACCGCCAGTTTCAGCTTCTTCGCCACCAGCTCAATTTTTTCCAGCAGCAGAACGTAGTGCTCCAGATGCGTCAGTGGCGGCAGGAACAAATGCAAGCGGCCTTCACGCACTTCCAAGCACAGGCTGGTGCGTATGGTTGGCTTCAGTACCTTCTTCTCACCTGCCGGTTCCGGCTTTTTATCATGGATGAGGATCGATTCAGCGTCGCCGTGCGCAGCCAGATCTTCCAGCGGTTCAAACGGATCGCGCTCAGGCGTGAACTCATGCTCCTGCATCGGTGCCAGCGAGTTCAGCGGCAGGCGGTAACCCATTGAGGAGTCACCCGGAATCAGCGTGATCAGATCACGGCGCAACTTCCAGTAATCGCTTTGCCAGCTTTCCGTTGTGTCATCCCAGGCCAGTGGCAGCACATAACCCGTGGGGCTATTCAAGCCCTTGGTCAGCAGGCGGGCTAAGCGTCGGCGCTCTAAATCATTGGAAAGATCGGCCGAACGCGGGTCCAGCTCTTCCGGCAGGCTCTGCTCCTGCATCAGATAGTAGAGGGTATCTTCATAAGCCGGCCGCAAGCTCTTTTTCGGTACACTCAGCACCTTAGTCAGCAACATGCCAAATGCCTGCGCCTGTTTGGTGGTATAGCCATAGTCTTTATCGGCGCGCGCCAGATAGCGGGTTTCTTTCCACAGCGGTTGCTTATCTTTGCGCCAGTAGCAGCCCAGAGCCCAACGGGGTACTTCCTCGCCCGGGTACCACTTACCCTGGCCGTAATGCACCACGCCCTTAGGAGCGAAGCGCTTTTTAAGCCGGAGCAACAAATCTTTGGCCAGACGCAGCTTATCGGCACCCAGAGCTGCAGTATTCCACTGGTCTGAATCCATATCCGTTGCCGAAACAAAGGTCGGCTCACCGCCCATGGTCAGGCGGATGTCATTGCTCTTAAATTCTTTATCAACGGACTTACCCAGCGCATTGATGTAATCCCACTCACCATCTATGTAAGGCTTAGTAACACGCGGGTCTTCATGAATGCGGTAAACATTGTTGGAGTAGGAAAACTCAACTTCACATTCACCGGTTGCACCGGTAATGGGTGCTGCGGAGGCCGGCTCTGGCGTACAGGCCAGAGGAATGTGACCTTCACCGGCAAACAGGCCTGAGGTCGGGTCTAAGCCAACCCAGCCAGCGCCGGGTAAGTAAACCTCACACCAGGCGTGCAAATCGGTGAAGTCCTCTTCAGGGCCGGAAGGGCCATCAAGTGATTTAACATCTGAAGTCAGCTGCACCAGATAACCGGAAGCGAAGCGAGCCGCCAAACCGAGTTTGCGCAGAATTTGCACCAGCAGCCAGGAGGTATCGCGGCAAGAGCCCTTTTTCAGGGTCAGCGTTTCCTCGGGTGTTTGCACGCCCGGCTCCAAACGAATGCCATAGCCTATTTCACTGGCCAGACGCTGGTTTAATTCAACCAGAAAGTCATTGGTCGTCCTTTCTTTGCGGTCAATCGAATCTACCCATTCATTCAGCAGCGGGCCGTCTTCAGTGACCTTCAGGTAGGAGGTTAACTCACCCGCCAGTTGCTCGTCGTACTCAAACGGAAATTTCTCTGCGTACTCTTCAACAAAAAAGTCGAATGGGTTAATCACCGTCATATCGGCGATCACTTCCACCTCGAACTTCAGTTCCTTAATTTTTTCCGGGAATACCAACCGTGCCTGATAGTTACCGAACGGGTCCTGCTGCCAATTAACAAAGTGCTGCTCCGGGGTTACCTTCAGAGAATAGCTGTGGATATGATTTCTCGAATGCGGTGCAGGACGCAGACGCAGGATATGTGGATATACATTAGTTAAGCGGTCAAATTTGTAGCTTGTTTTATGCTGCAGAGCGACACGAATGGTCATGCGGCGTCTTCCTCTTTGAAGGCAAACCAGTTTTCAACGATAACTTCGTTGAGCTTAATTAAATCTATTTGCAATTCGTTAAGATAAGAGCGGAAGTCATCAGTTAAATCCTGAGAGCTTTCGATCACGTATTTCAGGCTTTTAATATCCTTAAGCACGGTTCGCACGCTTGCGCTTCTTGGCAGATACTTGGCCGCTCGGTCCATTTGCTCGACACAGTAATAGAAGGTTCTCGGAAACTGCTCATCGTTAAGCAGGTAGTTCACAACATTCGATGCGCGAATGGCCCGGCGCACCGTACGACGATAGGTTAAATAGGCGCTTTGTGAGCGCAGAACCTTCGACCAGATCACCTGGGTTAAATTCACATTGGACTCTTCAAACGGTTCCATCGCCAGGAATGTTCCGGCATCCAGCATCCGGGTGGTCATATCGGCGCGCTCAATGTTGCAACCGAGAATCATAAAGTTCCAGCCGGCATCCCGGGCCATGGCACCGACCAATAAACCAGTGATCATCTGGCAAGACTCGATCACATGCGTCAAGAACTCATGACGCTTGGAGCGATTCACACCCTGCGAGATATTCTCGCGTACATAGATGTAAAGCTCGTTAGTGAGCTCCCAGGTCTCTGATGGAATCACATCGCGCGAGGTGCGTACGTTTTCGCGCAGCATGCGAATAGAAGACATCAGTGAGGCATAGTTGTCGTCATCAGCTAACAAAAACTTGACCACGTTGCGCTCACTCTTCACTTTATAGCGCTCATGGAATTGCTCGGTGCCGCTGTTGATAACGATCAGGTTGTACCAGGAAATGCTGTTTCCACGCGGTAAATCATAAAGCAGGTTGTCGTATACACTGACCAGTCGGGCGGTATTTTCAATTCGCTCAAGGTAGCGGGCCAACCAATAAATTCGTTCTGCAACTCTGGATAACATAATCTGACACTCCCTTATTCGACAATCCAGGTATCTTTACTGCCACCGCCCTGCGATGAATTCACCACCAGCGAGCCCTTTTTCAATGCTACACGCGTTAAGCCACCGGTTGTGACATAACTTTCATCGGCCTGCAGAATGAAGGGTCGCAAATCCAGATGCCGGGGTTCAATGGTACCTTTGGCAATCAGCGTGGGCGCTGTTGAAAGCTTCAACGTTGGCTGGGCAATGTAATTCCGTGGGTTGGCTTTGATCAGCTTGGCAAAGGTTGCCTGCTCTTTCTTGGTGGAATGCGGGCCGACCAGCATGCCGTAACCGCCGGATTCATTGGCCGGTTTCACCACCAGCTTATCGAGATTTTCCAGCACGTATTCGCGCTGCTCTTCGTTTTCACACAGGAAGGTTTCAACGTTCGGCAGAATCGGCTCTTCATTCAGGTAATAGCGGATGATCTCTGGCACATAGGCATACACGACCTTATCGTCGGCCACGCCTGCGCCCGGCGCATTCGCCAGCGCTACATTTCCGGCACGCCAGGCGCGCATCAGACCGGGCACGCCCAGCACCGATTCTTTGTTGAATACTTCCGGGTCCATAAACTCATCGTCGATGCGGCGGTAGATAACATCCACCTGCTCGGCCCCATGGATGGTCTTCATGTAGACACAATCATCATCGGCCACAAACAGGTCGCTGCCCTCAACCAGCTCGACACCCATCTGCTGAGCTAAAAAGGCGTGTTCAAAGTAGGCGGAATTAAAGATACCCGGCGTTAAGACCACGATCTCCGGCATTTCCACTTCGCGCGGGGAAAGCGAGGCCAAACGGTCAAACAGTTGTGATGGATAGTCACCCACCGGGCGAATGTTGTCGTTTTCAAACAGCTCCGGGAAAACCCGTTTGGTGATCGCGCGGTTTTCCAGCATATAGGAAACACCGGAAGGCACCCGGAGGTTATCTTCCAGGACATAAAACTGGCCATCGCCTGCGCGCACCAAATCGGTGCCGCATATGTGTGCCCAAACCCCAAACTTAGGCGTCATGCCAACACATTCCGGCCGGAAGTTTTTCGATTCTTTGATGATGTACTCGGGAATAATGCCGTCTTTAAGTACATTCTGATCGTTGTACAGATCGTTAATAAACATATTCAGCGCGGTGAGCCGCTGCTTTAAACCGGCTTCGGCGACTTTCCAGTCTTCTCCACTGATGATGCGCGGCAGAATGTCGAATGGCCAGGCCCGGTCGATATTGCCTTCGTCGGTGTAAACCGTGAAGCTCACCCCCATCTCGGCAATAGTGGCCTCGGCCATCTGTTTACGCTGGTCGAGCTCGTCCTGCTCCAGCCCCGAAAGATAATTGACCAATTGCTCAGCTGCTTTTCTGGGCTTGCGGTCTTCCTGGATCAGCTCGTCATAAAACTGATCCGACTGATACTTATTCCAACTGTTATCCATCTTAAATCTGCCTTGAAAACTTTTTTGTAATTCATCCGGGTAAAGGCGAATGACTGTAATTCTGCGAGTCTCCCCAGTGAAGCCAGCTAGCTCACTAAGTGACGGATACGAATAGAGAATTCTTCGTTAATAGCAAAATCAGCAATTATTAAACCAACTTCATTGCAGATTAGTTTCACCACAAATACAAGGATAAATAGCGATTCAGAATGTCAAGGAACGAAAAAGATAAAAACGAAGCAGGATTATCAGCAAACCCAGCGACAGTACGGCTAAATCCAGCCAATGCAGATAAACCTCCGCCGGCGCCATGAAGTAATCCACCAGTGCGACACCGGCAATAACAACACCACTGAGAATGACGCCAACATTAAACCAGCGGCGACGTTTCCGCCGGATCAGCTCAAGCAGAATAATGCTCAGATAAGCACAGCTGGCCGCCAGGTTAAGCGGCCACAAACCACCACCATTCAGCTCAGTCAGGCTGCCCAGCCAGATAACACCAACAAACACCAGATAGGCTTCATATAACCGGATCACACCACACCCTTTTAAAGCTTCTTTACTGTATGACCGAATTTTTGTACTACAGTTTCAGGAAAAGTACTTGTAACCATGAAAACCCTACACCTGATTCGCCACGCCAAATCCAGCTGGGAGAACCCGCATCTGGGTGATCTTGAAAGGCCATTAAACAGCCGGGGCTTGCGCAGCTGCCCGTTAATGGCACCGCATATACTGGCATCAGGCTGTTCATTAAAGAACGTCTATTCCAGCCCGGCACTGCGTGCCCGCACGACCATTGAGCTGATTGCTCACAACCTGCCGCAACAGAACATCAGCTGGACGCTCTGTGATGCCTTATATTGCTTTCACCATAAAGAGCTTCGCGACTGGTGCCGCAACCTAAGCGATGACATGGACGAGGTTGTTATTATCGGCCACAACCCGGCACTGCTGAACTTCTGCAACAAGCTCACCGGTGCCCACCTGAACAATATTCCAACCTGTGGCTATGTTCAGCTGATTGACCCCGATCTGCAGAACTGGAACGACTTAGCCTGGCACACCTTCAGACTGACCTACTTCTTAAGGCCAAAAGACTTCGCTGAAAAGTGAACAGCGATTTCTTGCAAAGGTCTCGACATTCGCTGCGAACCGCGCCTAGTCAGCTGTTTTTCCTGAAGGCCAGAGATATATCAGAGTTATTAGAGGTGCCTTTAACCCAATCTAAACAACTGGGCGCGCAAAGACGTTAAAATTGGCATCAATTAATCAGAGAACCGATTCTATGAAGCAACGCCTACTGGTGGTTGATGATAACCCCGGAGTCACCACCCTGCTGGCCGATGTGTTTGCCAGCCAGAACTTTGAAGTACAGCAGGCCGAAAACGGTCTGGTCGCATTACGCCTGATGGAAAGCTTTCGCCCCGACATCGTTCTGCTCGACATCATGATGCCGGAAATGGACGGCTTTGAGTTTTTGCAGAAAATCCGCCGAACCTCGGATGTGCCGGTTATCATGATTACCGCCAAACAACATGAGAATGATGCAATTAAAGGCTTCCAGCTCGGCGCCGACGATTACATCGTCAAGCCCTTCCGCATTCGCGAGCTCTCTATGCGCATTCAGGCCATTCTGCGTCGCTCACGCTTTGCCAAGATTGACCGGGAAGAGCTGAACGTGGGTCAGCTGAAGATCAACCGAGCCAACAATGAGGTGCAGTTGGCCGGCAAGAAGATCGATTTAACAACCACCGAGTTTCACCTGCTTGAACTGATGGCAAACCGAGCCGAACATACCGTCAGCAAGGCCGACCTGTGCATGCACCTGATCGACCAAGGTTGCAGTGGTTCCGAATCAACGCTGAAAATTCACATACGCAACCTGCGCAGTAAAATTGAACAACAGGGTAACGACCAGACGCGCATTGAAACGGTCTTTGGCGTTGGCTACCGCATGCGGATTACCGAATGAAAAATTTATCGCTACGCAACAAACTGATGCTTTCTTATTTGCTGATTGCATTCTTCAGCTCATCGCTTATCTACGGCTTGATTCGCTTAGGTGGCGAACAGCGCGTTGCGCAGCTGATTCACGATTCGCACCTGAATGAAATTCACGACGAGGTTCTCAACTGGTATCGCGCTGAACAATCCTGGCAGGGATTTCAGCGCTATTTTTTCTCCTTACACCCACCTAAGGCCAAGCAACTGGCAAGCAGCGAAACCAGCCCGGAAGATCAATCCTCTCAAATACTGAAATCGCATGGCGTAGTCAGCGCAGACAACCGGGTACTGATCCGCTTTCTGGATTTTCGGGAAGACGATATTGTCCCGAATGCCTACCTGACTGACGCCATTCCGGTTCAGCTGGATCACCAGACCGTCGCCTATATTGTGCCCGGAGAAACCGTTGGCATCACGCTCGCTTCTGAAGAGCAGATCTTTCTGCAGCGCACCAATGAGGTTTTGCTTATTGCGATTATTGCCAGCCTGATTCTGGCCACGCTTCTGGCGCTGCTATTCAGCCGGATTATTTCAAAACCGGTACAGGCACTGACCTCGGCCAGCGAAAAGATGGCGCAAGGGCGCTTTAACCAGCAGATTCCCGTGCAGGGCGATGATGAGATCTCCCGGCTGGTAAAAACCTTTAACAAAATGAGTGACGACATCCATTCCCTGATCAGCAAACGCACGCAGTTTACGGCAGACATCAGTCACGACCTCGGCACACCCTTACAGATCATTTCCGGTTACGTTGAAACGGCACTGGATGGCGATATGGAGCTGACCAAAGAGCGACTGCACATCATTGCCAATGAAGCTGAGCGCATGCGCCGGTTGATAAAAGACCTGAGCCTGTTGGCGAGCTCAGATGATGGCAATCTGCCAATGAACCGGCAACCGGTTGACCCGGATGCCATCCTAACCAGCTGCGTTAAATCTTTTACGCAGGCCAGTAAAAAAAAGAAGATCCACATTCATTACAGCAATGAGCTGAATAAGCCAGAAACGTTACAGCTCGACCCCGATAGAATGGAACAGGTAATCGGCAATATACTGAGTAACGCGCTGCGCTTTACACCCGCACACGGCCAGATAGACATCACCCTGTTTAAAAACAAAACCTCGCTCTGCATAACCATTAAAGACAACGGCATCGGTGCTGAACAGTCGGTGCTTGCCAACCTGTTCGACCGCAGCTTTCAGGCAGACTCATCCCGCTCCGCAAAGACAGGTAATAAAGGTCTCGGCTTAGCGATCAGCAAGGCATTGGTTGAAGCACAGGGCGGGCTTATTTCTGCAGCTTCAGAAGGATTGGGAAAGGGACTTACCATTCGTATTTGTTTTCCTGCCGACGCCTCTCATTAGATATTAACCAATTTGATAAGCAGCCCTTCGATTGTGCATTTCCTCATGACTAGCTGAGCAGAAAATAAAATCAAAATAGCATTTATCAAGGTTTTTATCGGAATTGCAGTACAAGCAAAAATAACCTTGTCATAGCCCATGCTAGCATCTTCTGCGAAAGCCAATTACAAAAAAACGCCTGTTCAATGACGAAAATAAGCTGAACTTACGGCGTTTTTTACAGACCCCTTCAGGACGAATCGTTAACCCTACCGTCAGCACGGAACCGCTGAAATGTTATTGGCATTGAATCCCTGCAAGCCATTTTTTGGCCATGGGAAATTCAACAACCTAACTCTCAGAGCCATAATGATGCTGCAAAAAAAGTCACTTATAAACATCCTGATTAAATCCGGGTATCTTTCCGGGGCCGCTCTATTAGGCAGTATGGTTTCGGCAACGACACTGACGATTTCCGACACGCCACTCTTTCTGGAAAGCAGTGTGCAATCGAATATTTATTTTGTTATTGATGACTCCGGTTCGATGACTGCAGAGACGATTTATACCGATGGAGCCGTTGACAACTTTGGTATTAGTGCAACCAGTAAAACCAACAGTATTGGTATGATCGACTTCAGTGATGAACTTACGGTAATGGAAGCCTGCTCGGGTTTTAATTCACTCTATTACGATCCGGATAAAACCTACAGCCCCTGGGTCGGTGAAGACTCATCCGGCAATGACTTTGCCGATCAAAAGATCACTGCCGCGAATAACGCCAACCCATACAACACCAGCAGCACAACAAACCTAACCTCTGAAAGCACCATTACAACCACGACCAACAGCGGATGGGGTAAGGATAAAAACAGCTCGTCAACCTCCACGACGATCGGCTATGGCTACATGCGATTCAACGATCTTGATGGGGACGGTTATCTTGATGAATACACAGACCTTGATGGTGACGACGAACTGGACGTCTTTATAGACCTGAACGGCAATGACACCTTCGATGGTTATGTCAGCGCCGATGCAGACACCCGTTTCGGCAACGGCGGTGTCGAAAGTGAACTGGAATGCCCTAACCTCGACCTGATTGGTGACACAGTGACCGTCGGCAGCGACAGCCTGACAGCAAATGAATTTCTGGCGACCTGGTTCACCTACGCCAACGATATGGATGACGATGAGCAGACCAATTTTGCCAACTGGTATAGCTACTACCGCAAACGAAAATGGGTAGTCAAAGTTGCGCTTTCCGACATCATCACCGATTCCACTCAGCGCATGGGCATTACCACCATCTGGGATAAGTACACCACCGAAATTAAGGATGTCGATGACATTTCCCTGTCCGCCGATGACGACGCAGCGGATAACAAAGACGCCCTGTTGGCAAATATGTTTCAGATTGGCTCCAGCGGTACAACGCCGTTACGAAGCGCGCTGGTCAATGCCGGCAATTACTTTGCCGGAACCTCAGACAGCAGCAGCCCGATACTCTCTGAAGATGAGGGCGGCTCCTGCCAGCAGAACTTCACCATCATGATGACCGATGGTTTCTGGAACGGCAGTGACCCTTCAGTCGGCAACGAAGACAGCAATAACGACTCCGACTGGGACGGCGGCTACTATGCCGACGAATACTCAGGTGTCAGCAATACCCTGGCCGACGTCGCCATGTACTACTACGAGACTGACCTCGACTCCACCCTGGATGATTCAGTCCCTACCAACAGCTACGACGAAAACACCGCACAACACATGGTCACCTACATGGTTGCGTTTGGTGTGTCCGGCTCTTTAAATTATGACGACTGGGAAAGCTATATCGGCCTCACAAACAACGAAGACGTAACCATCGATTCGGTCAACGACTACATAGAGTCTGACTATTTTCCAGGTTGGCCAACCCCCTCATCCAGTTCCGCGACGACCATCGATGATGTCTGGCATGCAGCCTATAATGGCCGGGGATTATTCTTAAACGCACAAGACCCGGATGAACTGATTGAATCTCTCGAAAGTGCGATTGACGATATCGACGGCCGAAACTCAGCGGCCTCTGCGGTGAGTGTGACCACCGGCTCCATCACGTCAACAACGATGCTCTACACTACTTCTTTCAACAGCTCTGACTGGATCGGCCGCATCTATGGCTACGCCATCGACAGCGATGGCTCGCTGGCCGAAGACCCGGTCGTTGCCTCCTATATTCCGGAAGATTATGAGCGCACCATCATCAGCTGGAATACCGAAACGCTTGATGGTGTGCCCTTCGTGTGGGAAGACAGTTCCGGCGACGACGCCATCAGCAGCGATCAGCAAACAGAAATCGGTTCAGAAGACCTGCTGGAATACATACGCGGAGAAGACAGTTTAGAAGGCACCAGTTTCCGCGAGCGAGGCAGCTGGGAAAGTGACGATACCGATAACTATCTGGGAGACATCATCAACTCGGCTCCCGCCTATCTGGCAAACCCGATTTTCCTGTACGACGATGATCTGGAAGATGACGCCTACAGCGACTATCGCACTGACCCCGATGGTGACGACAGCAACGATTTTGAATACGGCGGCATTACCTATTACCGAACGCCAATGCTTTATGTCGGCGCCAACGACGGCATGCTGCACGCCTTTCAGGTAAACCCGGATACCGACGATGCCGACTTTGGTCAGGAACTGTTTGCCTACGTACCTTCCATGCTTTACGACCGCTTTGAATACCTGGCAGACGAAGACACCTACAACCATGCCTACTACGCCGATGGCTCACCTTATATCGGCGATGCTTACTTCGATAATGAATGGCACTCAGTGCTGGTTGCCGGGTTGAACGCTGGCGGTCAAGGCGTCTATGCACTCGATGTTACCGACCCGGACAGTTTCGACGGCACCGAAACGGCCGCTGCCCGCAATGTGCTCTGGGAGTTCAACGACGACAGTAGCAGCATCGATGACGATGGCAATCAGCTCGGCGATGACGACCTGGGTTACACCTTCAGCCGGCCAACCATTGCAAAGTCTTACGATAACGGCAACTGGGTCGCCATTTTCGGTAACGGCTATAACAATAACGAAGAAGACGGTCATCCTGGTACCGGCACCGCCGTACTGTACGTTGTAAATCTGGAAACCGGCGCGCTGATTAAAAAGATTGATACCGGCGTAAACGAACTTGCCACACCCAATGGATTATCCAGCCCCGTCACTCTGGACACCGATGGTGATGCCCAGGCTGATTACGTTTATGCCGGCGACTTCGAAGGCAATCTATGGAAGTTTGATATTTCCTCAGACAACACCGACGACTGGGACGTTGCACTGAAAGACAGTGGTGACAACATGCCATTGTTCACCGCCTGCAATGAAGATGAATGCGATACCACAAACCGACAGTCCATCACCGTTAAACCAATCATTGGCTTTAACTCATCTTCGACCGGCTACCTGCTTTACTTTGGTACCGGCAGTTACTTCCTTGACGATGACAACAGCAACAAGGGCATTCAAACTTTTTACGCCATTTGGGATAAAGACGACGGCACATCCGAAGAGTTTGACCGCACCCATCTGCTTAAGCAGGAAATTGTTGAAGAACTGTCACCGGAAAATGAGGATGACCTCAATAACAACGATGACCTGGTGGACAAACAACGTATTACCACCAATTACAGCATCAGCTGGCATGAAGACAGCGGCGTCCCCAATGACGATGAAGATGGCGACGGCAATTACGACACCCATCTTGGCTGGTATTTAGATCTCTACAACACCGAAGATGGCAACACCGAAGGTGAAGGCGAACGCGTAGTGGCCGATGCACTGTTACGCGACGACAGCGTGATTTTTGTCACCGTCATCCCCAGTGACGACCCCTGCTCTTATGGCGGTAACAGCTGGTATATGGAGCTGATTGCCAGCAGCGGCTCACGTCATTCGACTCCGGTTCTGGATGTTGACGGTGATGGCGATGTTGATGAGGACGATTACATCCTCTCAGATACCTACGGCACTGTGCCCAGCAGTGGCCGCTCTGACGTGGATGATTTCATCATATCGATGCCCGTTTGTGTGTCTTTGGGTGACGGTTCCGAAACCTGCTATTCAAACACATCCGATGCCAGTGTCAGTACCACCTACCGGGATTCTGGCGAGCTTTATGGCCGCTGGGAATGGCGCGAACTGTGATACAGAACTTACTCAGGAACTAACTATGAATATGTTAAAAAAACTCACGCTGGCAGGTGCAGCTGCGCTGCTCACAACACTCGTCTGCGCGGGCGAGACCATTGATCAGTTCACGTCACTGGATACCTCAGAGGGCTACTTCTGGGGTGATGATATGGTCTATTACTACACCAATTTCACCATCATTCAGGATTACGAAAGCGACGAACGGCTCAGCCTGAAATCGCTCAGCCCAGGCGACTGGCTGGTAATTTCTTACCAGAGCGACAACATTGGTCGAATGACGGCAAAACAAATCCTCATTGTGCCTGATGAAGAAACAGCCCGGTCAGTGAAGCGGGCGATGTAATAGCTGGGTCGTTCGAGGTTGCAAACAGGCCAATGTGTTTGCAGCCTTGCACAATCCTTCCTTATTCGTCAGCAAACAGACAAAACATGGGCTTAACGCGCTAAAGTTAGCCTCTCTATACCCTTTCTAAACCTCTTGGTTTTTCGTGAACGTACTATTTGCCACATCCTACTTACGGGCATAACTTCACGGAGAACCAGCTATGAAAAAAACACTTATCACATCTGCAATGGCTATCGCTCTTGCTTCTGTTTCCGGCATTACACTGGCAGCCAGCGACACCCAGGTTATCACCATCAACGATGTTGACTTTACCGTCTCGTCGGCATTCCAGTTCTTTGAATGGTCTAACGCACCGGCAGATTTTGTTTACGAAAAATCAGACGTACTCGAGTTTACCAACGCCGACGGTACGACTCATTTTTACCAGGTTGTTTACGTGGAAAACGGCAACGTTAACTGGTATCAGGCCGCGCACCTGGCTGACGATGCAGGTGGTTACCTCGCATCTATTAACTCAGCCGAAGAGAATGCGTTTATCTTCGAGCAGGTGAACGACATGAAATATTTCTGGCAATTCCCTGCGTACATAGAGGGTGTCAGCAGGACAAACCACTATGAAATTACCATCGGCCCTTTCCTTGGCGGCTATCAGCCCGAGGGTTCAGCAGAACCGGCTGGCGGCTGGACATGGCTGAGCGGCGAAGCAATGACTTATTCCAACTGGGCAGTGAATCTGGACGACGGCATATACGATAAAGACCCTCGGCCGAATGATCAGCCAAACGATTCCGGAGATAGTTCGAACCAGCGCGTCATGGGTTTTGGCGAAATGAACCTGCCGGTACCGACCTGGGGTGACTATATGGATGATGTCGGAACTTACGGTAAAGACCGGCTGCCGGGACGCTCCTACGCCTTCATTATCGAATTTGAATCTGCACCTAATTAACCGCGCAGTCACATTCAATCATTCTGCAGTTCTTTGAGCCTTCGGGCTCATTTTTTGAACATAGTGTTTCCACTGCCCCATATTTCGCGCCCTCATTTATGAAAAAGGAAAATCAAATGGCCAGTTATAAACGGCATTCAATCCCTACCATTATTCTGCACTGGTTAGTCGCACTCGGCATGATCGGCACCGCTACACTCGGCATCCTGGTTACCAGTATGGAACGCGGGCCGGATCAACACACCCTGATGAATATTCATAAGGCACTCGGTGTTCTCACCCTCGCATTCGCTGTGGTTCGGGTTATTTGGCGCACCAGGGAAGGAAAACTGGAATCACTGGGCAATATGCCACGCTGGCAGCAAATTGCCGCCGCCTCAACACACGGTCTGTTGCTGTTCGCAACACTGTTGATCCCCATTTCCGGCCTGATGATTTCAATTGGCCTCGGCTATTCAGTTACTGTATTCGGCCTGCCCTTTATTCCACAAACCGACCTACAGATTGAATGGTTATCGGATTTGGGCTACACCCTCCACGGCGCAGCCAAGTACGTGCTTATTGCGGTAGTCGTTGCGCACGCTATGGCGGCAATCAAACATGAAGTCGTTAACAAAGACGGCACCACGTTACGCATGCTCGGCTTTGGAAATAAGTATTAGATCACCACCACAGGCACCGATGGTAACCTTTCAATCATGTCAACTAACGGGATATTCCCATGAACAAGATACTTATATCTTTTGCACCGTGTTTAGCCCTTGGTTTCGTCTGCGCTGCAGATTCCTTCAACACCAGTGCTTATCAGGGCACCGGCGATGTCACCTTTGGACTAGCAACGACGACAAACACCCGTACCTTTAATTGCGAACAATCCAGTGGCCGAACTGCGGCAATGGGTGAAATTACCGGCGCATCCGGAAGCGTTTGGACGGTACCCGCCAGCAACAATTTTTCAACTGCGCAGCATGCCGCCAACCTGTACGACGAATGCTCAGGCAATACGCCCGACAGCCTGAGTGAGGTCAACCTGAGTAACGTGCCAGTCGTTACCATTGATGACGATGGCGACGAAATTACCGGCTACATTTTTGCCGACAATTACTTTGAGCTTTACATCAACGGTGTACTTGTCGGTGTTGATGCCGTTCCTTTTACACCCTTTAACAGCAGCGTTGTTAAGTTCAAGGTGAGTAAGCCGTATGACATCGCCTTTAAACTGATCGACTGGGAGGAAAACCTCGGCATCGGTTCTGAAGCCGGTCGGGGTTCACGTTACTCACCAGGCGATGGTGGCATCATCGCCAGCTTCAGCGACGGCACCGTCACCGGAGCGGACTGGAAAGCCCAGGCATTCTACACAGCGCCGATATACGATTTATCCTGCCTGAAAGAAACCGGCACAGTCAGGGACTCTTCCGGCTGTTCAACAAAACCTGCCAGCAATGCAAACAGCTACGGCATTCACTGGCCGCAGCCAATGGGCTGGATGAACGAAGGCTTCGATTCATCCGACTGGCCTCAGGCCGTTACCTATACCGAAGCAACCATCGGTGTGAACAATAAAAATGGTTACCTGAACTTTGTGGAAAAATTCACCGGTGCCGGTGCTGAGTTCATCTGGAGCAGCAACCTGATTCTCGATAACCTGGTGTTGGTACACTATCGGGTTGAGTAACGAAAGTACCAGGAGCAGAAACAATTATGGCGCAGCCAAAGCAACATCACATTGCCTTTCTTCATACCGGTCGGGCGCATATAGCGACCTTTCAGACACTCATGGAGGAGCTTGCGCCAGAGCTTAGCGTGCATCACACCGTGAACGAGTCATTGCTATTGCATGCACAGCAATTCGGTGAAGACGAGGCACTCTTCAATAACGTCAAAGATGCGTTACTTGCTGTAACGAACGACGCGGTGCTAACCGTCTGTACCTGCTCTTCTATCGGGTCTGCCGCTGAGCAGGTAGCACACAGCCACGGCCAAAACATCATGCGTATTGACCGGGCCATGGCCGATATCGCCGCCCAGCAACCGAGGATTCTGGTGCTTGCAGCCCTAGAAAGTACTCTGAAACCAACACGCTCGTTACTGGAAACCTCGGCAAAGAACCACGCCTGCTCCCCGGAAATCTGTTACCGAGTGGTTGAAAACGCCTGGCTGTATTTCCTTGCCGGTGATACCGACTGCTACAACAGGCTCATCAGCAAAGCAGTTGATGAGCAATCAGCAGGTTACGACGTTGTGGTGCTGGCACAGGCGTCAATGGCCGGCGCGGAACGCCTGACTACAACTACCACACCAATACACAGCAGCCCCCGCCTGGGCGTGCAGGCGGCCATCAATCTATTTCACAAACTTGGAAAACCTGTGTAAGGTCATACATCCGTCAAAAATAGCGGTTACGGTCGATTATATTGCACCGCCGATGCGCTTTTCTGCTAGGGTGTCCACCCATGCCTGCTAGGATCAACAGATGATTGAATTCTGCTCTACCGAAACTCAGAACGAATGGCTTAAATTACGCAGTGAACTTTGGTCGGATGACACCGAGGAAGATCTGCAGCTGGACATCGACGATATGCTTGCTGAGCCTGATCATTTCGTACAGGCACTTTTCCGGTTAAGCGACGGTGAAGTAGCAGGCTTTGTCGAGGCTTCAGTGCGCTCCGATTACGTAAACGGCACATCGACAACGCCGGTCGTGTTTCTCGAAGGCATCTATGTTATCCCTAAGCATCGTGGCTACGGCATTGCCGCTAAGCTAATACAGTTCATCACCGATTGGGCGATCGAAAACGGCTACTCGGAACTGGCATCGGATGTACTGCTGGAGAATACCGAAAGCCAACAGATGCATGAAGCCCTGGGTTTTGAAGAAACCGAACGCGTGGTGTATTACTGCAAATCGCTGGTGTGATCGTGCAACAAATGCATGAAACTCGCGACTAACACGGTCATATTTTTAGGTTACACTGTTTAGCCACCTGGCACGCGTGATTAAAGATGACCGTTAAACCCAACGACACTCTGCAAATTTTTAAACCTTTTTTAAGCTGAATCTGACATCTTTTGGTGGTCCTGCTGCGCATATTGGCTATTTCCGCAAAGAGTTGATTAAAAAACAGCACTGGCGAAGCGCAATTCGCAGAGCTGTTTTCCCTTTGATCGCGGTTACCAGTTTTACCCTGTTGAATATCTGACGGTGCTCACCTCTTTGGCTCCGACTTTGGTGCACCGTATCCAGTATTCTGCGCTCTTTAGTTAATAACCTGATCAGCTGACAATTCGGTTCCTGCCCTCCTTTTTCGCATGGTACATCAGCTGATCAACTTTTTTAACGATGGCAGCTCTGTCTACATTGGCATCAGAGTACTCCGCCACGCCGGCAGAAATGGTAAATTTGATTTCCTCATCTTCGTACCGGGTCGACAACTGTTCGGAATTCTGCCTGAGTTTTTCGGCCACCTGACAGGCGTGGTCAAGCTCAGCTTCCGGCAGCAGGATAAGAAACTCTTCCCCGCCCCAACGACCAATGGCATCGGTATCTCTAAGCGACGACCTCATTAGCTGTGCAAATGCTTTTATGACCTCATCACCGCAGTCGTGACCATACTGATCATTGATCGCTTTGAAGTAGTCGATGTCGGCCAAAATAAAACTGAATGGCCGACCAAAACGCTTATACCTTTTGATCTCCAGATTGATCAGCTCGGTCAGCTTTCTACGGTTATACAAGCCGGTGAGGAAATCTTCCTGAGAGGCCAGCAGTAACTCTTCCATCAACCGGTTTTTCTCAGAGATATCCCGAATCACAGCCGTCAGTTCGGTTGAATTGTCGATGTTAATTTTCGATATGGTGACTTCAATCGGGAACTCAGAACCATCTTTGCGCAGCCCATGAACGGGCGCACGGGTTTGCATGGATCTGGAATCCACCACCGATTCTTTAAAGCCTTCAACGTAAGCACCATGGTTTTTTCGGTAACGCTGCGGCATCAGCCGGGTTAGCGGCTCGCCCAGCAGTTCATCCTGAGTGAACCCAAAAATCTGCTCCGCAGCCTGATTAAAAAGCTTAATGTTTTGGTTGCCATCAACCGTAATAATACCGTCGTAGGCACTTTGTACGACCGCTTCGAAGCGCTTCATGCTTTTGGTGAGTTTTCGTTCAAGAATTTTCTTTTCTGTTATTTCCACACAGGTTTGAATAATTCTTAACTTCCCCTGATTACTGTCGAGAATAGGGGAGATAATAGAACGCCAGTGCCGCTCCCTGCCCTTGTACTCGATGATCACTTCGCTCTCCAGCGCAACCTGTTTGGCTTTGCACCGATGAAATGTTTCAACCAGCGGCTGAGAAATATAGCGGGGAAATATAGCATGGAGCGACTTGCCAATAGCCGTGTCTTTTTTCTTACCGAGAATGTCTTCATACAAATCATTACAACTGACCAGTTCGAACGAACCGTCTTCAGGCACCAGCTCATAGACGGCAAAACCAGCGCCTATCGCCTCAATGGAGTCAGTCATATCATCATGGTTGCCCTGGAAAAACATCTTAACCTCTGATCCTGATCGTCTCTTAAAGTGTAGTTCAAGTCGCGGTGCACTCCACAGACCGCTCAGGTCAAACTTGAAACACCGGCCAGAAATTCAGGGCAGCGCTCTGGCTTAGCAGCGGTCGGACCAGAACTGCGCCCAAACAGCAACGCGGCCCAGATCCGTTACAGGATCTACTTGCGGGCAATCAGTGCCAGATTAATCCAGCAGAAGATGGCCACCGCAACCATAATTCCGATCAACGCTATCCAGTCTGTCGCCGTTGCCACGTATGTCAGCTTGGAAAGCGTGATGTAAGGTGCTGCCAGGCCGACAAGTACCCCCACGATCAGGCTAATCCCGGCCATCAGGCCACGACTCATGGTAAGGGACGATTTACCGATAAAATAGCTGATGACCAGCACCATCAGAGCTAACACAAACAGCCACCAGTATGGCATCGCACTGTAAAACAACACGGTCAGAATATCTAAAATGCCCATAGTTTTTACTCCTTAAACTCGGCCATCGAGCATGGCGTAGTACGCCGGCTTCAGCATTTTTTCTTTCATCAGCCATACCGCCCAGGATTCTTCTTTCGGGTCGATAAACGGGAACGAAGGCAGGAATTTACCGTCAAAGCCAAACTCTGCCAGCATCGCTTTGCCAATGGCGGTAATCAATGGGCAGGATGTATAGCCATCCCAGGCCGCGGTCAGCTCACGCCCTTCCAGGAATGAAAGAACGTTCTGCTCAACCACCGGCACCTGTTTCTTGACACTGGCTGCGGTTTTTCCGAATGGCACACCGGCGACATCGCCAACGGAGAAGACTTCCGGAAAGCGACCATGCTGCAGCGTAAACTTATCGGCTTCCACCCAATTGCCTGCACTGCTACCGGTCTGCCAGACCAGTTCACTTTGCTTGACTGAATCCGGCGCGCTCATCGGTGGTACTACATGAATAAAATCGAAACTCTGGGTTTCCACACTGCCGTTAGGCAGGGTAAAGCTGGCCTTTTGGGCGGCAGCATCAATGCCGGTGAGAACGCGCTCATCTTTGAAATCCATGCCCTGCTCCTGCCAGCGGTTGAGCACAAACTCATTGTAAAATGGCACCGAGAACACCTTGTTTTTGTACGGCGTATTAAACCGAACATCCATAGAGCTGCGTTTACCGCTGCGCTCAAATCGGTCTAATGAGGTAAAGGCCATTTTCAGTGGCGCACCAGCGCATTTAATGGGTGTGTTAGCAAGGGTAAAGATGGCCTGCCCCTCGCCTTTGGCAATGTACTGCTCAACCATTTGATTGGTTTTTTCTGCATAGTCCGGCCCGGCATAGACACTGCCAATGCCGTTCTTACCGATCAGGTCTTTAGACATTCCTTCGATCTGATCGTAATTGAGCTGGCAACCCGTGGCCACGATAAGCAGATCGTATTCGAGCGTATCACCGCCCTGCAGGCGAACCTTTTTATTGGCTGGGTCAAATGCGTCGGCATCTTTTGCAATCCAGCTGACGTTAGCCGGCAACCAGTCTTTGGTCTGCGTAATCACGTTTTTTGGCGACCACAGGCCGGCGGCAATAAGTGTAAAACCGGGCTGGTAAAGGTGAGGGATACGAGCGCCCACCAAGGTGATTTTCGCGCCTTCGGCCGAGCGGTTCAGCCTGTTGGCCAGTGAAATACCCGCTGCACCGGCGCCTACAATCAGAATGCGGGCATTCGTGGTTATCTTTCGTGCCTGGGCGTACGGCAAAGGCAAGGTGCTGACAGCACCAGCCGCAACCCCTAATTTGAGGAAACTTCTTCTATCAAGCCCTGCTAAAACATTCTTATTATTGTTCTGCATGGAGGCCCCCTTATGTGATTCACAAACACTGAGTGATTGCCTGAGTGCCACCGGAACCTTACAGCCCGCCGCACCCGCAAACATAAGAATAGACTAATTCAGAAAATACTAATATTAAATTAGCCTTATTTACGATTGTTTAAAAAACAAACCAATCAGGTAAATTGTAGACCCTTTTTAGAAAGTGCAAATTTTACGCAGGAGAGAACACCAAAAGCGTAATATACTGCTTCTACCCTAACCGACTATGCAGAAGGTACTGCTTATGAATGCCCGACTTCTGGCAATCGCCCTTCCCGTAACCCTCATGATCGGCTGTGTCAGCGCCCCGGTCACGCTGACTGAAAGCGAGTCGCCATACAGCGAATCACTGCAGCGCGAGGCACAGCAGCAGGCAACCGCCGCACCAGAGCAACTGGCTCTGAAACGAAAGATCGCCGTAGCCCGCCTTTCCAACGAAACCACTTACGGCAAAGGCCTGTTGACTGAAAACTCAGCCGACAGAACGGTGGAAAAGATCAGCGACATGTTCATTCAGGGGTTAAGCAACTCCGGCAACTATTTGATCTTTGAACGACGCGATCTTGAACTGCTGCAGGCAGAATCCGAATTTTCTGGTATCACTCAGGATATTATCGGTGTTGATACCCTGGTCATCGGCTCACTGACCGAATTTGGCCGGGCAACCACCGGTACCTCCGGTTTCTTATCTTCCACCAAGAAGCAGGAAGCAACGGCCACCATCGACCTGCGTCTGGTTGATGTTGCCAGCGGCCAGATCATCCACTCCATCACCGGAACTGGCACATCTTCGACCGAAACCAAAAGCACCATGGGCTTTGGCTCCGTTGCCGCGTACGACGGCTCTATAAACGATCGCGCTATTGGCGCTGCGGTCAATGCCGTCGTTGGCAAGCTGGATGAATTCATGCTGCAGAAGCCCTGGTCGGCAGATGTTCTCGCCATTGAAGATGGCCTGGTATACATCAGCGGCGGTAAATCGCAGGGTGTTCACCAGGGGCTGAAGCTTGGCATCTACACTAAAGGTCAAAAGGTGAAGTCTGAAACCACCGGGGCCGTCATCACCCTGCCCGGTAAAAAAATCGCCACTGTAGAGGTGGTCGCCCTGTTTGGCGATACCGAACTGGAGGAAGGCTCTACGGCACAAATTATCAGCGGTAGTTTAACTGGCCAGAACACGGCCGACCTGCTGGCAAGAGAGGAGAAATAACATGCGTACCCTACTCGCCCTACTCGTATCTTTTTTCATCACCGCTTGCACGGTGAATGGCCCGGTGACCACCCAAAGCACTGTTGATGACCGGCCATCGGTCACCTTCGATGTAGGTGGCTATAACCCGGTTAAAACAGAACTGCTGGTCGATAACTTCAGCTATGGCGCTATTTCAAAATACCTCAGCACCCAATCTGCACTGAAGTTGCTGCCCGGTCATCATCTGATAGAGGTGTATTATCAGGATCGGCTGGTGTATTCGAAAAAGCACTATTTTGCAGAATCAACACTCTCAGTCATAAAGGTCTATGAGCAATGAGAAACACCCTGCTGATTGCAGCCAGCTGCCTGATTATTTCTTCCTGCGCATCGACGCGCCTGTACAACTGGGGCAGCTACGAACAAGACCTGTTCAACTATTATGAACGGCCGGAAACTCAGGAAGTGTTAATCGCAGAGCTGGAAGAAAATCTGCAAAAGCAGGCGCAGCAAGGCAATAAACCGGCACCGGGCTTGTATGCCGAGCTGGCAACACTCTATCTGGAAAAAAACGACACCGGCACTGCGATCAGTTATTACCGTAAGGAATACGATGCCTGGCCAGAAAGCCGGCCACTGATGCAGAAGCTGATTAAAAATCTGGAGGCCGATCAGTGAAGAATTTCATGACATTAATACTCTGCACGATTGCTTTTGCCGGCTGTGCCAACAACAGTGTCAAAGACGACCCTCTCGCCTCATTTCACGCCAGCAAACCGGCTTCCATTCTGGTTTTACCGGTGGTGAATAAATCGGTGGATGTGATGGCTGGCTCTTCAGTGCTGACCACGCTGCCACAACTGCTGGGCGAGCGCGGCTACTATGTGTTCCCGGTGCACACGGTAAAAACCCTGCTGGAAATGGAAGGCCTATACGAAGCGCAGCGGGTTCATGAACAACCGGTAGAGACCCTCGCCAGCCTGTTCGGTGCCGATGCCATTCTCTACGTCACGGTGCACTCGTGGACCTCGAAATACGTACTTATTCAAACCACCACCGAGGTAGACCTGGAATACATCATCACCAACCGTGTTGGGGAACCACTCTACCAGCGCCGGCAAAAGCTGCGCTACACGCCGGATTCCGGTCAGAGCAACAGCCTGCTGGATCAGCTGATCGTTTCGGCCATTTCCGCTGCGGTGGAGCGGGCAGACCCGCAATACATTCCGCTGACGCGAGAGGCAAATGCACGCGCCTTCATCACCACCAGCAACCCGCTGCCGCCGGGGCCTTACAGCTTAAGCTACGAAAAATACTACGCGACACCCAAGGCTGATTAAGCCTTACAGCCAGCGCCGAACCTTTGCTTTGTATTCCAGGTAAGGCGCGCCTAACTCTATTTCCATCTTTTCTTCCTCGTAGGGAAGAAACATCTGATTTATAACCGCGAAGTAAAATACGGCTGAACCAAAGGCCAGCACATTGCCCAGAATCACCGAAAGCCCTAATAAGAAGATCAGCTTCCCCAGATAGATCGGGTTTCTGGAAAACCGGTAGTGGCCACTGCTGACAACACTACTGGAGCGATCAAAATGGAAGGTCGTTTTTTCCCTGTACAAATGCAGTACGGAAAACAACATTAAATAACAGCCAACAGCCAATGCCGCGATGCCAACGACATCCGACGTGGTACCGGTTAACAGATTCAACTGCGGCAGCTGCCAATAACAGCCAAAAGCAAACCCAATAGCGATAACAAAATAGACCGGCGGAATCAGAAACACCTTTCGCTTATAACGCTGCACATTCAGACTCATGTTAGCCCCTCAAGCCTGCGATTAAGTTAGAGCACACTCTTTTAGTACATCGTGATTGTTTAAATCCAATACCGTTAAACGGTCTTGCTCCAGCAAGCCATAACTGGCCGCCCACCCCTGCCGCGGAATAGAAACGGACCCCGGATTAAACAAAAACAGTTCACCCTGCTGCTCAGCCACCGGCACATGCGTGTGCCCACTCACAAAAATACTGCCGGCAGGCAACACAGGTGGGGTTTCTACAGTATAGGTATGGCCATGACACAAAAATACCCGACGGCGACCGATGAACAGTTGGTTATGCTCACCAAGCACCGGAAAGCTAATCAACGCCTGATCAACCTCACTGTCGCAGTTACCCCGCACGGAAATGATCTTTTCCGCGTAGCGGTTTAACAGCTCTGCAACCGCCATCGGGTTATAGGCTTCGGGCAAGGCATTGCGCGGGCCGTGGTTGAGCAGATCACCCAGCAACAATATTTGACTGGCACCGGAACGTTCAAAGGCAGCAAGCGCCAGTTGCAGTGCATTGAGATCGCCGTGAATATCCGAACAGACAAAAAATTTCATGGGCCGCTCCCTTGGGTAACAATAAAAAAGCCGACTGTAAGCCGGCTTCTTCAGGTTTGCAATTCACAGCAGGGTATCAGTCATCGTAGCCGATGTGGCTGTTTTCCAGTGCGTAGAAGGTTGCCTGCACATAGTCGGTGTCATCGCCTGATTTATTCTGGTTGTAAACGCCGGCTTTGAAGTACATGTACTGATCCGGGTCGTCGTAACCACTGTTGCTCATATCCACAATCTGCTCAACGTATTCCTTGCCATCGCGCATAATGACCACGCGCAGCTGGTCGCCATTGACCATAATCTCGTAGCTGAACACCTCGTCCAGCGCGATACCGTCACTCGGGTTGCTGGCCGAATCACTGCGCGAGCCAATCAGCTCAAACCATTTGTCGTTGCCGTCCAGCACTTCATGCGCAATATAGATTGAACCCTTGGCATTACCCGGCAGCTTGCGGTAATACAGGCGAACCGGTTCGTCATCGTTGGCGTGGATCTGGCCAATAATCACCCGGCCTTTCTGATAAGACTCACCGGTTGTGGTCACGTGGTTCACTGCCAGCGTTGCGCGCAGAATACCGTTCACACCACCGGCACTGGCCTGCGATGAGGAATTGCCAAATACCCAGTTATTCTTACCGACGCCCTTGGTGCTGTAACTGGTATTGCCGCGGCGCAGCATTTCGCGCAGCTCAGAGCGGGCATAGCTGCTGCCAGAGGTAGTTACGCTGGAAATGGGGGAAACAAACACCATGCCGCCATCGGTTCCGGTGTAAAAATACTCGCTGTGCTCATAGCCACTCGCCAGCTCTGATTCTTTAACGGTATCTACTTTACCGTCGCCATCTTCATCAACCGGTAAGGTAATGTACCAGTCAATCAGCTCAAAATTGCTGCCCGGGGCCGCGCCGGCATCGAGATTGCCAACCTCCAGTGCCACTGGCTCGCAGTAGTTGCTGCTGCTTTTATCAAAGCTGCAACCGTAAGTCGTAACCTCGTACACCCTATCGGCTGACGTTGCCAGGCAACTGCTCAAAACAGCAAACAGCACGACAGAAAAAGGAAAACGGCCCATTTAAACCTCTCTTGTTGTTGGTTGTGGAAGGAATGCATAGCCTGAGGATTCTATATTTGTCATACAAATAACAGAAGCATTAATGATCATTAACATGAACTAAGTTTAAAATTTGCGACAAATCCTTGGATAGCAGCCAATCCTACGACTAATGGACCAAGCCAGCATTCACTGAAGTGTCATTTTTTCAGATCAGTATCCGTGGCCGATTAATTAAAAGTTGTTGCAAGCAACATTACACGGGAGAGAGACATGGAAAACGACGCTCACAAGTCCGTCGCGTTTGACGAACTGATCAACAAAACTATTTCACGCCGCAACATTCTGAAATCTGGCGGTGCTATTGGCGCCACCGGCTTCCTGGGCGGGGTTTCCCCCCTGGTCGGCGCGGTTACTCAGGCCACCAGCCTGATGAGCTTTAAGCAGGTTGCCGCCAACGCTATGGACACCATTACCCTGCCGGAGGGTTATACCCACGACGTTCTGGTTGCCTGGGGCGACCCGATTGTTAAGGGCGGTGCCAAGTTCTCCACCACCAACACAGCCGCTGAACAGGTTACCCAGTATGGTGACAACACCGACGGCATGAGCCTGTTCCACCTGACGGACGCCAACGGTTCGCTGGATGAAAGCCGTGGCGTTATCGCTGCCAACAGCGAGTACATCAACAAGAAGTTCATGCACACCCACAAGGGTGAAGCGATGACCGCAGACGATGTTAAGAAAGAAATTGCCGCTCACGGTGTTAACGTTTTTGAAGTTGAACGCAACAAAAAAAATGAATGGAAAGTCGTTCAGAACGGCAAACTCAACCGTCGCCTGCACGGCGATGCTAATGACTTTGTCATGACCGGTCCGGCAACCGGCCATAACCTGCTGAAAACAGCCGCCGACCCAAGCGGCCAGATGATTCGTGGCACCTTCAACAACTGCGGCAACGGCCAAACCCCCTGGGGCACTTACTTAACCTGTGAAGAAAACTTCAACGGTTACTTTGGTGCACCGGAAGGCACGCAAATGACCGCCGAGCAGAAAGCCTACGGCCTTTCAGAAACCGGTTTTGACTACAACTGGTGGCAGGAAGAAGAGCGCTTCAACCTGGCGAAAAACCCGAACGAAGCCAACCGCTTTGGCTGGATTGTAGAAATTGACCCATTCGATCCAAGCTCTAAGGCACTGAAACGCTCTGCAATGGGCCGCTTCAAACATGAAAACGCAGCCCTGGCGCTGGCAGCAGATGGCCGCGCCGTGGTGTACATGGGCGACGACGAACGCGGCGAGTTCATCTACAAGTTTGTATCGCATAAAAAATACGTTGAAGGCGACCGCGCGCACAACATGACGCTGCTGGAAGACGGCACACTCTACGCCGCAAAATTCAACGAAGATGGTTCCGGTAAGTGGCTTGAACTGACCTACGGCCAGAACGGCTTAACCAAGGCGAACGGCTTTGAGGATCAGGCCTACATTATGGTGTATGCACGCATTGCCGCCCGCTTTGTGGGTGCCACCACCATGGATCGCCCGGAATGGGTTGCCTGCCACCCATCCTCACCGATGGTGTTCTGCACACTGACCAACAACAAATACCGTGGCGAGAAAGACGATCAGCCAATCGACGCTGCCAACCCGCGCGCACAGAATCCGTTCGGCCACATCATTCGCTGGGTACCGGAAAACCGTAACCACACATCCAGCAAATTTGGTTGGGATATCTACGCGATGGCAGGTAACCCGAACACCCAAACCGGTGCCATGGCCGGCAGCGCAAACGTCAATGCCGACAACATGTTCAACTCTCCGGACGGCCTGGCATTTGATATGGATGGTCGCCTGTGGATTCAAACCGATGGCAACTATTCCAACGAAGGCATCTTCGCTGGCCAGGGCAACAACCAGATGCTGTGCGCCGACCCTGTAACCGGTCACATACGCCGTTTCATGGTAGGTCCGAAGAGTTGCGAAGTCACCGGCATTACCTTCTCGAACGATCAGCGCACTCTGTTTGTTGGTATTCAGCACCCGGGCGAAGCCTGGCCAAATGCAGAAAAAGACGGTGTGCCCCGCTCAGCCATTATCGCGATCCGTAAAGAAGACGGCGGTATTATTGGCAGCTAATAAGACGCTTTAAAGGAATAAAAAAAAGCAGGGATGCAAGGCCACTTATTCAAAAGTAAGCGGCCTTTTTTATGCATTAAAACTCAAAAAAAAAATCAGCGATAACCCGGCAGCTGCACAAAAACTGCAAACTCTCCAGAATGAATAGCCTGTTTATTTTAGTTGAGCCTTGGGTCCAGTTTTAATAGCATGCTCTGCAGATTGAATGCAGAGACGCTTAACTATTAAAAACCAAGCAGCAGCGAGAACTCCGACAACAGTCTCTGAAGATGTCGTTCAATTGAGTATCAAAATCACTTAAACACAAGGTCTGTACTTAATGAAATTTAATCAACTTAATATTGTTGCCTCTGCGACTGTCGTTGCCGTTTCGCTGCTTAGCGCATGCAGTACACTGGCAACGGCCACTCCCGGTGAAAAAATGACGCCGGTTTTGTACCCTCAGTTTCAGGATATTCTGAGCCAGTCTAAACTTCAGGTTTCTGATCCGGCCGGCAAGAGCGGAAACAAATCTGAGTTCGGTCAGGAAGGTGACTTCACTGGCGTTGTCAGCGATTACTTCTATGTTGACAGCAACTCCGAAGCTCTGGTGTTCGGCATGACCGGTTACAAAAACCGCAGTGAAGTGCGCGTACTGGATAACTTCAAAACCGACTCTGCAGATACCTTCTATCACCTGAGCGCCAACCTGCTGCCGATCAACCCGAGAGAAGCCGTCATGAACAGCGATGAGAGCAACGATTCCATGACTTTCCTGCAGGTTCACAACGCAGGTTCCGAGCCAAGCACTCGCGGTTCAACCGGTGGTGGCTACATCCCTCACCCACTGCTGCGTGTTGTGTATGAAGCAGAGCGTGATGGTTTAACGGATCACTACTGGGCAGTCATTAAGAACAACGCGATGGACTGTGGTTCTAAAAGTGGCAACAAAGACAAGCAGGAATGTAAAGACGCTTATGTCAAATTCGATTTAGGTGCGGTTGATATGAAAAAACCGACGGATTTCGACATCATCGTTGGTAACTCTCACCTGGTGATTAACGTTAACGGCGAAACCAAAGTAGACCACGACATCAGCTACTGGGCTCACCTGAACAGCTACTTCAAAGCGGGTGTTTACAACCAGTTTAAAGAAGGCACAAGCGAAGCGCACTTCTACAGCCTTGAATACAAGATTGAAGAAAAATAATTCTTAGCCTTCTTGTTGGGGAAGCTCAGCTTCCCCACCTTCAAATGATCTATTCCTTCCCTAAAGAACAGCTACCCTCCCGTTTTAATAAACAACGATTCAGTCAGGCCAGTTCTGGCACTATTTGAGAACTCGGTTCAAAAAATTACATGAACTGACACACATTATTGCAACTCGGCGATTAAAATTTTCAACAGTCTGAAATAGTTCACATAATAAACAGCCACCCAACTGTTAAATGACCAATGTTCAGAATCAATAATCTGAATAACAGACAGCCCGCACCCTGCGACCTTTTGAACCCGACAACAATAAAAACAGGTTCAATGCTTTACGCTGGGAAAGCAACGGCTGCTAAAAATGTCAGCCTGATTACTCCATACAGTGAATAATTTTTACTGCGTTAATTCAGCCTTAAAACTGAACTTAACGTTGCAATGCTCCCCCGGCTAGTCACTGGAGCCGACGCTGACACCATAATAAAATTAATAGTTGGAGCAATAAAATGCGCTTTAAAAAAATCACCGCCCTATCGGTATTGGCCGTTTCAATAGCTACTGCACAGGCCGCCACCTTCGTTATGGAAAAGAACGGAACTGGTTATTCAATTGACGGTAACTGGTATTCAAAACAGGAAGGTCAACAGGTGTATCTTTGGTCGACCGACAGTGAATACGACAATGTCAATCAACACTGGGTTCAGTTAAACCGGGGGGATGGCTACTACTCCTACAAGAAGTACAACACCACGCTGTGCCTGGATGGCGGAGACGGCGGTTCTAATTATCAGGCAATCACACTTGAGCAGTGCGATGAAGATAACTACGACCAGCACTGGGAAAAATCTAAGGTCTATTCCGGCACCGAAATTTATCAGTTCATTAAACGCAACAACACCAGCTACGCCATTGATGGCTCCGGCAGCCCGTCTAACGGCAAAGGCATTTACCTCTATAAAACGAACAGCGCTAATGCTAACCAACAGTGGGATTTAACCAACATTGATGATCTTTCATCCGGCTCAACCACAACGACTGGCGACTACGATTTAGACGCCAGCGCAGCGCCAAGCGAAAACTTTGATCTAACCGACTGGTACTTGAGCGTACCGACCGATACCGATGACAATGGCTATGCTGATTCAGTCAAAGAAGATGAACTGAACGACAGCTATGAAAGCGACTATTTCTACACCGATGACGATACCGGCGCTATGGTATTTGAATGCACTGTCGGCGGTTATAAAACATCATCAGGTACGGACTACACTCGTGTAGAGTTGCGCGAAATGTTGCGTCGTGGCGATACCTCTATTGACACCGAAGACAAAGAAAACAACTGGGCGTTTTCTTCTATCAGCTCCAGCGATCAGGATGACTTCGGCGGCATCAACGGCATTATGAACGCCACCCTGGCCGTTAATAAGGTCACCACAACCTCTTCTACCGACTACCAGGTGGGCCGCATTATCGTTGGTCAAATCCATGCCGAAGATAACGAACCTATCCGCCTGTACTATCACAAACAGCCAAACAGCGAGCGCGGTGCCGTTTACTTTGCCCACGAACCAGCTGACGGCTATGGCGAAGAACAGTGGTACAACCTGCTCGGCAACTTCATTGATGAAGACAACAATGAATACTACGACGACCTGTCTGATTTAGACCCATCTGACGGTATTGAGCTGGATGAAGTGTTCTCGTACAGCATTGAAGTCGACGGCGACATGCTGATGGTCACCATCAGTCAGGATGGCGAACAGCTGGCGTACCGCGAAGTGGATATGGCAGACAGCGGCTACGATAATTCGGATGACTTCATGTACTTCAAGGCCGGTATTTATCTGAACGATAAAACCAGTGATGAAGACGACACCGCGAAAGCCAGCTTCTACGTACTGGAAAACGATCATGAAAATTACGACGATGACTCTGATCTGATGTAATTACTAATTTCTAAACTTTCAAGCCCGCTTTTGCGGGCTTTTTTTGCTGCGGACTCTGCGAGCCCCATCGAATTCATGGCAAACGGACTAAAATGGGCCAAACTGAGTTGCACAGACTCAACAGAACTCACGCGATGATCACCGATATCCAGGACTACTTTACAAAAGGCTGCGGCCGATGCGATCGCTTTAACACAGATGACTGCTCTACCCGCCAATGGTTACCCGGCCTAAGACAACTGCGTGCCCTATGCATAAAGGCAGGGCTCACCGAAACCTTAAAGTGGGCTCACCCATGCTATATGCATGCCGGGCGCAACATCGTCATTATCGGCGCGTTTCGCAGCGACTTCCGCCTGAGCTTTTTTAATGCCGCCCTGATGAAAGACCCTGAAAACATGCTGCAGAAAAAAGGCCCAAATACTCAACACGCCGACATGATCCGCTTTACTGAAAATACTCAGGTTGAACAGATGCACGGCATCCTTGTTGAATACCTGAAAGAGGCCATGCGTTATGCAGAAGCGGGTTTAAAGCCTGAAAAAACCATCGGCAGCATTGAACTGCCCGAAGAGTTAACAGACGCATTGGATGCAGACCCTGAACTTGCTGAAGCCTTTCACAGGCTCACCCCTGGCCGGCAGAAAAGCTACGCCATCAATTTAAACGCCGCCAAAAAACCAGAAACCCGAATCGCACGGATCGAAAAGTTCCGCCCGAAAATACGGGCGGGCAAGGGCGCGCTGGAGCGCTGATAGCCACATCTGTTATATGCGTTGTGCATGAGTGCTTAAGCTCAAACGTTTACCAAATTCCGTCAGCCGAATAATAGGCATTCCTGATACACTTTTTAGTCCACGACACAGGAAGGAAGCCAGCCCATGCAGGCCATAGAACCGATTGGTATTATTGAAACGCCCTTTCAGTCTATTGAAGACATGCCCATTCAGCCCAAAGGCGCAGCGCAGGTCACCGGCTGCATCGTCGTCCACCCGCAATACGCCACCGGCCTGAAAGACCTGGAAGGCTTCAGCCACCTGTATCTTATCTATCGCTTTCATGCGGCCAAACGCACCGAACTGGAAGTCGTCCCCTTTATGGATACCCAAACGCGCGGCGTATTTGCCACCCGCTCACCCGCCCGGCCCAACCACATTGGCTTATCGGTCGTCGAGCTTGCCAGGGTAGAGGGCAACCGCGTTTACCTGAACGGCATCGACGTACTCAATGGCACACCGGTATTGGATATTAAACCCTATATTGAAAAGTTTGATCGCGTTGAACAGGCCCGCTCCGGCTGGATGACCGGCAGCAGTGAGGATGTGGCGAACAGACGCTCGGATGCACGGTTTGGGTAGCATCCGGGCGTGGTTTGAATGTCGTAGGCTGTTTAGCCATGCGCAGCTACACAAACGCTGCGTAAGGCTTATAGCCTGTTTAAGTTCAAATATTACTGAGAGTATATTCTCACCAGCATCAACTCATCAAAAGCCATGTTCGCCGGGCGTATAATATTAAACACATAATCCATTGTGCCGTCGGCATTAAAGTAGCCCTGATAGTAAGCGTGGCTTTCAAACACGTCATCGTTTTCGACTGCGCTAATCCATTCACCATCATTATAAATCTGTGCATACAGCGCCTGGCCTGCAGTCGCACTGCTCAAAACAATTGGAATATGGCCAATACCTTTGCTGGCCGGAATCGTTAATTGCACATCAACAGGTTCGGTAAGTGGCTCAACAATAATCGGGTAGGAATTTTCAACGGTGGCGTTTGTCGCGGTTACCGTCATATCGTTATAGGCATATTCATCATGAACGGCATTCCACGGTGTTGTGTAAGTTGCCAGGCGTTCGCTAAACGCTGTATCTGAACCCCAGTATTCTGAGGCCGACTGAGCAGGCATGACGTATTCAATTACACCGCTGATTTCGGTGCCTGCCGTCAGGGTTGGCGTTGTCGAGTCACTGCCAAAGCCAAACAGAATGGTGTCTGAACCCCAGGTACGACCATAGTTATGCATGTAGAGCTCAGCGTCTTCACCATTAACCTGAGAATTGCGCCAAATTAACCCACGGTAGGATCTTGCTGTATCACTTGTGCCGCTTAAGTCTGCAATAGCCAGCCAGCTGTCATTAAATGCGTAGGAAGCAAGATACTCATTGCCACCCTGCTCTTCGCCAATATGCGATTCCATCACACCATTGGCATCGCCACGGTAATAGTCATCGAACACAGCAGACATGTAGTAATCTGCCGCCATTTGATAGTACACAAACCGTGTCGGCTCAATATTCTCTAACACTTCGTAGTTGTATTGCTGGAAGCGGCGATGGTAATCATTTGAACGCACTAAATGAGAGCCATAGGTAAAGCGAATGGCGTCATCATCGCTATAGCCGCTGTAATAGATTTGCGTCATGTTCGGGCCAATCCACTGATAGGCCGTTTTTAGCTTTTTCGGCCAGCGGAAATCCCCGTTTTCATCGAAATACACCATGTACTCGCCACCACCAACATTCTCTGTCCAACCATGGTCAGTCGAGGTTCCGTTTTTAGGCGTGGTAAAGCTTGGGCGAATATCATCCATAAAGGCGGAGCCTATGCAGCTCACTGGCGAAAAGGTCATCGATTCACCCCAGGAGCCTATCGCGGATTCGTCCCATTGCCAGGCTTTATCGGAGTAACCAATCAGTGACAGATGTGAATGAGAGGCGGTGCCAACGCTATCCCAATAACCATAGATAACCCGCAACTTAAGCGTACGCGAACTGTTCGCCTCAACTGGGATCATTGCCGAACCGGTATGCCAGGAACCAACATGATTACGCGTTCCTGAAGTGCCGTGCCAATTTTTAGAAACCTGCACGGCGTAGCCACTTGGGCGGCCATCTTCTTCGACCAACGTCATCACTGTACCGGTAATGTTCGAAAATTTATTCAGGTTGAAAACCACCGGAATATTCATTTCTTCGTCGGTCGGATTGGTCAGCTCAAACTGCAATTCTTTGTAGGTATTATCGACGCCACTGCCGTACGAAACAGTCCATGCAGGTAAGTCAAAGAAGAACGCATGCTGATCGGCATCGAAGCTAACATCGTCGAAGTCACTGTCGTCACTGACGTTATAGGCTTCAGTGACATACAGCTCCGGGTCGAGTTCTGGCAATGTTTCATCGCTGGCTGGCGCAATCGCCAGGTTAACTTTGTTAGTGTCCGCTTCAGCCTCATGAATAACGCCGTCGGGCGAAGTAATCGTAATTTGGCTGCGGCTAACGTCTTCGAAATTTGTCAAATCCAGAGTAAAAACAACTTGGTCAGGCCAGGCAGTAATTTCAAAGTAATGGTCGTCTGCGCTTAAATCGAGTTCGTTGCCATCGGCATCTTCAAAGACTAAGCCGGTATGGTCGAATCGCTGCACGTATTGGCCCTGCTCAATCAGGCCCATTTGAAAATCACCGGAATCACTGTCTTCAACCTCTGCATACTGAGCGGTGTAGGTCACGCCATTGGCGTCGATCTCGATGTGCAGATCTGCGGCCGTAAATTCGCTAACGTCTTCATGTAGTGCAGATAGGTAATCACTGCCTTCGGAGGCGTCAAACCCTGTCAGCGCCAGTTCGTCAGCGGCAAAGCGAAGGTTGTAATAACCCGTCTGAATAATGAGGTCTGGGTTATCGACCATTTCATCGGTGATCCAACTATCCGGCCGGCGTCCGCCATCACTTATTGGCAAGCCATACTCCCAATAAAGGTAGCCATAAAGGCGGCTATAGCTGGTTCGCTCATCACTAGTGCCGTCCGAATCTTCATTGCTGCTTAATGCCGATGAATTGCATCCGGTAAGGAATAAGCTTGTGGCCAGTAGCATGACCAGCCCATTTTTTATGCTCGGTAAAAACATTTGAATAGAGCCCTTTGTCTGTTGTCTCTAACTTGCCTGTTTATCACAGGCTAAGATTTTCATACTTTTTATGATTTTGGCGACACAGCTTTGCACCGCCCTGGTCAGTAAATTAGTTATTCACAATCGTCTTCGCCGATTAAGCACGCACCCTCTGGTCGCTCATAAGCTTCGTAACTTTCCATCGGCTCTTGCGCCATGCGGTCGTTGATTTCCTGCATGATGAGCATTTCATCATCGCTCATATAACCGTTTAGATTCGTGTTCGACCAGGTCATGGCAGCACCAGCATCGGTGATGGTGCGGGTAAAACGATAGGCCTGTTCGGTTTCGAAAACTAAGTCACTGTTCTCTCCATGCCAGGTTGTACGAATCGGAAACCAGCCGTGTTTGAGCGCGTATTTTCTACCATCGTAAGTGGCCGTTGGTTCTTCGACCATCGCCGGGATGGTGAACTCCTCATAGGCAAATGAATTTGGCGGTGCGCCTTGGCCCAGTGGAGTGATATGGCCGCAGTTATAGTCGTCGTATTCGTTTGTTGGTACATACTTGATGATCTTGTAGTCGCTATCGTCATCGTCATCGATGCCATCGGAGCCGACGTAAATATAATCGCCGTTTTCGTCGGTATGGTATTGCTTGTTCGTGTTCAGGCACAGACGCAGATCCGGATCGATATCACGAAATACCTGGATAAAAGCTTCATGACCGCCAGGGGTTTCGGCGGCGTTATCAAACCAATAACCATCGACTAAACCATCGAACCGTTCGGCATACCCTCTCACCAACTCACGCCAGGCCGCGCCTTCATCGCCATCCCATTCGTCGGTGTAGTAAGTCACCCAGGCGTCGCCAATTTCTTCCAGCGTTTCATTATATAAATTGCTATTTGGCCCGGCAGCATTGAGGTACAGGATGACTTTTTTGTCGGCTTCTCGGAATACATCGATGACATCGAGAATGATTTGTTCATTCTCTAAAGTCGGCACCATGTTCTCATGAATATCATTTGCCACGTCGATGTATGGATGCTCACGCAACGTAAAGAGATGCGGATGCGCTGGATGCGTGAAGAAGGTAATGACATGCCCTACTTCAGGCAGGTTATCAACAATCTGCTGAGCACCGGCAACGTAATCTGATGTATCGGCTTCCGCATCGAGTTTGTAACCACCGTCAACGATGTGGGCAACACCCCAGGAGCCAGCTAGCCAATCCGGTTCAACCTCCAGTTCAGGATTTGAGATCGAGAAAGAAAACTCGATGTCGAAAATACTCCAGATTTGCCAGTCGTAGTAGTCGCCCGCACTGGTCACCACCAGCTCTTCCATGGCATCAAATTCGTATTCACCCGGTGTAGTACTGAAGCTATTAGAATCTAAACCGGTGCCAAAACCGATGATGTTTAGGTGCTCTTTCCCCGCTAAGGTTTCCAAAACAGAGATGGCGCTAAAGCCATCAAAATCTGCACTGTAGCCTGTCGCCGAAACGGCCATGTTCTCAATGCTGAAGCGCAGGCTCTGACCTATATCAATACCATCATTGTCATTGGCACCTTCGATATCCCAGTAACCAACATCATCGGAATCGTCATCACTGGTGCCGTAATCGTCAACGATGTAGTAAAGGTTTGCAGCTGTACCAAGTTCAGTGACCGAAGATTCGCCTTCGGTTTCGCTGTAACTATAGGTAGTGCCATCGAAGGCTTCGACCTTTAGATCAAAACTTAAAGTATCGTCGGCACCATCTTTATCGAAGTCATCGCCAGTCCATTCAAAGCTGTAAACAATCTCGGTACCGTAGTTATATTGCGTACAGCTGAATTCGCTGGAAGACAAATCAGCTTCGCTGTCGAGGGTATCGATAACAACGGCGTCATCGCGGTCGGTGCAGGCATCGGCGCTTAGGTTAAACCAGGCGGTGCTCTCGTAACCATATTCAGTGCTGCGACTATCGCTACTTGAATCTATCGTTGTTAATGAGTTGGAATCGCAGCCAGAGATTGCCAGAGCACTACACAGCAGCGCCACAAATGTCAGACGGTTGATGTTCATTTAGCTAGGTTCCTGCAGTGGATAAACAGTTTTAATTCAGTTCTGTTGGTGTATTAGTTCGCGCTTTGTGGCTCGTCGTACCAGGTCAGTTCTGCTTCGAACGTTTCCAAATCGACCCAGACGTCCACATATTCAAATGAGCGGGTGTAGATGTAGCCGTCTCGTACCGGTGCACCTAAAGGTTCGCCAAGTGAGCGGTTGAATACATCCATATAACTGGTGTCCCAGACGCTGTCTTCGTCGGCAGCGTTCACACCATCTTGATAGCTAAAGAACACACCTTCTTCGGCGGCAATCAGGTAAACGGCGAGCGGAAAGTCGACATGCTCTTCCATAAAGGCAGCCCGGTCTTCATAACTGTCCGGCATTTCATCGTCGGTGAAGTTCTCTGGACTGGTTTGGAAGTTGATAAACTTGCCCTGTGCAGCAGCTTCACGCATCAGCGTGATTGAAACCGCAATGGCATCGGCAGTATTTTGTGACGGTGTATCAAAACTAGTGTTAGGCATATGCCAGCGTTCCAGATAGGAACCGTCGAGAATTTCCATCATAGCGCGGCTAGCGTTATTGCGTTCGTTACGCAAATCATTGCCCATCAACATTTTGTCGTCTGGAATGCCTTCCCAAAGCATGTTGATCATGTTGACGTAGTCGGTTGCCGGTTCGCCATCGATAAAAATCTCATCGAGAGCAGCATCCGGCATTTTGTCAATAAAGACACCGTCGATATTGTCATCGTTGGCCATTTCGATCGGCAGCTCTATCCACCAATCGCGCAGCGCTTCAATGCTGGCGTTATAGGTATAGTAAAGGTCCTTGAACATATAGATGCTGCCATCGTCGTTCAGTACGCTCCAATCATTGGCGTTGGCTTCGTATTCAGCATCATTGCTGTAACCGGTGTAATGAATCACCGTGTTCCAATAGAAAATAGTTTTAATATCCGGGTTTTCAGCCTTTAGCCGTGCCGCAGTATCTTTGATACCTTCGTCGACGGTGTCGAAACCAGCCTTATTCGCCTTCTCCAACATCACTAGCTGGTAGTGACCGGCGATGGTATCTATTTGCTCATCGGTATAGGCACCTGCGTTACGCACTGCTAACCAGCGGGGCACGGTATCCCAGGAAAATTCCGGGAACATTGCCTGGCGATCACTCTCTTCTTCCGGGTAGACGTCTGTCATATCCGGGCCGGTCTTATGAATCGAGTAGTCATAGTCATCGTAGGCAGACGTTAAATTAGGGTTTGAGATCGAGAAAGAAAACTGAATGTCAGTGATACTCCAAACGCGGCTTTCGTAGTAGTCACCAGCACCGGTAATGATAAATTCATCGGTGGCATCAAAGCTGTAGCTGTTTGTGGCTGTACTGAACGAACCGGAATTCAGCCCAGTGCCGAAACCACGGATATGGGTGTGTGTGTTGCCGCCATTCGTCTCCATGACATTGATAAAGTCGAATCCATTAAACTCTGCGCTGTAATCGCTGGCAGATACGACAATGTTTTCAACAGTAAAACGAAGGCTCTGACCCTCAGCAATGCCATCGATACCGTCATCTGCGATATCCCAATAGCCACTGACATCTGAATCGTCATCGCTGGTGCCGTTGTCGTAGACCGTATAATCAAGGGCAGCTTCATTGCCCAATGCGTCAACCGAAGACTCGCCCGCCGTCTCACTGTAGCTAAAGCTAGAGCCATCAAAAGCTTCGACTTTAATGTCAAAGCTCAGTGTGTCATTTTCACCGTCGCGATCAAAGTCGTCACCGCCCCACTCAAAGCTATAAATATATTCAGTGCCATAGTTATACAGCGTGCAACTGAAATACTCCGAGCTTAGCGTGCTGACTTCTTCGCCATTATTGATATAGGCCGCTTGATCGCGACTGTCACAGGCATCGGCGCTGAATACCAACCAGGCTTCACTCTGGTAACCCTTTGATTCATTAGACGTTGTTTTGTAGTTTGTATCACTAAAATTTGAACCACTACAGCCTGCAAGTATGAACGCAGCAAGGGCCGCACAACATTTACCTTTGTTCATTATTCTTCCTGTCAAAATGGAGCGTTTACTTTTTTGACCGAATCTTGCTGAGGCAACCAGCGCAGTTGACAGGCCACACACATCAGATGCTGTTTAGTAAATTAATTCAAAAAATCCATGCGCCCTACGATAATGACTTAACGGAAAGAATGTTGCTGACTGGTTGTCAATTTTTGGCTTTAGTCACCTTGATGTGCCTGACAAAGCATACTGCCAGGCCCAATACACGGCTAAACAGCCTCATCTCACTTCCTCAGCCTTAACAACACCAAACCCGCCAGCAGCCCCCACACGGTTGAACTAATCCCCAAGACAGAAACGCCGGAAAGCGTAATCAAAAAAGTAAACAGGGCGGGCTCGCGCGAGCGCGCTTCGGAAAAGGCGTTCTGCAGGCACATCAGCAGCGTGCCGAGCAGTGCAAAGCCTGCCAGCATTTGGCTGATGCTTTGCGGCAGCGATAAAAACAGCGCCACCACCGAGGTGGCAAACACGCCGGCCACCAGATAAAAAACGCCGCCCCAAACCGCAGCCCGGTAACGTTGGTTTTTATCCGGGTCGACCGATTCATTCAAACAAATGGCGGCAGATATAGCAGCCAGGTTGGCACTGAAGCCACCAAAGGGGGCAAGCAGGGCATTACCCAACCCGGTACCCACCAACACAGATTTCACCGGCACCTTGTAACCGTGCGTGCTGATCATGGTAATGCCCGGCAGGTTCTGCGAGAGCATGGTAATAAGGTAAAGCGGCAGTGTGATGTTGATGATCGAGCTGATGCTCAGCTGTGGCGTCACCCACTGCGGCGTGGCAATCGCAAAGGTAAAAGACTCGGCGGTAAAGCTACCACTGAACAACGCACACGCCACGGCGATGAGCAGCAGCGCCAGCATGGCATAGCGCGGCAAAATCTGTTTTACCAGTAAAAAACCGATGAGCATGGGCAGGAAGAACTGCGGCACACTGGTCACCGGCTGAAACGCCTTCACACAGAAGGGCAGCAAAATAGCGCCAAGCATGGCCGTGCCCAGTTGCGGTGGTATTCGCTCCAGAGCCTTGGTCAGCGGCTTCACCAGCCCGGTAATCACAATAAACAGGCCGCAGGCGATGAAGCTGCCGGTGAGCACCGGTAGTGGGTAATTGCCAGCGGCAGCAATGAGCATGGCTGCGCCCGGTGTCGACCAGGCGGTAAAGATGGGCCGCCGGTAAAACCAGCTGAAGCCAATCGAGGTGACGCCCATCAGCAGCCCCAGCGTCAACAACCAGCTTTCCAGTATTTCAGGGCTGGCACCGGCCGCTGTTGCCGCCTGAATAACGATGACCACCGAGGCGGTGTAACCCACCAGTACGGCAGAAAAGCCAGCGGCAATGTGGCTGGGCTGAAATAAGGCTCTCATGGATTAAACTCCGGTTGGCTGATGCGGGCAAAACTCTGTACGCTATAACGCACAATCGCAGATTAGCACTGTGCGCTATAGCGCACAACCATAAAACGGAACAAACCATGAGCGAACCAGACTTTAAGGCGCAAACGGCGAACCACCTGAAAGCCATACGCAAACAAAAGGGCCTGAGCCTGAGTGCAGCCGCCGAACTGACCGGCGTCTCCAAGGCCATGCTCGGCCAGATAGAGCGGCAGGAATCGAGCCCGACCATTGCCACGCTGTGGAAGATTGCCAGCGGCCTGGAAACCTCATTCTCGGCCTTTTTTGCGGATGAGCCCGCCTTGCGGAACAGCGCACGCGCCTTCCCGGCCGATGAGCAGATGAAGGTGACCACTCTGTTTCCGTTTCAGGCCGATACCGGCATAGAAATGTTTGAGATCACCCTCACCGGCCATCACCGGCAGCTTTCGTCGGCCCACAGCCCGGGCGTTGTGGAAATGATTCATGTGCTCCACGGTGAACTGCAGGTACGGTTTGATGATCAGTGGCAGCCGCTAACGGCCGGCGAAAGCGTACGCTTTTTTGCCGACCAGCCACACGGCTATGAAGCGGTCAGTGAGACCTGCGTGTTTCAGGATATTGTTTGCTACCCCAAATTATGATTTGCGCTCAGGCTCTGCAAAGTGATGGGTATCGGTCGCAATCAGCATCAGTCCCTGCTGCGCCAGTGCCGATTTAATTTCATCCAGCTTGCGCTCGTCACTGATTTCAAATTGCTCTAACTGCTCGGCAACGCCTTCGGCATAACCGCCCGGCTGGGTGATGGATTCTGCACTCATACTGGTGATGCCCAGATGGCTGATGCCATTGCGGAACTCCGGTGATTCACGCGTGCTCAGGCTTAAATCGAGCTCGGCATCGAACAGCCGCCAGGCGAGAATCAGCTGCAGAAACTCACGGTCGTTAATGTGCAGCGGGTTTGCAAGCTCACCGGCACAGGGGCGCAGCCGCGGAAAGCTCATACCAAAGCGCGCCTTCCAGTATTTTTTCTGCAGGTGCCGCAGGTGCAGGGCACAGGCCAGGCTATCCTGCCGCCAGTCGCTCAGGCCAATTAAAATACCCAGATTAATTTTCAGAAAATCGGCATCACCGGCGCGCTCCTGCGCATTCAGCCGATAGTTCATATCCTGCTTTTTGCCTTTGCGGTGGTGTTCTGCATAGCTGTGCGGGTTGTAGGTTTCCTGATACAGGCTGAGCCCTTCCACGCCGGCATTGCGCAAGCGCCGGTACTCATCGGTTTCCAGTGGTTGAACCTCAACAGAAATCTGGCTGAACAGCGGCTTCAATATTTTTACGGCCTGCTCGATGTAATCGATACCGACCGTCTTTTCCGCCTCGCCAGTGACCAGCAAAACATGATCAAACCCGCGCTGTTTTAACGCCTTCGCCTCGGCCATAATTTCGTCGCGGCTGAGTGTTTTACGCCGCAGCTTATTGTGAATACTGAAGCCGCAATAGCTGCACCAGTTGGAGCAGACGTTACTCAAATAGAGCGGTGCATAACTTTGAATTACGTGGCCAAAACGCTGGCGTGTCATCTGTTGCGCTCTGGCCGCCATCGGTTCCAGATAATGACGGGCATGGGGTGAAATCAGCGCGGCAAAATCGTCAATGCTTAACCGGCTTTTATGCAGTGTCTGTTCCACCGCAACCGGCGTGGCCTGGTCAATCCGTTGCCCGAGGCTATCCCAGCGTTGTTGCGACCAGTCGTGGCTGAACGATGGTTGTTGAATCATGCGCTGGCACCCAAAAAACTGGTGAGCGGGCTGGAGGCCACCGCCGCACCGAAACTCTGCACACCCAGGCCAGCCTCGAATGCCCGCCGGCCGGTAACCACCGCCTCTTGAAAACAGGCCGCCATTTGCACCGGGTTGTGTGCGCTGGCAATGGCGGTATTGACCAGTACAAAATCGACGCCCATTTCCATCGCCTGCATGGCATCGGAAGGCTTACCGATGCCGGCATCGACCACCACCGGTACGTTGGCCTGCTCGATAATCATTTCAATAAAATCGCGGGTGCGTAAGCCGTTATTGCTGCCAATGGGCGCGGCCAGTGGCATCACCACGGCGCTGCCGGCCTCTTCCAGACGCTTGGCCAAAACCGGATCGGCATGCATGTAGGGCATCACCACAAAACCCAGTTTTACCAGTGCTTCGGTGGCCTTCAGGGTTTCTATCGGGTCGGGCATCAGGTAGCGCGGGTCGGGGTGGATTTCCAATTTTATCCAGTTTGTTCCCGTGGCGGCACGCGCCAGTTTGGCGGCAAAGATGGCGTCTTCAGCATCCCGTGCACCGCTGGTATTGGGCAGCAGTTGCACACCGGCCTGCTGCAATGGTGTGAGCACCGGGTCGGTTTTTTCATTGGGATTAATGCGGCGCATGGCGAGTGTCACCAGTTCGGTGCCACTGGCTTTTACCGATGCCACCATCAGTTCTCCGGAGGCAAACTTACCGGTTCCCAACAGCAAGCGGGAATGAAATTCGCGGTCAGCAATCTTCACCGTTAACCTCCTGCAACCAATTTGAACACAACCAGTTCATCGTTTTCATTTAAGATAAATTCAGCCCAACCCTGCGGGTGAATAATTTCACGGTTTACCGCCACAGCCGCACCTTCGGTTTGCAGAGCGAGCAAGGCCATGGCCTGCTGCAAGCTGGCGTTTTCCGGCAGCTCTTTACTGACATCATTGACTAAAATGTTCATTCACCACTCCGTTAAATTGCTGCAATGCCTCGCCCGGTTTGCTGGCTTTAGTCAGTGCCGTGACCACAGCAATACTGCTGACGCCCTGCGCTAAAACCGGTTTCGCCCGCTGTAATGAAATACCGCCGATGGCGACCGTTGGAAAACGATCAGCCAGCCATTGCTGATAAAAGCCCAGCTTGGTTAAACCCTGCGGCTGGCTGGGCATATCCTTGGTTTGGGTCGGGAAGATGTGCCCCAGCGCGATGTAGCTCGGCTGCACCCGACAGGCGCGTTCAATTTCAACAATGCTGTGCGTAGAAAGGCCCAGCCGCAAGCCGGCAGCCGCTATGGCGTTCAGGTCTGCACTGGCCAGATCTTCCTGACCCAGATGCACGCCGTAGGCGCCCTCTTCAATCGCCAGTGCCCAGTAATCGTTAATAAACACCTGAGCGTCATACCGCCTGCCCAGTTTTACGGCGGTTCGAATGTGCTGGCGCAACTGCTGTTCATCGCTGGCATCTTTCAGCCGCAGCTGTACCGTTTTTACGCCCTGCCCTAACGCCCAGCGGACCCAGTCGATGGAATCCAGTACCGGATAAAACCTGAACTTTTCCCGGTCTATCGACGGAAACGGCGCAGCAAGTTCAGCCGGCAAACCCGCCTGTTCAGAAAAAGCAAAGTCCAGCTGACGGTGCTTCGGCCAACCGGGTAAGCCAAGCGTATGCCAGGGCCCGTTGCCAGCGCTGCGCACGTTATTTTCAGCCTGCTGCAGCGCCTCAAAGACATAGCACTTGGCCAAATAGAGGGCATCTTCCAGTTCAAAATTCTGCGCAACAAAAACACTCAGCGCAGCGGCGAAGGTGCAGCCGGTGCCGTGCGTTTTACTCACCGCCAGGCGGCTGGCCTTCACACTGAAGGTTCCGGCCCTGTTGTGTTGCCAAAGCAAATCTTCCACCGCTTCGCAGCCACTGTGGCCACCCTTGAGCACAACCGCGCGCGCATCCAGCTTCTGATTCAATTCATGAATCAGCTCAACACCGCCCTTCTGGCTTTCTGTCAAAGCTTGTGCTTCGTGGTAGTTAGGGCACAGTAAATCGCAGTTAGCACATAACGCCGCAATCGCATCCCCGCTAAGTGTACTCAACTGACCACCGGCACTCGCACTGAGCACCGGGTCGTAAACGACAAACAGCTGCGGGTTTTGCTGACGAAGTTTTTCCAGCCAGTGCGCAATCACCGTTGCCTGAGCGTCGTCTGCGATCATCGAAATCTTGATCACCGACGGGCTGCTCAATTCCAAAAGCGCCTGAAACTGCTGGTTTAAAACATCCGCCTTAACCGGCTGTACGCAGCTCACACCCATATGATTTTGGGCGGTCACGGCTGTACACAGGCTGTAACCACGTTGCTGCAGGTTTTGAAACACTGCCAGATCCCGGCTGATGCCCGCACCGTTGCTCGGGTCAAGCCCGCCGATTGTCCAGATCACCGTTTCGTTGTTCATCAGGCTTCGCTGAACTCAGGCTTGTACAGCTCGGAGCCCTCCTGTTTAAAACGCTGCGATTGCTCCGCCATGCCTTTGTTGATTTGCTCCGGGTGTAAATCGCGCACTTCCTGAGAGATTTTCATCGAGCAGAACTTAGGCCCGCACATCGAGCAGAAGTGGGCGTTCTTGTGCGCCGCCTTGGGCAGGGTTTCATCGTGCATGCTGCGCGCGGTGTTTGGGTCCAGCGCCAGGTTGAACTGATCCTCCCAACGGAATTCAAAGCGCGCCTTACTCATGGCATCGTCTCGCAGGTGCGCGCTGGGGTGTTGCTTGGCAAGGTCAGCGGCGTGAGCAGCAATCTTGTAGGTGATCAACCCCTGCTTCACGTCTTCCTTGTTGGGCAGCCCCAGGTGCTCCTTTGGCGTGACATAGCAGAGCATGGCAGTGCCGTACCAGGCGATCTGCGCCGCACCTATGCCGGAGGTGAAGTGGTCGAACCCGGGAGCAATGTCGGTGGTCAGCGGGCCAAGCGTATAGAACGGCGCTTCGTGGCACAGCTCCAGTTGCAGGTCCATGTTTTCTTTGATCTTGTGCATCGGCACATGGCCGGGGCCTTCGATGATGGTTTGCACATCATGCTGCCAGGCTATTTTGGTAAGCTCGCCCAGTGTTTTTAGCTCGGCCAGTTGCGCTTCGTCGTTGGCATCGGCAATCGAGCCGGGGCGCAGACCATCACCCAACGAGAAGGCGACATCGTACTGCTTCATAATTTCGCAGATGTCTTCAAAGTGGGTATAAAGAAAATTTTCCTGATGATGCGCCAGGCACCACTTGGCCATAATGGAGCCCCCGCGCGAAACAATGCCGGTGAGGCGCTGGGCAGTGAGTGGAACATAGCGCAGCAGAACGCCGGCGTGAATGGTGAAGTAATCCACACCCTGCTCGGCCTGTTCAATCAGGGTATCGCGAAAAACTTCCCAGGTGAGGTTTTCGGCAATGCCATCGACTTTTTCCAGCGCCTGATAGATGGGCACCGTACCGATCGGCACCGGCGAATTGCGAATGACCCATTCGCGGGTTTCATGAATGTGCTTACCGGTGGATAAATCCATCACCGTATCGGCACCCCACTTAGTGGCCCAAACGAGTTTTTCGACTTCTTTTTCGATGGAAGATTCCAGCGCCGAGTTGCCGATGTTGGCATTCACCTTCACCAGAAAGTTACGGCCAATGATCATCGGCTCCGTTTCCGGGTGATTAATATTACAAGGCAACACAGCACGGCCGGCAGCGATTTCATCGCGTACGAATTCCGGGGTAATTTGTGCAAGCTTAGAGGTTAAGCTGCGCACCAGATTTTCACGCCGGGCGACGTAATCCATTTCGGGAGTGACGATGCCGTTACGCGCGTAATGCAGCTGGGTCACATTAGCACCGGGCTTGGCTTTGCGGAACGACCCCTTCACCTGAAAGCGCTGAATTTCAGAACTGATGGCGTTGTTGATCTGGCTGCGGTAAACCGATTCGCTCTGGGTGAGTTCCACGGTATCGCCACGCCGTTCAATCCATGCCTTGCGCAGCTCGGCAAGGCCTTTGGTTAAATCGACCTGAGCCTCCGGGTCACCAAACGGGCCTGCGGTATCGTAAACCAGCACCGGTTCATTCGGCGTACGCTCGGGGTTTTCCGGGTTACCGGAAAGCGTATCGTCGAGTGTAATTTCGCGCATGGCAACCGGAATATTCAGTTGCTGGCTGGGTAAGTAAACACGCTTCGAGTTTGGAAAAGCGTCGTGTTTGTAAAGCGATGAAATATCTTGAGACATGAGAAGCTCCAATAAAAATTACAAACACGGAGCCTCACAATGTGAGTTGAGTGGATACAAAAATGCTTTAGATGCGTTTCTTGTTTCCTTCGCAGGTTCTAGCCTGATCAGGTTCCACGGATCCCGCTGTGTTCACAAAAAGGTGAACGGTGCGATCTCAGCTCTTACGAGCACTCCGACAAGTCTTTTTTTAAATTAATGGAAGGCTATTTTTTATGCAACCGTTTTTTTCAGGCGCTATGATGACAAGCCAAAGGTAAAGACTGCGCCAAAAAACGCCGCTAACGGAACCGCAACGGGCTTAATGCGGTCATAGCTATTGGTCTGAATATTGGAAAACATATGAAACTAATTTACGAAGCCGCCAACTCCATTGAGGCTCATTTAATTCTAAACCTGCTGGAACAATCACACCTAAGCGCCAGAATTGATGGCGAATATCTGCAGGGTGGCGTCGGTGATTTACAGGCCATTGGCATTGTGCGAGTGATGGTCGATGAAGCTGATTATGATGCCGCCAAAGAAATTGTCGATCATTGGGATGCCAGCCAGCCTGAACCGGACGCAACCAACCAAATCAGCGCGCCCGGCTACCCACTACTTTTACCCGGTGTTATCGGTTTTGTACTGGGTGTTATCGTTACGCTGCTACTGATTGCTTAACCGTAAAGCAACTAAGCTGCCACCCACTTTTTCAGAGTTGAAAACACAATGCCTGCAAACACAGAACACCAAAAAGTAACGCTCATTACCGGCGCCAGTCGCGGCATCGGAGCCGCCTGCGCGAAGCTATTTGCTGAAAACGACTATGCCGTTTGCCTCAATTATTTAAGCAACACTGCAGCGGCTGAACGGGTACAGGCTGAAATTACAGATGCCGGAGGCCTGTGTGTACTCATGCAGGCAGATGTTTCCATCGCCGCAGAAGTTCAGGCCATGTTTGCAAGCATCGATGCTCAGTTCGGCCGGTTGGATGTACTAGTTAACAATGCCGGCATTCTGGAAACCCAATGCCGCTTTAGTGAAATTACCGAATCACGCTTCAGGCGCATCTTCGAAACCAATGTTATCAGCTGCTTTCTGTGTTGCCAGCAGGCTGTACAGCGCATGAGCTCTGGCGGCTGCATCGTTAACGTGTCATCCATGGCGTCGAAAACCGGCTCACCAAACGAATACATCGACTATGCTACCTCTAAAGGCGCAATGGATTCGCTGACCATCGGCCTTGCAAAAGAAGTCGCCGCTGAAGGCATCCGCGTGAACGGTGTTCGCCCAGGCTTAATCTATACCGACATGCATGCATCCGGTGGAGAGCCGGGCCGGGTAGACCGGCTGAAAGAGCGAATCCCGCTACAACGGGGCGGGCAACCTTCAGAGATTGCCGAAGCCATATACTGGCTGGCCAGTGAAAATTCCTCATTTGTTACAGGAACCTTCATAGACACCAGCGGTGGCTTATAATTAAATAATGCTAATAAAGACAAACCGGATAAAACAATGACCAACTTCAAAACAGATTACCTTAAAGAAGAACCACTGTTGGGCGATGTGCGCGAGTCAAAAGGGTTAACGGTTATTGAATTCGGCGCACCCTGGTGCCCTATTTGTCAAAAGGCTCAGCCGGCCATTGAAGAAGTACTCAATAAGCAAGCAGGCTTAACCCACCTGAAGGTATTTGACGGTGAAGGCAAGCCGCTGGGGCGTGCGTTTAAGATCAAACTCTGGCCAACCCTGGTTTTACTGAAAGACGGCGAAGAAATAGCCCGTGAGGTTCGGCCGATGAATGCCGATGCGGTAAGTAAGGTATTTTCGTCGCTGGCGGTGCATTAAACACCAACAAACAAGAAGGAAGCGACAGCTTCCTTCTATTACGCAATAACCTAAACCCGAAAGTACTCCAGCTCTGACTTTTGCGTTTCTGCCAGTTGAGACAGCTCATTGGCGGCTTGCATGGTCTGGTTGGCGGCGGCGACATTTTGCTGCACCAGATCATAAGCATGCGTGGTATTTTTGGATACATCTTCAATCACGCTGTGTTGCTCTTGCGCTGCAGTGGCCACCATCGAATTCAGCTCTGAAATAGATTCTACAGCAGCGGAGATATCCTCAAATGAGGCATCAACGCTATCAGCCAGTTTCACTGACTCCTGAATCAACTCTACATTACGCAGCATATTCTGGTTAGCCTTAGTCGATTGAGACTGAAGCTTTTCAATATTCTCCTGAATACTAATAGTCGATGCTTGCGTTTTAGACGCCAGGCTACGGACTTCATCAGCAACCACCGCAAAACCGCGGCCATGTTCACCAGCCCGTGCAGCTTCAATCGCCGCATTCAGCGCCAACAGATTGGTCTGCTCAGAAATATTATTAATCACCTCTGTCACCGAGCCGATTTCAACGGAATATTGCTGCAGCTGCTCTACTATTTTGGCACTGTCCGCGATGGAGCTGTCAATTTCTGCGGTCAGTTGACGATTCTGATCAAGTGTTTTTTTACCGTTGGCAACGTTTTCCTGTGCTCGCTTGGTTTCAGTTTCAGCCATTGATGCTTTGTCACTGACTTCCATTGAGGTGCTGGCAAGCTCATTCAATGCAGTAGAGATCAATTCCACCTGTTCCAGCTCATCCTGCGCATTCCTCAGGGTTTCACCCATAACGGTACTTAACTCCAACGAGGCGGCACTAACGCTTTCCGATATTCCTAATGAGCCTTTAATAAGTTTGGAGAGCTGTTCAGACAAGTTAATAAGTGAGGCGTAAATACCGGTTTCTTTGCCGGTTTTGGTAAGGTTTTGGGCCAGGTCACCCTGAGCCATTTTTTCCATCGGGCTGGCGATTTCCGCAGGTGCGCCCCCCACCGGGGTTAAAATCAGACGCTGAATAACCAGCCAAAGAATACCAGTAACAATCAGTAGGCTGATCCCGGCAATGAGTATTGATGAAATCAATTGAGCATTGGCATTTTGATTAATACTTTTATTACGGAAAAAGGTCACAAACTGCCAGTTATTTGCGTCTATATTGCTCCAGAATGCGGTAAAAGCAACAGCCTGGCCATCGACATCGGCCTGATAACTAATGTGGGGTTTGGCCAGACTGAAATTCTTATAGTGGGGCCTGAGTTGAAAGATATTTTTATCCAAAAGCTCCGGGTATGGCGAAAACAAAATGGTGCCATCGGAAGTAAAAAAGAACATATCGTCACGGTGATAAATTGAGCCCAACAATGCATCAAGATTAATAGTTGCCAGAACCGCCAAGTCATTATTCAGGCGGTAAGCCATACCCACCACCTTCTTACCCGAGGTACTGGAAACATAAGGCGCGGACATGTAGAAAGACTGATTCTGCTGAAAAACACCCTGATAATAATCACGGCTGGCTGCCTTTACATTAATATCCAGGGGATCTCCATTGCGACCCCATATATCTCCATCCTTGCTGAACAGGAAGGTTCCATTGGCAACCTTACCAAACTGATTAAACAGCAACTCTAGCTGGCTGTAGGCCTGGGCCGCCAGTTTGCCGTTTTGAAGATCAGCACGAGTGACATTTAATCCCGCAAGCATGCCATGGTATACGTCAATCTGCCTGTTAATTTCATTCTTAACTGTGTCGTTTTTGGCCTGCAGTATCTCAGTATTCAGAGTGATACTTTCCTGACGGAAGGCGCTATAACTAAGGCCTATCAACAAAAATACCGTCAAGGCTATCAACAAGCTCAACGTGCCTAGTATTTGCGTTCTGAATTTGTTCATTTTTACTCCGTACCGACTGGTATCTCAATTCTCTGTCATACTGTGAACTCAGCAGCACATAGCTGCTGGGCAATACAGATAAATTATCGGCCGATATGGCTTATTAATTAGGCTAAATTCAGTGCGATTGATTAGGATCAAGATCGTAGACCCACGTGCCGCATGAAAGGCAGGTAAACATCAGAAAATTGACAGGGGGCACTCCATTAAAGGAGCCTATATTCTGGAAAATTGACGCAAAGCGGCTCATCTTCCATGAAATTAACCGTGTTTTTTCCCGCCAGCACTGGAAATGTAGCGCCCAACGTATTTCAATAACTGGCTCAAATACAAGTTTTTAAAAAATCGAACACAGCTCAAACGCAGTCTAACTATCAAAAAAGAAACCACACAGAGCGTCAAAATATGAAACTACTACGAAATTTAGCCATTGCGGCGGCAACAGTAACAGCACTCTCCTCTTCGTTGGTTCAGGCAGACCAGCTGGATACCGTCATTAAGCGCGGCACCCTGAATTGCGGGGTTGTTTTGGATTTCCCGCCAATGGGGTACTTCGATTCAAACAACCAGCCAGCCGGTTTCGACGTTGACTACTGTAACGATCTGGCCGAAGTGATGGGTGTGAAATCCAACGTGATCAACCTGACCTGGGGCGACCGTATTCCTTCACTGATCTCCGGTAAAACCGATGTCGTGGTTGGCTCCACCTCCGATACCCTGGAGCGCGCTAAATCTGTCGGCTTCACCTATCCGTACTTCGTATTCAAATTCCAGGTATTCACCAAGCCCGGCGTAGCGGTCAGCACATTCGATGATCTGAAAAACGTTAAGGTCGGCGCGGCATTGGGCACCACCTACGAAACCGAATACCTGGCCTACGCCGAGAAAATGGGCTGGGGTAAGAGCAACTACACCTCGTTCAAATCTGAAAACGACGCCTACCTGGGCCTCTATCAGGGCAAGGTAGACGCCATCATCTCTACCAACACCAACATTGCCACCAAGCTGCAAACCAACGAGTTCAAAGGCTATGTGGCCGGCCCTTACGTACCTAACTACGATGACGTTGTGGGCTTAATTGCCAAGCGTGACGAAGTGGCGTGGATCAACTACCTGAACCTGTTCCTGGTTCACCAGATCCGCGATGGTAAAATGAACGATCATTACAACAAGCACTTCGGTTCTGACGTACCGGCTGATTTGATCCAGTCTCTGCGCGACAATAAATAATTCCCGAAGCAGCCGAGCCACTGTTAATCAGTGGCTCTTTTCATTTGCTCGGTGTGTTAAGGCTAATGCCATTGTCTTACGTCTCACGTTTTACGTCTCACGTCTTACGTCTCACCGCTAAATGAACCGCTTTCAAACAAGGTTTGCTATGAATTACGAATTTCACTGGAACACGGTGTTTCAACACATGCCCGAAATGCTCATGGGCGCGTTTGTTACCCTGCATGTTTCTGTACTCTCCATGCTTATTGGCATTGTTCTCGCGGTGCTTCTGGCCATCGTGAAGATGAACAACATTAAGCCCTTTTCTTATCTGGCCACCACCTGGGTGGAAATTGCCCGCAACACGCCGGCGCTGTTCCAGATATATATGGCCTACTTTGGCCTGGGTGCTCTGGGCATCCATTTAAGCCCCTATATTGCCGTGCTTTCTGCTCTGGTATTTGTCAATACCGGCTACCTGGTGGAAACCTTCCGTGGCGGCTTCCAATCGATACCGGCCACGCAATACCATGCCTCCAAATCACTCGGCATGAACAGCTTTCAGGTATACCGCTATGTAATTCTGCCGCAGATGTTCCGGCGTATTTATCACCCGATGACCAACCAATTTGTCTGGTCGATTCTAATGAGTTCACTCGGTATTCTGGTGGGCATGAACGAGCTTTCCGGTGAAACCCAGCGCCTGCAGTCGCTTTCATTCCGCACGCTGGAATACTTTATCGTGGCCGCCTGTTTGTACTACCTCATTACCAAGCTGGTGCTGTTCAGCGCCGGCCTGGCCTCGAAAAAACTGTTTAAAGGAGAGATCTGATGGGTTCATTTTTTACACCACTCTCCTGGAACGATTCCGGTTTTATTCTGACCGGCGTGATGAACACCATCACCATTTCTCTGGTGGCGATTATTGCCGGTACCCTGCTGGGTTTAGTCGTTGGCTTTATCCGCTCTGAAGCAAACAAGGCAGCAAACACCGCATTGGGTGCGGTACTCGATATTCTGCGCAGTGTACCGCTGATTATTCAGCTGATTCTGTTCACCACTTACATTGGTGCGATGGGCCATCCGCTCGACCCATTCGTAGCCGGCTCTATCGTGCTGTCGTTGTACACGATGGCCTTTATGGCCGAGGTATTCCGTGGCGGTTTCGACAGCGTTCACGGCTCGATGATTACCGCTGCCCGCTCGCTGGGTATGACCTACTGGCAGGCGGTACGCTATGTGCAGTTCCCAATCAGCCTACGGGCAATCTTTCCTTCCTGGCTGGGTGTGGCGCTGAGTGTAATTAAAGATTCTGCGCTGGTTTCGGTGATCGGCTATATGGAATTGCTGCGCACCTCCGAACAACTGATTTCACGCACACAACAGCCGCTGGAAATTCTCATCGGCGTCGGCGTATTTTATTTCATAATTTCTTACCCACTGTCTTTGTATGGTAAGTATGTAGAGAGGAAGATGGCGGTATGATCAGCATTCAAAACGTACGCAAATCGTTCGGCGATTTAGAGGTGTTAAAGGGCATCAGCCTGGATGTCAACAAGGGCGAAGTTCTGAGCATTATTGGTGGCTCCGGCAGTGGCAAATCGACCCTGCTGTATTGCATCAATGCCATTGAAACGATTCAGAGCGGTAAGATTATTGTTGATGATATCGATGTGCATAACCCGAGCACCAATCAGGATAAACTGCGCCAAAAGCTGGGCATGGTATTCCAGCAGTGGAACTCATTTCCGCACCTGACTGTGCTGGAAAACGCCGCACTGGCACCGCGCATTGTGAAGGGACTGAGCAAAGATGAAGCGCTCAGCATTGCAGAGAAAGAGCTGATTCATGTAGGGCTGGGTGATAAGTTCGATATGTACCCAACCAAGATGTCTGGCGGTCAGCAGCAACGCCTGGCCATTGCCCGTGCACTGGCCATGAAGCCCGACTACATGCTGTTCGATGAAATCACATCCGCACTCGATCCGGAACTGGTGGGCGAAGTGCTCGATACCCTGCGCATGCTGCGCGAAGATGGCATGACCATGATTTGTGTCACCCATGAAATCGCCTTTGCGCGAGACGTGTCTGATAACGTCGCCTTCTTTAACCAGGGTGTTATTGAAGAGATGGGCACGCCGGATCAGGTAATCAACAACCCGCAGAAAGAAACCACACGTAAGTTTTTGAGTAAGGTTTTATCGTAAATAACGAAGTGAACCGCTTTGAAATTGGGTCACTGGAATAACCCCCGAATAAAGGGCCGTTCGGCCCTTTCAAGTACATGCTCTTGCGAGATTAATCGGCATCCCGCACCAGGCGGACAAAGTTAAAAATCCGCTCGGCATCTTCGCCGACAGCGCCGCTGTCTTCATCTTTAACGTCGTACCGAATTGCACCAGCACCGTGATAATCTTCGCCATTGTCATTCACTGCACTGCCCACCGCTGCGTACCATGCAAAGGCATAGTCGGTATCGCGATAGCCATCGTTATCTTCAGTGTTATCGTTCAGATCGGCATCGTTAGTGCCATAGCGGGTGCTGGTACTGGACCAGTAATAACCGTAGTCACTCAGCCCTTGCTGCACAGTGACAATGTTATAAAGACTGTAAAGCTCACCGTCTGCCGACATAACCTCAGCAGCCAAACCAGCCGCAAGCACATCGTTTATGCTGGTTGCAATAAAGTAGTCGGTATCAATGGCCGGACCACGAGCAGCGCACTCTGCTTCACTTGCAGCAACGTGTCCTTCTGCTAGCTCATCGGCGCAGCCATCATACCATGTCAGAGCATCACCACTTTCTGACGGAGAGCCATCTGTCGATTCCGTTGAAGAGGTATCGGCATCTTCGCTGTAAAAGCCAGCAGTGGGTGCGTGCTCGTAATCGAAGATGGTCTGCAGTTCTTTAATGTTTGGCAGACGCCAGTCATCGTAGCCTCCAAAGTCGGCATTTTCAGCAAAGGCCAGCGCGTCCTGCCAATTCAGCAGACCAATAACGCCAACGTCGCCTTCAGTTGTATCCTCACCGTCTGTAATGACAACCACGCCTTCTGTAATCAGACGGTTAAGCTCGGCCAGCAAGTCAGTGGCAGCTGAATCATCCTGAGTCCACATCAACCCGGTAGCGCTGTCGGTTACTGTATTGCCATAGTCAGATTCATTCAGGGTAAAGCTGTTTACACCATAAGAGTCTTCAGTACCCCGCACTGCGCGAACCGCTTTTGCCATCGTTCCCGATATTGCCGCTGGATAAACCTTGATATGGCCAGTGCCATGATTCAAACCAAATGCACCGTCAGAACCAGCTTCGTAGGTGTTTCCTACATAGAACTGAGACCAGTACTGCTCATCTTTGGCATCGAAATCGATAATATCGGCTACGCAGTCATGACTAAAGCAACTGCTTTCTGCATAGGTTGGAAGAACAAAATAGTCCATATCCAGATAAGGCCAACCAACAGAGAAATCTGCAATGGAATAGAGTTCTTTCATGGTGGGCATACGCCAATCACTGTACCCCTGATAGGTTTCATCGTTCAGGCCATCAATATAATCCTGAGCTTCTTCGTAGCTATAGCGACCGTTGTCCGGCACTGCCTGCCACATTAGACCGGTGTTGTTATCCACAACCACCGCACCCCAGGTAAACTCTTCCGTTGTCACCGTGGTATCGGAGAACATAATGGAAACCTCATAGGAAGAGGTAATCGTTTTAATTTCGCCGCCATCATCCGTTTCAAATTCAAAATTGAAGGCGACACCACTGCCACCCAGTTCAGCGTCTTCGCCATATTGAGCATCCTGCCCAAAGAATGCCTCCCCGACTGCCGGGCAAGTGATATAGGCGACGCCGGTGGTGTCATCAACCTGGCCATCCCCGTCATAACACTGGTCTAAGCCCGTATCGACAACGGTAAAGGTAGATGCCTCTGCTGTGACCACAGAGGCCGCTTCAGTTACGCTATCAATGCCCTCTGTACTGTCATCTTCATCACTGCCACAGCCCGAAACGGCCAAAAAACCCAACATAACAATGCTGGCACTGGTTACACTTTTATTCCTGAACATGTGAGTTACCTGTTTTGTTTAGTACTGCAAATTATTGATATTCTTGGGTGAGCACTACCAGGCAGTCTTTTTATTACCCGGCTCATTTTGTACGATACCGGACAATCTACGAATCTGAGTGCAGTAGCGGTGCACAAACGCAGGAAAAACAATGAGCACCTCTAAAAGATTTCAGATATGAGATACTGATACAAATTAAAGGGCTGCAGGCTGCGGCAACTGAGCAAACCTGAAAGGTGGAAGATCCAACCGTGAAACTACTGGAAACTGAATTTAAACTTTCTCTTTATTGTGTAAACGTACTTTCTGAAGCCATCGACAGCAAAGTTAAGCAGGCACTGAAGGACATCAACCACGACAACATTAGCCCGAGGGATTTGGGCATTCTGATAAAACTTGCTCGCTCCGAAAATGGCAAGATGGATTTGCTGGACGCCTACAGGCGGGAAATGAGAGCCCGATCGACCGTGTCAGATACGGCCAAACGCCTGGAAAAACACGGCTACCTGTGCAAAGAGTCGGCATCGGGCAACGCAAAGAACATCGTGTTGTCGGCAAAGCCAAAAGCGCTGGAGCTGCACAACGCAGTCACACCTGAAATCACTCAAATTGTCGATCAGCTATTTACCGGCTTTACCGAGGAAGAAAAAATACAGTTTATGAGGCTTACCGGCAGGGCTTACGAAAACCTCACCGGCAGAAAGATTAAAGGCAAGAGCAGGCAGGACTAACTACTCTTCTACACGAATCTCATCATCAAACTCCGCCGGCGTTACCACCACGCACTCCTGCTCGGAATCCGGAAACACCGCCACCAAATACCCATCTTCAGTGAGGCCCGGTGTCCAACGCTCTTGCCAGCGATGTTTATCGATCGCCACGGCTTTACAGTCGGCCCAGTCGCCATTCAGATTTTCTTCAGCGCATTCCTTATGAGGCCAAACAGGCACACAACCGGAGCCGTCTTCTTCAAGTAAAACGCTGCCATCGTTATCGGTCAGAATCCAAAGCTGTTCACTGGCAATCACCTGTTCTACCAGGTAACTGTAACGCTGTTCAGATGTACGGGCTTCCAGCTCGGCAAGGGTGAAGGGGTCTAGTGGTGTTGTCATATAAGGTGGCTCTGGCTTGATTTGCGGGCAGTATACCCGCTTATCGCCTGAACACTGAATAAAGCAGGTAAGTTATTGTTATTTAAGCGCCACTGTTGCGCTATTCTGTTGCCATTAACATCGAAACAGGAATGCCTGTATGGCTATCGAAGCTGCACGTATTGAAATCTGTAACCTCACTCTCGACCAGTACAGCGAAATAAAAGCACTGATGGATGACGCCTACCCCGATTTAGGCGGTGCCTGGCCCAAGCACACCATTGAACAGCTGATTGAAGACTTCCCTGAAGGTCAACTGGGCATTCTGGATGGCGGCAAGCTGGTTGGCCTGGCGCTGAGCGTGCAGGTGGCTTATGGCCGTTTTTCCAACCCCCATACCTATGAAGATGTGGTTGGCACCAACAACAAGATTAAGAGCGATAAAGACGGTGATGCCATGTACGGCCTGGATGTGGTCATCAGCAAAAGTCACCGCGGCCTGCGCCTGGGCCGGCGGCTGTATGATGCACGCAAGGAGCTGTGCCGGCAGTACAACTTCCGCGCCATTCTGGCCGGCGGTCGTATTCCGTTGTATAAGAATTTCAAAGATGAGATGACGCCGATGGAATACATCGATAAGGTCGCACGGCGTGATGTTTATGACCCCATTCTGAGCTTTCAGCTGTCCAATGACTTTCAGGTGAAGCGCCTGCTGAAAAAATACCTGCCGGAAGATCAGGGCAGCTCCGGCTACGCCACCCTGCTGGAGTGGAACAACATTCTGTTTGAGCCAAAAGATACCGTTTTAGAAGCACGCAAAAGCACGGTGCGGGTGGGCTCGGTGCAATGGCAGATGCGTACTGTCGAGAGTGTTGATGAACTGCTGGCGCAGGTCGAATACTTCGTCGATACCGTTTCCGATTACCAGAGCGACTTCATCGTCTTCCCGGAATTTTTCAACGCGCCCTTGATGGGTCTGGAAGATCACGCCAACCAGACGGAAGCCATTCGCGCCCTTTCTGAATACACGCCGCTGTTCCGCGATCGCATGTCGCAGATGGCCATCGAGTACAACGCCAACATCATTACCGGCTCGATGCCGCTGGCCGAGGATGGCCACATCTTTAACGTCTCTTATCTGTGTCACCGCAGTGGCAAGATCGACGAGCAGAAAAAGATTCACATTACCCCGCATGAAAAAAACGATTGGGTCATACAGGGCGGCGATAAAATTTCGGTGTTTGAAACGGACGCCGGCAAGGTGGGTATTCTCATCTGCTACGATGTGGAATTCCCCGAGCTGGGCCGTCTAATGGCCAAACAGGGCTTGGAGATTCTCTTTGTGCCGTTCTGGACCGACACCAAGAACAGCTACCTGCGCGTTCGTCATTGCGCACAGGCGCGGGCCATTGAAAACGAGTGCTATGTGGTGCTGGCCGGCAGCGTGGGCAACCTGCCTCAGGTAGAAAGCCTGGATGTGCAGTACGGTCAGTCGGCCATGCTGTCGCCTTCCGATTTTGCCTTCCCACACGATGCCATTCTTTCTGAGGCGACCCCCAACACCGAGATGCTGCTGTTCTCGGATATGGATCTCGACAAACTGCGCCTGCTGCATACCGAAGGCACCGTGCGCAACCTGAAAGACCGTCGTGAGGATGTGTACCGCAGAAGTTAACAGAACAGAAAAAGGAGAGAACTGAAATGAAAAAGGCACTGGTGACCGGCGGCAATCGCGGTATTGGTTTCGCGATTACTCAGGGGTTAATGGCTGAAGGTTTTGAGGTTTATCTTGGCGCGCGCGACTGGCAATTGGGCGAGCAAGCCGCCATTGAGGCCGGTGCGCAGTTTGTTCAACTGGATGTATCCAACCCCGAGAGCATCCGCGCAGCCGTGAATGAGATTCAGGCTGTCGATGTGCTGGTGAACAACGCCGGCGTACTCGGCAGCGGTGGCGTACTTGATAGCGAGCAGGAGTTTGCAATCTCGATGGCGACCATGGTTCACGGCCCCTTTCTGCTCATGCACCTGCTGGCACCGGCGATGATTGAAAACAACTATGGTCGCATTGTGAACATCTCGTCCGATTGGGGTTTGTTTTCAGAAGGTATGAAAGGCCCGGGCGGTTACGGCGTAGCCAAGGCCGCGTTGAACGCGCTGACCTTTTCAGCGGCAAGCAGCCTGCCGAACAACGTCAAGGTGAATGCGATGTGCCCGGGCTGGGTAAATACCCGCATGGGCGGTTTCGGCTCTGAGCGGCCACCGGAAAAGGGCGCGGAAACAGCCATCTGGCTGGCAACGCTTCCAGAGACCGGCCCAACAGGGAAGTTCTTCCGCGATAAAAATGAAATGGCCTGGTAACAGAGTTGCTAAAGAGCGGCGGCGGCTTCCCGAACATCAACCATCAGCGCTTCGATATCTTCCGGCTGCGTTGCCCAGTTACACATGAAGCGCGCATGGCCGGAGCCGATAAAGGTGTAAAAATGCCAGCCGCGCTGCTTGATGGCGTCAATCAGTGCCTCCGGCATTTGCACAAACACAGCGTTGGCCTGCACTGGGTGAACCAGCGTAATACCGGTAACCGTGCGCAGCTCCTGCGCCAGTCGTGCTGCACATTTATTGGCGTGCGCCGCCCGGTTGCGGAAGGCATCGGTTTCCAGAATGCCGATCCACGGGGCCGATAAAAACCGCATCTTGGAAGCCAGCTGACCAGCCTGTTTGCAGCGATAGCCAAAATCTTCAGCCAGTTCTTTATTGAAAAACACCACCGCTTCACCCACCGGCAACCCCGCCTTGGTGCCACCAAGGGTGAGCACATCGACACCCGCCTGCCAGGTGATTTCCTTGGCGGAACAGTTCAGCGAGGCCAACGCATTACCGAACCGGGCACCGTCCATATGAACGCGCAGGCCGTATTGATTGGCCACTGCTTTCAGCGCGGCAAGCTCATCTTTGGAGTAAACGGTGCCAACCTCTGTCGATTGCGTCAGCGACAGTACCCTTGGCTTGGGGTAGTGAATATCGGTTCGCTTCAGCACAATCTGCTCAACCGCCTCCGGGCTGACTTTGCCGTTGGCGCCGGGTGCCAGCAGCAGCTTGGTGCCGTTACTGAAAAATTCTACGGCACCACACTCGTCGGTTTCGATGTGCGCCAGCTCATGGCTGATAATGCTGTGGTAACTCTGGCACAGCGAAGCCAGCGCCAGACTGTTGGCCGCCGTGCCGTTAAAGGCGAAGAACACCTCGCAATCGGTTTCAAAAAAATCGCGGATCAGGTTGCAGGCTTTGGCCGTGTAATCGTCTTCACCATAGGCATTGGCAAAACCGGCACTGGCCATGGCCAGAGCTTCCATCGCCTCCGGGCAGATACCGGAATAGTTATCGCTGGCAAACTGGTTTTTAGACACTGGGCTGGAACGCATGCTCGGGTACTCCTGATCGGTGAATCGGGAAGTGTAGTGAATAGCGCTGGCGAACGACAAGGGTAAGGCGGGGAAATGCAGAGAATTTCGGTTTCTTATACGTAGAGGAGGACGCGTGAATCTGTAGGTCGGGCTTCAGCCCGACAAGACGCCAAGGAACGTCAGCAATCCCTGTTGGCCTAAAGGCCAACCTACAAGGAGTCTGAACCTGTAGGTCGGGCTTCAGCCCGACAAGGTGCGGAGGAAAGTCAGCAATCCCCGTTGGCCTAAAGGCCAACCTACAAGGAGTCTGAACCTGTAGGTCGGGCTTTAGCCCGACAAGGTGCGGAGGAAAGTCAGCATCCCTGTTGGCCTAAAGGCCAACCTACAAAGACTCTAAATCTGTAGGTCGGACTTCAGCCCGACAAGGTGCGGAGGAACATCAGCAATCCCCGTTGGCCTAAAGGCCAACCTACAGCAAGGGTTTCTGCAATTAAACGAAAATTAAGCCTGAGCAAATTCAGGTGGCCAAACACTCCAATCCTGCTTCGAAAACTTCATTTCTCCGTCATCACCTTTTTCAATGTTGATCCAACAGTTCCAGTTTTCGTAATCGATCTCCGGATAATCCAGACGATAATGGCTGCACCGACTCTCGGTACGCATGATCGATGCTTTCATTTTCATTTCAGCAGTGATGATCATGTTCATGGTTTCGTGCGCCAGACGCAGATGGTGACGGTCGGAAGCCATCATCATTGGGCCGTGATGCTCTTTCAACTCTTCAACATAAGCCAGTGCCGCATTCATCATGCGCTCTTTCTTAATATAGAGCACAAAGTTCGGAATCATCACGCTCTGCAGAACCTGCGTTACCCAGGAAGGTTTATAACCGGTTTCGCGTTTTAGCGGCGCCAGAATTTCCTCTCGGGTTTCACTCAGCTTCTGCGCTGGAATGGCGATTTTATCCACCTGCTTACTCGCTTCAGCGGCCGCCACACCGGCCAGCGCACCCTGAATAGCAGAGCCGGCCATAGAACCACCAATCTGGGTATAGATGCCACCGGCCATGTAGGAGCCCAAGGCATCACCGGATGCCCACAGCCCCGGAATGGTGGTTAAACCGTTTTCATCAATCGGGACCAGACCTTCGGATTTGTGAATCGCCATGCCGGCCGTCGAGCCGCCTACAGACTCCCCACCCATGCCCGGAGGCCCATTTGGGGCACTTGCTTTGCCGGTCAACTTGCTAAAGATGGCACTGAACGTAGATTGGTCACTACCACCTGGTGGAGGCCCCATCATCTGATTGTCGCCGTCGCCACCACCTGGCGGGCCGGATCGCTGAAACTCTTCAGGAACCCAAGGGCCACCCTTCACATCTTCAGCGCCAGGCCCCATAGATACCGGACCACCCTTCACATAAGCCGTGTAGTTCGTGCCAACGCCTAGGTCGTGATGAATTTCCGGGCCAGTTGTGCCCGGCTTTTCTTCGATCTGACCGTGCCAGTTATCGTAGCAGGACGCTGAATTTTCAGCGGTGCCCGGGTGGCCGTCATTCCACTCCTTACCGGTTACTTTTGCGCCGATGTTATAGGCCATAATGGTGCCATCGTGCGTTAAATCACACATCGGGAAGCCGTTGGGTTTAAAGCCACCCGAGCCGGTACACAGAATGACGGTTTTCGCTGAGAAGTTCAGAATCTCATTGCGATCCATACTAAAACCAGAGGCACCCACAACACGGCCCTGCTCTTTGTGCAGGTGTGTCATCATAATGCGCTCCATGACCGGAATTTTACGTTCTTTAATGGGCACCGAGAAACTTTCATTACAGAGCGGTGAATCAAAGAAACCCCATTCACGCAGTTCAGCAACACGATCGGCAGAATGATCCAGCAGCTGCTGACCAAAAACCGGGTTATTGGTGCCAATGGCCGAGGTCGACAATTTCGATATAAAGTCTTCTTCGCTCATGGTTGGGTTATTCTTGTCGTAAACAAAAATCCCCTTACCAAAAGGCGTTAAACCGGAAGACCCCAAACGGCCTTTAGAAACCATCACTACCTTGGCTCCGGCATCGTGCGCTTTAACCGCTGCAAACAAGCCCGCAATACCGGAACCAATGACCAGTACATCGGCTTCAAAGCTATTCGATTCAAAGCTTTCAGGGTCGACAACGGGCTCGTTTTTCGCCATCGGTGGCGGGCCCATACCTGGACCGCCTTGTCCACCCGGAGGCGGCCCCATGTTGGCAGCGATCGCAGTTGCACCCACCGCAGCGGCACCTACGCCAATAAAGGTACGACGAGATACATTTAATTTATCGGCCATGCTCGTTACCTCCAGGAAACTATGACAGGAATGGATTTTTCCGGCGTAATGCTAATGGCATCAACCGGGCAGTACAGACGGCACAGGTGACAGATCTGGCAGTCTTCCGGGTAAGCGATATAAGCCCGCTTTTTCTCATAGTCCATCTGAATCACATCCGTCGGGCAGGATTTCACACAGGTTTCGCAGCCTATGCAGCCTGCAATTTCATTAATTGCCATTTTCTATAGTCCTCTTAAACCTGTTATCAGAATGACAGTTGTTCAAAGTGAACATTGCGGCGCGGCACTTTCAGTGCTTTCAGGCTCTTATTCACGGCGGCGATCATCGGCTTCGGTCCGCAGAGATACACTGTCCAGTCTTTAAGATTTTCATCGCTCATCACTTCTTTGATGATGGCCTGATCAATAACACCGGTGTAGGCACCTTCACAGCCTTCCATACAAACAAGCTGTTGTTTGAAGTTCGCCATGCTGCTTTCAAGCGCTTTCATTTCATCCTGCAGCACCATCTGGTCGGCACGGTTGTTACCGTAGATCAAACGAACGGGGCGCTGTTCGTTGCTATCTGCCAGGCCGCGAAGCAGAGAAAGCATCGGGCCAATGCCTGCACCACCGGCAATTAACACAACGCCTTTAGACTTTTTGGTATCGCTTAAATTGATAGAACCGTACGGGCCATCAACGAAGACATCCTGCCCCACTTTCAGCTCACCCAGCTTGCTGGTGTAGTCACCCAGGTTACGAATCAGGAAGGAAACGTTCGGCAGAGAAGAACGGCTGGAAGCAATGGAGAACGGGTGCTCTTTTACGCCACCGCTGGTCGCGGTGTTGAACCAGACAAACTGCCCCGGTTCAAAATCGAAATCGGAACCTGCACCGGCATCCATCGTGACTTCCCAGTCGCTGCTGCTCACCTGCTGAACGCTTGTGAGTTTGAACGGATTGCTCTTCATGATTTGTGGCTTCACAAAGTAGTTAAACAGCACCATCAACACAGAGAACGAACACAGACCCCACCAGATTTCGTTATACCAGCCACCGAACTGACCATGCTGGCCAACCGTAGTGACGTGCAGCGTTGCTAAAATGGCAATCGCAACAAAGCCAAGCATGTGCGTAAAACGCCAGGTTTCGTATTTCATGGGCAGGCGGTCTTTAAAGATGGACATCAGAATCCAAACGATCATACCGACCCAGGCGATAATGCCGGTGAGCATTTGCGGCGCTCGGATAACCTCCATAATGGCACGCATGCCATCGGTCTGAGACATCGCGAACTTCGGCATCAAAATAAGCAGCGGGTGCAGCAGAAAAATAACGCCCAGCCACTGACCTACCTTTTTGTGGTGCGACATGTTCCAGTCGATATTGGCAAACAGTGGGATACTTTTCAGGCGGCTGCCCAATGGGAACTGAATAAAAAACATCATCATCGCCAGCGTGTTAAACAGGCTGACAAAGGCTGCATAGGTGTTTTTTTCCTGCATGTCCAAGGCATAGGTTGCCAAAAACGGAAGAACCATCAGGCATACATACCCTAAAAAGAGCTTTGCCTTGCGTCCAAAATGCAGCGTATATTTTTTCGTCGGCGCAGAGTTAGCCGGTACTTGTGCTGTCATATTCTGTAGTCCAATAAAATGGTTTGTTTCTCAATGCCAGCCTGAAAAACGCTGGGCATTGCCCCCCAAATACAAGGGCCAGCATATCTTTCAAAATTGAGGGAAATATGGAGGAAAGTGGGATTAAAATCCTTTAAAGGCAGCATGCGGTAAGGCTTGTAGCGGTTTTGTCGGTTCTTTGTCTGCGCTCAGTTTTAATGAGAATCAATCACTGTGCTTTACAGATAAATAAAACCACCCTTTGCAGGAATCCGCCCTAAAATGAACAAGGCATTTGACAGAAAGACTGCTCACATCATATATTAGAAATTACTAATTTAATCAGTCTGGTAACTAACCTGAGAGCGGGCGGCAACAAGATGAAAAGCGCAGACAATCGATCAACCGGCGAAAGCCCGAGTAGTCAGCAGCCAGCGGATAAACCCAAAGCACTGGAACAGATACAGGGCAACGATCTGGCCGGCGGTGTTCTGGCATTAATCCGCAAGGGCTTGTATGGCCGCACCCTGGCCTTGCGCGATACCAGCGCCGCCATCATTGTGACGCTGATGCTGATTCCACAAAGCCTCGCCTACGCACTGGTTGCCGGTCTGCCGGCCGAGGCCGGCTTATACGCCTCCATTCTGCCGCTTATTGCCTATGCCCTGTTCGGGACCAGTGCCGCACTGGCGGTGGGCCCGGTGGCCATTATCAGCTTGCTGACCGCCAACGCGCTGGTACCACTGGCCGAAGTCAGCAGCGCCTATTACGCACAGCTGGCACTGTTACTGGCCGCGCTTTCCGGTGTGTTTTATGTGTTGCTGGGCGTGTTCCGGCTGGGCTTTCTGACGCAGCTGCTCAGCTATCCGGTTATGAAAGGCTTTATTACCTCATCCTCGCTGCTGATTGTCATCGGTCAGATCAAACCCCTAACCGGCATCTTCATGGAGCGCGGCAACCTGATTGAACGGCTGCACACCCTGGATATCAGCACCCTGCATGCTCCTTCCGCCGTGATGGGTGTACTGGCTATGGTGATCCTGTTCTGGGTACGCTCGAAGGGCGGCGTGGCCTTTACCGGAAAGCTGTTCGGTAATTTTGCGTCCACATTCCGCCGGCTGATGCCCATGCTGCTCATCGTTCTGGCGGCGGTGCTCACCGGCCTCTTCCAGCTGCAGGAAACCGGCCTGGAAACGGTGGGTACACTGCCCAAAGGCCTGCCCGTATTGCAGATGCCGCCATTGGATTTTGGGCTGATCCAAACCCTCGCACTGCCGGCGTTCATCATTACGCTGATCGGCATGACCGAATCCATCGCCGTGGGGCAAACACTGGGTACCGCCAAGCGCCAGCGTATTAATGCCAACCGTGAGCTGCTGGGTCTGGGCGCAGCCAATATCGCGGCTGGCTTCAGTGGCGGCTTTCCGGTTACCGGTGGCATGTCGCGTTCTGTGGTGAATGCCGATGCCGGAGCCGAAACGCCGATCGCCGGTGCCCTCACGGCACTGTTCCTGAGCCTGAGTATTTTATTTCTGACGCCCTGGCTGGCTTATATTCCCACACCGGTGCTGGCCGGCTCGATCATCGTGGCGGTATACCAGCTGCTGGAATTCCCATCGATGATGAAGCTGCTGAAAACCAACCGCATCGACGGCATCATCACCTGGGTCACTGCGATTCTGGTGCTGGTCTGGGAGGTCGAGGCCGGCTTACTGGTGGGTGTGGCGCTGTCGCTGGTTACTCTGCTGGCCAGCCACCGCAAGCCCTACATGGCGGTATTGGGGCGCATTCCCGGTACCGAGCGCTTTAAAAACATTAACCACGCAGAAACCGAAACACTGCCCAATACCCTGTTTGTGCGCATAGACGAAAGCCTGACCTTCATGAACGCCGGCGTGGTAGAGCAAGCACTGCTGGAGTTTGTCGCCGGCCGGCAGGATTTAACCAAGCTGGTGCTGGTGGCCTCCGGTATACACACCATCGATGCCACCGGCGCCAACATGCTGAAGCGCTTCCGCCAGGAAGTAGATGGTGCCGGCATCACCTTTTACATGACCGATATTAAGGTGCCGCTGGCACGCAAACTGGAATCCTTTGGCTTGTTTGATGAAGCGGCACACTGCTCGCGGCTTTCCACCATTGAGGTGTTTCAGAAACTAGCGCTGAAGCCGTCTGAAAAATTATGCTGATCCACGGGCGCAACCCATGTTTTCTTTGCGGCTATGGCAAGTGACTGGCATTTTGAGTAGATTAATTACGCCAAAACTGATTTTGAGGAAGCAAGATGATTTACAACAGCAACATCGAAACTGAAACTCTGGAAAACACCAATTACCGCAAGGTGCTGTATACCGGCACTAACATGCAGCTGGTGGTTATGTGTCTGCAACCGGGCGATGACATTCCGGCCGAGGTTCACGACGACATCGAACAATTCTTCCGGGTTGAAGAAGGTACGGCGAAGGTGATTATTGATGACGAAACCTTTGAAGTTTCCGACGATGAAGTCTTCATTGTTCCACCGGGTGCAAAGCATCAGGTTATCAATGCCGGTGATAGCGAGCTGAAGCTGTACACCATTTACACGCCGCCAGAGCACCCTGCAGGCACGGTTCATAAAGATCAGGCTGAAGCAGATGCCTATGAGCAGGCGCATCACCACCACTAAGCCAGTGGCGCTTAACCTTATGCCCGCTGCGCAGTTATAGCGATTGCGCAGCATCCTTTTCGGCTTCGGCCTTCTTGATCACCTTATGGCGGTCTTCACTGACGCCACGCTTCCAGTAACTGCTGATGTAGCTGTGATCTCTCGCCACCTGCTTCTGCACACGGAAGTACTTGCGCAGTTGACGCATATCTTCAAATTCACAGGCACTCCAGGTGCTGACGTTCCCTTCCAGCCAGGGCAGGTTTTTGACCGTTTCGACCAGCGATTGTTGCGGTGGCAACCAGATCACCTCTATTCCTTCCGGCACGTTCAACGCCTGCTTATCAGCCTCACTCATCAGGCTGACCACCATATAGCCTTTGGCGTCTGAAGGCAGCTGACTGGCTTTTACTGAGCAGGCCGGTAAGGCGGTCATATCGGCCACCATCAGATACCAATCGGCATCGGTGTACATGGCCTGCATTTTACCGGGGCCTCCAATGCTGATGGTATCGCCCACTTTCGCCTGCATCGCCCAGCTGGCGGCGACACCCGGCTCGTGATCAGGCGATAGATGCGCCACAAAATCGACCTCAATCGCGGTATTTTCAGTATCAACCGAACGAATGGTGTAGGTGCGCAGAACCGGGCGTTCGCCTTCTGCCAGCTGTTTAAGATCGGTACCGCCCTGGGGGTTGAACATTAATTTGATGTAATTGCCGGCATCGTCTGCGGTGATATGGCCAATCTCTTCACCCTGCAGAGTGATGCGCTGCATATTCGCGGTCACCCGTTCGGTGGCCGTAACGGTAACTCTGTGACTCTTTGGTATCGGTTTTGCCATTTGCTGTTTACTCGCGGCTATTCTGTTTATTAGTGTCATTTTCACACAATGGCGTAAAAAGCCTGAAAGCTCAATCGTAAATGAGAATGACTATCATGATTGACAATAGCTTTTCTTTTCGGTTCTTCAAAGATGGGAACCGAAGCCGTTTTTACAAGTCTTAGTTCGGCAACCGGATTAATGCAACAGTCGGTTGCTCGTAGTAATCCTACCAAGAAAGCGTTTGCTCCTTATTCTGCTCCGGAATAAGGAGTCTTTTTCTCTGAAGCCAGACATCCGTGCTGTGCAAAATGAACCCTGCACCGGCGGCTATCGTATAAACTGTCTGTATCAATCAACAATACAGGCCTGACCCATGAAAATTCTCATCACAGGTGCGACCGGGCTGATTGGCCGAAACTTCATCAGACGTTTTCATCAGTATCACTACGTTGCCCTCAGCCGCCGGCCAGAGGCCGCCCGCAAGCTTCTGGGTAGCAGCGTTGAGCTGATTCAAAGCCTTGATGAACTTACTAATCTCGACGGTTTCGATGCGGTCATCAACCTGGCCGGCGAGCCAATTGTTGGCAAACGCTGGAGCCGCAGCCAAAAGCGGTTAATTGCCGACAGTCGCTTCACCACAACCCTCAAGCTGGTGCAGTTGTTCGAGCAAAGCAGTCAGCCTCCGGCGACCTTTATCAGCGGTTCGGCGATCGGCATTTATGGCATCAACGCCGCCGGATTGCATGAAACCAGCCCGGTCACTGCCGATGACTTTGCAGCAAACCTATGCAAGGAGTGGGAACAGATCGCCCAGCAGGCCGCTGAACTGACCCGGGTGGTCGCCTTACGCACTGGCATAGTGTTGAGCACTCAGGGCGGCGCACTGCAAAAAATGCTGCCGGCCTTCCGCCTTGGCGCGGGCGGAAAACTGGGCAGTGGCGAGCAGATGATGTCGTGGATTCACATTGAAGATATGTGTGCCGCCATTAACTTTCTGCTGCACAACGAAACCATCACCGGCGCGGTAAATATGGTGGCGCCGAACAGCGTTACCAACGCCCAGTTCACCGAATTGCTGGCCAAGGAATTACACCGACTGGCCATCATCCCGGCTCCCGCCTTCGCACTCAAACTTGCACTTGGGGAAGCCGCTTCGCTACTGCTGGGCAGCCAGAAGATTGAACCGCGTGTGCTGGAGAGCGCCGGATTTGAATACCGCTACGCCACCCTCAGCAGCGCTTTGGAAAACCTGATATCTGAAAAGGAATAACGATGAAAAACCTGTTAACTATTCTGCTGACCGCAACGCTGTTCAGTTGCGTCAGCGTTCCGGAAAACGTCGAACCGGTCAGCGATTTTAACACCCAACAGTACATGGGCACCTGGTACGAAATAGCCCGTCTGGATCACTGGTTTGAGCGCGACCTGAATCAGATTACCGCAACCTATGAGCTGCAGGAAAATGGCACCGTGAAGGTACTTAACCGGGGCTTTAATACAGAAAAAGACAAGTGGTCTGAAGCCAACGGCAAGGCTAAATTTGTTGGCGAGAGCAGTACCGGTCATTTAAAGGTGAGCTTCTTCGGGCCATTTTATGGCTCTTACGTGGTGTTTGAACTGGGTGACGATTACGACTACGCCTTTATAACCGGCAACGATACCGACTACCTGTGGTTTTTATCACGCACGCCCACGGTCAGCGACGAAATGAAAGCATATTTTATCAACCGGGTTACGGAACTGGGCTTCCCTGCAGATGAGTTAATTTTTGTCGAGCACTAATTGAAAAAAGGGCCGCATTGTCCGTCCAACCAATGCGGCCATGGTAAAGCGAATAGTCTGTTAGCCGAGCAGTGACTTCACATAATCGGCAATCTCTGCGTTTTGGCAGTTCTCAAAGAAGCAGGCCTGAAAACGCTCACCGCTGACAGCGGTTTTGACCAGTTCCTGATCGATCGACTTCAAGGTATCTAGATAGTTTTCTTTCACTACTGCCGCCTTAACATCATTCAGAATGGCCGCGTTCTTCTGCTGCGGTTCGGCACGCTCCAGCGGGTAACCTAAACCACGCTCACCGCTGTTGAAGGCCTTTTCAAAGATGTTGCGCACGTTCAGCTCCGCACCCCAACCAAAGCCTTTGGCAAAGGCCAGCGCCAGTGCGTTACCGTTGTTGATCTGGTTAAACAGGAAGGCATCGGAAGGTTCCAGGCAGTAACCGCACACCACGCCCGGATGAATGTTCAGCGACATCATCGCACCCTGACCGGTTCCGCAACCGGCCACGACAAAATCGACGGCTTTGCTGTTCAGCAGAATGCTGGCCTGAATACCTAAATGAATGTAGGTCAGTTGATGATCATCGGCATCGCACATACCCACGTTGAATACTTCATCGCCGGTTGTTTGCGCAACGCTGTTTAATTCGTTAAGGATAATGGCGTTCTTTGCCGCCTGGCTGTTTTCCATCGTTAATGCAATTTTCATAATCTCTCCTGTCGAGCTATGACTTGGATTGGGTGTACCGATCCTGTTCTTGTTTTAAAGCATTTAAAGCTGTCAGCGTGCCAGCCAGCCGCCATCGACCGCCAGCGTATAACCGTTGATGTAAGCGGCCGCATCGGAGGCCAGGAACACACACGGACCGGCAACATCTTCCGGTTTACCCCAGCGCCCGGCCGGGATGCGCGCCAGAATTTCGGTATTGCGGGTTTCATCATTCTGCAGCGCTTCCGTGTTGTTGGTGGCCATGTAACCCGGCGCAATGGCGTTGACGTTAATGTTGTGCTTTGCCCACTCGTTAGCCATCAGCTTGGTCAGGCCGGCCAGACCGCTCTTCGAAGCTGTGTACGAAGGCACACGAATACCGCCCTGGAATGAAAGCATGGACGCTATGTTGATGATCTTTCCGCCCTTACCCTGCGCGATGAACTGTTTGGCGACCGCCTGAGAGAGAAAGAATGCGCTCTTCAGGTTCACATCCATCACGTCGTCCCAGTCTTTCTCGGTGAAATCAACCGCATCATTGCGGCGGATAATGCCAGCGTTGTTGACCAGAATATCGATGTGTTTAACGCTCTCCAGGGCTTGCGCCATCACCGTATCAACGGTCTCAACACTGCCCAGCTCGGCGCGGATATCCACAAAGGTACGCCCCATTTCGCGGATAACCCTGGCCGCCTCGGCCGGCTCCGAACGGTTGACGCCAATCACATCGCAGCCGGCTTCAGCCAAGCCAATCGCCATGGCCTGCCCCAGCCCGGTATTGCAACCCGTCACCATGGCGACTTTTCCGGAAAGATCGAATGTTTGCAGAATCATGGGCAGCTCCTGAATGGCGTTAGTATAGGTTGGAATGAAGCTAACCATAGCACAACTGAAACAATGGGCAATTAAAAATGAAATGGCGTTTCATTTATTTACAATACTATCATCTTGTATTCAGGATTCGTTTTCACAATTTATGAAATGGCATTTCGAAAAAAATGAATAGCCACGGTCAATGGGGTATAGTCGCGCAGCAATAAATCAAAAAGGTTTTAACCGTGAGCAAAAACTCTCAGCCGGAATCGGTGTCATCGGTTCTGAAGGTATTCAGCATTCTTCAAACCATGGGCGAACAGGGCAAAGTTGGGGTATCGGAGCTTTCACAAAAGCTGATGATGTCGAAGGCCACCACCTACCGCTTTCTGCAGACCATGAAAACCCTTGGTTATGTGCAGCAGGAAGCCGAAGCGGATAAGTACTCACTCACCATGAAGCTCTTTAAGCTTGGTGCGCTGTCACTCGATGAAGTCGACTTGATTGAGTTGGCCGATCAGCAAATGCGGGTTATTTCCGGCGAAACCAACGAAGCGCTGCATTTGGGTGCCTTCGATGAAGACGCCATCATCTACATCCACAAGATCGACTCCAACTACAACCTGCGCATGCAATCGCGCATTGGCCGCCGCAACCCGCTGTACAGCACCGCCATTGGCAAGGTACTGATGGCCGATAAAAGCGACGATGAGGTTCGGGCGATTCTGGCCGGTGTTGAATTTGTTAAGCACACCGAAAAAACCCACGCCAATGCCGAGGCGCTGATCAGTGAACTGGCCCAGGTTCGACGCCAGCATTTCGCCGAAGATAACGAAGAACAGGAGCCGGGCCTGTATTGTATTGCCGCGCCGGTTTACGACCGTTTCGACCGCGTCATTGCCGGGGTGTCGATCTCCTTCCCGACCATTCGTTTCGATACCGAGCGCAAAGCCCATTATGTGACGCTGCTGCACAATGCCGGGCGTAATATTTCTGAACAACTGGGCTGTGAGCACTACCCGGTGGCGGCGGAATAGCGCTGACGGCAGGCAAAAAAAAGCCCGCATCCGCGGGCAAGTGTGGACTCAAAACTTTAGGTCTAACTACTGAACACTCTTACCGAGCTGATCACGCAGCCAGTCGCCCAGCAAATTCAAGCCAAGCACGGTGAGCATAATGGCCAGGCCGGGGAACAGGGTAATCCACCAGGCGGTTTGCACATAGTTGCGGCCTTCGGCGAGCATGCCGCCCCAGCTTGGGGTTTGCGGGTCAACACCCAGGCCCAGGAAGGTCAGGCTGCTTTCCAGCAGAATATTGTTGGCAATGTTCAGCGTCAGCAGAATAATTAGCGGCCCCATGGCGTTCGGCAGAATGTGGCTGAAGATGATTTTTGCAGACGACTGGCCATAACTTTTTGCCGCCAGAATAAAGGTGCGCTCGCGCAGTGCCAGCACCGAGCCGCGCACAATACGCGCGTACTGCACCCATTGGGTGACGATCATCACGATGATGATGCGCTCCAGGCTTGGGCCATAAATGGCAATCACGGTCATGGCAAACAGAATGAACGGGAAGGCCAGCTGAATATCGGCAAAGCGCATGACGATGGTATCCAGCACGCCGCGATAGTAACCGGCGTACAGGCCGAGGATGGTTCCCAGTACCACCGCTCCAAGCGAAGAATACACTCCAACCACAAAAGAAACCTTACCGCCGGTTGCGATGCGCGCAAGGATGTCGCGGCCCAGAGCATCGGTACCGAGCGGATGGCCGGGTTCTGCAAAGGGTGCGGCCAGGCGCGCCATCAGGTTGATCGACTCGCCACCATCCGGGAAAAACACCGGCGCCAGCAGCACCAGGCCGACCAGCAACAGTGTCAGCGTGATGCCGACGACAAATTCCAGATTCCGGCAGCGGGCCATCGCGTTGGAAAACCACGCCGGGGTTGTGCGAATTTCAGTTTGCGCTGTCATGACTTCACCCTTATGCGTGGATCAATTAATGAATACGCCATATCGGTCACCAGGTTCACGATGACAATGAGCATGGCCAGAATACACACCGAGGCCTGCAGCAGCGGGTAATCACGCTGGGCGATGGCATCGAGTGCCAGCGAGCCCATGCCCGGCCAGTTGAAAACACGCTCAACCACGACAATGCCGCCAATCAGGTTGCCGAACTGCAAACCGAAGAAGGTAATCAGGGCAATGGCGCTGTTACGCAGGGCATGTTTATAGATCACCCAAAATTCTTTTACACCCTTGGCGCGGGCGACCATGATGTATTGCTCGGAAAGCACATCGAGCATGGCGGTACGCACCAGCCGGACATTCACCGCCGTCAGTACAATCGCCACGGTTGCCGAAGGCAGTACCAGCGAGGCAACGCCGCTAAAGCCACTCACCGGCAGCACATTAAAGGTAATAGAGAAAATCAGTACCAGCATCATCGCCAGCCAGAAGTTCGGAAAAGAAAGACCGGTCAGCGATAAAATACGAATCAGCTGGTCGACCCACTTGCCCTGCTTTACTGCCGCAACGATACCGAGCGGAATAGAAATTAAAATCGACAGCACCATAGAGGTTGCCGCCAACAAGAGCGTGGAAGGCAGCGCAGAACCGATCAGTTCTTTGATCGGGCCGCGGAAAAAGCTGTTACCCAATTCACCGGTAAGCAGCTGCCCCATAAACTGTAAATACTGCACATGGAAGGGTGCATTCAAACCGAGTGATTCACGAATCATCGCGAGATCGGCTTCGGTTACGTTGCTGGACTCTTGCGTCATCATCACCGCCGGGTCGCCGGTAAAGCGAATGGCAAAGGCAACGAATAGCGTTACCGCCAGTGTGACGAAAACAGCCTGCAATAACCGTTGAGATAAAAAAGTTAACTGTTGCATGGCATCACCAGAAATTAGATTAACGAATCAATAAACTCAGGCACGCGGATAAGCAGTGAGCGGCGTGGTTGTTTTTTTAGGCATCGGTACACAGGATGTGTACCGCTGAGTGACACAGGGATGTGCTCGAACGACCTGAAAAAACAACCACGCCGGTTACTGCGACGAACCGGCGAATGGGTTTTACTCAGCCACCACCACATTCATATAACGAACGCGGTCATCCGGTGCCGGTACAAAACCGGAAACCTTTTTCGACACACCATACATGGTGGCCAGGTTAAACAGTGGCAATTCCAGAGATTGCTCGCGGATGTAACCGGCCACCTGTTGCAGCGCCTGTTCACGCACATCACGGTCGTAAGTGGCGCGCTGCTGCTCGAGCAGTTCATCCAGTTTGGCATCGTTGATGTACGGGTTAAAACGTTCGCCGCTGTGGTACAGCAGGTAAGCTGTGTTATCGAAATCAAACGTCCAGCCACCCCAGCCGAACTGGAACAGTTCACCGGTTTTACCGTTCGGGATCAGATCGGACGCCATAATGTTGGTTTCATTCGCGCGGATTTTCAGATTCAGACCCACCATGCCCAGGTAAGAGCTGACCACCTGAGAAATTTCACGGAAGGTCTCATCGCTGTTGTAGATATCCAGCGTAATATCGGTACCCGGTGCAACTCCCGCTTCTTTCAACAGAGCCTTGGCACGCGCAGGATCGTACGGGTACTTCTTAATGCTGGCATCGTTACCGAACGAAAGCTCGCCCTGAGCCGTGGCAATGGATTCACCCAGGCCACCGAGCAGTGCATTCAAAATCGCATCACGGTCGATGGCAATGTTCATTGCCTCGCGCACGCGCGCATCCGCAGTAATGCCACTGTTGGCTTTAAAACGCATCATGTTCACCGTTGGGCCACCGACGGTCACCAGGTCAACCGATTTATTCTTTTTCAGGGTTTCAACTGAGGTGTTCGGTACGTTCAGAGAAATATCAACACCACCGGACATCAGCTCCGCCATGCGGGTGGCTGGCTCAGAGATAAAGCGAATGTTCACCAGTTCTGTTTTTGCTGTGCCGTTCCAGTAGCCTTCGAAACGCGCAAGCTTCAACTCCACTGACGGTTCATAGCTTACAACCTGATAAGGGCCGGTACCGACAGGCTTACGGTCGAACGCTTCTTCGCCGACTTCTTCAATATACTTAGGCGGTACAATCATGGCGCCGTAACCCGCCAGCTTGGTAATCAGTACCGGGTCAACCTGGTTCATGTGGAACTCAACCGTGTAGTCATCGATCACTTCAACAGAGCCGATTGAGGTGTAGTTGGAACGCTGTGGGCCTTTTTGCCCCTGCTCGCCCAACAGACGATCGAAGGTATATTTTACGGCCGCTGCGTTGAACGGCTCGCCATTGTGAAAGCTGACGCCTTCGCGCAGGGTAAAACGGATGCGGCTGTTATCATCAAGAAATTCCCAGGCAGTCGCCAAGCCCGGCACCAGCTGTAAATCTTCACCACGCTGAATCAGGCCTTCAAAAATATTGCTGCCGATAGAACCCCAGGAAAGGCGGAACGTATCAATCGGGTCCAGGTTTTGCGGGTCGGAGCCCTGTGCAACATTCAGTTCACTCAGGGCATACGCCTGCACACCGGAAAACGCCAGTACGGTGGCCAGCAGGCCGGTTTTAACAGTTTTAACGAAGCCCTGTCGCGAGCATGACAGAGTTGATGTTATTAATTTCACAATGAGATCCCTCCATTAGAGTTTGCGATTCTGTGAAGTGTTTTAGTTTGTCAACGCGGGGCTGTGATTTGCGACCAGATGGCCTTTTGTCACCTCAACGTATTCGTGTACGTCGGGCTCATCACCTATTTTTCGAATGACGCTCGGAATTTCGGCGCTCATTTCTGGTGATTTATTTTGTTTTCGGTTACGAATAGTCGGCACCGAAGCAATGAGTTTTTGCGTATAGGGGTGTTGCGGGTTTTCAAAAATCTGCTGACGTGAACCGATCTCAACAATCTGGCCCAGATACATCACCGCAACGCGGTGGCTGATGCGTTCCACAATGGCCATATCGTGCGAGATAAACAGATAGGCAATGCCTTGTGTTTCCTGCAGGTGCATAAACAAATTGACCACCTGCGCCTGAACGGAAACGTCTAACGCAGAAACCGCTTCATCGGCAATGATCAGCTTTGGCTCGCAGGCCAGTGCGCGGGCAATGCAGATACGCTGGCGCTGACCGCCGGAAAATTCTTTCGGGTAACGACGGGCATGTTCGGCTTTCAGGCCGACCATTTCCAGCAGCTCGGCAACGCGTTCATCCGCCTGCTTTTTACTGCGCACCAGGCCGTGTACCCAGGCCGGTTCAATGATGGAAGCGCCAATCGTTTTACGCGGGTTCAGTGCACCGTACGGGTCCTGAAATACATATTGGATTTCACGACTGAACAGTTTTTTGCGGTTCGACGGCAGCTCAAACAGGTTCTCGCCATCCAGACGGACTTCACCGGAATGGGGTTCCGCCAGTTGCTGAATGGTGCGGCCAACGGTGGATTTACCACTGCCGGATTCACCCACAATAGACAGTGTTTCACCGGGGTAGATCGCAAACGAAACCTGCTCCGCAGCATGAACATAGTGAGAAATTTTGCCCATAAAGCCATCGTGCACACTGTAGCGCACGCTCAGTTTATCGACCTCCAGCAGCGGCTCGGCATACTTCACCTGCTTATCTAAATCGCGCTCGGGCAGGGTTTCCTGCTCTTCACTGTATTGCGCAAAATAACGTGGCTTTTCCAGCCCCTGCATGCTGCCCAGCTCAGGGACGGCACTGAGCAGGTTGCGGGTGTAGCTGGCTTTTGGTTCGGCCAGCAGACCTTCCATACTGTTACGTTCAACTTCTTTGCTGTTGCGCATGACCAGAATATCGTCAGCAACCTCAGACACCACCGCCATGTTGTGGCTGATGAAAATAATGCCGCTGTTCAGTTCATTCTGCAGGTCTGAAATCAGGCCCAGAATCTGCGCCTGAATGGTGACATCCAGTGCCGTAGTCGGTTCGTCGGCAATCAGAATTTTGGGCTTACAGGAGATGGCCATGGCGATCATGACTCGCTGCAGCTGACCGCCGGAAAGCTGATGCGGGTAGTAACCTAAGATGCGTTTGGATTGCGGAATACGTACCAGATCGAGCAGCTGACAGGCTTCAGCCTGCGCCTGCTTTTTGGAAATGCCGCGGTGAATCATCAGCGTTTCACACAGCTGATCGCCAATGGTAAACACCGGGTTGAGCGACGCCATCGGCTCCTGAAAGATCATGGAGATTTCCCGACCGCGGATAATCCGGTGCTTTTCTTCCGGCAGTTGCGCCAGATCGACCGAGCCCAGCAAATCACTTTCAAACTGCATACTGCCGTGGCTGACTTTCGCACCCAGGTGCTTCACCAGGCCCATAATCGCCAGCGACGAAATCGACTTACCCGAGCCGGATTCACCGACAATCGCCAGCGTTCGGCTGCGGTAAAGATCAAACGAAACCTTATCGACCACCGGGGTGCTGCCAAACTGCACCTGCAGATCATTTACCGACAGTATGGGCTTGGGCTGAAACGTTTCTCCCCGGCATTTTTGCTCCGGGCTGCTGGCTTGCTGAGTCATTGTTTAATTCGTCCTATTCTCATGAATATGCTGAGTAAGCTCACTTATGGCCAATGCAATGGCATCGGTCAGTGGCTTCTCGGCCATGGTTTTCGGCGTATCGATGTATTGTCCAGCTTCACCCTGTGGCGCTGTTATAAAAGGAATATGTATAAAGCCACAGAGCGTTTTTTTAGAATAATTGGAGTCCTGACTGTTTTTTTCGGCCAGGTAATTACTGGTGTAGAGCATCTGATTGCACAGGTGAGTACCGGCAAAAAAGGACAACTTGGCGTTGACTCCGGATTCATTGAGCGCATCAACCAGTCGTTCATTGGGGAAGTCGGCCTGAATAGCCAGCGGGCCATCATTGATGACCGGCAACTGGTTCGCCAGCATGCCGTTGATATCCGGGATTTTGGTGAAGTGGCGCCAGTTAATCGCCATCTGCTCCAAGGCGATGCCATCGTAATGACCGGAGACACCAATCCCTACCCAGGCATCAGGCTGAAACTCGGCCATCAGTTGTTCAATGGTTTGGTACAGCGGCTCAGAGGCAACCGGCATGTGCACAAAGCGAATATCAGTGTCACCCCAGTTGTGCAGCTTCAGGTTTTCGACCACAACCGACGATGGGTTTTCAGGCGCTCTCGCCCAACTGCTGTAACCCGCTACTAAGATCTTTGTCGGCTGTGTCATGCAAGTAACCTGATACGTGAATTGATCAGCTTTCATACTGGCAAAGGCCTTCAATCACATCAAATCATTAGTCATCATGACTCTATAACCTAATATGATACCCTTATGGAAAACATCTGCTTCCCCACCACCGACATACAGGATGACGCACCATGATCCGATACCGCCAAATAGAAGCCTTCCGCTATGTTATGGTCACCGGCACCATGACCGGCGCAGCCGATTCCATGGCCATCAGCCAGCCAGCGGTCAGCCGTCTGATCAGCGATCTGGAATACCACTTGAAGTTTAAGCTGTTCGATCGGGTGAAGGGTCGGCTGGTACCGACGCAAGACGCCATGCGCTTTTACCAGGGTGTCGATCAGTTTTATATCGGCTTTGAACAGCTGGAAGAGGTGGCGCAGAAGATCCGCACCCAGAAGCCCTCGGATTTGAAAATCTGTGCCACGCCGGCGCTCTCCACCTATGTATTTCCTACGGTGGTTGAGGCCTTCCAACAGACGCACCCAAACGTCAACCTGCTCATAGAAAGTCTGTCCTCCGTTGATATTGTACAGCGGCTGAAAACCCACATGGCGCACATTGGCATTACCACCGCGTTCCCTGAAGTACCGGGCGTTGAGCAAATTCCCTGGCGCACTACGGCGCACGTTTGTGCGGTGCATAAAAGCCACCGGCTGGCGGAAAAAGACATCATCACCGCCGAGGATTTAACGCATGAGGAAATCCTGAAGATTCTGCCGGCCGGCTTCGTAAACTGGCAACCGGTCACCAAAACACTGAAGCAGGCCGGCATTGAGTACAGCGACCGTATCGGCATTCAGAGCTCGCATACCGGCTACAGTATGGTGGCGCAAAACCTGGCGGTTGCCATTATTGAACCCTTTGCCGCGCCCGCCTGGCTGACCAATGGTGTCGTGGTTAAGCCGTTCACGCCGGCAATTGAGTTTGATTACGTTATTGTGCGTGCGGCGAACGTACCCGGCAGTGAAGCTGAGAACGAATTTATCCGCCAGGTGCAGAATATTTCGCTGCCGGCGTGGTAGTACGCCGTTAGAACGATGGCGTTATGCAAACTTGCAGCTAAGCTGACAATAACTGCAGTCAGAAGCCTGAAGGCCCTGCGACCTCTAGCCCATCACGCCAGCGAATATAATGACGACAGATACCCGGCCAACGGAAAACCTACCCGCTGATTTTTCGAATATTATTTCTGATCATTCATTGGAAGCGATCTTTATATTCGATAGCAATCTGCAGTGCCTGGATGCCAACGAGGCGGCAGCCAAGCTGTTCCAGTATCGCGCCGAAGATTTTATCGGCACTGACAGCTCCTTTCTGATTGCACCGGAGCACCGGCACATCGCCACCGAGAATGCCAGAAGCAAAACCACCGCACCCTATATTCTGGAACTGATAAAGAATGACGGCACCCACTTTCAAGGGCTGATACAAGGCACCAATGTCAGCATTCCCGGTCAGGAGCTGCGCGTTACCACCGTGCGAGACTTAACCGGCCTGAATGAACTGGAAAGACAACGTCAGAATTCATCGGACAAGCTGGCCTCAATTTATGCTAACCAGCTTGCCGGTATCGTGGTCATCGATGGCAGCAGAACGATCAAACAGGCGAACGATAAATCAGCACACATACTTGGCTTTGACAGGGCCGAAGAAATCATCGGTATTCCGTTAACGACAATTCATGTTTCTAAAGAGAAGCAGGAAAAATTTGACCAGCTCTATACGCATGGAAAGGTTCCAGCGACCGGCTTAACAGAAGAGTTTTCCTTTTACAAAAAGGATGGCAGCAAAGCCTGGCTTAAGGTATCCGGCAGCCCGATCAGCAAGGCAAACCCGCCCGACCTGAGCAAGGGTATTGTCTGGATTATTCACGACATCAGCGATCTGAAGGCGACAGAAGTCAAACTGGAGCAGGCGTTTCGTGAGCTGGAGGTGATATTCAACTACGCCAACGTTGCCATTGTGTTCACCATTGGTGACCGCATCATTAAAAAAACCAACCAAACCTTTGTCGATATGTTCGGCGGTGAATCACCGGAAGACTGGGTCGGCCGCTCCGCCAAAGACTTTCATACAGACGATGAATCGTTTTATAAATTCGGCGCTCAATACCATGCCATACTGACCAGCAACGATGTGCGCGAAGTGGACTATCAGTTTAAATCGCGCAACGGAAAAATACTGTGGGCCACAATTTCCGGCCGGGCATTAGATACCACCCAGCCTGCCGACCTGACCAAGGGTGTCATTTGGGTGCTCAAAGACATCACCCAACGCAAAGCCATGGAGCAGGAGCTGATACGGCTGAGCCGTGAAGACGCACTCACCGGTGCCTCCAACCGCCGCCACTTTTTTGAGCAGGCAAACCGTGAAATCAACATCATGCGCCGCTACGGTAAAACGCTGTCGCTGCTGATGCTGGATATCGATTTCTTCAAGAAGATTAACGACCAGTATGGCCACAGTGTCGGCGATCAGGCATTAATCTGCTTTGCCAAGCTGTGCAAAAAATCTGTTCGTGAAGAAGACCTGGTGGGCCGTTTGGGTGGTGAAGAGTTTGCCATTCTACTGCTCGATACCAGCCTCAACCGGGCCGAGGAAGTGGCCAGGCGAATACTGGAAGACCTCAGCAAACAAACCTGCGATTTACCGATTAAATCGATGACCGCCAGTATTGGCGCGGTGGAAGTTAGCCACAGCGAAACGCTGGAACAAGCGCTGGCCCGTGCCGACCAGCTGCTCTACAAAGCCAAACACAATGGCAAAAACCGGGTTGAGACCTAGCCGCGTCTAAAACTCGATGCAGGCCTCGTAGCGCTTGCTCTCGACCCTGTCACTGTACTTCCAGCCATAGCGCTCGGCCAGCTCACGGGTTAAACGCAGCCCCAGACCAAAACCTAAATCACCGGAATCGATGACATCTTCCTCGCTGGTATTGACGATGGTAATTTTCCCGGCCGTCTGCAGCACCTCAACCTGACCACTGACAGTATGCTGATAGGCATTACGAATCAGATTACCCACCACAATCTGGCACGGTACAAACGCCAGATTGATGGTGAAGGGTTCCGTTTTCACCACCAGCTCAACCGGTTTTTTATCGAGCAGATAATTTAAATCGGCAACCAAGCCGGTCACCACCTGATCGAGTTCAATGGTTTCACTGGCGGGCAGGTTATCGTTGTCGCGGCTTAACCAGAGCAGTGTTTCGGTCAGGTTGGTCATGGTTTTACCGGCACGATCAATTCGGCTTAACACCTCAACCTGTTTTTCATCAGCAACGCCTTTTTGCTGCAGTTTTTTCAGCAAATCGGTATTGGCACGAATCACAGAGATGGGCGTACGCAGCTCATGGCTGGCGTGCGCTAAAAACTTTTGCTCGCGGCTTAAGGCATCGTGTGCCGAGTTCAAACTGGCGTTCACTAACTCGGCCAGTGTGTTCAGTTCGCTGTAGTGAAAATCGGGTGTCGGTTGTTTTACACTGTTTTCATCCAACGCCTTAGCCCAGTTTTTCAATGATTCTACCGGCCGGGCAATATTACGTATCACAACCAGCAGGCCACCAATAAACAGCAATAATGAACCGGCGGCGAGCAATATAACCCAGGCCACGGGTGTTGCGCGCACTGACTCATTTCTCATCTCTTCCGGTAAATAATGCAGGCCACCGACAAAACGCTCTTCACCGCTTTCGGTGAGAACACGGAAATAGACACCAACACCATCCGGATGCGACAGCAAGTCACCGCCAATGATCTTCTTTTGCAGCTGCCGGAAATGCTGCGTAGGCTCATTGTTGAACAGCTCCCGCAGGTCGGCCGGTAAATCCTGCCAGCGGCTTGCCACCACGTGATCAAAAACTTCGACCGGATGGCCATCACTGACACCTTCAACCATGGCCAGACGACCCATAATTGGTGCCGAGCCCACGTTAATGCCGCGATGCAGGTTCTCGATAGAGAGAACGGAAAAGGCAAGCGTAATAATGGTCACCAGAAAGATGGTGGCAACAATAAAATAGAGCCGCAAACTGGGCCGGATATGGGTCGGTTTCATAAAGAGATTGGCTCACCGATGGCGAAGCCGACATTCGGTACGGTTCGCAGAATATTTTTGTCGCCGGCTTTAGCCAGCTGTTTGCGCAGGTTAAAGATATGCACCTTCAGGCTGTTACTTTCCGGCTGATCATCGCCCCACACTTCCTGAAAAATACGCTCGCGTGAAACCGGGTTTGGGCTGTTCCGCAGCAGTACTTCCAGAATTTTAAATTCGGTCGGTGAAATTTTCAGTGCCGTACCATGATGGAAGGCCTGCGCACCGGCCAGATCCAGCTCAATGCCTGCGACCTGCAGTTTTGTTACCTGGCCGCTCTTTCTTTTGGACAGAGCCAGCACCCGCGCCACCAGCTCTTCAACGGCAAAGGGCTTCACCAGGTAGTCATCTGCGCCGTGATCAAACCCAGTCAACTTATCGTTCAGAGTATCCATGGCCGTAAGCATCAATACCGGCGTATCAATACCCTGCTCACGCATTTTTTTACACACATTCAAACCGTTCATTAACGGCAAATTAAGATCGAGAACAATGACCTGATACCGGTTTTTCTCAATCAGATTCAGCCCAATCACACCATTCACAGCGTGATCGCAGCTGATATCTTCCATCTCAAAATAGTCGATCACCGCCGTCGCAAGATCGACATCGTCTTCAACCAGTAGAGCGTTTAGCAATTTTGTTTTCCTTTTTAGATACGAGATACGAGATACGAGATACGAGATAGCACCTAGCATCTAGCATCTAGCATCTAGAACACCTGCAACCTCAGGACGTCGCCAACTTCCGCCCAGTCAGCCTCGCCACAAGCGAGCGTAACAGGGTCTGCACCTCATAATTAATCAACAGCAGTGCCGGTATCAGCACCAGTGTGATAATTGTAGCGAACAGAATGCCATAACCTAAAGACGCCGCAGCCGGAATAATAAACTGCGCCTGGGTTGAGGTTTCCTGCAATAGCGGTGCAAGGCCGGCGAAGGTCGTCACCGAGGTGAGCAGTACGGCCCGCAAGCGACCGGTACAAGCCATGACAATGGCATCTCTCACCTGAGTGCTTTTATCTTTCATGATCTCGTTAAAGGTGGAAACCAGCAGCAGGCTGTCGTTCACCACCACGCCAGACAGCGCGAGAATACCAAACAGCGAAAGAATGCTAATCGTCAGACCATTGAAATAGTGGCCCAGAATTGCACCAACCACACCAAACGGAATGGCCATCATGATCAGCAGCGGCTGAATATAGGAGCGCAACGGCACAGCGAGCAGTGCATAGATGGCAATCAGCGCCAGCACAAACAGCGTACTCATAGAACTTGCAGTCTCAGCCTGTTGCTCGGCTTCACCGGCAAAGTCGATCACCAGGTTGGTGTACTGGTTTTGCATTTCCGGGACCAGCGTGTTCTGGAACAAGGCTACCAGTTCGTTGGACGCAATGATGTCTTTATCAACATCAGCGGTGATGTAAATAGCCCGCATGGCGTCGATACGGGTAATGTCCGATTGCTGATAGTCGGTATACACCGTGGCAATGCTGCTCAACGGAACGGCCACACTACTGTCGGTGCGGATCATGGCGTTCATCACATCCGCCAGCGTTTGCCGCTGATCTTCCGGATAGCCCACCTGTACCTCTACTTCATCGCTGTCGCGCTGAAAACTTTGCACCGTAGAGCCACCAAAATTAAGCAGCAGCTGTGAGGCCAGGTCGGCGGTTTCAATGCCCAAGGCACGACCCTGCTCATTCAGTTCAAACCGGTACTGCGGCACACCCGGGCTCATGTTGTCATCAATACCACTGACCCCTTCGGTGTTTTCCAGCATCTCTTTAAAGGCTTCGGCCACGGCAAAGACGGTTTCATCGTCAAAGGCTTTAATTTCCACCTTAAAGGCATCAACCATACGGCGACGGGCCGCAATAGAGACCTTCTTCACACCTTCGGGATTACCGGCCAGTGCGGTCCATTCTTTCGCTAACTCGTTGGAGCCATAAGCCGCATTGGCGCTCATCTCTACAGCCAGCTCACCGCTGCTGTCGCTTTCGGCCAGTACCTGAATACTGGCAATGCCACTTTCACTGCCGCCGTATTTCTCGGTCAGTATTTTGTCGGCCTGCATGGCCGCGTTTTCCAGTTGCAACAAGGCTGACTCTGTCTGACCAAAGCTGGCATCGGCGTACATCGAAACCTCGCCACTGATGGTATCGCCTTCCACATCCGGGAAGAACGAGATGCGCACCTTGCCGGTTAACGGCATGCCAATCACCAGCACAAACAGAGCACCGAACAGAATCACCACCGCATAACGGTTCGCCAGCGCAAGCTTGATCACCTTACGGTAGATTTTATCGCTGAACCATTGCAGGCCTGAATCGCAGCCGTGTTGAATTTTATTCCACAGGCCTCTATTGCTATCGCGATGGGTATTCACGTGCGCCAGGTGAGAAGGCAAAATCAGTTTCGATTCCACCATAGAAAGCAACAAACAGATGGTCACGATGGTGCCGAACTGAGCGTAAATCTGCCCGAGCGGCCCTTCTACGTTAGACAGCGAAACAAAGGCCGCCACCGTGGTAAAGACACCAAACAGCGTCGGAACCGCGACTCGCAGGGTGCCGCGAATGGTGCTCTGAATGGTATCGCCTTCGCTGCGCCGGGTGCTGTAAATACTTTCACCCACAACCACGGCATCGTCGACGACAATCCCCAGCGCCATAATGAAGCCAAAGGTGGTCATCTCGTTAATGGTCAGCCCCATAAACGAATCGGTCATGAAGTACAGCGCTCCGAAAAACACGAACGGCAAACCGGCCGCCACCCAAATAGCAACACGCAGATTCAGGAACAACGCCAGCACGATAAACACCAGTGCAATACCCGACAGCGCATTCTTCACCAGCAGCGACAGGCGTTCCAAAATCAACGTACTGGAGTCATACCAGGTCACCAGTTCCACGTTTTCCGGCAGCGCGTTGCCGGCGTTCCATTGCGCCACCACGGCATTGGCCTGATCGACAATATTGGTCACATCACCAAATTCATCCATGACGATTTCAATTGCCATGCCGGACTGACCGTTATAGCGCGATAGGGTATAGCTGTCGTCATCAAAGGTTTCGCGGACGTTGGCGACATCACCGAGATAGATTTGTGTACCATCGTCGAGCGTCAGCAATGGAATTTTCACAAAATCCTGCTGGTTATAAGCCTGTTCGGAAACCGTCAGCTGCACTACCTTATCGTTGTTACGCAGGCTGGTAGAGCTGGAAGAGCTCGATTCGGCATTAATGGCATCGGAAACATCCGAAAAGCTCAGGCCATAGGCCTGTAGTTTCGCTTCGTCCAGTTCAACAGCGATCACCGGGTCGGCGGTGGCTTTAATGTCTAAATCCCGAATGGCCGATTGCGACAGCAAATCGGATTTAATGCGTTCGGCTAAATCCTGAAAGGTTTCACGATCGGCATCACCATACAGCTGTACCCAGATGGCATGTTCTTCACGCGTAGCCTTAGAAATAATTGGGTTATCGGCATCGCTGGGAAAGTCATTGATGGCATCGACTTGGGTTTTAATGTCATCGTACAAATCATCGAGTGGGTAATCACTTTCCTTTTCCACCATGACGCTGGCACCGCTAGAATTCGATGTTGTGGTAATGCGATCAATACCGGCGACACTTTCCAGCGCTTCTTCAATCTTCAGCGCGATGCCTTCTTCTGCCTGCTGCGGGTCACCACTGTCGTAGCTGACTGAGATAGTGACTCGGTCCGGATCTAAACTCGGGAACGATTCTTTGCGCAATTCGTTGAGCGACAATACGCCCATAATAATGGTGGAAATCAGCAGCAGGTTGGCGGCAACCGAGTTGCGCGCAAACCAGCCGATAATGCCTTCGCCAGGCAGGTGTTGATTCTCGCTCATGCTGTTAGCCCTCTACCTTGGCGGAAACCTGCATACCCACCACATAGTTGGTCAGCGGTCGTTTCACAACCTGGGCACTGCTCAGGCCTTCGATCGGCGCAACATAGACGGTACCGGCTTTTTCAAACAACTTGTTGGCGGCGACTTTTTTCAGCTGGTTGTGATCATCGACATACCAGATATCACCGGACTGAGAAATAGCGGATGCCGGCAATGCCCAGGTATCGTTCAAAGTGCGGCCGCTGATCGCTGCCTGCACAAAGGTGCCGGGGAACAGCCCCACTTCCTGATCGAACGGGTTCTCAACGGCCACCACAATAGAACGCTGACGCGAGGTGGTATCCACATGCTGCTCTACCCGAATGACATAACCTTGCCAGCTGTTCTTACCTTCGGTATCGGTCAGTGTGACCGGCCATTGGTTTTTCTGCTGCGCAAGGTCTGCGTTACTTAACTTCGGCAGGTTCTGCCACTGACTGACCGAAAGCGGAATTTCAATTTCTACACGATCGGTACTGTACAGTTCAGCAACGTTGGTACCGGATTGCACATAGCTGCCCGGTTGCACGTTGCGCTCAACAATCAGTGCATCAAAGGGTGCGGTAATCACGGTTTTGGCTAAATCCTGTTCAGCCTTTTCCAGGCTGTAGCGGGCGTTTTCCACCACCGCTTCAGCAGCGGCCAGTTGTGGTTCGCGCAGTACCAGCGATGAATTCGGCTCGCCTTCCAGGCCAGAGCGCTGCCATTCCAGTCGCGCCTGCTCACCGGTGCGCTGCTCTTCCAGTAAATCCAGTTCGGCCTGGGCCAAATTGGATTCCGCTTCCGCAACGGCCTGACGGTAAGCGGTGTTTTCCAGCGTGATCAGCACATCACCCTGGTTCACCCGCTGACCCACTTCAAAGTTATCAGCCAGGCTGGCAACACGGCCACTCACTTCGGCGGTATAGCTGATGGCATAATGCGCCACCGCCTCGCCATAGCCCTTTACCTCGGCCTGATAATTTTCAGCCGAAACAGCCACAACAGAAACATTCATTGCCGAAGCCGCTGTCTGCTGTTGGGGTGCGCCGGGGCCAGCCTGCGTAGCGGCACCCGCCGCGGGCTGTGCGGTTTCGGTTTGTTCCAGCGGTGGGGCACCGGGTTTGTCGCCCGGGCCAGAAGTCGGGTTCCCAAAGGTAATCGCTATAGCTCCGGCTAAGCAGGTAATGGATATCAAAACGATGAGGTTTGGCATAACTTTCAATTTCATTTCTTAAACTCCTAATCCGAGAGCCAGCCCCAAGCTGATTCGATTGTAGAGGCGATTAAATTTGGCTTGTGCAAGCTGTGCCTGCGCGTCGAATAAACTGGTTTGCGAAGAGATCAGGTCGGAAATATCCACCAACCCTTCACGGTAATTTTCCTGATAGTGCTGGAAACTGCTTTGTGCATTTTTCAGCGCGTCTTCCAGGTGTTGCTGCTGCAGCGCCAGCGAGTTTTCCTGACCTAAGGCTTCCTCAACTTCATACACCGCGGTGAGCAGCGTTTCCTGATAGGCCCAGTAGGCATTTTCCGCGGTCAGCTCGGCAATTTCGGCACTGGCTTTTAAACTGCCGGCGTTAAACACCGGGGCAGAGAGTGAGCCGAGCAGGCTCCACACCGGGTCGGTAAACAGCGACTCCACCAGCGAGGTGTTGGAATCCGTCACCGATGCCGACAGGCTTAAACTGGGCAGCATGTCTTTGTAGGCGGCTTTGGCGCGGTAGTCTTCGGCTTCAATATCGAGATAGGCGCTTTGCAAATCCGGCCGGCGGGCAAGATCTTGCTCGGGCAACGAAGCCAATGGTGTCATCACTTCCGGGAACTCGGAACCGATATTCAGGTTCAGGTCTTGTCCAAGCAGGCCCACCAGCAGAGTCAGGTCGCGCTTGCTGGATGCCAGCTCTTCTGAATAAGAAGCGAGGCTCGAGCGGGCTGTGGCGCTGCTGGTGCGGGCGGTATCGAGATCGTCTAAATCACCCAGGCCAGCACGGTACTGCTCCAGAATAATGCTTTCGTTGGCATCCAGAACCTTCAGCCGTGCACTCTGAATTTCAACCACCTGCTGCTGATAAGCGATCTGCAGCCAGGCTCTCATGATGTCGGCCGCCAGTGTATCTCTGGCCGATTGCAGGCTTGCCGCAGAGCTGGCGATATCCTTGGCAGCGGCACTGCTGTTGTCGGCCAGGCGCTTCCAGATATCCATTTCCCAACTGACGGTGACATCCGGTGAAAAGGTGGTGTCCGAACCGTCTTCTTTGTAGGCATCAAAACCGGCCGTGACACTCGGCTTGCTGTCACTGGTGGTTGACGTACGCTGGGCATAGGCCATTTTCAGGGCCAGCAGGGTTTGCTGCACACCGGGGTTTGAATCGAGCGCCTGCACGATCAAATCATTCAGTTCAGGAATGTTCATTAGGTCGGTCAGTTGCATCGCTTCAACAGCGTTGTTCTGCGCGCCCTGCCAACTGAAGGTTTGTTCCAGCGATTGATCCGCCAGCTCAGAATAGGTTTGCTGGGGTGTGGTGGCGCACCCGGCCAGAGCAAGCAATGCAATGCCCGCGAGTGCAAAGTTCCCCCGGTAAAGAGACGTCATGTGTTACCTCCGCTAGTTTATGGCGGCAGATTACTCACATATCGGTTAAGGAAGGGTTAAGGGTTACCGGTCAATCCTGTCCATGTGGCTGAGCCAGCTCACATATAGGTTGCGACCCCTCGCCAAAGGCCTGCAGGCAATACTCCCGCAGCAGGCCTTCCTGCTTTATTTGCACAATAACATCTTGCAGTTGCGGAGCCAGCCAACTGTGTCTGCGATGCACATAGGGGTACAGGTTGACCGTTTCCAGCACACCAGCAAAAGCGATGTGGTCCCGGAAGGCATCCTGCTGCAGGTAGTAGTACATATCAATCATGTCGTGCACAAAGACATCGCTGTTCCTGAATTTCAGATTAATCAGACCATCGCGGCTGTAAGACACACTGGAAAGGTTCTCTGGTGCGATTAAATTGCTCAGCCTGCGTTGGTTCAATTCAATACCCCGGACATACTCAACAACCAAATCGCCACCGGCCAGGCTGCTCCAGTCGCCAAAATAGCTGTAGCTTTCATCTTTGCGAACGAAGGCTGCAGTTGGAATACTGATCACCGGCTCGTCTACCCGAAGCTGATTGTGAAACTGATGCCCGTATTCATAAACCCGATACATCTGGCCATCGATTAAGCCGGACTCGGCCATGAAAGAACTGCGCAGCGTTGGTAAGTAGTATATTTGCAGCGGAATATTGAGGCGGCGGAAAGCCTCACCGTAAACCAGCGCCATCCAGCGCGCGAGAGGTGTTCCCTTTGCTGGGCCACACTGCATAACAAAGGGTTGGGATTTGAACGCAGGCTCGGCCAGTACCAGGCTGTATACAAGCGAAAGCCCCATCAAAGCAAACAGTGTTTTGTTAAGCCGACCCAACAGCGCCATATTGACCACTTAATCATTGCAACCTGATCATTATAGTCACCCGCGGAAAAGGTGAAGAAAAAACACAGGCGCGCCAAGCACCACACTGTTTTTATGCGCTTAATTCAGCGCTGCGGCTACTGCGGAACCACGCCCCGGCACAGCTGTTCAGAACCCGGCCCGTATGCTTCCATGCAATATTGCATAGGCAAGCCTTCCGCTTTTACTTGCGTCAGGGTTGATGCAATAGAGGGCGCCAGTGCGCTGTGCTTGCGATGCACAAAGGGGTAGAGATTTATTCGTTCAATTGTACCGGCCAATTGCAGGTGATCTTTAAACTCGCCGGAATCCAGATAGGGTTTCATGGCAGTGTAGCCGTGAATGAAAACATCGCTGTGCTGGTATTTCAGGTTAACCAATCCATCATGAATGTACGAAACGGAAGCCAGCAAATTTGCATCCACATGCTGTTTCAGGCTCTTTTCAACGGCTTCGATGCCGCGCACATAATTGATTTTCAGACCGGTGTCGCTGAAGCTTTGCCAGCTGTTATCAAACTGAAGGTCACTGCCCGCGGGCACCACAGCGGTGAGCACGACGCTGTATATGGGTTCATCCACCCGGATCTGATTCGGGTATTTATCACTGTAATCATGGAAGCGATTGAACTGGCCATCCACCTCGCCAACCTCTGTCATGACGGCACCGCGAACATGCGGCAAATAGAGAACCCGCAGGGGAATATTCAGCCTGCGGAACACCTCTTCGTAGGTACGAGATATCCAAATAGCGGTGGGTGAGCCTTCAACCTGCGGTGCGTGAAGCACAAACTCTTTTGGCTGAGCCAGCCCCTGCGTAGCGGTACTGAGCGCAAACAGCAGAGTCAGCAGGTTTTTGGCGGTCACCGAGACTTTCCTGAATGAAATCAAAACAACTCCGGAACCGTTCTTTAACAGGCAAAATTATAGCATCAGTTTCGCTTAAAATAGCTTCGACAAAAGGCTACTCCAGATCATCTTTGACCTGATCCAGAAGAAAATCCCGAAACACCTGATTCGCCCGTGAAAGGTAGCTGTCTTTGCGCCAGGCCAAACTCAGGTCAACATAGGTGGGCTCTTCAAATGGCCGCGTCACAATCTGATCGTCATCCTGAATCGCCACCTTCCACATGGTGGAAATAGCATAGCCGCGGCGGATCAACTGCTTCATCATCGGCAACAGGTTGGTGCGGTACCCCACGTTCGGCTGCATGGCTTCGCGCGCGGTAATGGAGTCAAGAAAACGCTGATAGAAGTAACTTTTATTGGGCAGTACCAGCTCATAGGAAAGGAAATCTTTGTAGTAGATGATCTCTTTTTCGACCAGCGGGTGATCTTCAGCCATGCACACCACCATCTCTTCCCGCGCCAGCTGGCCGCTGTCGAGTTCCGGGCTGACGGCCGAGTTCACAATAACGCCCAGTTCCATTTCACCATCGATCAGTGCCTGACGAATAGTGCCGGTACCGGCATCGATAATATTCAGCGAGATATCCGGATACTGATGCTTAAAGGCCATCAGCAAAGGCGGCAGAAAATAAGAGCCCAGCATGTTAGGCACACCAATAATGGCCTCGCCCTTGACCAGCCCTTCCAGTTCTTCCATCGCGTGCTTGGCATCCACGGTTTGCTGCAGAATCTGCCGGGCATGCAGCAAAAACTGCTGGCCGGCTTCGGTCAGGGCAACGCCGCGTTCACGCCGGTGCAGCAGCATCACGTTCAGTTCGCTTTCCAGTTTTTTGATGCTGGCGCTGACCGCCGGTTGCGCCAAATGCAGCTGCCGGGCGGCCGCTGAAATGGTGCCGGTTTCGGCAACGGCGACAAAATGCTGTAGCTGACGAATTTCCATATTTCTGTCCTTACACAATACCTACATAAAAACGGCAATTTTGATAACAATCAGTGCAACATAAATATTATCTATAGGTTAGATAAAAACAAAATATTTTTTTTATTACGCTGAAAGCCTTAGTCTACCTGCATTCCAGCCATGACCCGCAACCAAAAGCACCCAATAAGTGAAAAAACTACACCATTGCCAGCGTCTTACTCTTTCTGTTTGTCTATGTTCAGTCGTTACATTTTTTAATATCTACTGGCTACAACCCCTGTTACCGCTGCTGCAACAGCATTTCGCTGTCAGCTCGCTGGGCGCTAACTTATCCATGTCGGCTTCGATGCTTGGCATGGGCTTGGGTTTACTGGTGTTCGCAACCTGGTCGGATGCGATTGGCCGCAACAAAATTCTGATCGGCGGCACAGCAAGCGGCATGTTGATTACGCTGCTGTTGCCCTTCATTGAAAACTACACACTGTTTATCGCCTTACGCTTTGTTCAGGGTGCCTTGCTTTCAGCCTGCCCGGCCGTTGCGGTGCCGCTGCTGGGAGATGAACTGCGCAAAAGCTGGTTGGCCGGAGCCGTTGGTTTTTATGTTGCTTCTAACTCAATCGGTGGTGTTTCCAGCCGCCTAATTGGTGGCCTGTGTGCAACACTGGGCAACAGCTGGCAAGCAGCTGGCATCGTTATCGGCGTGATCAGCCTGATTATGTTTGCCGTTGTTTATAAAATTCTGCCGGCACAGCGCCGCTTCACCCCGGTGCCTTTCAGTTTAAAAGTCAGCCTGAAATCTTACGCGCGCCATCTGCGCCGCCCGCGCCTGGTGCTGATGTACGTCATCATCGGCCTGGTATTCGGCTGCTTTGTTAACCAGTTCAGCTACCTGATGATGGTGCTGGGCGATGCGCCTTATTCACTGCCGAGCGGTGTGCGCGCACTGATGTTCATTACCTTCTTCGGTGGCACCATCAGCGCTTCCATGGCCGGCAAGTTTGCTAAAAAGCATGGTCAGCTGGCCGGTGTGGCGATGGGCGTCTCCATTATGCTGGCCGCTAACCTGTTCCTGTGGGAAGGTCATCTTTCAATGATGGTCATCGGTATGATCGCCACAGCGGTTGGCTTCTTCTTTACCCATGCTCAGGCCTCCACGCTGGTTGGCCGCAGCTGCAAGAAACACAAAGGCAGCGCGCAGGCACTGTACAGCCTGTTCTACTACACCGGTGCCAGCGTTGGCGCTTTTTTCCTGGAGCCGTTCTACCAAAGCTGGGGCTGGGCAGGCGTGGTGACCGGCACCAGCATTGCCATGACCACCTGCCTGCTGCTGGTGGCCATTGAGTACTACTACATTACTGATGCCCGCGATTCCCGTGCCCAGGCCGCTTAAGTGCAGTTAATCCACCTGTTTAATAGTTGAAGCAAGCACGGCATTTCGCCGTGTTTGTGGCTTATACTCTCACCCATAACCGCTAATAACGGAGCTATCGTGAGCGTACTCGAGCTAATTCAAAAACTACCTAAAACCGAACTACACCTGCACATAGAGGGCAGCCTGGAACCTGAGCTGATGATGCAGCTTGCCCAAAAACACGGCGTCGCCCTGCCCTACAACTCGGTAGAAGAGGTGGCCGCCGCCTATAACTTCGATAACCTGCAAAGCTTTTTAGACCTGTACTATTTAGGTGCTTCGGTGCTGCGTGATGAAGATGATTTCTACCAGTTGATGTGGCGTTACCTGCTCAGGTGTAAGGCAGACAATGTGGTGCACACTGAAATCATGTTCGACCCGCAAACCCACACCGAGCGCGGCATCGGTTTTGATGTATTCATGGCCGGTTTTCAGCGCGCCATTGACGATGCCAAAGCCCAGTGGGGGCAATCGGTGCTGCTGATTATGTCTTACCTGCGTCACCTTTCTGAAGAAAGCGCGCTGGAAACCCTGCAACAGGCCCAGCCTTACCTGCACCAAATTGCCGCGGTTGGCCTCGACAGCTCAGAAATGGGCAACCCGCCGGAAAAGTTTATTCATGTGTTTGCCGCCTCTAAAGCGATGCGTTTACAGCGTGTTGCCCATGCCGGTGAAGAAGGCCCGGCCGATTACATTTGGGGCGCCATAAAACACTTAGACGTGGCGCGGATTGATCACGGCGTTCGCTGTGTGGAAGACGAAGGCCTGGTGCGCTACCTGACCGACCGGCAAATACCTCTGACGGTTTGCCCGCTTTCCAATATTAAACTCTGTGTTTTTGATGAGATGTCACAGCACAACATCCTGCAATTGCTCGAAAAGGGCTTACGCGTCACCGTCAATGCCGACGACCCGAGCTACTTCGGCGGTTATCTGAATGATAACTATCGCGCCCTGCATGAGCACCTGGGGATGAATGAACAGCAGCTGGTGGCGCTGGTGAAGAACAGCTTTCTGGGCAGTTTTTTACCGGAAGAAGAAATTCAACGCTGGGTCGATAAGGTTGACCAGATAGCCGGTGCGTAACACGCCTGTCTGCAACGGCACCAGAACCAGGCAAATAAAAAGGCACGTCACTTGAAGTGCCTTTGACGCCTGCTAGCAGGAAAATTAATTAATCGTTCTTACCGCCCGCACCATATTGTAGGTACGAATTTCATCACCCTGAGGGCCGCGATGAATCGGGTAATCGGCCCGATCACCATCGCGCATATCAGCCCGCTGGCAACCCGCGCCATGAACATCCATGGTGTCGCCACCCATTGCGCCCATGCAACGGCCAAATGAAACGTAGATGGTCTGAGTGTCATCAAACGGGGTGTTAGTCCAGTAGTAACCCCAATCTTTCATGCCGGCGGCATTAATGATCGGCCGACTTTCAAAGATGGGGTCAATGGCCGCTGAATCGGTTGTATCCGGGCTGCGGCTGTAATCCACAATACTCTGCAGTTCTTTGGCATTTGGCAAACGCCAATCGCTGTGGCCTGCGGCATCCAGGCCTTCACTCCAGGCGAGAGCCTGCTCCCAGTTCATTGTTCCGTTACCCGCATCACCGGCATTCAGCACACCGCTGTCGGCTTTCATCCACATCAGGCCCGTGGCCAAATCTGAAACGGTACCGTCGCCGTTATCCACAAACAGGTTCTGTCCGTAATGGGTATTGCCACGCACGTGATAAAGGGTGAAGGTTTTGCTGGAAGGGTAACCCTTGGTGAAGCCATCGCGGAAGTTATAGCCAAACATGGTGGTGGTGTTACCCAGCGTTTTGCTGTCGTAAATGGTACTGGTGATGGTCTGCACGTCGATGTCTCTGTCGCCCGGATTAATCAGATCCATGGTCACAAAATAATTGTCATCGAAGTACGGCTGAACAATCTGGCCGAATTTGAACTCACCTGAAAACAGCACCAGCGAGTAGAGCTCTTTCAGCGTGGGGATGCGCCAGTCGTTATAGCCACCCAGCTTTTCGTTGTTGAATGCATCCAGGCCCGTCATGGCCTGTTCCCAGGTGAGTTTTTTACCGCCACTGGGTGCTTGCTCCCACATCAGCCCGGTTACGTTATCGGTAATGGTGCCGTCGCCGTTATCGGTATAGCTGGGCGGTGTCAGCTGATACTGCGCATCCTGGCCATAGAATGGCTGGCCGGGTTTGGGCGCTTCAATAAGCCCGTCGGCATCATAAAACTTAGAGACATTGGTCGAAACAACCGGGTAGCCGCCTTCTGCCGCTATATAGCCTACCGAGGCAAGCAAGGCATCTTCCAAATCGTTTGCATCCGCCAGTGACAGCTGAGGTTTGTCATTGAACATAAACAGCACAACCTCGGCCTGCTTGTCGGTAATGATGCCTTCTTTTAATGCCTGTTCTACCGCCGCTTCCCGGTCGCCCAACTGCTCGATGTATTCACCAATCTTCAAGTGCTGCTCAAAATCGATACCGTGCTGCGTGCACGCTTGCGCTACATCCGCGTACATCCAGCCTAATGTTCCGGTATAGAGCCTTACATCCAACTCTGGCATGGGTGGTGGTAAGCCCTCAGCACCCGGCCCGGGTAGCATAGCTGCGGGGCCTTCACTGAAGGCTAAGGCACTGATAGACAGCGTCGAGAGTAATAAGGCGAGTTTTTGCCTGTTCATGCGTTGGTCATCCTTTTGTTTTTGTTTTTAGAAGTATCAAAAGCGACCCATAAAAAGCTCAGTCCTTATTATGCGGCTGAGGTTATGCGTCCTGCATTTGTAGTAGGTTAAATATCCGTTAAAACACAGGGCGAAACATGATCAGCGATGAGAACCGGCTTTGCGCAGATGCTATCGCAGTTTCACAGGCCGCGTGTTAGCCCGCGTTGTTAGCAAACGATGAAAGAATTAACCACAGGGATGGTGGGCGGTGTTTAGGCCCGAATACTGGCGACCAGCCGTGTTAACACCGTTGCAATAAGCCGCACAAAAGAGGCCAGCAGCATCACAATTTGCAGCAGTGCCGGTACGAACGGCAACAACAAAAACAACAGTCCCGCCAGCACGATCATTTGCCCCCAGTTACCGAGCCCCAGCGTTGGAATAAAGGTATCGAACAGGCCGGAAAGGGCCCGGTCGATCAGAGAGTTGTTACGCTCGTACAGTGCTTTTTCTTCAACCGCGCCCCACTCGGATGCCAGCGGGGTATATTTGGTTTTCCAGTCGCCATACACAAACATATGCAGCGCAAAAATAAACCGATAGGCTTCCGACGCCTTTTGACTGCCGATAAAAATATTGCCTTCGCTGACGGTGCCAATATTGGCGATGCGCAAGATGCTGTACTTCTTTTTGCCAAACAGTTCATTGTTGAGAATCTGAGTTTTCTCTACGCCCTGAAGGTTGATGTAATCATCCAACAACTGGTGCGACTGCGCTTGGTACAGCGCCTTATCGCGCTGCTCGTAGTTAATCGGCAGCTGGCTGAATTCGCTGTACAGCGGCAGGGTTTTGCCAACGATCAGATCGGAATCGGCCCCCATGCTGTGTTCAGATTCTTTCACTGCGGAATAACTCTTTATGCCAATTAGCTCCACCGCTGCCACGGCAAAAGCCGGTGCGTTAAGGTTGCTGCCGTTTACATAGGCCGGCGATTTCGGCACAAACGAAAGCGCGATGTTCACCGGCGGGTAGCGTTTGTTCTGCCACTCCCAGTCGTTATCCAGCTTGCGGCCAAAGACATTGGTTTTTTCGTTAACCGGCAGCCCGGCATCATCGTACTTGCCGTTGTATTGGGTATTTACATCCACCGCAAACTGCAGTGCGTGCTGTTCTACCAGAATGGAATCGCCATTCACGTTCCAGTAGAAGGAATCGACCTTGCTGGATTTCGCCAGGGTTTGCTCAAGGAAATCCGGACCGGAATAATCGCTATCGAACAAGCGCTCAAAGAAACTGCGGTGTGAAAACGGCTGTGGCTGTAACACCTGCACTCTTAAATTGGGGTAACCGCGGTTGGGCTTATCGGGGTCGAGAATAAAATTATCGGTATCGTGAAACAGCTCGCCACCGTAACGACTTTGAATATCGTAATCGCTGTTCAGGTTGAAGAACTTATCGAGAATATTCAGGCCTTCTATTTGAACCTGTATACCCTGAAACAAATTTGCATCACCAAAACCGCGCGCATGCACCGCCTCTTCTGCCGCTTTGTTCTGCTCAAATTTCTGCTGCGCCTGCTTTAATTTTTCTAATTGGTTCTTGTTGGCCTGCGCAATTTCTGCGTTTTTCGCGCTCAGGTTAGAGTCGTAACAGGCATCAAAATAGGCGATGGCAAAAATAAGCAGCAAGGCAGCGCACAGCGATCCGGCCAGCCATGCCTTATGCAGCAGGAGGTTTTTCATTTAGTACTCGCTTGATCCTTCAGGTGAACTACTAAAATACTACATTCAAGTAAATGGAATACATATATTGAGTGGCATTCAGGAACGAGTCAAACAGGCAGGTCATTTTCTTTGAAGATTCTTACCGTTCTACGGATCCCTGGAACTTTCAAGCTGCGGTTGAACGTGACTCATGCACAGAGCAGTGACAAATTCGTAGAAGCTATAAACTGAGGCCGCCCAAATTGGTCATGGCGTCTGCTGGGTGGAAGATGATGGGCTAGTTTGCTAACCAATTGACCGAAACATTCTATTAACGACCCACCCTCCTTTAAACATTAAACGGTGTGTATTTATGATATGTAGCAGCAGTGGAATGGAAGTTCAGAATGAAAAGCGACGTCATCTACAGTGATCGCTCAAGATTAAAGTGGCTCTCGACTAAATGTAAAAAGCCCTTCATAAGAAGGGCGATACACTGTTAGCTCATTAGCAGAATACCTACTGCAATGCTAACGACCCAGTATTAAAACTACCATTGCTCAAAGTTGAATTATCGATGTTCCCGTTACAGTCGTATGATTCCAGTGAATAGGAGCTATCCCCTTCGTTGGCATAGCCAGTCAGTGTTAAATCCCCAATTGCCAAAGTACCGACCCAGCAGCTAATGCCTACACCCTCCAGAGTTTCATAAGCATACAAGACTGAACCTGTTGAAACCCGAAGATCACCAGTCGTCATATAGTCAGTCGTTAGAACAGAGTTAGTCTTCACTTCAACATTACCGGTGGTGTCTATATCGGTGGAACTCAATACACTGCCGCGTTCTAATTCCATTGAACCAACATCCAGATCCTCCGTATGAACAGTCGCATTATCGGCAAGATAAAATTCACCTGTCGTACTTATAGCATCTGTCTCAATCAAGGCATTTTTTTCGACATACGCCTCCGCAGAAGACAGGCTTTCAGCCTGCAATACGGAACCGGAAAACACGCCAGCGGTGCCCAGAATTGACAAGTCTATTGATGAGTCGAGTGCCGATCCCGATTCCAGCCAGATTTGATAGGCATTATCCAACACCACATCGTCATTGATATAAACAAAGGATGCGCCCATTGCTTTCAGAGAAAGATTACTGATGGTCCCTGAGCCGATCCGTAAAGTAGAGCTGCGAACTTCCAGGCTTGGCTCATATATACCATCTGAGTCAGCGGATAAAGCAGGAAGTTCAAAACCCATACCCGAATCAACGCCTTCAAACCGAACATAGGATTCACGGCGAATAGCAACCGTACCAGATGAAATAACGGTGTCATAAAATCGAATATTTGTTTTTCCTGCGACACTCACGGCAGCTCCGTCGGCATCGGCCTGAATAACGGCATCGAATATATACACATCGTCTTTATTGAAATAAATTTCTCCGGTGCATGTGCCTTCTACATAAATATTCAATCGTCCGGCCCAACGGGCTTCGTCCAAATAGTCTTTAAGTGCATATTCATCGGCACCACAGTCGATCGTTAGAGTTGAGTAACCCGTTACGACATCATCGATCTTATCTTCCAGGTACTCAAAATTTTCATTCACTTCCGAAGCCAGTGCGGCTTCGCCAGCGCTAAACGAGTGCAGTTCATCAATAGCAATAACGTTAGAGGCCAAACCCACACCAGTCAGTATTGCTAAAAAGTTGGTAGTTAATTTGTTCATCGTACTTCCTTAAGTTTAGTTATTGCCAAGTGTTGCTGTTCCAGCTACCTGTGTCCCAGATAAGGCCATCGGAGCTTGAATCGTCGGTTGAATCACAGAGATCACCGATGCCATCGTTATCGGTATCCGTTTGAGAGGAATTAGCATGGTTTGGACAGTTATCGGCGTTATCGCCCACACCATCGCCATCGCTGTCTTCGCTTTCACTGGCATCATCCGGGAAGTCATCGGTGTTATCGCCCACACCATCGCCATCGCTGTCTTCGCTTTCACTGGCATCATCCGGGAAGTCATCGGTGTTATCGCCCACACCGTCGCCATCGCTGTCTTCGGTTTCAGTGGCATCGTTCGGGAAGTCATCGGTGTTATCGCCCACACCGTCGCCATCGCTGTCTTCGGTTTCAGTGGCATCGTTCGGGAAGTCATCGGCGTTATCGCCCACACCGTCGCCATCGCTGTCTTCGGTTTCAGTGGCATCGTTCGGGAAGTCATCGGCGTTATCGCCCACACCGTCGCCATCGCTGTCTTCGCTTTCACTGGCATCGTTCGGGAAGGCATCGGTGTTATCGCCCACACCATCGCCATCGCTGTCTTCGCTTTCACTGGCATCGTTCGGGAAGTCATCGGTGTTATCGCCCACACCATCGCCATCGCTGTCTTCGCTTTCACTGGCATCATCCGGGAAGTCATCGGCGTTATCGCCCACACCGTCGCCATCGCTGTCTTCGCTTTCAGTGGCATCATCCGGGAACAGATCGGTGTTATCGCCTACACCGTCGCCATCGCTGTCTTCGGTTTCAGTGGCATCATCCGGGAAGTCATCGGCGTTATCGCCTACGCCGTCATCATCGCTATCGAGCCATTCATCCGCATCATATGGGAACGCATCAATGACATCGCTATAGCCATCAGTATCGGTATCGGTATCAAGCGCTAAATCTAAGTCGTCATAACCCGTTGTTTCATCACTCTCGACCGTTTCAATCGCCTCCTGAATTTCAGCGGCAACATCAGTAAACTGATCTGAAATATTAGAATTATCCGGGTCTTCTTCTGTCGCGTCGGAAAGTTCAGTAGCGTTATCCGGAATCAAACCCGACTCAACAATATTAGTAGCTGCGAAAGCGGCATCTTCTGAACCGCTGCCGATATAGTCGCCAAGCATGTCCGCTTCAGATATACCCAGTGCATCAGAGATCTCGGAAACAGCATCCTGGATTGCATCGGCAACTTCCTCAGCTGTCGATGTACTGGTGAGGTGTTGTTCAGAGTGAATATGAACAAGCGTGGTAAGTGGCGTAACATTCTCAACACCTGCGGGAGCGGAGAGTAAATAGGCCGACTCGACGGTGTCTCCGGAAGGGTTATCTTCGGTTATGGTATCTTCGTCAATCGTGACACCTGAAATCGCCTGGACGACCAATGGATAACTGTCATAATTGGCTATTCCGGTAACATCCAGATCATAAGAGCCACCTTCTCCGGTGGTTCCACTGGGTTCATCGGCATCCTGCTCGAAATCACCATCCAGATCCAGCCAGATAGTCGCGTTTCTTAAATAGCCGTCTATCGCTTTAACACTATATGTTGTAGGGGTTTCACTTCCACTACCTGAAGAACCTCCACTACAGCTGGAAAGTATGGCAGTGGTAACCAAACTTAATGCAACAGCAAGCTTTTTTCTTTGCATCTGTCCCTACCTCTTATTTCTTAAAACCGGATAGATATGAGGAATAAATAAAGTCCTGATAACTCAGGAAAAACTGAATTATTTTCCGCTCAACTTGCCCTTTCGGGGAACAAGGTCAGCTTAAAAGTTTGATGAGTCAGTGAGCCATACCTTACATGGGGGGTTTTCGACGGTAGGTTATAGTACTTTAGTACAGCTTTACTCTGTGATTCAGTCAGTCAATATAGGGTCAACGATTTGTTAACCTCCATGTTGTCATGAGTATGGTGGACATATGACAGGGACTGTTGAAGGTAAGCTCGCCAGCCTGATTGGTTTAATCTATGAATCAACAAATGCGCCAGAGCGGTGGCCCGAATTATTCAATGAACTTGATGCATACCTTGCTGCAAACCAGTCGCTTTCGCTGGTAAACGGTAAGTACGTTGTTGTTGAAAGCCTGGAGCAAAACCTGCTGTACCCGCACCTGAAGCAAGCTTTATCCCTTAATCAAGAAATACATTTCGCTCAGCAAAAACTGAACAACGCACTGGCCATTCTTAACAACTTACCACTCGGCATTATTCTGGTTGATTACCAACTCAATATTTTATCCACCAATGCGCATTCACAGGACTTTCTCGCGGCAGAATACGGTCTTGAAAAATCCAAAGGCAGGCTGCAGGCTGTGAACCCGGAAAGTCAGATCAGAATTGAACAAGCCATTAAAAGATTAAGCAAAGCAGAAGCTGCAAATAAACAATTAAATGAATGCTTCACAATTTGCGGAAGTGAAGAAAACAATGGTTTCTATACTCTGCACTTTTCCCGTAACACCACCACGGCAACCACAGGCGCAAATGGTGTATACACATTATATATTTCACACTCAAACAGTCTGTCCAGTGTCAATGTCGATAAAGTATCCAGCGTTTATGGGCTTACTGGCGCCGAGACCCGTTTGGTTAAGCAGCTCTTAAACGGCAGCAACTCACTTACCGAAGCGGCCGAAAAGCTTTGTATTAGCAAACATACAGCTCGCTCTCACTTTAAGAACGTGTTGACCAAAACCAACACTCATAGCCAATCGGAGCTGCTGAAGCAGATTTATGCAACCCCGGCTTTATGGTTAAGCCCGGTTGAAACGGAAGAGGTCAACAGACTGCAGCAACAAGTAGTTGCTTACTGCGAAAACACAAAAACTGTGCGTTCAAAAAACGGCCTTGACCTCTCATTCTCGGATTATGGACGAATAGGCGGGAAACCCATCCTGTTTTTGCATGGCTACTTCCATTCACAAAAATTCTGGCAGCAAAAGCATGAAGAGCTCAAAAAATTAGGCATTCGGGTCATCGTTCCAAACCGATGGGACTTTCAGAAGCAGACCAACCTGGCTGGCCTGTCACTGAACGACGAATTTGAAAACGCCATTCAATTGTCACTGGCATCACTGCAAATTAAAAACCCGCTTTGTGTTGCCGAAAGCACAGGCGCTACCATTGCGCTGGCCCATGCCTGCAGCCATCGACCCGTTTCGACAAAGCTTATTCTTATCAACCCCTATCCGGATAAAAACCACTATCTGGAAGTCCCCCTGATGGCTGCACAGAGTATGTTGCTAAAGGCCTACCAAAAACTCCCTGCATTCTCCCAAAAACACATCTCCAGACTCATCTTTTCGCAACTGCACGCCTCCCCTGGCAACTACTTTGAACGTGTTTACACCAAACTATCAAAAGCTGACAAAACGATCATTAACAGCGAACTATTTTTAAGTATCGTTCAGGAGTCTTTTGAATGGGCGTTTCACAGCGAGACCAGCACCTATTTGGATGACTTTATTCAGGTGCATAAGCCGTGGCCCTTTGACCTGCGTAAATGCAACGCCAGCACTACAATTCTCCATGGCGCTGACAATCCCATTTTCATCCCGGCTATTTCTGAGAAGATGGCGGCAAAAATGCCCTCGGCAAGCTATATAAAAGCTAAAGGCGCGGGTCAATATATGCTCTACAGCCACTGGCATTTGGTACTGAAAACCATGTTAGAGCAGCTGCAGAATTGATAAGCTTTTAAGCGCAAACAGGGCGTGCCTGAGACTCATTGCATAACATCTAAAGGTACTTACAGAAAAACGGACAGTACGATTGACTGCGATAGTCTGCAACTGACCTGCAAACTTAAAAATCAAACGACTTATAAAGCCAACTCGATTTAAAGCCTCTTAACAAAGAATAAACTGTACGGATCATCCGAATAATCTGCGAACGGCGCGCAAGGTTCAAAACCAAACTGCTGATACAACGCAACCGCGGGTACAAACGCCTCGTGACTGCCGGTTTCCAGCTTAACCGTTTGGTAACCCCGTTCTTTGGCTTCCGCAAACACCTGATGCAACAAGTTTTTAGCCACGCCTTTGCGTAAGTGCACGGGGCTGGTTTTCATCGATTTTAATTCGGCCAGTTCCGCCGAGTGTTCTTTTAGTGCAGCACAACCGGCGAGTTCACCGTTCATGCGTGCTGCCCAAAAGGTAACCGCCGGGTCGCGCAGTTTTTCCGGGGTAATGGCATGAATGCTTTCGGGTGGCGAGTATTTGTGCATTTCCTGCAGGTGCCTGTTAAGCAGATCGGCAATAGCGCCGTCGGTCAGGTCGTCTTTGGCAATTTGCATTGGTCATTCCTTTAAGCGCTGGCTTGCGATGCCGGTTTCGGGTGTTTGGGTAAGCCCAGTGAAATCACCGCGGTAATGGCAATAAACAACGCGGATACCCACAAGCAGCTTACCAAACCGAATGCCTGAAATAACCAGCCCGAAAGTACAGTGCCAATTAAACGCCCCATGGCATTGGCCATATAATAAAAGCCAACATCGAGAGAGACGCCATCGTCACCGGCATAGCTAACAATTAAATAGCTGTGCAGCGAGGAATTCACCGCGAACAAGGCGCCAAAAATCATCAGGCCAATAATCAATACCGGTGCGACATAAAAGCCCGCCGATATCGCCACCGCCATCAGCAAAGTCACCAGGCCGAGTGCGCTTGCCCAGGCTAAGGCATGGCGGCCGTCCGGCACCTTGCCGCTCTTTTTACCCGTTAGGTTGGGGGCAAAGCCCTGCACAAAACCATAGGCTATGACCCACAACGCCAGAAAGCCACCGACATACCAGTGATCCCAATTAAAGGCACTGGCCAAATACACCGGCAGAGCCACCACAAACCAGACATCACGCGAGCCAAACAGAAACATCCGCGCCGCCGATAAAATATTAATCGCCCGGCTTTTAGAAAAAATTTCAGTAAACTTGGGTTTGTTTTTTGCCTTGCCTAAATCCTGCTTCAGGTTAAGCACACTGCCCAACCAAACCAGCGCCAGCGCAACCGCCATAACGATAACTGCACCGGCAAACCCGAGCAGGGTTAACAGCGCACCACCCAAAAAGAACCCGGCACCCTTCAAGGCATTTTTAGAGCCGGTGAGAATCGCCACCCACTTATACAGCTGGCCTTCGGCCTCTTTCGGCACCAGTAATTTAATGGAGCTTTTAGCGCTCATTTTGTTTAAATCTTTGGCGATGCCGGAAAGCGCCTGCGCCGCCATCACCCACGGCACGGTGAGCATTGCCGCCGGCACCAGCAACATGCTGAGCGCAATAATCTGCATAAACAAACCGATGTTCATGGTTTTGTTTAAGCCCAGGTGCGCGCCCAGCCAGCCGCCGATTAAGTTAGTGATCACGCCAAAAATTTCATAAAAAATAAACAGCATGGCGATTTCCAGCGGGCTGTAACCCAGGCCGTGAAAATGCAGCACCACCAGCATACGCAAGGCACCATCCGTTAAGGTGAATGCCCAGTAGTTACCGGTAATTAAAATGTACTGCCGAATTTCCGGAGAAAGACGCGCCAGTGCCTGCATGGTGTTATTCCTTATCGCTCAAGCCAACTTTTTTCGTCAGTTCGGCTACGCGGTTGGAGTAGCCCCACTCATTATCGTACCAGGCGTAAATTTTTACCTGAGTTTCATTGATCACCATGGTGGAAAGCGCATCAATAATGCTGGAGCGCGGATCGGTCTTGTAATCGATAGACACCAGCGGGCGCTCTTCATAGCCCAGAATATCTTTCAGGTAGGTTTCGCTGGCCTCTTTCAGCAGAGCGTTCACTTCTTCTGCTGTGGTTGGTTTTTCCACCTCAAACACACAGTCGGTCAGCGAGGCATTGGTCAGTGGCACACGCACCGCATGGCCATTCAGCTTGCCTTTCAGCTCAGGGAAGATGTGAGTAATAGCCGTTGCCGAACCGGTTGTGGTCGGAATCAAACTGGTGCCACAGGAGCGCGCACGGCGTAAATCGGCATGGGGTGAATCAATAATGGTTTGGGTGTTGGTGATGTCGTGAATGGTGGTCATCGAGCCGTGCTTAATGCCCAGCTTTTCATGAATGACCTTCACTACCGGCGCTAAACAGTTGGTGGTGCACGATGCTGCGGTAACGATTGGGTGCAGCGCTTTGTTGTACAGCTCGTCGTTTACGCCAACCACAACATTCAGCACGCCCTCTTCTTTCACCGGCGCAGTGACGACAACGCGTTTCACGCCCTGATCCAGATACGCCTGCAGCAAGGCTTTGGTTTTCATTTTACCGCTGGCTTCAATGACCACATCGCAGCCGCTCCAGTCTGTCTCGCCAATGCTTTTGTTATGCGAGCACACCAGCTGCGATGAACCGATCACAATGCTGTCGCTGCCCTGCGCAACCGCTTCGTGGTTCCAGCGGCCGTGAATGGAATCGAAGTTCAGCAGGTGCGCCAGTGCCACGGCATCGCCCGCCGGGTCATTAATTTGTACAAATTCCAAATCTTCCGATTCAAAACCGGCGCGCAGCGCCAAACGGCCCATGCGGCCAAAACCGTTAATGCCTACTTTAATGGTCATGTTGTTTTCCTGTTATTCGCTGATCGAGTACTGTTTTTTCAGGTAGTTAAGGTGCGGAGCCAACGTTAATGCACGGGGCCGAATGCTCTGAATTTGCTGCTTGGCCTCGGCCCAGCTATAGCCCGATTCCAGCATCATAATGGCCGACATCAAACCGGTGCGGCCAGTGCCGCCACGGCAGTGCACCGCTATAACATTGCCGCCGTTGAACAGTGCCAGCAGCGCGTCTTTGTGCTCAAGCCAGGCGGCTTCAAAGTCGGCTTCCGGCTCTTCATCATCGGCCACCGGAAACTGAAACCAGCGCATGCCTTTATCGGCCACTTCATCACCGAGCGAGGCAACCCCAAGGCTGCTCAGTTCGCTGTCGGCATTCATGGTGACAACGGTGGTCACACCGGCTTGCTGCAAGGTGGCTAACGCTTCGCTGATGGTGGTTTCTTTGGTGCCCGGGCACGGCGTCATCACCAGCGTGGTGCCGTTGCTTAACGGCAGAGAATCGTATGGATGTACGTTCATTAGAGGTCTCGTTTACTAGAAAGGTCGTTAAATTTAATTCTGTCGGCTGCGTTAACAGGCGGCACACAGCGCTTTGCGTTCCGGCCGGCTGGCCATAGCATTCAGCCGAGCATTCAGCGGTTCAATATCAGTCGCCATTTGCTGCTGGGTGTTTTTCACCATCACCGAAACCCAATCCGGCAGGGCCGGGTTAATCTGGTAATACACCCACTGGCCCTCGCGGCGTGAAGCCAACAGGCCACAGTCACGCATCTGCGCCAGGTGACGGGAAATTTTAGGCTGGGAAAGCTCCAGCGCCGCCGTCAGTTCGCAGACGCACAACTCAATTTCAGCCGAAATGAGCGCCGCCATAAGCAAGCGGGTTTCATCCGCCAGGCATTTGAACAGACTCAGCGGCGAAATACTCAGCGCCGAAGGCTGCTTCTCTTTCACCAGCTTGAACATGATAAAGCGCTCATTGAGCTCTTTGAGCGTGGTTTCAAAGGGGAGTTTCACAGCGCGGGTTTTTGGGTCTTCAAAGTGCCAGGCCATGCGCTCACCGCCAAAATCGTACAGCAGGCATTCCTGCTGGGCTTTATCGCACAGCGTAACGGTGTAATCGAACTGCCGGCCGATAAAGGTATCGACCGATTTAGACACCAGGTTATCGGTTGGCAGGCCGAACTTTTCCAGTGCCTCTATGGCACGCGGGTCTACCGAACCGGGGTTTGTTCCGGCTGAAAAAGCCTGATATTTGTCACCAAAAAGACCATTCACCACGGCCTCGGCTATTTGCGAGCGGGCGGAGTTTTCGGTGCATAGAAATAGAATGGTTTTCATAAGCCAACACATATGGAAAAACAGATATTCGGAATTTCATATATATTGGCCGTTATGTCAACCTATGGTGTGTTAATTTTTTGTGACGCTCGGCTACTGCTCTTCTAACCTGATGTTATCTAACTGAATACTCATTGCATCGGTTGGCTCAAACACCAGTAGGTTCACAATTGAGGAAATGTCGGCATAGTTACCCGCTGAATAGCGGTTATCACTTGCCAAAATATCACTGATCATAATGGTGGTTTCCACCCAATCGGTGCCCGTTGGCAAGTCCACACTGTAATCGCTCACGTAAGGCCAGCCACTATCCAGCTTAATTAAGAATTCCGCATCATCAGCGCTGCTCAATACACGCATATCGAAAACGACAGCGCCATCTTCTTTCCAGTCACTAAAATCGGCTTCTGTGCCTGTCGCCAGGTACACATTCCCCGTTGTGCCGGTTTTATCGATCTGCAATACGGTACCGCGGTCATCAACCGCTACTTCGCTGTAACTGATGGTGCCATCTGGGTTATAGCTTTGGAAATACAGGTTATCATCCAGTGAGTCTTCATAAATCATCGTCAGCGGCGGGCTTAAAAAATCGTCATCCACAGTGATGATTTCCGGCGCTTCATAACCACTGACAAGCTCTGCATCAGCGCTTTCAGTTGCGCAGCCAGTACCAGAGGTTGCATCAATGCTGCATTCATACACCCGAACATAATCAACGGCCATTTGTGCAGGGAAAGCACTGGAATCTATGCCGGTATCGTTCACATTAGCCGCCCAATCACCGCCCACGGCTAAATTCATAATAATGTGGAAATACTCATCAAAGGGGGCGGCACCCGTGCCGTTTACAGTATCGCCATTTTCATCCTCATATTGCGTATACCAACCGTCTGACGTTTGAGTGGCGTAGTGAACGTCATCGACATACCAGCGAATTTCACCTTCTTCCCATTCAATCGCGTATTCGTGAAAGTCATCTGCCGGGCTAGAGCCATCTGCTAGTTCATAGTTAGTGCCCGAGTAAACGTTATCGGGCCAGGTTTCGCCATAGTGAAGCGTGCCATAGACGCGGCGTTCCGTTTCACCACTCTGTGCGTCGCTGGCGTCTGAATCGGTACCTAAGTTAACGGCTTCCATGATGTCGATTTCACCAGAGGCCGCCCATGTACCGTAAACGTAATCGGTTGGCAGCATCCAAATGGCAGGCCATGTGCCCTGACCAGAAGGTAACTTGGCGCTGATTTCAAAGCGTCCATATTTAAAGTCTGCCAGATTCTTAGTGCGCAGCCGCGCAGAGGTGTATGGCAGCGTGGTGGTGTTGGATGAGTCGTAACTGGCATCATCTTCATTCGCCGATGCGCCGGTATAGCTCTCGTTTATGGCGGTAATGTAGAGCACACCGTCTTCAATGTAAGCATTGCTTTCCTGATCGGTATAACACTGTTGCTCGTTGTTACCCCCGCCCCAGCAGTTTTCTTCCAGATCCCACTTGCTAAGATCAATCTCTGCCGTATTGAATTCATCCTGCCAGATTAACTGCCATTCAGTGGTTCCGGTTGTGGCATCTTCGGCTGCGGCATCTTCAGTTGCAGCCTCTTTTTCGACGGAATCCTCTAATTGGCAGCCAATCAATAGGGCTGTACTAAAGGTTAATGCACCAATGCGAAACATTTTCCTTTTGCTATTTATTAAATTCATGCAGGGTCCTTGTGAATTAAACATAAAGTCAGCTATCGGGTGGATCAGGCCCATTTATACCTAATGCCTGCGGCGGTTGACTCTGACCGAGTCTTCAAAAAAAGGCGCTCTCGAAAATACTTATCATTATTGGGTGATGGTTCAGACAAAAAATGCCAACTCTGCCTATAACATTTATTGGCCAGGCATTGGTCGTACGAGCGTTGCCAGCAACTGGTAGATACAGGTACACAGAGTAGAAAGTAGAAAGAATTAGGCAGATCAAATTGAGAAAGATAACTGGTCGGCGATCTATTTTATTGCGACCTGGAGGTTATAAGTGGATGCGCAGCCCGGAACCAGTACGCCCGTGTTAAACGTGGCGTCACAATGGCTCAGACTTGTTTTCAGTTCCTTCACCGGGCGTGATAAACAGCAGTTTACTTTTGGTATTCGTGGCGGCTGTATGCCAAACGCCCTTTGGTACAATAAGGTAGGAGCCACTGCGGTTTAAAGTGAACGATTCAAGCCCTTGGGGCAGCTTCAATATCAGGGTTATGCAGCCCGATAACAGCAAGACCACTTCATCTCCATGCGGGTGCATTTCCCATGTATTCCAGTCTTTTTCAAACTCATAGGCAGCAATAAGCTCGTGACCGGAAAAATTACCGTATTCTTTGCTAAGCCGCTGATACAGCAGAGCATCAGAAACCTGAACGGATGCCTGTTTTTCAGGGCTTAGAACAACAAACTCTTCCTCAATGTTACGCACGATTGCTTTCATCGCTTTCTGCCCTTCCATTATATTGTTAGCCAAACTCACACAATTCAGACCTACAAAACCTTTAGCCACTTGTTGTGATGGGTGTTTGAATAACACGGATGATGTTTAATAACTCCTGACTGGACGCCTCTATCGACTTGTGTGCGGTATCTATAGCTATATCAACAGCTTGCCAAGGGTGATATTCACGAGCCTCTACGCTTTCCCAGTCTGGATGAGCCAGGCCGGGCACCTCAGCCAGACGGGATTCAACCCGCCTTCTATGCTCGGCTTTATCTGAACATGACACTTCAATATTAATAAGGTTAGCCTGGTTATGAATGGCCACTTCATTCCACTCTATTCGTGTGAGCGCTATGGGGTTGCAGGAATCGGCAATTACATTCAGCCCAAGTTTTAGATTGTCTGCTGCAACACGATACGAAAGCCGATAACCTTCACCTTCAACTTCTTGATGGCACAAATCTCGTAAAGCCTGCTCTACGGTATCAATTCTTATGTATACCGCCCCCGTTTCTATGGCAAGGCGTTTGGCAAGTGTAGATTTCCCAGTTCCGGGTAGGCCGGAAAAGACAAAGAGCGTTGGCTTTTTCATATCTTGTTTCCAGGCGCTACACGTTCAATATTGGAATGAGGTGTTCGGAACACCAGAAAATGCGAATTTTCTTCGATGACATCGTAACCCAAAGATCGATACATGTTTAACGCACGTTCGTTACTTTTAAATCTGGTCAGGGTAACGTAACGATTTTCTACTGCGTCGATTCGATGTAACTCCACCATCACTCTCTTACCTAAACTGCGCTCCAAAAAGCGTTTCCTTAATACGATGAGGTGTAACTATGCTGTTCATAATTTCTCATAAAGCTTACGAATTGCTTAAAAACTCCAGTTCTAAACGATAATACTGCCTTTCAAATACAGCACTGCATCACCTGATACTAAAACTCTGTCACCACAGACTACGCAATGGAGCACGCCACCTCGTTTAGAGGCTTGGTAGGCCACCAATTCCGTTTTATCCAAACGTTCAGCCCATAATGGTGCTAGGCCAGTGTGAATTGAGCCCGTTACCGGATCTTCATCACCACCATTTGCTGGCCAGAAATACCTGGAGATAAAATCAAAACCCTCTCGCTCTGATTGGCAAGTAACCACAACATCCAACGGATTGAGCTGCTTGAGTATTTCATTATCACGCGCCACAGAAAGCACCTCTTCCTCTGACCGAAAAATCACAAAATAGGCCTGGGAATTACGGTAAACCTCTGACGGTTCGATGGACAACCCAGATATTAAACCTTGAGGAACACTCTCTATCTTTTCAGGCTTGGTATTCGGGAAATCCATTTGGATCTTACCGGCATCATTTTTTATGACCGACAATTCACCAACGGCTTTGGCAAAAAAGGTTATCGTCTTTAAGTCAGAAAATTTCTCAAACAATAAAAAAGCCGAAGCCAATGTTGCATGGCCACAAAATGCAATTTCTGAGAGTGGTGAGAACCAGCGTATTTGATATTTACCTATTTCAGACTCAACTAAAAAAGCAGTCTCCGATAGGTTATTTTCTGACGCAATCGATTGCATAAGATCATCTGAAAGCCAAGTATCGGTAACTATTACTGCGGCAGGGTTTCCGCCGAACACCGAGTCTGTGAATGCGTCAATTACATTAATTTCAAGTTCCATCGTGTGGCAATCCCCCCTCTAAAACCTTAACCCTATACTTTTCACACAAGTGAACATCAATATGGTTACTAACTTTCCCTGTTTGACTGATTACTTTAAGGTTGGGTAGTTGTGACAGAAGAGACTCTGTAATGATTGTGCGCTCCCGGATTAAAACAAGAGCATTTGTTTTTTGTAGCTTAACGACCAACTCCGGTTCTGGCAGTGTGTCTTTCAGAATAGTCACATCAAATTGTGATAATAGATTGAAACAATCTAAGGCACCTCTGAAAAATACAACAAATTAAGCGATAATAGCCAAAATCAAACTAACGGACTCAATCATGTCTCAGCTCAGTTTTTCAGACGCCGAAGGTCAGGCGAAAAAACGTAAGCAAACACGACGCGAAAAATTCTTATCGCAGATGGATGATTTGTTACCCTGGCGAGAGCTGGAACGCCCCATTGCCCGTTA